>NZ_JBVAYE010000002.1:0-654516 GCF_055413545.1 Lactiplantibacillus sp. 3062
GATTTGAACCTGCGCGCCGGTATTAGCCGGTTCGCCGGATTTCGAGTCCGGTGCATTACCACTCTGCCAACTCTCCATATGGTACTTAATAAGTATAGCATAATTTTCTGCTGGAATAAATATTTATTCAAAAGATTTAAAGGTAGCGTCAAATATTAGATTGACGCTAAGATTTTAAGACGATTAGTCAACAACGTGCAAAATATTAACCGTAATAATGATCAAATGTTGTATCAATTAATTTATCGTGGCTAGCAAGAGGCTTAGCCACGATTATTAAGATTTTAATGCAATATTTAGAATCCGGTTAAATCGATTAATTAAGCATAAAAAAGCCACTTAAAATATAAAATACTTGTATTTACCGCTATACTAAGCCCGGTATAAATTTTATTTATGGGGGGTAACAAATGAATAATAGAGAACTTGGTCGGTGGCAAGAGCATAAACATATTGGCGACTATGGCTGGGGGATTATATTATGTGTCATCATACTCTGTTGTATTGGTATGTGGGCTGTTTACTATGCTTGTCTGCATGATTTAAAAGTGATTGATCCTGTTCGGACGACAATGATGCAGTGTCTCTGGTACCTTGTGGGTGCATTGATAGCGACAACGATGCTTCACCTAAGTGAAAAACAATTGATGCAGTGGGCCCCGATTGGCTATTCAATTGGCATGCTGTTATTGATACTTTTATTGGTCTTCTATAGTCGAGAATATTATGTTCAAACAGGGGCTAAAAGTTGGTTTGCAATTGGTACACTGACTTTTCAACCAGTTGAAGTTATGAAACCGCTCTATATTTTAATGATGGGCCGGTTAATCGTTCAAGATCAACAGTGGGGACCCCACAATAATTTTAATGCGGATTGGCGGTTGACACGTCGCTTAGTTATTTACACTTTTCCAATTATTGTTGCGTTGAAAATCATCAATGATTTTGGAACGACGTTAGTTTTTCTGACAATTTTTATTGGTATGCTCATTGTTTCACCATGCCGGTTTAGTTTTTTGTGGCGTGTGTTATTGGTGGCCGGATCCATTGGGGTTGTTTTAATTTTGTTAGCGACATCGAGCACGGGCCAATCTCTGTTATCTCATATCGGATTTAAATTGTACCAGTTTGATCGCATCAATACGTGGCTTAACCCAAGCAATGGCGTCTCGGATCAAAGCTATCAATTGTGGCAAAGTATGCGAGCGGTTGGGGTGGGTGGATTAACTGGGAATGGTGTAACTCATAACGCTGTTTATGTGCCAGTTAGGGAATCAGATATGATTTTTTCGGTTGTTGGTGAGACAACTGGGTTCATTGGCTGTAGTGTCTTACTTATCGTTTACATGTACTTGTTTTATCTAATTTTTCGCTCAGCATTCGCTAGTCGACGCCGATTTTATGTCTATGTTTCCACTGGAGTAGCCGTAATGCTAGCTTTCCATATGTTTGAAAACATTGGCATGACGATTGGGCTGTTACCTTTAACGGGAATTCCGTTACCTTTTGTTAGTCAGGGAGGTTCGGCCATAATTGGCGATTTTATGGGGGTTGGCTTGGTTCTTGCGACACAGTATCCTAACGTGCGCTCCATTTTTTCGGTACCGAGAATTTTTCACTAAGTAACAGGATTTTTGTGGCAATTAAAGTCCAAATTTCAAGCTAGACAGTACGAGTAATTTGTTTAGAGATAAATAGTTAAGAAAAAGTTACGATTATAAAGGAAACCTAAAAAGTATAAATAATCACTTGTTAATGATTATCATTAGCTGGTTTCTATTGACGGTTAAAGATCTTGAAACTATGATAGCATTGTTGATTACATCAGCAATAAAAATCAGTTGCAATTAGGTGAGGTTACTTTAAGAATATAGGTTATCGCCCAGAAATGTCGAGAGACAGGAATGAGTAAAGCAGAATTTGCCGAATTAAGGCTCTTTCAAGATAACTAGACTAGTTCTTACGTCTTAAAGTGCTAAAACTCAATGAATGCGTCGATGCAAAAATCGTTATCCATTTTAGTTTTTTACCCCATTAGCTGCAATTTGCTAATGGGGTTTTATTTGCCTAAAAACAACTTGAACATGGAAAGGAGTCACCATGACAAGTTTAAAAAGAGGGATTAAAGTACGTTCTGTGGTGGGAACGATGATGTGGCTTGGACTAAGTATTGGAATATTGCTTATGATTGGCTGGTGCATTGCCAAGATGAACCTGCCGCTCAGTCGATTACCCACTCAGGGTTATTTAGATACTACGGGAGGTAAAGACTACTTAACAATGTCACATTTAGTAGCGGCTGCGTTACGAACAACAACGAGACTATTCATTGGAATGGGCTACTCAATATTGTTTTCTTTGATTTTTGGCATATTAGCAGCGCGCTATCGAAGTGCACGCTATGTTATTTTGCCGATTGTTAATTTATTGGAGTCAGTGCCGTTATTGGGATTTTTAACGTTTACAACTGCATGGTTCATGGGATTGTTTCCCAATAATGTGCTGGGTGTTGAGGCCGTTGCTATTTTCGGCGTTTTCACTGCACAGGCCTGGAATATTATGTTGGCTCTCTATCAGTCACTTCGGGTTACGCCCGAAGACTTGATGACAGTGGCTAAGCAATTTGGCTGTAATAGCTGGCAACGATTCTGGCGCTTAGAATTTCTTTATGCGACGCCAAGCATTCTATGGAATATTGTCATTTCTCAATCGGCCGCTTGGTTTGCCCTAGTCGCTTGTGAACAAGCGACGATCGTGGTTCCTAAAAATGAAACATTAGTGCTACCAGGAATTGGATCATACATCCAGATTGCGCTTGATACAGCTAATTTTGGTGCTGTTATTAATGCAGTGATTGCGCTAGTTATCTGTGTGTTATTGGTCAATGTGTTTATTTTTCAACCGCTGATTAAAGGAACGGCACATTATAAATACGGTACGAGTACCGATAGCCAACTACCACAGCAATCGCAAGTCTATGATTTGATGGTTATGGCTAAAGTGCCGCTGTTAGTTAAGCGATTACATCGTCATATCCGGTATTGGTGGTTATATGGTGCTCCAATGCAATGGCAAAAACTGGGCTTTTCACGGATTATACGAATATTAAAAAAATATACGGTATATTGGCGTATTGCATGGTGGCTAGTAATAGCTGTTGGTCTATATCGCTTGGGTGTATTACTAATAAAATATCTTGATTGGATTAATTTGAGTGTTTTGTTTAAATGGACCTTCCTAACAACTAGTCGTGTGTTGATAGCTGTTTTACTTTCGGCGCTTATTTTTATTCCACTTGCCGTATGGGTTGCTAGTAATGCGCGGCGGTTAAAACTGATTCAACCGGTTGGACAAGTTTTAGGATCAATTCCCGCGGATATTTATATTCCAATTGTTGCATTAATGATTACGTTGACAGGGACGACACAGCATTGGTGGGTCATTCCATTGATAATGACTGGAACTCAATGGTACTTTTTTTTCAACATTATCGCGGGGTATCTGGCAATTCCCAGTGATATCAAAGATGTTGTTAATATTTTTCACCTGTCAGGGTGGCGTTGGTGGACACACTTTTTAATTCCATCACTGTTTCCATCGTTCATTACCGCAATTATTAATGCTGCTGGGGCAGCCTGGAATGCTGATATTGCGGCTGAATTGATTAGCTGGGGTACCCACCAGTATGCGGTTACTGGACTTGGTGCTTACATTGCCCAAAATATCAATAATAAGCCTGCAGAAGCAACTGGAGTACTGATTATTTGTGTCATTGTTGGGTTATGCGTTGTGTTGATTTGGCAACCATTATATCGATTTGCTGAACGTCGCTTTCATTATTAATACGAGGAGGAGTTTAAGTTGAAAAAAGCAGTTTTATTAGATGTTGATCACGTTTCAAAGTCATTTATACTTTCAAAACAACGGCAGTCTGAACTGATTTTGGAAGCGGTTAGTTTGCAGGTTCAAACCCACCAGTTTATTAGTATTATTGGTTCGTCTGGTGTCGGAAAATCAACACTATTACGAATGATTGCGGGGATTATTCGGCCCAGCTATGGCGCCATTACTTTTGATGGTAATTTAGTCACGGCTCCTAATCGCCGTATGAGTATGGTATTTCAGAACTTTGCGCTATTTCCATGGTTGACAGTACGTCAAAATATCATGTTTGGCTTAGAAAGTCAGCTTAATTCTGACTGTCAATATGTTGACAATCAAATTGACAATTTAATTAATTTGATTGGTTTAAAAGGGTTGAAAAATGCGTACCCCTATGAACTATCTGGAGGGATGAAACAACGCGTTGGTTTTGCGCGTGCACTTGCTGTTGAGCCAGAACTGCTCCTTTTGGATGAACCGTTTTCAGCACTGGATGTTTTAACAGGGCAGCGGTTAGGGCAAGATTTGATCACATTATGGGAACGCAGGAAATTTAAAATGCAAGCGATTGTTTTGATAACGCACAATATTTCTGAAGCGGTTCGTCTTTCAGACGTCATTTATGTTCTAGGAGGGAAACCTGCACAAATTATGAACACTTATCAGATTAAGACGCCTAGAAATCAACGTACTGAGCAACAAATTTGGGCCAAGACAATGGCAATTACTGATCAGTTTAAGCGCGATATGAATGAAATGCGGGGGGACTGAGTTTATGAGAAGGCGGCAACTACCTAAATGGCAAAGAAAACGACTAATTGTACTAGTAACGAGTTGTATAACCTTTATGTTAGTAGCTTTCACAATTCAAGGTATTCGGTTATTTGACATGTTGCACTCGTTCCATGAGTCACGAGTTATTAAGTCGCATCATAATTTGACCCAGCAACCGGTCAGTACTTTTTTATTGATGGGGTTAGATAATAGTGGCAAGCGCAAATTATCGACAACGCGCACGGATGGAATGATGGTAGTCATTGTAAACCATAAAACTAAAACAATGACCTTATGTAGTTTATTACGGGATACTTTTGTTAAGATCCATTCGCAGCAATATCATGGTTATCAGCGCATTGAATCGGCGTATACCTATGGTGGTGATGCAGCGGCGATAGCGACCGTTGAACATTATTTGAATTTACCAATTGATTATTATCTAACTGTTAATTGGGATGGTTTTATTAGGGCAATCGATGATATTGGTCCCGTTGAAGTTAATGTTGATCGTGATTTTATCGGACAAGATTACTGGGGAAAACCAGAAAAATTTAAAGCAGGTTTGCAATCGATGTCTGGTGCACGTGCATTAGCCTATGCACGCGAAAGACATATTGACAACGATCAACACCGTGGTTTTCGGCAGCAAGCCGTCTTTTACGCAATGGTCAAGCGCTTGAATCAGGAAGGGCTTTCGTCTAAAGGGGCCAAAGTTGTCGGTGATTTGAAAGATCAAATGAGGACTAATTTGACGAATCACGATATGTTAACACTGTTTAAAAGTCGTAAAACTTTTAAGCGATATCGAGTAAAACGATTGACATTTCAGTGGCGAACGTTTGATGTTGCTGGCCGTAGTATGGTAGAGGTTTATCCGGACAGTCGCGTACAGGTGAGTCGGCAACTACAAGCCGCCGCTGGGCTACGGCCAGACTTGCCTTCGCAGACCTTTACAACCAATGGACATTATCGGTATGCCAGCGATGAAAGCGTTGAAAGTAAGGCTGATGAAGCTAAGGCTGATACGCATTATGGCCAATCGCATGTGTACGTAGGTCATGCTGGTAATACTACTATTGGTAAATTACCAGCAGCGGTGCCGTTGAAAAATGGTTTCCGAGTTTCAGATAGGACTGAAACGATGTACACGGTACATTAGATTCCGATAATCGTTAGCAAGTGGACACTATTCAGTAACCAAAACGAGCCAGACAGTTTTAAGTGCTATAGTCCCCTTAAGGTTGATAGATGAAATGATATACTTCATCTATCAATTTTAAGGAGATTTTATTATATCTAGAACCAATTTTATGGTCACAGAAAAATTAGCTATTATTCTGGGTCTTGAAAAAACTAACCTGACTAAATCAACGTGTTTTAAAGCGTGTGGTATCGCTCGAAGTACTTTCATCAGATGTCAAAATTTTTATATGCAGGATGGTCTGGAAGGATTAAAAGAACAGCACAATTGGATTCGATATATCTCAGAGATTAAGCGGCAGGCCATATCAGCGTACTTGAATGATGAAAGTAGTTTGTGGGATATTCAAATCAGATTTGGCCTTAGAAGTACTAGACGGCTGGAGGACCGGATCAGTGAATTGCTGGTCCACATTATGAGTAGAAAAATAACTTTTGAAGAACGCATTAGAATCGTTGAATACATTACGGTGAGTGAACATGCATATTCCCGAGCAGCGAAACATTACAATGTATCTTATCAGCAAATCCGTTTCTGGATGCTCAAAACCACCACCAATGGTTACATCGCACTTAAAGACCGGCTTGGATGGACGAAACCAATTGAAAAAATGACTGAGGTTGAACGACTAAGGCTCAAGAAACGTCAACTTAAGATTCAAATCAAGGAGCAGGAGGTTTGACTTCTTTTTAAAAAAGTCCAAAAAATACAGCACAAAGATTGAATGCACAACATAAATTAGCCTATCAAGGAATCAAAACCGTCGGCTCGGATATTCATGGTGTTCAGGACACCTTGTTTAGCAAGCCAGGTTTGTCGCGCTCAGTCTATAATAAGTGGCTTCATCATGAATCGATTGGTTTTGGGTTTTCAGTTAAACACTTGATATCTGTATCTGTACTCCATCTAAAATGTTAAAGTTGTATTAAGCGGCCTCAACGCATCAAACAAACTAAGTAAGAAATTAAATCAAGTAACTCAGTCTAACCAAGTAGGATTATCCGATTCCACCGAAGTCGTTTATGGGCTAATAACAAGCACAAAGCCCGATTTACGGCTTAAGTCCAGCCAACCAGCGAGGCGGTGGTTGGCGCCTTTACCCAGGCTTTTAAGAACGCTGGTGATGTCCAACTGATGGCTCATACTGATCGTGGGTTAACTTACACGTTTAAGACTTTTGATACTTTAATGAAATCATACGAATAGTACAAAGAAACGGCTCTACCGCATTTGAATACCGCGATGAAGCCGTTTGAAAAGTAATTAAAAATCATATTATTTCATTCATCAACTTGACAAGGACTGATGTCCCCAAAAGAGCTTTTAAATAATAATTTCATTCATAACCTTTAACTTCATCCAGATGCCGAAACGCACACGACCATACCAGTTTCCCGATATGGTCGTATGCGTCTCAGTTTAGGTTGAAAAGTTTACTTCTTTTCCTGCACGATGTAGTGGGGCCGGTGTTTTGATTCGATATAAATCTTACCAATGTAATTGCCGATAATCCCCAGACAGAACAGCTGAATGCCACCGATTAAGAGCATAATCGTGATGGTTGAGGCCCAACCACTGACACTGTTATCAAATAATATTTTACGAATAATAACGACAAATATACTGATAATGGAGATTAGTGAGAGCAAGCCGCCGGTGAAGGTCGCAATCTTCAGGGGTACATCTGAGAAGTCGACGATGGCATCCATTGAATAATTGAATAATTGCCAAATTGACCAGTGTGTCTCGCCAGCGGAACGGGGCTGATTTTCGAACTTCAAATAAGTTGTTCGGAAACCGACCCAGTTGAAGATGCCTTTTGAAAATCGGTTATATTCAGGCAATTCCAAAATAGCATCAACCATCTGACGTGTCATTAACCGGTAATCGCGGGCGTTTGGAATAATTTGTACTTTTGAAATTTTGTTGACAACTGAGTAAAACGAGCGTGATAAGAATGACCGGATCATTGGTTCACCAACGCGATTTTCCCGCATTGTACCGATACAGTCATAGTCACCGGTTTGAAGCATTGCCAGCATTTTAGGCAATAAAGTCGGTGGATCTTGTAGATCAACGTCCATGACGGCGACGTAATCGCCAATGGTGTGCTCCAAACCGGCTAATAAACCAGCCTCCTTACCAAAATTTCGCGAAAAGGAGACATAGTGGACAGTGTCAGGATGGGCGGCGTTTAAAGTTCGTAGTACGTTCAAAGTGTCGTCAGATGAGCCATCATTAACGAAAACATATTCAGTAGTGATATCCTTGAACGACTCTGGATTATCTGCCAAGACTTTTTCAACGGTGTTATAAAATATTTCAATCGTTGGTTCCTCGTTATAGCATGGAACAACAAGACTCATGGTTTTCATAATAATTGTATCCGACCTTTTTATAATTTTTAGATTGATCTATTAATTAGGGCTCCTACTGATTAATAAAGAAAGGAATTTTAAACCAGTATGAATATCATAGCTTGAATTAAGGTATAAAGCAATCAAATATCAAACCACAAAAATTGTAATGATGTCACGATAGCTTGTCAATTACACCACCAATCAATTATGTCGACAGCGATGCGCCATGTTATTTCAAACTTCACACCTGGCAGTGTTGAGTAGTTTGCAAAAAAACAACTCCAACTGGGCACAGTAGCATGGCCCGTTGAAGCTGTTGGAAAAGTGATTATTGTGATTTATCTTTTTGAGATTGGGCGATGGGTGTCAAGGTGGACTTAGAAATATTCACAACCGTCAAATTTATATTTTGACAACCGAAATGCCCAATTAGCGGATATGAATCTATAGCCGTAAACAGCTAATTATTTGCGAGCGAAACCCAATTAGTGGCCTGAATGGTATCAATTCGATAGACAGCAATGGTGACGTCTTTTAAGGATCCATAAAGTGTCCCTACAATTGTTAATGGTGAAACGGAATCGCCCACGCGTACTTGCCAGGTACACTTGTTGTGGAAGTTCGGCCGGTCGATACGCAGTTCAATATGTTGATTGCTCAGCGAATTGATAACGAGACGCGAGGGTGACAGGCTAATGATATCACCATCAATCGGGGCATTAATCACCGGACTGGTCGGTTGTATGGCTAATAGCCCGATTTGTTGGGGTGATGTGGCAGTGGGAATCACCGTATAAGTACCGGCGACGGGTGCCTGAAGACTATTTCGTTTTTGATGATGTGAGAACCACATGTTTACCGCGCTCCTTACTGGGTGCTTGTCTTAATCGCCTTATTTAATAACAGCATAAATTATGGAACCCGTCCCAGGTCAAGCAATTGCGGGCAGTATTTTTGTCGTGAAATGCTATAATAGTTAAGAAATCTTAGGATGGTTAACGAACGGGGTGGTCAAGATGGATTTTGTAGAATTGACACCGATCGCATTGGGGCATACACCGCTTGGCACACGCGGACCGAATCCCCATATTCATGATTGGCAACTCGATTGGCAAAAACTAAGTAGTTTGATTGCTGATAATCAAGACGTGATGATGCAGGTGGACGCCGGACTTGCTGAAGATTGGTTGAATACGCACGGCACCATTTGGGACAATGTACAAGGCTATCACCGCTACCCGAATGACAACCGGGCGTTTGATGACACCGTTTTTTGGGCGGCGTCTACTTGGGCGACACCGGCAATTGTTGTGACTTTTCATAATGAAATTAGTCGGGCTTTCAGCTGCTATCGGGTCGGAACTGACCCTGATTTTCATTACTTAGGGCCACGCGGACGTGCATATTAATCCCTTATTGTCATTAACAAATTGGAGGAAAAGACGTGAAAGTTGGAATCGACAAGTTGCATTTTGCAACTTCACATTTATACGTAGACATGGCGGAACTGGCGACAGCTCGCCAGGCAGAACCTGATAAGTATTTGATTGGTATTGGTCAGTCTAAAATGGCGGTGATTCCGCCGAGTCAGGATGTAGTGACGTTAGCTGCTAATGCTGCCGCACCGATGCTGACAGCGACTGACATTGCGGCTATTGATTTATTAGTCGTCGGTACCGAGTCGGGGATCGACAATTCCAAAGCGAGTGCGATTTACGTCGCTAAGTTGCTCGGTTTGAGTCAGCGGGTTCGAACAATTGAAATGAAAGAAGCCTGCTATGCGGCGACGGCTGGTGTCCAACTGGCCCAAGATCACGTGCGTGTTCATCCAGATAAAAAGGCGCTGGTCATTGGTAGTGACGTGGCACGCTACGGATTGAACACACCGGGCGAGCCAACTCAAGGTGGTGGGGCGGTTGCTATGTTAATTAGTGCGGATCCTAAAGTATTAGTACTGGGTACTGAGTCAAGTCTACTGAGCGAAGATGTGATGGACTTTTGGCGACCGTTGTATCATACAGAAGCCCTAGTTGACGGCAAATACTCGTCTAATATCTATATTGATTATTTTCAAGATGTGTTTAAGAATTACCTGCAAACGACTCAAACTAGTCCAGACGCACTGACGGCCTTGGTTTTTCATTTGCCATATACAAAGATGGGACTTAAAGCGCTTCGAAGCGTGTTACCATTAGTTGATGCCGAGAAACAAGCCCAGTGGTTGGCGCACTTCGAACATGCGCGTCAGCTAAATCGACAAGTTGGTAACTTGTATACTGGTTCACTCTATTTGAGCTTGTTATCGCAGTTACTGACTGATCCTCAGTTACAACCAGGGAATCGACTCGGATTATTCAGTTATGGCTCGGGTGCCGAGGGTGAATTTTATACCGGGGTTATTCAGCCGGATTATCAGACCGGTTTAGATCATGGCCTACCACAACGGTTGGCTCGTCGTCGCCGAGTTAGTGTGGCGGAGTATGAAGCCTTATTCAGTCATCAATTGCAATGGCGGGCCGATGATCAGTCGGTCAGCTATGCTGATGATCCCCATCGATTCGTATTGACCGGTCAAAAGAACGAACAACGTCAATATTTAGATCAACAAGTTTAAACAAAAAAGTCACTTGTTACTAGCAAATTTGCTAGACAAGTGACTTTTCCTATTTGAAGTTATTGGTCATAATTTGACCATCTTGGACACTCAACAGCGTCTTGTCAGTGGTATCTGGTTGTAGCAACTGAATCGTGTAACCAGCGGCAAGATTCTTTTGGAGCGATTTTGACAACGATTTAAAATTCGAAGTAATCGTGGTGATTGCTTTTTGGTTTTGAGATGGATATGATTTAATCGTCTTCAAAGATTTAACGTACTTTTTATTGGTTGGCGTAATCGTATATGTTTTCGTTGACTTGGTGAATGCAACGGTACCAATCGATTGATAGTTAGATTGTAATTGTTTAAGGATATTTTCTTCATTCAACTTAGTCGTTGCGGCCGCGCGTTTGGTGCTGGCTTCGTTAAAAACGACTTGTGAGGAACTCAAGCTCGTTGATTTGGACTTGCTGGTACTAGCGCTAGTACTCGTGCTAGATGATGCTTTGCGCGCCGATTGCTGTGACTGGTTGTATGGCCAGTAAGGCAATTTAACGACCGCGTAGATGGTGACCAGGGCGCTGAGGACCGTAATTAGTGTTAGAAATTTCCAACCACCACCGGTTTGACGTGCGTAAATCACGGAAAATAATGCTAATAGAAAAACAATCAAGCCCATAATGGCTAGGAACAACATGTAACCAACTCCCAATGTTTAAAATAGTATAATCATTATACCATTGAACTATTGGCTGTTCGTCACAGATTTGAAATATTTTGAAAAGAGATCCGACTAATAACCAATTTGACGCCAGCACTTTTTCTGTCGATACATCGGGAGAATCAGGCGCCGCTGATTCAATAGCAATGGTGCTACCACCAAATCACAGTAACGCCACAGTGGGATAGTGTTGATGCCTGGCGCAAGGTTCTTGCAGCGTATCTCTCAGCGCACGGTTGTTTACAACAAGCGGGTGGTATATTTACGAGCTACCGATAAATAGGTGCGACGAGTAGGTATCGCGCTTCGATTAGGCTTGAAAGAGGACGGATTGCCAATTTACAAACGGCGATACTAACGAATCGGGGTGATGATGACTTTTTTTATTCAGAAGGCAATCGGTTGGGCACTACGGGATTATGGCAAGGTGAATCCGGAATGGGGGCGTGCTTTTGTCGCAAATAACGTGCTCTCGTCCCTGGCACGGCGGGAAGGGTGTAAATATTTGTGAGTGGAATCTGTAGGCATGCCATCAACCTGCTCTAAAAACTGGCGAATAAAAAAGATGACAAATTGAATTGTCATCTTGTGGGTGATAGTTTACTGAAACAGCATGTCGCGATATAAACCGACAACTTTGCCTAATACAGAGACGTTGTTCAAGATAATTGGCGCCATCGTGTCGTTCTCAGGTTGTAGTCGGTAGTGATCGGCCTCTTTGAAGAATCGCTTGCAAGTCGCTTCATTTTCATCGGTCATGGCAATGATGATATCACCATTGTCAGCGGAACTTTGACGCCGAACAATGACTTGATCACCATTCATGATACCGATATTGATCATACTTTCGCCACGGATGGTGAGCATGAAAAGGTCGCCACCGAATGATTCAAGTTCCTTAGGAATTGGAAAATAATCCGTCGCTTCCTGTACGGCAAGAATTGGTTGGCCGGCGGTTACCGTTCCAAGTACCGGAATTTGATGTGGCGTAGTTTCGACGCCCAGTGCTTCGAAACCGGCTGGCGTTACCTCAATGGCACGTGGCTTAGTTGGGTCTTTTTGGATGTAACCTTTTTTTTCTAGCCGTGAAATGTGGCCGTGAACGGTCGAAGTCGAAGATAAGTCAACGGCTTCACCAATCTCACGAACGGTTGGCGGGTATCCTTTTTCATTGACACGTTCATAAATAAAGCGAAGAACGGCCATTTGTTTGCTTTCCGATGTTTTACTCATCTTGGCACCTCATTTTTTATTTTCATTATTGGTTAAACCAATTGTAGCATAGCGTTTCATAGCTTTCAAACAAATGTTCGGTTGACAAACACTATTAATTGATTTAGGGTCTAATTTCGTGTATATTTCAAGAGTGAAAGGGGCTGCTGATTTGATTTCAAAAGAATTGCTTGCTCGGATCAATGAGTTAGCTCATAAGGCGAAAGCCGAGGGGCTCACCGAGCTAGAAGAAGCCGAACGTCAAGAGTTGCGGCAAAAATACTTGAAGGAATTTCGCGCCGGTTTTCGGCAACAAGTTGAAATGCTTCAGGTTTATGATAAAGATGGTAAAGAGGTTACGCCAGAAAAGGTCCGTCAAGTGCAACGCGATCGCGGTCTTCGAGATGATTAACCGATTTCAGGAAAATTTGTCAACTGACAAATTTTCCTTTTCTTTTATTGTTAATTTGTGTAGACTAGTTTAATGAAGACTGTAATAAGGGAGGGGAATGACTGTGTCTACAGGAATTTGGATTTTAATCGTCGTTATCGGCGTATTGGTTGGGTTAACTGGTGGTTTCTTCGGTGCCCGGCACTATATGCAAAATTACTTGAAGCAAAATCCACCAATTAGTGAAGAGATGCTTCGTAGTATGATGATGCAAATGGGTCAACGCCCATCCGAAAAGAAGTTACATCAGATGTTGAATTCGATGAAAGCTGCATCTAAAAACGATAACAAGTAGTAAAAAGTGTCGGCTCGCTTTAAATTGCGATCACCGACACTTTTTTATTATCGAACTTAATGTTTCTGACGGGTTGTAGCAGGATCAACGTATTTGAACGTTGGGTCGATTTGACGATCCAAGTCGTCAAAAGCGTGCAACATTTTAGTCTCAATTTGTTTTTGACCAGCTTCATCCAATTTCAGTTTACGATCAATATCAATCGGTTGACCGAAACGGACGGTAACCCGCTGACGGCTAAAGAGTTGTTTGAAGGTCAATGGGCCTTGGTAAACGGTTGGGACTAGTGGAACACCGGCCATCTTAGCGATGACGGTTGCACCGCCCTTAAGTTCTTGTGAGTGGCGCGTTCCTGATGGAAACATGATTAGTGAAAGCTTACCGCTGCGCAAAAATTTGACGGGGGTCTTGATTGCTGAAGGTCCTGGATGTTGCCGATTGACAGGAAAGGCGTTCGCATGAACGAGAATGAACCGCAGAACGGGATTCTTAAATAGTTCTTCCTTGGCCATAAAGCTAAATTTCATTGGGCTGCCAGCCAGTGCATAGTACAACGGGTCAAACCACGTGCGGTGTGGCCCAACTAAGATATAGGCCCCCTCTGGTAGGTTTTCCCGTCCTTGATAGCGGGGCCGACCGTTAATAATGGTGATGATTAGCCGGACTAGTCCGCGCATAAATGAATAAAACATCACGATCTTCCTTTCGTTTAATAACTGCTCACAGTATGACGAAATTTGGCAAATTCTGCAAGTTAATTGTATGATAGCTGTGCGACGAATTGAATGGAGAGGTGGCCGAATATGGCAGACGTCACGTTACACGCCGATGAGCGTATTGATCAATTATATAGTCAAGATATTCAAATCATTCAAAGTTCCCAAGTCTTTGCGTTCTCACTGGACGCGGTTTTATTGGGTGACTTTGCCCAGGTTGCGAAGGGTGCTAAGAGCCAGATTGTGGATCTCTGTGCTGGCAATGGCGCAGTAGGTCTATTCGCCAGTGCCAAAACTCAAGGTCATATTACGGCGGTCGAAATCCAGCCCCGGTTGGCTGAGATGGCCCAACGCAGTGTTATTTTGAACGATTTAACCCAGCAAATGACAGTTCTGAACGAAGACTTATTGGCAATTACGCACCAATTACCGAAGGATTCGGTGGATACCGTCTTGTGTAACCCGCCGTATTTTAAAGATCAACCGCAGAGTGTCAAAAATCCAAATCCTCATTTGGCGATTGCCCGCCATGAATTGTCCGCTAATTTAGATCAGATTCTAGCGGTAACTAGTGATTTGTTGAAAATGAATGGTAAAGCCTATTTTGTGCACCGTCCTGAACGTTTGGATGATTTATTCAGTGCGATGGCGGCCAATCGGTTGGCACCCAAACGGATGCGGTTCGTCCACCCGAAAGCACAACGGGAAGCGAACATGGTTCTAATCGAAATGATCAAGGACGGGAAACGCAACGGTGTTCGAATCATGCCGCCGCTTGTCGTTTATCGTGATGATGGTGAATACGGGGAAGAGGTGCACACGTTACTCTATGGCAAGCACAAGTAAGCCGGCTGCGTCCACGACGGCAATCAAAAAATATTATTTTTATGTACTATTATGTGCTGATCAAACGTTGTATGGTGGTTTTACGGATAACTTGCAGCGACGATTAGCAACGCACAATGCGGGCAAAGGGGCTAAATATACGCGGGTCAGATCACGGCGGCCTTTGCAATTAATTTATCATGAAACTTTCACTGACAAATCAAGTGCGTTAAAGGCTGAATATGCCTTCAAACACCAATCGCGAGCTGCCAAGCTAAAATACTTGTCAGCTCACGATGTGAAAATTTAGCGAAGTTTTCACAATTTATGATTCTATTTCTCGCATTTACTGTTATAATATTTACTGTATCAATATATAGGAGGAATTTTTGTAATGAAAATTATTGCATATGCTGTACGTGATGACGAACGTCCATTCTTCGATACTTGGATGAAAGAAAACCCAGATGTTGAAGTTAAATTAGTTCCAGAATTACTTACTGAAGACAACGTTGACTTAGCTAAAGGCTTCGACGGTGCCGATGTATACCAACAAAAGGACTATACTGCTGAAGTATTGAACAAGTTAGCCGACGAAGGGGTTAAGAACATCTCTCTTCGTAACGTTGGTGTTGATAACTTGGACGTTCCTACTGTTAAAGCACGTGGCTTAAACATTTCTAACGTACCTGCATACTCACCAAATGCGATTGCTGAATTATCAGTAACGCAATTGATGCAATTATTACGTCAAACCCCATTGTTCAACAAGAAGTTAGCTAAGCAAGACTTCCGTTGGGCACCAGATATTGCCAAGGAATTAAACACCATGACTGTTGGTGTTATCGGTACTGGTCGGATTGGCCGTGCTGCCATCGATATTTTCAAAGGCTTCGGCGCTAAGGTTATCGGTTACGATGTTTACCGGAATGCTGAACTTGAAAAGGAAGGCATGTACGTTGACACCTTGGACGAATTATACGCCCAAGCTGATGTTATCACGTTACACGTTCCTGCATTGAAGGATAACTACCACATGTTGAATGCGGATGCCTTCAGCAAGATGAAAGATGGCGCCTACATCTTGAACTTTGCTCGTGGGACACTCATCGATTCAGAAGACTTGATCAAAGCCTTAGACAGTGGCAAAGTTGCCGGTGCCGCTCTTGATACGTATGAATACGAAACTAAGATCTTCAACAAAGACCTTGAAGGTCAAACGATTGATGACAAGGTCTTCATGAACTTGTTCAACCGCGACAATGTTTTGATTACACCACATACGGCTTTCTACACTGAAACTGCCGTTCACAACATGGTGCACGTTTCAATGAACAGTAACAAACAATTCATCGAAACTGGTAAAGCTGATACGCAAGTTAAGTTTGACTAATCTCGATTATCACTGAAAATGGCGTCACTCATCTGAGTGACGCCATTTTTTATACTTTCATCTAATGGGGCCTTTTCGAAGCGTTAACCCCAAGCGTACTTTCAATGCTGTTATTATCCATAACAAAAAGCCCACAATCGAGCTGGTTGCACGACTGTGGGCTTCACAAGTAAGCGATTTTGTTAGCGATAACACAATTAAGTGTTGCTAGGTAAAGGTCTTGCTAGCACGTACTTACCGTGGTTGTTACCAGCATAAGTTGCTCGTAGCTTTAACGCCAGTATGCGTCTATGAAGCGCTGGCGGCTTGAAGAAGTGCTAGCAATAGTTCATTTAGTTCCGCTGGACTCTGGATGATTTGATCAGGAATTACGCTCGGTGTCACCTGGTCATTGCGCCGGTGATTAAACCAAAAAGTTTGCCACCCAGCGTGTTTGGCACTGGTCATGTCGAGTGCTGCATTGTCACCAACGTAAACGGCTTCGTTGGCCTTGATGCCAACCTGATGGGCCCACGTCGTGAAAATCGATGGGTCGGGTTTAGCAATACCCAATTCTTCTGAGATAAAGATGTTATCCGGATGCACGAAATGTTCAATTTGTAATTGATGTAACTTTTGATGCTGAATCGGCGCTGGCCCGTTGGTAATGATACCAATTTTAAATGCGTGACTGAGCTTGGTCAGCGTCGCACTCAGCCCATCGAAAAGGCAAATCTGATTTAGTTCCTGCTGATAGGCCATTTCAAATTGGATAGCCCGATCAGTGCTGATGTGGACTTTGCTGGGTGCTAACGCGTGTCGAATACGGGCGGTTTGCCACGCTTCCAGCGTCATAGTCGTATCAGTGACCTGGTTAAAGGTACGGTCATTAAAATCATGGAACCGGTTAAAAATTTGTGCCAATTCAGTGCTGCTCAAAGCCTGGTTAAAAGTTTTAGTTAAGGCAGCAGTGAACGGTGATTTTTGATCATACAACGTATCGTCAAGGTCAAAAATGATGGCTTTTATCATTATTAAGTGAGCCCCCTATGCGAGATTGTATTTTAACACACTTTCAGGAATTCACAAATTCTTGATGAAATTGCTTGCAAGCACTAGTAATTTTCGGTATACTAATTTTCGGTGTTAAAACCAATTCACACCTACTGCGATAATCATGGCGGTGCTCGGGAGAGTGCCATGATTAGTTGAACGGTGGGGAGGAATAAAACAAATTTTTTGGAGGCACATTTATTATGGCTGTTATTTCTATGAAACAATTGCTTGAAGCCGGTGTCCATTTCGGTCACCAAACTCGTCGTTGGAACCCAAAGATGAAACCATACATCTTTACGGAACGGAACGGCATCTACATCATTGACTTACAAAAGACGGTCAAGATGATCGACTCAGCTTACAACTTCGTTAAGGATGCTGCGGCTGATGATGGTGTTATCTTGTTTGTTGGGACTAAGAAACAAGCCCAAGATTCAATCGAAGAAGAAGCAACCCGTGCAGGTCAATACTACGTTAACCATCGTTGGTTAGGTGGGACTTTGACTAACTGGAACACCATCCAAACACGGATCAAGCGTCTTAAAGACTTGAAGAAGATGGAAGCTGATGGCACCTTCGAACGGTTACCTAAGAAGGAAGTTTCATTATTAATGAAGCAACGTGCCAAGCTTGAAAAGTTCTTGGGCGGTATCGAAGACATGCCTCGGATTCCAGATGTAATCTTCATCGTTGATCCTCGTAAGGAACAAATCGCCGTTAAGGAAGCTCAAAAATTGAACATTCCGATCGTTGCGATGGTTGATACGAACACTGATCCAGATGACATCGACGTTATTATTCCTTCAAACGATGACGCAATCCGTGCCGTTCGTTTGATCACTTCTAAGATGGCTGATGCTGTCATTGAAGGTCGTCAAGGTGAAGACGAAGATGTTACTGAAGATTCTTTCAAGGACAACAAGGACGCTAAGAAGTCCGTTGACTCATTGGAAGACATCGTTGAAGCTGTTGAAGGCGACAACGACGCCAAGTCTGACAAATAATTAATTGAAATAATTAGGCTGCCTAAAAATCGCGGACCATTACGGCCTGATTTTGCGGGCAGCTTTTTATCTAAAATCAAGATACTCAAAGGAGAGTAAACTATGGCAAAGATTTCTGCAGCACAAGTTAAAGAACTTCGTGATAAAACCGGTGTTGGTATGATGGACGCTAAAAAGGCGTTAGTTGAAACTGAAGGCGACATGGAAAAAGCCGTTGACGTTTTACGTGAAAAAGGGGTTGCTAAGGCCGAAAAGAAGAGTGGCCGGGTTGCTGCCGAAGGGATTGCTGCTGTTGCAATCAAGGACAACAAAGCTGCCATTGTTGAAATCAACTGTGAAACTGATTCAGTTGCTTCAACTGACAAGTTCAAAAACTTGGTAACTGAAGTTGCCGACAAGATCGCTGAAGAAGAACCAGCTTCCGTTGACGACGCCTTAGCTTTGAAGACGGCTAACGGGACGGTTAAAGATGACGTCATCGAAACGACTCAAGTAACTGGTGAAAAGATCAGTCTTCGTCGTTTCCAAGTTGTTGAAAAGGGTGCTGACCAAAGTTTTGGTTCATACATCCACAACGGTGGCCAAATTGCAGCCTTAGTTGTCTTAGACGGTGCTGACAGTGCTACTGCTAAGGACGTTGCCATGCACGTCGCTGCTATCAATCCTGAGTATGTTAACCGTGAACAAGTTCCTGCTGACCGGTTAGCTCATGAAAAAGACGTGCTTGTTAAGGAAGCCTTGAATGAAGGTAAACCTGAAAAGATCGTTGAAAAGATGGTTGAAGGCCGTTTAAACAAGTGGCTTTCAGAAATCAGCTTGGATGACCAAGAATTCGTTAAGGATTCTGATCAAACTGTTGCGCACTTTGTCGAATCAAAGGGTGGCAAGGTTAGCTCATTCATTCGTTTTGAAGTTGGCGAAGGAATCGAAAAGAAGGCTGATAACTTCATCGATGAAGTTATGAACCAAATTAAAGACTAATTACTGACTAAGGGATTAGCTAATTGGGGATTACGACGGAAAGCAATTTTCGGCGTAGTCCCTTTTTGTAAAGTAACGGGTTGAAGCCGCTTTAAAAAGAGAATTCGGTTAATTTTTGCGCCGGATTACGGCTGGATACCAAACGCTTATTGAAATATATGGTAAAATGATAGACAGATAATTTCGAGGAGGACAAAACGATGTCGGAAGTTAAATATAAGCGTGTAATCCTAAAACTGAGTGGGGAAGCCTTAGCTGGTGAGAAGGGCTTTGGAATCAATCCCCCCGTCATTAAAACGGTGGCAGAGGAACTTAAGGACGTCTATGACATGGGCGTACAAATTGCAATCGTCGTTGGTGGTGGCAATATGTGGCGTGGCGAAGCTGGTGCCCAGATGGGTATGGAACGGGCCCAAGCTGATTATATCGGCATGTTAGCCACGATTATGAATGCCTTGGCACTCCAGGATAATCTCGAATCAATGGGTGTGCCGACCCGGGTTCAAACATCCATTGAAATGCGACAAATCGCGGAACCATACATTCGGCGGAAGGCAATGCGCCATCTTGAAAAACGCCGGATCGTTATTTTTGCCGGTGGTACCGGGAGTCCATACTTCTCAACGGATACGACCGCCGCATTACGGGCCGCTGAAATTAATGCGGATGCGATTTTGATGGCCAAAAATGGCGTCGATGGTGTTTACTCGGCTGATCCTAACAAGGATGCTAGTGCAGTTAAATTTGATACGCTTACCCATCTCGACATTATCAACAAAGGGTTACAAGTGATGGATACTACGGCAAGTTCCTTATCGATGGATAATGACATTCCTGTCGTGGTCTTTAACTTGAATGAACCTGGAAACATTCGGAAAGTCGTCGCCGGTGAACACATCGGGACAACAGTCAGGGGGAAATAATATGGCAATTACGGAACCAATTTTAAAAGAAGCACAGGAACGGATGAAGAAGGCGGAAGCTGCTTTACAACGCGAGCTCGGTAATATTCGGGCTGGCCGGGCTAACGCATCATTATTGAATCGGATTTCTGCAGATTATTACGGTGCGCAAACACCACTTAATCAGATGGCGGCAATTACGGTACCCGAACCACGGGTCTTAATGGTGACCCCATTTGATAAGAGTGCCCTTAAAGAAATCGAAAAGGCTATTTTAGCGTCAGACCTCGGTATTAGCCCAGCTAACGACGGTTCTGCGATTCGGTTAGTTATTCCACAATTAACGGAAGAACGGCGTAAAGAACTTGCCAAGGACGTTAAGGCGGAAGGTGAACGTGCCAAGGTCGCCGTTCGAAACGTGCGTCGTGATGCAATGGAAGCCTTGAAGAAGGGCCATAAAGATGGTCAATTCACTGACGACCAGTTACATCAGTTAGAAGACCAAGCCCAAAAGTTAACGGATCAAGCGGGTAAGGACGTCGACGCGATCGTTGCGGACAAAGAAAAAGAAATTTTGGAAGGTTAATGACCGACCAATTTATTAAGGCTTGGAGAAATTCAAGCCTTTTTTTGTTGACGAATAGTTAATTAGTGCTTTTTTTGGTAAAATAGTGCATAGTTAAGCTATTTTTATGGAGGTGCGCCTTGTTCGCTTTTTTTAATAAGAATGATCCTGCAGATAACACCGACGTGCAATTGGATCCTGAACGTATTCCAGCCCATGTCGCCATTATTATGGATGGCAATGGGCGTTGGGCCAAAGCACGGCATTTACCACGGGTTGCTGGCCATAAGGAAGGTATGAACACGGTCAAAAAGATTACGATTGCCGCAAGTGATTTGGGCGTTAAAGTCCTGACGCTTTACGCGTTTTCAACTGAAAATTGGAAGCGGCCAACTGATGAGGTTAATTACCTCATGCAACTGCCAGTGAGTTTCTTTGATACTTTCGTACCGGACTTGATAAAAAATAATGTGCGGGTGCAAGTCATGGGCTACGTTGATCACTTGCCAGAAGCAACGCAAAAAGCAGTCCAAAATGCGATTGCAGATACCAAAGATTGTGATGGGATGGTGCTGAACTTTGCTCTCAACTATGGTTCACGGGCCGAAATCGTGACCGGGGTGCAAAAAATTGCCCAGCAAGTGCAAGATGGTCAATTGGCGGTTGGTGATATCGATGATGCAACCATCGACGCAGCACTGATGACGGCACCACTTGCGCCATACAATGATCCAGATTTGCTGATTCGCACGAGTGGTGAAGAACGCATTTCAAATTTCTTAATGTGGCAGATTGCCTACAGTGAACTGGTCTTTACTGATGTGAAGTGGCCGGATTTCACAGCGGCGACCCTTCAAGCCTGTATCGCGGATTTTCAGAGCCGTGATCGGCGCTTTGGTGGGTTGTCGGATCATAAATAAAAGGGAGTTTTTGGTATGAGACAACGAGTCATTACGGCTGTCGTTGCGTTAATTTTATTTATCCCAGTCATTTTTGTGGGCGGGGTAACCTTAGATATTGTGGCCATGCTGTTAGGGGCCGTTGCGATGAGCGAGTTACTCGTGATGCGTAAAAAATTATTGATTTCATTTGAAGCAATCGTAAGCATGCTTGCAGTTATGATTCAAATTGCACCGAATAACTGGTTCAATGGCTTACCAGACCAATTAAACAAGGAGTACGTGGTTTACTTCTTAGTTATCTTGCTACTGTTACACACTGTGTGGTCGCGGAATCGCTTTTCATTTGATGATGCCGGAATGTTGACGTTAGGCGTCCTGTACATCGGGATGGGCTTCAACTACTTCACGGCTGCGCGGGGTGTCAGTGTTTACATGTTACTCTTCCTGATGTTCATTGTCTGGCTGACAGATAGTGGGGCTTACATGGTCGGACGCAAACTGGGTCGGCATAAAGTCACACCGATCAGCCCCAATAAAACATGGGAAGGTTGTATTGGGGGTAGCGTGATTGGTGTGATCGTTGCCAGTGCCTTTGCAATTGGGTTTCACGTCGGCTATGCTAGCGTCATCAGTATGGTACTGATTACTTTAGTCTTATCAGTAGTTGGCCAGTTTGGCGATTTAGTAGAATCCGCGTTGAAGCGTTACTATGGTGTTAAGGATTCTGGTAAGATCTTGCCGGGACATGGCGGTATCCTAGATCGATTTGATAGTATGTTATTAGTTTTTCCAATTGCACATTTATTCGGCCTCTTTTAAGCTGAGTACCCGAAACGCGGGAGAAAGGAGCGCTTAATTGATCGTTACAATTATTACGTTCATTATCGTTTTCGGAATCTTGGTCATCGTCCATGAATTTGGGCACTTTTACTTTGCCAAAAAGGCTGGGATTCTAGTGCGTGAATTTTCTGTCGGGATGGGGCCCAAGGCGGTCGCGTTTCGTCGTAATGCAACAACTTATACGTTACGGTTTCTGCCAATCGGTGGTTACGTACGGATGGCCGGGGTTGCCGATGATGAAGATGAAGAACTCAAGCCCGGAACGCCAGTTAGTTTGCAAATTGGTCCGGATGGTATTGTTCATTCAATCAATGCTAGTAAGAAGACAACGTTGTTCAATGGAATTCCACTGTCAGTGACGGCGACTGATCTCGAAAAAGAACTCTGGATCGAAGGTTATGAGAACGGGGACGAAAGTGAAGTTAAACACTACGCCGTCGATCATGACGCTACGATCGTTGAAAGCGATGGTACCGAAGTTCAAATTGCACCGGTCGACGTCCAATTTCAATCGGCCAAGTTATGGCAACGAATGTTGACGAATTTTGCCGGACCGATGAATAACTTCATTTTGGCCATCATTACATTTGCAATTCTTGCCTTTATGCAGGGTGGTGTTACGAGTACAACGACCCACGTAGCGGCGACGACAGCAGACTCAGTTGCCCGTACGGCCGGTATTCAAAAGGGCGATCAAATCGTGGCGGTTAACGGTAAAAAAATGACGAGTGCCCAATCGATTTCGCTGTTGATTCAAGACAGCCCGAAGCAACGGTTGACTTTGACCATCAACCGGGCCGGTCAGACTAAAAAAATTGCGGTTACCCCTGCTGCCAAGACGGTCTCTGGTAATCGAATCGGTCAAATCGGGGTCCAATGGGCGACTAAGACCGACACGAGCCTGGGGGCCAAGTTAGCATACGGCTTTACTGGTTCGTGGGGAATTACCAAACAAATTTTTCAAGTGCTTGGTCGGATGGTCACTCACGGGTTCAGTTTGAACGATTTAGGTGGGCCGGTGGCAATCTTTGCCACGACCTCGCAAGCCGCTAAGTCCGGGGTGCGCACGGTGATATATTTGCTCGCCGTGCTGTCGATCAACCTTGGAATTGTTAATTTATTACCGATTCCAGCACTTGATGGTGGTAAACTATTATTAAACATTGTTGAAGGCATTCGGGGTAAACCACTACGGGTGGAAACGGAAAGTGTCATTACCTTGATTGGTTTTGGCCTCCTGATGTTATTAATGATTCTAGTAACTTGGAATGATATTCAGCGATATTTCTTCTAAGTGATATTTAATTTGGAACAATAAGGAGAAGATTTGTAGATGAAACAGTCGAAATTGTTAATCCCAACACTCAAGGAAGTGCCTAATGATGCCGAAGCCTTGAGTCATCAAATGATGTTACGGGCGGGCTATATCCGACAAATTTCAGCCGGAATGTACGCTTATTTGCCATTGGCTTACCGCGTATTGACGAATATTGAAAAAATCATTCGGCAAGAAATGGAAAAAATTGATGCAGCGGAAATGCTGGTACCAGCAGTCATTCCAGCTGAGTTGTGGAAAGCAACTGGGCGTTATGAGACATACGGTCCAGAACTATTCAAGCTGAAGAACCGCCATGACCGAGAATTTATCCTTGGCCCCACGCACGAAGAAACGTTTACGTCAATTGTTCGCGATGAAATCAAATCGTATAAACGGTTGCCATTGACTTTGTATCAAATCCAGGCTAAGTATCGTGATGAAGATCGGCCACGTTATGGGTTACTTCGTGGGCGTGAGTTCATCATGAAGGATGCCTATTCATTTCACGCGGATGAGGCCTCATTAGATGACACGTTCCAAGATATGGCGCAAGCTTATCAGAATATTTTTGAGCGGGTCGGCTTGAAGTTTCGTTCAATCATTGGTGATGGTGGGGCGATGGGTGGAAAGGATTCCCGTGAATATTCGGCCATCGCACCGGTTGGTGAAGATACAATTGTTTATTCGGATGCGAGTGATTATGCGGCTAATCTTGAAATGGCTCGGAGTTTATACGTCCCAAAGAAGTCACATGCTTCGTTAAAGGATATGGAAAAGATCGATACTCCCGGAGTGGGCACGATCGACGAACTGGCTGAGTTCTTAAAAGTTGGTGCTGACCAACTGGTTAAGAGTATTCTGTTTATTGCAGACGATCAGCCAGTAATGGCACTGGTTCGTGGCGATCATGAAGTCAACGATGTTAAGTTGAAGAATTACCTTGGTGCGGATTTCTTGGAAATGGCTACGCCAGAACAAGCCCAACAATATTTGGGCGCTAGCTTTGGTTCACTCGGCCCAGTTAACGTTCATGATGACGTTAAAATTGTCGCTGACCAGTATGTGAAGGACATGGTCAACATTACGGTCGGGGCTAACGAAGACGGTCATCACTTCACGAACGTCAACCCTGAACGTGATTTCCACGCGGAAGCTTACGTTGACATTCGCTTTGTTCAGGAAGGTGAGTTATCACCAGATGGTGCGGGCGTCTTGAAGTTCACCAAGGGTATCGAAATTGGACATATTTTCAAACTTGGCACCCGTTATTCTAAAGACTTGCACGCAGAAGTCTTGGATGCCAATGGACGTAATATTCCGGTAATTATGGGCTGCTATGGGATTGGTGTCTCACGGTTGTTGTCTGCCATCGCTGAACAACGCGCTGATGAAAATGGGTTGATTTGGCCAAAAGCAATTGCACCATTTGATGTGCACGTGATTCCGGTTAACCCGAAGAAAGCGGACCAGGTTGAGGTTGCCGACCAAGTTGAAGCACAATTAGAAGCCGCTGGGTACAACGTTTTGTATGATGATCGGAAGGAACGTCCTGGTGTGAAGTTTGCTGATTCCGACTTAATGGGCATTCCTGCTCGGATTACCATTGGGAAAAAGGCCAGCGAAGGAATCGTCGAGATCAAGCTTCGCCAGACTGGTGAGACTTTGGAAGTTAAACAGGAAGAAATCGCCAACAACTTGGCCGTTCTGCTCAAGAATATCGATTAAAATGCTGCAAAACTAAGTTAATAAAAATATGGCAACTACCCGTTGATAGTCGCCAACAACAATCACCTGGTTAGATTCCGTTGACTGGGTGATTTTTGTTTGCCGATTAATCACGTGGCTCAACGGTCAGACTGTGATAAAATAGTAACGTTTCAAGTGAACGATTTGTGCGTTCACTGAAGATTATTTCAGATGCCGTTAATCGCCGAGGCATCACGGTCTCGGTTAAGCAAACTGACAAAGTAGTGCCAACTGTGGACCGCGGCCCTGAGCACTTAATTGGGGTTCTAGTTAATATTAAAAGTCTTGCTTGGCGTTGGGTTAGTTGTTAGCGACTAAGTCATCGTTGAAACGGGATTCTGTTTCTAGTGGGTCACGGTTAGCAGCTTTTGATTTTAAGATTGGATTTGCTTTAATATATATGCAAGCGCAAATTAACAAGTACGGTGCGTGTCTTACTAACTGATTGTAATCAACAAAAGGAGGACCACTGGTGAGTTTAAACCAACAAGAAATGTTCGAGAAGTTACTCGAACAAATTGAAATGCCAACGGGTCCTGAATTTACAGAAGCAGCGATCGATAAATTGACCGTTCATCAAGCTTCCAAGGTTTGGGAATTTCATTTGCATTTCCAACATGTTTTACCTTATACACAATTTATGACTTTTCAAAACAAACTCCAAATCGCCTTTAAAGAAATTGCACGCGTGACCTTTACGATCGTGACTGATGATACCGAGGTCAATGGTCGTGAACTAGCTGAATACTGGGAATGGATCGTTCAGCACAGTGGGATCAAGTCGCCCCTGGTCCAATCATTGTGTAACAGCAACGTGCCGACTTATGAAGATGGTCGGGTCATTTTGTTGGCTGAAAATGAAGTTATTCAAAATTTTCTAACTAACCAAGCATTAGGGCCGATTGAGAGTACCTATCATCGCTTGGGCTTCCCGAAGTTCTCCGTCCACACGATGATTGATGAGAGTGCTTCACAGGCGAAGATCAAGGAATTTCATGAACAAAAAGCGAAGTCTGATCAAGCGTTGGCTCAAAAAGCGGAAGCGGCTATCAAAAAGGCCAATGAGAAACGGCAAAAGCAGGCGGATGCACCAGCACCAATTGATGGTCCTGTCCAATTAGGCAAGCAGATCAACCCGCAAGAGCCGGCTAAACAGATGGTCCAAATTACTGAAGAAGAACGGTCGGTCGTCGTGGAAGGCTATGTCTTCGATATGGAAGTGCGGACGTTGCGTTCCCAGCGGCAGTTATTGATTCTAAAGGTGACCGACTATAGTTCGTCAATGGTCGTCAAGAAGTTCTCACGGAATGCTGATGACGAGGCACAATTCGCGGCACTGAAGCCTGGAATGTGGGTACGTGTACGTGGTTCTGTGCAGGAAGATAGTTTTATGCGCGATTTAACGATCAATGCGTATGATATTAACGAAACGTCGCATGCCAGTCGGCAAGACACGGCGCCGGCAGATGAGAAGCGGGTTGAATTGCACTTGCATTCTAATATGAGTCAGATGGATGCAACCAACAGTGTCAGTGATTATGTCAAACAAGCCGCTAAATGGGGCCATCCGGCGATTGCGATTACGGATCATTCGGGGGCACAGGCGTTCCCAGAAGCGTTTGCGGCTGGTGAAAAAAATAATATCAAAATTTTATACGGTGTCGAAGCTAACATGGTTGATGACGGGGTGCCGATTGCTTATAATGACGCCCACGTTGATTTGAAAGAGTCCACCTACGTTATTTTTGATACTGAAACAACGGGGTTGTCCGCCATTTATGACCGGGTCATCGAATTGTCAGCGGTTAAGATGGTCAAGGGGAACGTCGTTGATCAGTTTGAGGAATTTATTGACCCTGGTTTTCACTTGTCGGAAACAACCACTAATTTGACGAGTATCACCGATGATATGGTGCGGGGCTCTAAATCGGAAGAAGAAGTGTTTAAACTTTTCCGCGAATTTTATGGTGATGCAATCGTGGTCGGTCATAACGTCACCTTTGATATTGGCTTTATGAATACGGGCTATGCCCGGCATCACATGGGGCCGATTACAAATCCAATTATTGATACGTTGACGCTGGCGCGGTGGCTGTATCCGAATTTACGCGGGTACCGCTTAAACACCCTAGCCAAAAAATTCAACGTTAATTTGGAGCACCATCACCGTGCCATCTATGATGCTGAGACGACTGGTCATTTGAACCACCTGTTTTTGAAAGATGCGGAGGACCGTTATCAGGTTCAATTCCACGATCAGCTGAATGATCATATGAATGAAAATGCGGCTTACCGCCATGCCCGGCCATTTCATGCGACATTGTATGCGCAAACCCAAGCGGGGTTGAAAAATCTCTTCCGAATTATTTCCTTGTCGAATGTTGAGTACTATTACCGCGTGCCCCGTGTACCCCGCAGTGTTTTAAACAAATATCGGGATGGCATCCTGGTCGGTTCGGCTTGTTCTAGTGGTGAAGTCTTTACTGCAATGATGCAAAAGGGGAAGGAAGAGGCCCGACAAAAGGCCGGCTACTATGACTTCCTGGAAGTACAACCGAAACCGGCATATTCGGCGCTGATCGAGAGTGGTTTGATTGCTGATACGGATCATTTGGAAGAAATTATCAGCAACATGGTGGAACTAGGCCATGAGATGAATATCCCGGTTGCTGCTACGGGGGATGTGCATTATCTGAATCCTGAGGATAAGATTTATCGTAAGATTTTGATTCATTCACAGCCCGGTAACCCGTTAAATCGGACTGAACGGCCAGACGTGCATTTTCGCTCAACGGATGAGATGCTTAAAGATTTCGATTTCTTAGGTACGGAGACGGCACATGAGGTCGTGGTTGACACGCCCCGCGCGCTTGCTGACCAATTTGAAATCGTGCGACCGGTCAAGGATAAGTTGTATACTCCGCGGATGAAGGGTGCCGAAGCGGAAATCGAAAAACTGACGATGGACCGTGCCCATGCGTGGTACGGTAATCCGTTGCCAGAAATCGTCCAAAAACGGGTGGATAAAGAGCTGAAGAGTATCATCGGTAACGGGTTCTCGGTCATTTACTTAATTGCCCAACGCCTAGTGTTTAAGAGTAATAAAGATGGTTACTTGGTTGGGTCTCGGGGGTCAGTCGGTTCGAGTATCGTAGCGACGCTGTCTGGGATTACTGAAGTGAACCCGATGCCACCGCATTATCGGTGTCCAAATTGTCAGTACTCGCACTTTTATACGAATAACGAGTATGGATCGGGCTATGATTTACCACCTAAGGATTGCCCTGAATGTGGGACTGACATGGTGCGTGATGGGCAAAACATTCCCTTCGAAACGTTCTTAGGATTTTATGGGAACAAGGTGCCAGATATTGATCTGAACTTCTCTGGGGACTACCAACCTATTGCCCATAATTACACCAAAGTCTTGTTCGGTGAGAAAAATGTGTACCGAGCCGGGACAATTGGAACGGTCGCTGATAAGACTGGTTATGGTTATGTCAAGGCGTATGAACGGGATACGAATCAAACACTTCGTTCGGCGGAAGTTGACCGATTAGCAAAGGGAACGACTGGCGTTAAACGGACGACTGGGCAACATCCGGCCGGTATTATTGTTGTGCCGGATTACATGGATATTTATGATTTCACGCCCGTCCAGTATCCGGCTGATGATCAGAGTGCGGCCTGGCAAACGACCCACTTTGATTTCCATTCGATTCATGATAATATTTTGAAAATTGATATTCTGGGACATGATGATCCGACGATGATTCGGATGTTACAAGATTTGTCGGGTGTCCAACCTGAGAGTATTCCACCAGTTGATCCGCACGTCATGAAGATTTTCTCCAGTCCTGAAGTTTTAGGAGTCACAGAAGACCAGATTTTCTCGAAAACGGGGACGCTTGGAATTCCAGAATTTGGGACGCGGTTTGTCCGTGGGATGCTCGAAGAGACTCACCCATCCACGTTTAACGAATTACTTCAGATTTCAGGACTTTCACACGGGACTGACGTGTGGTTAGGAAATGCTGAAGAATTGATCAAGGATGGCACGGTTACGCTGGCCGAAGTTATTGGTTGTCGTGATAACATCATGACCGACTTGATTCACTACGGCATGGAATCTGATATGTCTTTCCAAATTATGGAACACGTGCGGAAGGGTCGGGGGATCCCGGATGAATGGCAACAAGCAATGAAGGATGCCAACGTTCCCGACTGGTACATTGAATCTTGTCTAAAGATCAAGTATATGTTCCCGCGGGCCCATGCGGCAGCCTATATCTTAATGGCGTTGCGGGTGGCTTACTTTAAAGTGTACTTCCCGTTGATTTATTACACGGCTTATTTCTCAGTCCGTGCTGACGATTTTGACCTGGTTGCGATGGCCCATGGTAAAGATGCTGTCAAAGCGTCGATGAAGGCGATCACTGACAAAGGGATGGATGCTAGCGCCAAGGAGAAAAACTTACTGACCGTTTTAGAGTTAGCCAACGAAATGTTGGAGCGGGGCTTTAAATTCTCCATGGTCGACCTTGACAAATCTGATGCTTCGGATTGGCTGATCGATGGTGATACGTTGATTGCGCCATTCCGAGCAGTTCCGGGGTTAGGGTTGAACGTTGCCAAGCAAATCGTTGCTGCCCGAGCGGACAAGCCGTTCCTGTCGAAGGAAGACCTGTCTAAGCGTGGAAAAGTGTCGAAGAGTTTGATCGACTTTATGACTGAAAATGGTGTGTTAAGTGATTTGCCAGATGAAAACCAACTCTCGTTGTTCTAGAAAACACGACAATTGTTAAAGTTTGATGAATTTTTGCGGTGGTTGATGCATTTAACAGCACTCAGACAGATTTATCTGATTTAGGGCCTGTAATGTTGATACACCGGCAATTGTCAGGCTGTTGAAGCGGAAGTTTACCGTGACTTGAAAGCTAACGGCTAAATGCTATAAATGGCGTAAACTTGCGGTTTCAACATAATTGTGCTAATATATGGGTTGTAGTTTAAAACTCGTTAACGAGTGAGCAGCGATGCTCACTCTTTTTATTGGACTAATCTGAATAGGAGGCGCAGCCTTGAGTAGTAATGTTGTTGAAACCATTCAGCCAGTGGCCGCAGCCATTGTCAGTGCTCACCAGTTTGAACTCGTGGATCTTGAATTTGTTCGCGAGGGTCAAAGCTGGTATTTGCGATTATACATTGACAAACCGGGCGGCATTAATATTGAAGAATGTGCAATGGTTAGTGATGAACTTAGTGAAAAGCTAGATGCGATGGAGCCTGATCCCATTCCCCAAGCTTACTTTTTGGAAGTTTCTTCTCCTGGTGCGGAACGCCCATTGAAGAAGGAAGCAGATTTTCAAAATGCTATTGGTAAGTACGTGCACGTTGGCTTATACCAGAAGTTGGATGGCAAGAAAATTTTTGAAGGTGATTTGACGGCGGTGACGCCGACCACTTTGACCATCGATTACTTGGATAAGACACGTCACAAGACGGTGACGATCAACCGAGAACAAATCTCACAAGCCCGCTTAGCGGTAAAGTTCTAAATAAGTAAAGGAGTCTACACATGAGCAAGGAATTATTAGGGGCCTTAGACACCCTCGAATCAGAAAAGGGCATTAAAAAAGAAGTTGTCATCGAAGCCTTAGAAGCGGCACTCGTTTCAGCCTATAAGCGTAATTATGGCCAGGCTCAAAACGTTGAAGTTGACTTTGACCAAATTAAGGGTAATATTCACGTTTATGCCGTTAAAGAAGTGGTTGAAGACGTCTTTGATTCACGTTTAGAAGTTAGTTTGCAAGATGCATTGGCTATCAACCGAGCCTACGAAATCGGTGATGATATTCGATTTGAAGTAACACCGAAGAACTTCGGCCGAATTGCAGCGCAGACGGCTAAGCAGGTCATCATGCAACGAGTTCGTGAAGCAGAACGTGGCATTATTTATGACGAATACAGCCAGTATGAAAATGAAATCGTCACTGGTGAAGTTGAGCGCCAAGATAACCGATTTGTCTACGTTAGTTTGGGCAAAGTAGAAGCGGTCATGGGTCGTTCTGATCAGTTACCTGGTGAAGTTTATCGGATTCATGACAAAATTAAGGTTTACGTCTCGAAAGTTGAAAACGCAACGAAGGGCCCCCAAGTATTCGTTTCGCGGACTGCACCAGATTTGTTGAAACGTTTGTTTGAACAAGAAGTTCCTGAAATTTTCGATGGCATCGTTGAAATCGTTTTGATTGCACGTGAAGCCGGTGATCGGGCGAAAGTTGCTGTTCGTTCAAACAATCCTAACGTTGATCCAGTCGGTACCTGCGTCGGTCCCAAGGGACAACGGGTTCAAACGATCGTCAATGAATTACACGGCGAAAATATGGACATCGTGGAATGGACGGATGATCAAGCCGTATTTATCGCGAATGCATTGAACCCAGCGGAAGTTTTGGATGTTATTTTTGATCCTGAAAATGAGCGGGGTTGTACCGTGGTCGTTCCAGATTATCAATTATCATTGGCAATCGGTAAGCGTGGTCAAAATGCTCGTTTAGCTGCTAAATTGACCGGGTTCAAGATCGATATTAAATCGGAAACCGAAGCTTCTGATATAATGGATGCAAACCCTGATGATGTTGCAGTTGCCGAAACGGAAACGACTGAAGCAGCATCAGACGCGGCAGTGCAGTCCGATACCGGCGAAGATGAGGAACCAGCAACGTCCGACGCAGCCGTGGCGACGCCTGCCTCAGAAACTGCTGTGGATGAATCAGCAAGTGACGCTGAATAAGTTCGTCACTAAGTGAGTGAAGTAACTAAAGGAGGTCTGGGATTATGAAAAAAAGAAAAGTGCCGTTACGAAAGGACATTGTGACGGGTGAAATGCATCCCAAAAAAGACTTAGTCCGGGTCGTTAAGAATAAGCAGGATGAAGTGTCCGTTGATCCGACTGGTAAAAAGCCGGGACGCGGCGCCTACATTGCCTTAGACGTACAAGTTGCACAACGTGCCAAGCAAGAAAAGACTTTTGATAAGGCGTTTGGTATCAAAGTGGGTGCAGACTTTTACGATGAGTTAGTGGCTTATGTTGATCATCAACAAGCCCGAAAGGAACTCTTCGGAAATGACGCCTAAGCAAGCTTGTTTAAACCTACTGGGCCTTTCACGGCGTGCCAGCAAGCAAATTGCAGGCGAAGGGCTAGCCCTGGCTGCAATTCGTAATCAGACGGCTAAACTGGTCTTTATTGCCAGCGATGCCGGTCCCACGACTGCCAAAAAGTTTCATGATAAGGCCCAATCTTATGATGTTCCAGTGATCGATACCTTTACTAAAGCAGAATTAAATACGGCTACTGGTAATAAGCGCACTGTTTATGCAATTACCGATGCCGGATTTGCCAAGAAAATGGTGGCGATCATGACACAGTAAAGGAGGGTGAAGATATGGGGAAAAAGCGAATTTATGAGTTAGCGAAGGAGCTCAACGTCCCAAGTAAACAGCTGATTGCGCAAGCACAGCAGTTGGGATTCTCCGTCAAAAATCATATGTCGACACTCGGTGACAGTGAGGCGCGCCAGTTACAAGGCACGACCACAGTTACCCATCCTAAATCTCAACCGGCTCCAGCTAAAACGAGTCGGGCTACGCAAGCCGTAGCAAAAAATGTGACACGAACTGCTAATCAGCAGCAATCCAACTCGCGTCATCAACAGAGTGGTGATTCTTTGAATAATAATCGTAATAATAACCAAAATAATAGTCAAAGTCGTAATAGTAACGGTAATCGAAGCAATAATGGCGGTAACCGTACTAACAGTAATAACGGCAATCGTTCGGCCAATGCTTCACGGAGCAACAGCGCTCGTAATAACGGTGGGAGCAATACGAACCGGTCTAACAACAATAATAATAATAACCGGTCTAATAATAACAATCGCTCAAATACGAGTAACAACCGTACCAACAGTACCGGTAATCGCACCAATAATGGTGGTCAGAACCGGAACAACAACCGGACTACGACGAACAACAATAATAACAACAGTAACCGGAGCAATGGGTCGAATAATAGTTCGCGTAATGGCAGCGGTCGCTTTGGTGGTAGTTTGAATAGCAACAATAACGGTGGTGGTCGTTATCGTGGCGGTAACAATAATAACCGTCGGCGTAACAACCGGAACAATAAGAGCCGGAACAATAAGAATCAACGGATCCGCCAGGTCAATAATAAGCCAGCGCCAGTTCGTAAGGACAAGCCGTTGCCAGAAACACTGGTTTACACGGTCGGCATGAATGCCCAGGATTTGGGTAAATTATTGCACCGTGAGCCTGCTGAAATTATCAAGAAGTTATTCATGTTAGGTGTTGCAGTTAACCAAAATCAGTCCTTGGATAAAGATACGATTGAAATCTTAGCCACTGATTACGGGATCAATGCGCAAGAAAAGGTCCAAGTTGATGTGACCGATTTGGACAAGTTCTTTGATGATGAAGTTAATAATACCGACAATTTGGCGCCACGGGCACCGGTTGTTACGGTCATGGGACACGTTGACCATGGGAAGACGACCCTATTGGACCAATTGCGGCATACTCACGTTACAGAGGGCGAAGCCGGTGGGATCACTCAGGCTATTGGGGCTTACCAAGTTAAGCATGATGGTAAGGTTATTACATTCCTGGATACGCCAGGACACGCGGCCTTTACTGAAATGCGGGCGCGTGGTGCTGACATCACTGACATCACAGTGTTAGTAGTTGCTGCTGATGATGGGGTCATGCCACAAACAATCGAAGCCATCAACCATGCTAAGGCTGCTAAAGTACCAATCATCGTTGCCGTTAACAAGATTGATAAGCCGGGTGCCAACCCTAACCACGTGATGGAACAATTGACTGAATATGGTCTGATTCCTGAAGATTGGGGTGGCGATACAATCTTTGTTCAGATTTCAGCGAAGTTCGGTAAGAACCTAGATGAATTGTTGGATATGATTTTACTTCAGTCAGAAGTGCTTGAATTAACGGCCAACCCTAAGCAAAATGCTGCGGGATCTGTATTGGAAGCTAGTCTTGACCGTGGAAAAGGTTCTACCGCAACGTTACTTGTTCAACAAGGGACCATGCATGTTGGTGATCCAATTGTTGTGGGGAATACTTACGGAAAAGTCCGGACGATGACCAATGACCATGGTAAGCGGATCAAGGAAGCCGTGCCATCGACGCCAATTGAAATCACTGGTTTGAATGATGTGCCGGATGCTGGTGATCGCTTCGTGGTCTTTGATGATGAAAAGACGGCCCGTGATGCTGGTGAACAACGTGCTAAGCAGGCATTGATGGAAGAACGGAAGCAAACTGCTCACGTCACCTTGGATAACTTGTTTGATTCAATGAAACAAGGTGAACTTAAGGAAGTTGACGTGATTATTAAGGCTGATGTTCAAGGTTCTGTTGAAGCTTTAGCTGGTAGTTTACGTAAAATCGACGTTGAAGGTGTGCGGGTCAATATCATCCATACAGCGGTTGGGGCAATCAACGAAAGTGACGTGGCCTTGGCGGAAGCAAGTAACGCGATTATTATCGGGTTCAATGTGCGGCCAACACCACAAGCCAAAGCCCAAGCCGATACTGACGATGTTGATATTCGCTTGCATCAAGTTATCTACAACGCGATCGATGAAATCGAGAGCGCGATGAAGGGAATGCTCGAACCAACTTATAAAGAAGAAATCACTGGTCAAGCCGAAATCCGTGAAATCTATAAGGTTTCTAAGATCGGTACGATTGGTGGTGGGATGGTCACTGATGGTGTCATCCACCGGGATTCTGGTGTGCGGGTCATTCGTGATGGTGTCGTTATTTATGATGGCAAGTTAGCTAGCTTACGGCGTTTCAAGGACGACGTTAAGGAAGTTAAACAAGGCTTTGAACTTGGGCTTCGAATCGAAGATTACAACGATATTAAAGTCAACGATGTTATTGAAGCTTACGTGATGAAGGAAGTTCCAGTTGAATAACCTTTAAAAGGGGGATTAGCAGATGGCACAACATTATCGAGTTGGTCGTTTGGAACAGGAAATCGAACGCGAAGTTAATGATATTTTGTTAAAACGGGTTCGTGATCCACGGGTTGCGGGTGTAACCATTACCGGTGTAACGGTAACTGGCGACCTTCAACAAGCGACCATCTACTACAGTATTTTGTCAGATAAGGCATCCGATGGTGAAAAGACGGCGGCTGGATTGACTAAGGCGACGGGATTAATTCGTAGTGAATTAGGCTCACGACTTAGCATCTATAAAACGCCGGAATTAACTTTTGAACGCGACAACTCGGTTCAATACGGTAGCCGGATTGATGAATTAATTAATAACTTAAAGCGTCAAGATTAGGCGCTGGAAAAATAGTCGTTGTGAATCCAGATGGATTGACAGCGACTATTTTTGTGTTCAAATTGAATGGAGCCGTTCGCTGTCAATCACTGAGGTTAAGCGGTTTAGATGGTGCTGATTGTAGGGTCACACTAGTCATTCACACACTGCTTGAACGTTGTCGGTAGACTGACTAATCAAGGTAGCCTGCTCGCGACCGTCGCAAACAATTGGTTTAATGAGTAGTCGTACTGAAGACGATTTTTGTAAATAGTAGTAGGATGAGGCGAATTACGCATCGTGGCGCTTTTACAAGCGAAAATGATTTCTTAATTGCAAAATTAAAATGAAATTAGGGTTGACGAATCAAAATGAGAATGTTTTAATATAAACAATCAATGAAACGGAAAGGATAGATGATTATGACGACGTTAGCATTCAACGCAACTTATTATTATGGCTTTGCTTATTTTAGGTAGCGCCCGTGTTGGAACCTTAGATACGGACGGCACCTACGTTCGTGTCTAAGCGAAGTCAATTCATCTTGGCCAGCTAGACACCGTGAGTCTAGCTGGAATAATATCATCAATTAGGATTAAATTTTGATGAGCCGGCTAGATTTTCATAATCTAGCCGGCTTTTTTTATTTCCACGAAGGAGTTGTTATTCATGCGTCAGCACCAATTATCAATCAGTCTTTACTTAAACTACTTTATTCATGGTATTGGCTTAATTATTTTAACGCAAAACATGCAAGCGTTAAGTCAACACTGGCAGACCCCGTTAGCGACGGTTTCCTATGTCATTTCTGGGATTGGCATTGGGCGCTTACTGGCCTACTTTATTCTGGGAAATTTATCAGATCGTTTTGGCCGTAAAGTCTTCGTCAATCTTGGTATGGCTTGCTACTTCACGTTCTTTGTGGGGATGGCATTGGTCACTAATATTCAGCTGGCATACGGTTTGGCGATTTTGGCCGGTATTGCGAACTCCGCGTTGGATGCGGGAACCTACACGACGTTTATTGAAATGGGTGGGCGGCAAGGCTCAGCCAATGTCTTGTTAAAGGCCTTCATGTCTGCCGGTGAATTCTTATTACCACTGCTCGTTGCCAACTTTGAAGCACAACGAATCTGGTATGGCTGGTCATTTATCCTGGCCGCGGCAATCCTAGTGGTCAACAGTATCCTGTTGAACCGGCAGCAGTTTCCACTAAAAAATCAAGTTGCTCAAGCCGGAACGGGCGTATCCCAGCAACCACTTAAGAACCGGCGCTGGTTGGCGACAGTTGGTTTAGCTGGTTATGGGTATACTTCGATGGCACTTATGATCCTCTACACGCAGTGGGTCAGCTTGTTTGCCACTACGACGTTGCATTTTTCGTCAGTGTTAGCGCACTGGTTGCTTTCACTTTACAGCATTGGGTCAATCACCGGCGTTATTGTGATTTTCTGGTTGTTACGTCGTGGGGTGGCAGAAACCAAATTGTTGTTGGCAATGAATGGCGGCTCGCTGCTGGCGTTAGCGGTTATCTGTTATAGTCCAGCGGCTGGGCTGTCCATGCTGGCGGCTTTCGGGTTTGGGTTTACTGCTGCGGGTGGCGTGATGCAGGTCGGCCTCAATTTATTTATCAAAGGCTATCCCCACATCAAGGGCCGAATCACAGGAATTTATTTCACGTTTGGCAGTATTGCTTCCTTCACGATTCCGCTCGTGACTGGGTGGCTGTCAAAGCAAAATATTGCGACCGCGATGCGCTTTGATTTAGTTATTGCTGTCAGTGGTCTCGCCTTTGTCGGCCTAGCTGTATGGGCGCTACATGTCCCAACCACACTTAGTCAAGAACGCCAACGTATCAATCATATTGACCAGCAAATCGTCCGATTACTCAATCAACGTTTTGAGACGGTTACAGCCATCGGGGAGTTGAAGCAACAACAGCAACTTCCGGTATTAGACCAGCAACGTGAACAACGGGTGTTACAACAAGTTGCGGTGAAGAGTACCCAGACCGCGCATACCCCTTATTTACAAGCTATTTATCAAGCAATTATGCATAACTCACGCGCATATCAGACGGATTTACACACGAATTTACACAAGGAGGATATTGATCATGATTAATTACGTTACGGCAGGCGAATCGCACGGGCCTCAATTGACAGGGGTGCTGACCGGTATTCCGGCTGGCTTACAGCTAGACATTGATGCCATTAATACAGGCCTCGCAGCCCGGCAAGGTGGGTTTGGCCGCGGCAATCGCCAGCAGATCGAACATGACACCGTCCAAATCACTGGTGGCGTGCGGCACGGTGTTACGCTAGGTTCCCCGATTGCATTAACGATTATGAATCGCGATCACGCGCACTGGGCAGCAATCATGGATCCGGTAAGTCCAGCTACGGCAACCAATACGTTGCGGCAAGTCACTCGTCCACGTCCGGGGCATGCTGACTTAGTAGGCGGAATGAAGTATGGTCATCGCGATCTACGAAACGTGCTAGAACGTTCCTCAGCTCGTGAGACAGCCATGCGAGTGGCTATCGGTCAGATTTGTAAGCAATTATTGGCGCAGCTAGATATTCACCTAGTTGGCTACGTTCAACAAATTGGCCCTAAGCAAGTGACGGCCGATTTAACACTATCCGTTGATCAATTACAAGCCCAAATCGCGCAAAATGATTTGCGATTACCAGATGCGGCCTTGGTTCCCGAAATCCATGAGCTGATCACAGCAACGAAGAAGGCCGGGGATACCTTGGGTGGTGTTATCCGGGTCGTTGCCGAAAATGTGCCGGCTGGTTTGGGCAGTTACACGAACTGGGATACCAAATTAGATGGACAGTTAGCCGCAGCAGTGATGGGAGTCAATGCCATGAAAGGTGTTGAAATTGGTGATGGATTTGCGGCTGCCAGCCATTATGGTAGCCAAGTAATGGATGAGATTAGTTGGGATGAACACGCCGGCTGGTCACGGCTGACCAATCATTTGGGCGGCTTTGAAGGTGGCATGACTAACGGAATGCCGATTGTTGTTAAGGCCGCCATGAAGCCGATTCCAACACTTTACAAACCATTACAAAGTGTGGATATCGCGACCAAAGTCAGCCAAAAGGCAAGCGTAGAGCGTTCAGATACGACGGCCATCGTCCCTGCCTCGATTGTGGTTGAAAGTGTGGTAGCGATTGAATTAACGCGAGCATTGACGGCAACGTTTGACGGGAGTAACTTAGCTCGCCTCCAGCAAACAGTGACGGCATACCGCGAAGAACTCCGGCAATATTAGGAGGGCCTATGCAGATTCATACTTTAGGCCCGACCGCCACGGATAGTTACGCGGCCGCGCAAGTTTATAATCATCGCAACTGGCAGGACCAAGCGGTGATTGTCGAACACCCGAGCTTTGAAGCCATTTTAACTGATTTAACGGCCTATTCTGGTGACCAACTGGTGATACCAGCTGCTTTCAAATCAGACACACTGAATGCCAGTTGGGGGGATATACATTACGCATTATTGTCCCAATTAACGTTGACCAGTTGTTTTATGACCCAGCTCGATCCACTCGTCGTGCTCCAACGAGTAAATGCCGATAATCAAATTGGTTACACGCATGCAGCGACCGCCCAATTGTTGACGAGGGTCGTGCATCAGGTCGTGGTGCAAACAGTCGCCAGTAAGTATTTAGCGTATCAGGTTTATCAACGTAATCAGGCGGCCTACGTGCTAACTAATGAGAAAAACGTGACACTGACGACTCATGAACGTGAACTTGCACGTTTGACACCTTCGATGGTGTGGTGCGTCTATCAAATAAATTAGGTGATGATGATTAATGATAAAAAAACTAAGTATTCAACCAGCTAGTGGGTTACAAGGTGACTTAAGTGTACCAGGCGATAAAAGTGTCTCACATCGAGGCTTGATTTTAGGGGCAATTAGTCAAGGGACGACGACCTTGCACCACTTTTTGCCAGCCGCCGATTGCTTATCGACTTTAACGGCGCTGCAAAAGTTAGGGGTGCCAATCAAGCGTGTCGATACGACCGTTACTATCAGTGGCCGCGGCTTACGTGGGTTGACCCAACCACAACAACCATTAGACATGGGGAATGCGGGGACGGCCACTCGCTTATTAACTGGGTTGTTAGCCGGTCAACCGTTTGAGACGACCTTGGTCGGTGATACGTCCCTTAGTCAACGGCCGATGGAGCGAGTGCGTCAACCATTACAAGCCATGGGGGCGCAGGTACAATTAACAGCCGGGCACTTACCGATGACGATCACTGGTCGGACTTTACATGGTAGTTGTACCGAGATGCAGGTCGCTAGTGCACAAGTTAAGAGCGCCTTGATTTTAGCAGCCCTGCAAGCCGATCAGGCAAGTACGATTATTGAAAAATTACCGACTCGTGACCACACTGAACGGTTGTTGCAACAATTTGGTGGTCAAATTGAAACGGCGCCTGATCAACGAACAATCACGGTCCAACCGCAGCCAGCCTTGGTTGGTCAGTCACTAACGATTCCTGGCGATTTTTCCTCGGCTGCGTTTTTCGTGACAGCCGCGACGATTATTCCAAATTCACATGTCCGGTTAACGAACGTGGGACTGAATCCGACACGAACGGGTTTCTTAAACATTTTACGACGGATGGGTGGTCAAGTGACGGTCGATCATGAACACCGGATGGGCGAACCAGTTGGCACGCTTGACGTGCGGTTTGCACAACTGCATCCGGTCCAAGTCACTGCTACTGAAATTCCTGCCGTAATCGATGAACTGCCACTAGTTGCATTGTTGGCTGCGACTGCGAATGGTATTAGCACAATCAGTGGGGCTGCTGAATTACGAGTCAAGGAAACCGATCGCATTGCAACGATTGTGACCGAGCTTCGAAAACTTGGTGTGCAGATCACTTCGCAACCGGATGGCTTCGTGATTGATGGTCGCAAGTCTTGGCGGCAGCCGACCGAGCCATTAGCCAGCCATGGCGATCACCGAATCGGTATGATGATGGCAATTGCAGCGTTGCGATTAGCCGCTCCCGCCGAACTAGAGTCCGCCGAAGCTGTGAACATTTCATACCCGACGTTCTTTGAAGATTTAGCACGTTTAAGCCAGGGGGTGTGAAGATGACAACTGTATTGATCAAAGGTTTGGGGCTAATTGGCAGTTCGTTGGCACTAAGCATTAAGCAGGCCCATCCCACGGTGCACATTATTGGGATTGATCGTGACGATGTCAGCCTGAGTTATGCGCGTCAACAGGGTATGATCGATGCTAGTGGCACTGATTTGGCCGCGGTCGCGAGCGACGCTGATGTGATTATTTTAGCGGGGCCAGTTGATGTGATCGTTGCTGATTTGCACCGACTGGCTATGATGCCACTCAAGGCAGGGGTGCTTGTGACGGATGTCGGGAGTACTAAACAAGTGGTGATGCATGCCGCGCTTGCCATACAACAGCACGGTGTGACTTTCATCGGCGGTCATCCAATGGCGGGTTCACATAAATCGGGTGTGACGGCTGGCCGCGCCAACTTATTCGAGAACGCCTTTTACTTGTTAGTGCCGGGCCGGACTAATCGAGCAGCCGTTCAACGGCTGCAAGCATTGTTACAAGCGACTCACGTCAAATGGTTGACGGTCACTGCAATACAGCATGACCGGATTGTAGGACAGTTAAGTCATTTGCCACATATTGTCGCTGCGGCATTAGTTGATCAGACTCAGGTGGCTTTGGCAGATTCAGCACTCGGGTTGCGATTAGCGGCTGGTGGGTTTAAAAGTATTACTCGGATTGCCAGTTCGGACCCCACGATGTGGGCGGCCATCCTGATGACTAATGCTGAACTAATAACCAATCAATTGCAGGATTATATTGAACAACTGTTGCGCATCAAGACAGCTATTAGGGTGCATGATCAAGCAACATTGTACGAATTTTTTGCGACAGCTAAGGTGACGCGTGATCACTTGGGACCGGAACAGTTGGGAGGACTACCAAACTTTTATGATTTGTTTTTGAACGTCCCCGACCGTGTTGGTGCTCTCGCGGATGTCACTCAGCGGCTCGCACAGGCTCAGCTGAGCTTAGTCAATATTCATATTTTAGAGATTCGCGAAGAGATTGATGGTGTCTTGCAACTGACATTTAGTGATCTAAAGACGAGAACGCAAGCATCGTCGTTGTTAGCTGATGCGGGTTATCAGATTGTAAGGAGGAATTAAGAATGCGAGCAATTTTAATTGGATTTATGGGTAGTGGGAAAACAACGGTCGGTCGGCTTTTGGCGGCCGGGTTAGCAACTAAACATGCTGATTTAGATGATTTGATTGTTCAGCGGGCGGGACGGTCGATTACGACTATTTTTGCGGAGCAAGGAGAGGGGTACTTCCGGCAATTGGAGCATCAGACTTTGCTCCAAGCACTCGAAACACCCGGGATTTTATCGACCGGTGGTGGTACTCCGACCATTGCAATGAATGCAATTAGCCTGAAACAAAGCGCGGTGCCAGTTATCTGGTTGACGGCTAGTGATCAAACCACTATTAACCGTGTTAAAAATGATACTAGCCGACCACTTGTCAATGAATTGGATACAGGGGCACTGATTGCGTTGAAGCAGCGGCGCCAAGCCTTATATGCTGATGCGGCCGATTTGACGATCGCAACCGATCAACTGACACCCCATCAGATTGCCCGTCAAATTCAGCAGTGGTTGAATCAGCAGCCAGTTGCGCTCCAAGCTTGAAGAACCATGTAGCTGTCAACTGCGGTTAGCGTGCCGGTTGCATTTTAAGACGATAACATTGAATAAGCGTACATCAGCCACACTAAGGCCGTTGCACGCTTTTTTGATGGCAGCATATGTTGAAAGTCATCGGCGTAATTAGGGACGGTCCCGCGCGGTATCCTTTTGATAAGGGGACTAATTTGTGCGATTCTTGTTTTTCAGTCGTTTTATTTGACTAATAGGGATTAAGCTCACGGTTTTCTGGATCAATGAGTTAAATACAGCTTTGCCAGGCACATACGTGGTCGTCAGTGGCACCGGACCAGCGTGTCGATTTGGGGTATCTTAGTTGCGGTGCTCAGGGCCTTGAATTCTGTGATAATCCGCTTACATATTTGTGAGGTGTGGTATACTGAAAACCGTCGATTAAGAACGATCGAATCCGTGGCACGGCGATTGGCTGCCACTAGAAACCGAATTTAAATGATTGAAGGCGTTTTTTATGTTGAACGGGATTCTACCATTATATAAACCTCGTGGGATGACGAGCTTTGACTGTGTCGCTAAAATCCGACGACTCTATCAGACCCGCAAAGTAGGTCATTCAGGGACACTGGACCCAAATGTGGATGGCGTTTTACCGATTTGTATTGGGAATGCGACTAAAGTTGTGCAATTTTTAGTGGCTTCTGGCAAAGAATACCAAGGGAGCATTACCCTCGGATTTGCAACGACTACTGAAGATTTAGATGGTGAGGAGATTGCGCGCCAAGCGGTCACAGAGCCGTTCACAAGTGACCAAGTTGATGCTGCGCTGGCACAGATGACGGGGGCCATTACGCAAATTCCACCGATGTTTTCAGCAGTAAAAGTAAATGGGCGGCGTTTATATGACTATGCGCGCAGTGGTGAAACTGTCGAGCGCCCAGAACGGCATGTCACAATTAGCAGCTTCAAGCAACGGCAGGCATCTACCTATGACTCGGCAACCCAGACTCAGACGATCTATTTTACGGTCGCTTGTAGTAAAGGGACTTATGTTCGCACGCTAGCGGTGGATGTCGGCAAAGTGCTCGGGATACCCGCTGTGATGAGTGATTTGACCCGATTAAAGAGTGGCGGCTTTACTTTAGATGAAACCGTGACCTTTGAGGAAATCGCGGCCCACGTCGATGCTGGAACGGCCGGAGCATTATTGGCGCCAATTGATAAAGCTTTAAGTCAGTACCCGCGAGTCACGTTAACGGATGAGCAGTGGCAACGGGTCAAGAATGGGGCCTTTATTACGGCGGCAGAAGGGCAACAAACTGATCCAGATGCGAACACGATGGTTGCGTTAGTTTACCAAAACAGCCTAAAATGTCTATATAGTTATCGACCGGACGAACAGCGGTACAAGCCGTTCAAAATGTTTGCGGTCAATTAAGGAGTTTTTGTCATGCAGGTGATTAATTTAAAGTATCCCGTGGCGTTTAGTCAGATTCCCGAAGGACCAATCGTATTGGCCTTAGGATTTTTTGACGGCGTTCACCGTGGACATCAGCAAGTCGTTGCAACGGCACGCCAGGCCGCTCAGGCGCAACACGCCAAACTAGCGGTGATGACGTTTGACCAGCATCCGTCAGTTGTTTTTAAACACACTGATCCGCAGCAAGTCCGTTATTTAACGACAATTGATCAAAAAACGGCATTGATGAGTGAGCTCGGCGTTGACATCTTATATGTACTTCACTTTGATGCCACGGTCGGTGCCATGCCACCCCAAACGTTTGTCGATCAGTTAATTGTTGGATTACACGCACAAACGGTGGTTGCTGGTTTTGATTACACGTACGGGCCAGCTGAAATTGCAAATATGCAGCGTTTGAATGACTATGGTCATAACCGGTTTGAAATCATTGAAGTTCCTAAGGCGGAATTAGATGCTGAAAAGATCAGTTCCACGCGGATTCGCCGCGCTTTGGACGCGGGAGATATCGATACGGCTAACCGGTTACTGGGCTATCAATATGAAACTGCCGGCGAAGTAGTTCATGGTGAAGCGCGGGGCCGAACGCTCGGCTTTCCAACGGCCAACGTTGCTCACGGGCCCAATACCCGGGTTCCCGGAATTGGCATTTACGCGACGATGGTGCAGATTGGGACACGCTGGGTTATGGGAATGGCCTCAGTTGGACGAAATGTCACGTTTGGTGATCACCGACCAATCACGGTTGAAATATACTTATTAGGTTTCCAAGGAGATCTTTATGGCCACAATTTAACGGTGCGTTGGGGGCACCGGATGCGCGGTGAAATTAAATTTGCTGGGGCGGATGCCTTGGTTGCGCAATTAAAGCGGGATGAACAAAACACCCGTGACTATTATGTGGCGCATCCCTTTGTGGTCACACCCCGGATTCAAGTTGCACAACAATCAAATCGTTTGGAGGCACAATGAATGGACACAACAACAATTTTTCAACACGGCACATTAGGCTTACTTGTTCCCGGATTATTTGACGGGACGATTACGGCTGGTGAACTCTTAACCCATGGTGATACGGGTATTGGGACGTTAGACGGTCTCAATGGTGAAGTGATTATTCTAGGAGGTCACGCCTATCAAGCACGTGAGGATGGTCAAATTCGGGAAATTCAGCCCGAAGAGACGTTACCATTTGCATCGGTGCACTTTGAAAAGCCTGATATTAGTGCGCAATTAGCTGCAATCACACAAACTGATTTCGAGCAACAAGTGGTTCATGACTATCGTTTGACCAACGTGTTTGCGGCTATTCGCGTCGATGGGACCTTTGCAAAAGTCAAGACGCGAGTCGCGCCTCGTCAGGAGCCACCGTACAAAACATTAGTCGCGGCAACGGCAACACAACCGGAATTCACCGGTGAACATGTTGACGGAACGATTATTGGCTACTACGCACCGCATTTGTTCCAAGGCGCTACGGTCGGTGGCTTTCACTTACACTTTCTAAGTAAAGACCATCAATTAGGTGGACACTTGCTGGGGTTTGAAGTCGAACAAGCGACGCTGAAAGTTCAACATTTTGCTGACTTTCATGTGCACTTGCCAATCGACAATGAAGCGTACTTACAAGAACAATTTGATAATGAAACCATTGATCATGCCATTAATAAAGCTGAACGTTGATTAGTTTGAAAGCTGATTACCGTTAAGGCCAGGTTTCACTAGAATGTCTGTTGGCAATGTACATCAGGCTAGTCAAAAATCTCGAGAGTCTGTAACTCTTGAGATTTTTTTGTTGTGGCTGGTGTGCTGAGTAATGGCAGCAGAAAAGCGAGTAGTCTGCTAGGCACCATGCTTGCATTGTGAAGGGTGAGGGTGTATATTAGCACTCGTAAGTAAGGAGTGCTAATTGGGGGCGACGGTCAAATAAGTCCAGTCATAGTGGGACTGGGGTCCTAATAATTTAAGCATTCTTTTCTAGAAATACTTTGTCTTTCCTTGACTTTCATCAGGGTGGTTGTTATATTAGTAATTGTGTTAGCACTCCATTAAGTTAAGTGCTAAAAAGAGGTGATGATCACGTTAACTGAACGACAAAGCCTAATTTTAAAGGCCATTGTCCGTGACTATACCGAGGGCGGTAATCCAGTTGGATCCAAATCGCTAGTTCAAGAACTACCGATCAAGGTCAGTTCAGCGACAATTCGTAATGAAATGGCCCGACTAGAAGATTTAGGATTAATCGTCAAAACGCATTTGTCTTCAGGGCGAATTCCATCGATTAAGGGGTATCGGTACTATGTTGACCATATCCTAAAGCCTGAAAAGGTGGACGGCAAAGACTTGAAGGTGATTCAACATTCATTAGGCGGTGAATTTCACAAGATCGATGAGATCGTTGCTCAGTCGGCGGATATCTTGTCGCAACTGACAAGTTACACGACCTTTACATTGCGACCTGAACTTAAAGATAGTCGGTTGAGTGGTTTCAGACTCGTTCCGTTGGGGAATCATCAAGTAATGGCGATTCTAGTGACGAATAATGGTGACGTTGAAAACCAGACGTTTACTATTCCTAGTGACATTACCGGCGATGAGCTGGAACCGGTCGTTCGTTTCATCGACGATCAACTGGTTGGCCTGCCGTTACAAGACGTCCTCCGCCAATTAACGCATGAGATTCCGTTAAAACTTGCACAGTATTTGCAAGATCCAGATGGTTTCTTAGATATTTTTGGCAGTGTGTTGTCCAAGGCAGCTTCCGAGCGCTTTTATGTTGGTGGTAAGTTGAATTTGTTCAACTATACGGACCAGCAGAGCCCTAAAGAGTTACAGTCATTGTACTCGTTACTCGACCAAACGGACCGGTTAGCTAACGTGATTGGTCCACCCGGTCAACGGATTCAAGTCCGAATCGGTAATGAGATCACCAACGATTTGTTGAAGAACTACAGTTTAATTACCGCGACTTACGATGTTGATCAACACGGACAAGGTGTGATTGCCTTGCTCGGGCCGACCGCCATGCCGTATTCACGGATGATTGGACTGATGGGTGCGTTCCAACGAGAATTAGCCCGCAAATTATTAGATTATTACCGGTACTTTGACGAGTGACGGACAGGGAGATGAAAACATTGGCAAAGAAATCAACGCGGACGACGCCGGAAGATTCACAAGCGTCAACAACTGATTCAGCAGCAATGTCAACTGCCAGTGAAGCGACACAGGCAGCGACGAGTGCGACTGATGATCAAGCTGAGCAAACGACAGCGGTCGATCCGACACAACAAATTACTGATCTCAAAGCGCAATTAGATGCGAAAGATGACCAGTTATTGCGTGCACAGGCGGAGATCGTCAACATGCAAAACCGCAACAAAAAAGAACAAGCGGCGCTGTTGAAATATGACGGTCAAGCACTTGCAAAGGATGTCTTACCAGTTCTGGATAACTTGGAACGGGCTTTGGCAACGCCAGCTGACGATGAAGCGGCCCAACAGTTGAAGAAGGGTGTCGAAATGGTCTATGGCCATTTACAGGATGCTTTGAAAAAACATGGGGTCACCGAAATTGCGGCTGCGGGCGAAAAGTTTGATCCCAATATTCACCAAGCTGTTCAAACGGTGCCAGTTGATGATGATCATCCAGCTGATACGGTAGTACAAGTCTTACAACGGGGTTACCTATTGAAAGACCGGACCCTCCGTCCAGCAATGGTTGTTGTGGCACAGTAATTAATCAATAAAAATACTAAATTAAAAAGAGGTTTGTTAATTTATGGCAAGTAATAAAATTATCGGGATTGACCTCGGGACTACTAACTCTGCGGTAGCGGTTCTTGAAGGTAATGAACCTAAGATTATCACCACTCCTGAAGGTGGCCGGACGGTTCCTTCAGTTGTGGCATTCAAAGATGGCGAAACTCAAGTTGGTGAAGTTGCCAAGCGGCAAGCAATCACTAACCCGAATACGGTAGCTTCAATCAAGCGTCACATGGGTGAAGCTGGTTACAAAGTTAGCATCGAAGGTAAGGACTACACCCCACAACAAATCTCAGCAATGATTTTGCAATATATCAAGGGCTTTGCTGAAGATTACTTGGGTGACACGGTTGAAAAGGCCGTTGTGACTGTTCCAGCTTACTTTAATGATGCCCAACGGCAAGCAACTAAGGATGCTGGTAAGATTGCCGGCTTAAACATTGAACGGATTATTAACGAACCAACGGCGGCAGCTTTAGCCTATGGTTTGGATAAGACCGACAAAGATGAAAAGATTTTAGTCTATGACCTTGGTGGTGGGACTTTTGATGTTTCCATCTTGGAATTAGGCGACGGGGTCTTCGAAGTATTATCCACAAATGGTGATACCCACCTTGGTGGTGATGACTTTGACCAAAAGATTATCGACTGGTTAGTTGATGGCTTTAAAGCTGACAACGGTGTTGATTTATCAAAAGACAAGATGGCCTTACAACGGTTAAAGGATGCTGCTGAAAAGGCTAAGAAGGACCTTTCAGGTGTTTCTGAAGCTCAAATTAGTTTGCCATTTATTTCCGCTGGTGCTAGTGGCCCATTGCACTTGGAAACCACGTTAACACGTGCTAAGTTCAATGAATTAACTGCTGACCTAGTTGAAAAGACGCGCATTCCTGTTGAAAATGCCTTGAAGGATGCTGATTTATCGGCTAGTGACTTAGACGTTGTCATCTTGAATGGTGGGTCAACTCGGATTCCAGCTGTTCAAGAAGCTGTTGAAAAGTGGACTGGCAAAGAATCTAACCATTCTATCAACCCTGACGAAGCGGTTGCTTTAGGGGCCGCTGTTCAAGGTGGTGTGATCACTGGTGATGTTAAAGACGTTGTTTTGCTCGATGTTACGCCACTTTCACTTGGTATTGAAACCATGGGTGGGGTCTTCACTAAGTTGATTGACCGTAACACGACGATTCCAACCAGCAAGTCGCAAGTATTTAGTACGGCGGCTGATAACCAACCAGCTGTTGACATTCACGTGCTCCAAGGTGAACGGCCAATGGCAGCGGATAACAAGACGTTAGGTCGCTTCCAATTAACGGATATTCCGGCTGCACCTCGTGGTGTTCCTCAAATCGAAGTTAAGTTTGACATCGATAAGAACGGGATCGTTAACGTATCTGCTAAGGATATGGGAACTAATAAAGAACAAAAGATTACCATCAAGAGTTCATCGGGTCTTTCTGACGACGAAATTGATCAAATGGTCAAGGAAGCCAAGGAAAACGAAGAAGCCGATAAGAAACGTAAAGAAGAAGTTGACTTGAAGAACGAAGTTGACCAATTGATCTTTACTACCGACAAGACTTTGAAAGATCTTGAAGGCAAGGTTTCAGAAGATGAAGTTAAGAAAGCCAAAGATGCTCGTGATGCTTTGAAGAAAGCTCAAGATGATAACAACATTGACGAAATGAAGGCCAAGAAGGACGATTTGAACAAGATCGTTCAGGACTTATCAGTTAAGTTGTATCAACAAGCTCAAGAAGCTCAGGGTGCACAAGGCGGTGCCGACAGTAATGCTGCTGGCAATGCCGACTCAGCCAAGGGCAGTGATGACAACACGGTTGACGGTGATTTCGAAGACTTGGATAAAGACAAGGATAAGAAGTAGCACCGGCAGAACAAAAAGGCCAAGGCCACGTGGCTTTGGCCTTTTTGCTTTAAATATGCTAGTATTAATGAGACTTAATTAAGGTTCATTAGGAGGTTACAATGGCAGAGCAAGACTTATATAAGGTTCTGGGTGTTGAAAAGGATGCCAGTCAGGACGAAATCAAGAAGGCGTACCGCAAGCTTTCGAAGAAGTATCATCCTGATTTGAATCATGAACCTGGCGCGGAAGAAAAGTTTAAAGCTGTCAATGAAGCGTACGAAACGTTAGGCGATGCCCAGAAGCGGGCACAGTATGATCAATTCGGATCGACTGGTGGCCAACAAGGCTTCGGTGGCGCCGGCGGTTTCGGCGGTCAAGACTTTGGTGGCTTCGGCGGCGGTGGCGGCTTTGAAGATATTTTCAGTTCCTTCTTCGGTGGTGGCGCTGGTGGTTCACGGCGTTCTAACCCAACGGCCCCGCAACAAGGCCGAGACTTACAGTATGAGATGACACTGAAGTTTGAAGATGCGATCTTTGGTAAGAAGACGACCATCACCTACAATCGTGAGGAACAGTGTGAGACTTGTGGTGGCTCTGGTGCCAAGCCAGGAACGTCACCAGTGACCTGTTCGAAATGTCATGGTGCTGGCTATATTCAGGTACAGACTAATACGCCACTCGGTCGAATGATGAGCCAACAAGTTTGTGACGTTTGTCATGGAACTGGTAAAGAAATCAAGGACAAGTGTGCCACTTGTGGTGGCTCTGGTCATACTGAACAAAGTCATTCCATCAAAGTGACGGTTCCTGCTGGAGTTGAAGAAGGCCAACAAATGCGGCTTCAAAATCAAGGTGAAGCGGGAACGAATGGTGGCCCTTATGGTGATTTATTCATTATCTTCAGAGTTGAGCCAAGTAAGGACTTTGAACGGGATGGCGCGACGATTTACTTCAAGTTGCCGATCGACTTCGTTCAGGCCGCTCTTGGTGATGAAGTTCAAGTTAAAACGGTTCACGGGGACGTTAAGTTGAAGATCCCAGCTGGTACTCAGACGGGGACAACTTTCCGGTTACGTGGTAAAGGTGCACCACGATTACGTGGCAATGGCAACGGCGATGAACGCGTTACCGTTAATATTGAAACGCCAACGCACTTGAACAAGGGTCAAAAAGAAGCTTTGAAGACCTTTGCTAAAGCTAGCGGCAAATCAGTTGCTGGCAATGGCAAGAGTTCGTTATTTGACAAGCTTCGGGGTGTTTAACCGAGCGAACTAATTCCAGAAATATACAAAAAGCTGGGCGATGCCCATCACAAAAATGTGATGAGGATTGTTCAGCTTTTTTTAGTGTCAATCAAGCACTCCGGCCTGTTTATTAAGTGACCTTTCAGTAACACGGTTTTTGTGCAAACTGTTTCGTTATCCTGTCGTCCGGGGATTAGTGAGTGCTAGAATTAGTCAAGGAGGTGAAGTAATACGCTGCTAGCTTACGGGGGACGTAACGTTGATGTTACAAAACCGTTACAAATATGTCGTATCAGCGAACGAAAATGCAGGATTTTGATCTTTTTGAGCCGGCCTAACCGTTATTGGTCGGTAGGTTGTTACACTATAACTTGAACTTACGTCCTATTGGCGGCGTAGCTAATATCACCAATCGGTTCGTAATTGATAGCTAATGGGGAGGTCAATCATTGTGAAGCAAAGCAAACTTTTAGTAACAGTTTTGCTTGGACTGCTGATTGTGGGTGCTGGTGGCGGCTACTATGTTTATCATACAGAGCGGCAAGCAGCGATTGCTAAAAAGCGTCAAACTGACAAAGCATTGAATAAGAAAGCGGCATTAAAAAATAGCCAGCTTAGTCGTAAGATTAACCAGACAACGTTTTCGAATAATAAGAACACGGATGAGCAAGTGACTAAGGCTTTAAAACTAAGCCATTTTGTGGGGTCAGCATTAGTTGTTAAGAATGACCATGTCATTTATAATCGTGCCTTTGGTTACGCAAACAAGGCTAAAAATCAACGTAATAAAGTCAATTCAAAGTATCAAATTTTATCGATTCAAAAGTCAATGACGGCGGTTGGCATTATGCAGTTGGTGCAGGCGGGGAAAGTTAAGCTGACTGATCCGATTTCGAAGTATTATCCAACTTTAAAGCATGGGCGTCAGACAACGCTTCGCCAAATGTTAGATATGACAACAGGGTTCCGTTTGAAGAGCGGTTCAAAAGAATTCTTACCAGAAAATCAAGTGATTGATTTTGCGGCTCACAATGTTTTTTACTACCCAGATAAAAATGGAATTTATAATTATTCATCCGTTAATTTTCTGTTGCTAGCTGGCATTATTCGCAAGGTAACTGGTCAATCATATCAGCACTTCTTTACAACACATTTTATTGACAAGTTGAATCTGAATGAAACGGGCTTTTTGATTCATGGTCAAGGTCAAGATGCGACAACTGGTTACCGAGCGCTTGCAGACCAAACACTTCCGAATTATGATCAAACAATGCCAGAAAGCAAATCACAAATGGCCAATGAGTTAGGTACTGGGCAAGTTTATATGAGTACCGCGGATTTATTTACCGTTGAAAGTGCCATTCTTAAAGGGCAGTTGCTGTCAAAAAAAAACGTTGCAATTTTGCACACGCGCACAGCCACAGGTGAATATGGCGGTGGTGTTTATAACATGAGTAATGGTATTCGGTCACACGGACTTGGTTATGGCTATGAATCCAGCATCTTCCTCTCACCGGATGGGAAGACTGGTGTTGTATTAATGAGTAACTACTATCGCAAAGCTGCTGGTATTCAAGCAACAGCCAACAAGATTTTTACGGAATTAATGAAGGGTGATATTAAGTAACTGACATTGGGTTAGTGGAGGAGGTGATGGCATGTTTGCAAAGTTGAAAAGCTGGTTTCAACGTCCGGTCGTTCAATTCATTGCACTTACAGTATTTTACTTTGCTGTCATGCTCGCCTTGGTTTATCTTTACGGTTATAGTGGGATCAACCAAGCGAAGTTTATTTACAACGAATTTTAAAAATGGATGCAGTAACACTATTGTTTGGGGGGAGTTTTAATTATGATTAAGAACATCATTACAACGATTGATGATTATGCACGGACGCAACCCAATAACGTGGTTTATGATGTGCAAGGTGTAACGCACACTTATGCGGAATTAAAAGCTTATTCAGATGCCTTGGCGGCGCATCTTGACACGCTCGATTTACCAGCCAAGGATCCAATTATTGTGTTTGGTGGTCAGACGTTTGAAATGATTGCGACTTTCTTAGGAGTTGTTAAGTCAGGTCGGGCGTATATTCCAATCGATACACATTCACCAAATGAGCGGTTAACAATGATTAATGAGATTGCTAAGCCAGCTGCCGTTATTGCTGTTGCTGATTTGCCAACCGGTGTCGGGACAACCCCCGTGATTACACCAGATCAATTGGCGGCTATCTTTGCGACTCCCGTTGATTATCAAGCGGATCATGTCGTTAGTGGCGATGATAATTACTATATTATCTTTACTTCTGGTACCACTGGGATGCCAAAGGGGGTCCAAATTAGTCATGATAACTTGGTCAGTTACGTTGACTGGATGTTGAGTGATGACTTCGGATTGCCTGACCAGCCGAACTCGCTGTCGCAACCACCATATTCATTTGACCTATCCGTGATGGACGTTTACCCAACCTTAGCGTTAGGTGGGACACTATACGCATTACCGAAGGCCGTGACAGATGATTTCAAACAATTATTTGCTGCGTTGCCGACGTTACCAATCAACGTTTGGGTCTCAACACCATCATTTATGGACATTTGTTTGCTAGAACCAAAGTTTAATGCTGAAAACTTGCCAACTTTGACGCACTTCTTGTTCTGTGGTGAGGAACTCACACATAAGACGGCGGCGACACTCAAGAAACGGTTCCCAGATGCCCGGATCTTCAATACGTACGGGCCAACTGAAACCTGCGTCGCGGTAACTCAAATTGAAATTACGGATGCCGCATTAGCGCAGTATGATCGGCTACCAATTGGTTATGCCAAAGCTGATACGCGGATACTTGTGGTTGATGAAAATGGTGAGGCGGTTCCAAATGGCACGGAAGGTGAACTGATTATCGCCGGACCATCCGTTTCGAAGGGGTATTTGAACAACTCTGAAAAAACTGCCAAGGCTTTCTTTGAATTAGACGGGCAACCCGCCTATCATTCTGGTGATATTGGCACGATGGATGCGGACGGTCTGTTCCGTTATCGTGGCCGCGTTGATTTTCAAATTAAAATGCATGGTTACCGCATCGAACTAGAAGAAGTGGATCACTTCTTAGCACAGCAACAGCATATTAAACAAGCCGTTGCCGTTCCAAAATACGATAAAGAGCACAAAGTAACGCAAATGATTGCGTACGTGGTACCAAAGCCGAATGACTTCGAAAGTGACTTTGCTTTGACCACTGCAATTAAAAAGGACCTACAAGGAATGATGATGGAATACATGATTCCACAACGGTTCGTCTATCAAACGAGCTTGCCATTAACGCCTAACGGTAAGATTGATGTCAAGTCGATCATTAAAGAGGTTAACCCAGAATGATTTCTTTTGACCCATATGGTAACCCAACGTACTTTGTGCTGCTCTTTATCGCGTTGTTACCGTTAATGATTGGTCTGTTATATGGTCGGCGATCCCATTGGTATGAATCATTGATATCGTTTATCTTCTTAATGCTGACCTTTGGCGGTGTTAAGTGGCGCACTGGGATCGCGTTAATTATCTATTTGGTCTATCAGATCACACTAGTTTGGTTGTACTCAAAGTATCGACAACGACCAGATTCACCTAATAAGGGCTGGGTTTTCGTTGTCAGTGTGATTTTAGCGATTATTCCACTAGCTGTCGTTAAGATCACACCAGCCGTGGCACATGGTGCTAATTCAATTATTGGTTTCTTAGGAATTTCCTACCTGACTTTCAAAGTGGTCCAGATGATCATGGAGACCCGTGATGGGGTGATTAAAGAATTCCATCCGGTACTGTTTGGCCAGTTCTTGCTGTTTTTCCCAACGATCTCGTCTGGGCCGATTGACCGGTATCGGCGGTTCGTTAAGGATTACGATAGTGTCCCGACCCGTGAAAAGTATCTCGGGTTAGTTGAAAAAGGGGTCCGCTACATTTTCTTGGGATTCTTATATAAGTTCATTTTGGCTTATATCTTTGGTACGCGGATGCTACCTGTCGTTGAACACGCGGCCTTGCAAGCTCACGGCATGTCATGGGCGTTAGTCGGTGTGATGTACGTCTATAGTATGGATTTATTCTTTGATTTTGCGGGTTACAGTTTGTTTGCCGTCGGTATCAGTTACCTGATGGGTGTTGAAACTCCGATGAACTTCAATCAACCGTTTAAGTCAAAGAACATCAAAGACTTCTGGAATCGTTGGCACATGACGTTGTCCTTCTGGTTCCGTGATTTCATCTACATGCGGTTGGTATTCTTTATGATGAAACACAAGGTCTTTAAGAGCCGGATCACAACGGCCAACGTGGCATACGTTATTAATATGTTGATCATGGGGTTTTGGCACGGGGAAACATGGTATTACATCGTTTATGGGCTATTCCATGGTTTAGCAATGGTTGTCAACGATGCTTGGTTACGGTACAAGAAGAAACATCAAGCGCAGTTGCCGTCTAATAAATTTACGGAATACTTTGCGATTTTCCTAACGTTTAACGTCGTTTGTTTCAGTTTCTTGATCTTCTCAGGATTCTTGAACACGTTATTCTTTGGAGCCCGGCCATAATATAATTACAATAAGGGAGCGTAATGACAATGGATGATACAAAAGCAACGGTTTTATCAATTTTAGCAGACTTAACGGGGGAAGATGTTTCCAGTAACATGGACGTTAACCTGTTTGATGAAGGAATCTTAGATTCAATGGGTTCCGTCCAACTTTTATTGGAACTTCAAAATCAATTAGGAATCGAAGTGCCGGTCTCTGAATTTCAACGGTCAGAATGGGATACACCGGCTAAGATTGTTGCAAAGGTTGAGAACTTGCAATGAACGTTGCCAAACGCCTTTTTAAGATTTTTGGGCCAATTATTTTGGCAGCCGTCTTATTATTGGCCGTACTGCTTTCACCGTTCTCATTTGGATTAAACCATATTTCTAAGGATACTGAGAAAAAAGCGGCCGTTTCCTTGTCAGCCAACGTATTAAAAGGTCGGTTAGTTAAACGACAGGCGCTGGATGATGGCTATGTCCCGTTCTTTGGTTCTTCAGAATGGTCACGATTTGATCCAATGCATCCGTCCGTACTGGCAACAAAATATCACCGCAATTACCGACCATTTCTACTCGGTGCGCGGGGGACCCAGTCGTTGACGCAGTATTTCGCGATGCAATCGGTGACAAAGCAGATTACAAATAAGAAGGCCGTCTTTGTAATTTCGCCACAATGGTTTGTGCCACAAGGAACGCGGAAAGATGCGTTTTCGTACTATTACTCACCACTGCAGACCATTGATTGGTTACAGGATGAGCAGAATACGGCAATGGACCGGTATGCCGCTCAACGTTTGTTACAGATGCCATCGGGTTCTTCTGATCGCATTTTGGAAGGCGCCCTGGCACGTGTGGCAGCTGGGTTTAAACCAACGAGCGCACAAATGACGTATATTAACTATAAGGCACGTGTCCTTGGCAGTGAGGATGAGTTCTTCTCACGTTTTGGAATTGCGGGCAAAAATTTACGGACTGTCAATGCGCAAGCTAACAAGTTACCAGCGACATATAACTTTAATCAGTTAAACCAATTAGCCGGTAAAATCGGTGCGGCGCAAACGGACTCGAACAGTCTTGAAATCAGCAATCAATTTTGGAACACGAAGTTAAAACGTAATTACAAGCGACTCAAAGATTCACAGCGACACTTGAATTACACGAAGTCACCAGAATTTGCCGATTTTCAACTGGTTTTGAATCAGTTTGCAAAGACACACACCGATGTCTTGTTCATCATTCCACCAATCAATCAGCGCTGGTCTGCTTATACCGGACTGTCAATGAAGATGATTGCTCAGTTTGACAAGAAGATTCAGTACCAGTTGAAGAGTCAAGGGTTTAATAACGTCTTGGACCTGACCCAGGACGGTGGTAAGGACTACTTCATGACTGATACGATTCATCTTGGCTGGCGTGGTTGGTTAGCCGTGGATCAAAAGGTTGATCCATTCTTGACTAAGAAGACGAAGCCGGTTCATTATCAGATTAATGACGACTTCTATTCAAAAGAATGGCAATTACTCAAACCCAGTGAAATCAAGGATTTTGAATAACCTACTAAAAAGTACAGGCCATATTGGCTTGTACTTTTTTGTTACGTCATTTATTCAGTGGCGCAGCGGGGTGTCTGGAGCGGTCTGATAGAAAAATTGTGCTTGTGCCACTAACTTGGTATAATTGTAGGGATTAGGATTTAGGAAGAAAGTAGGAAAATCAATGGATAAAGCGACAATGCAAGACCGACAACAACATATTCGGAATTTTTCAATCGTCGCCCATATTGATCACGGCAAATCGACGTTGGCGGATCGTATTCTGGAACTAACTGATACGATTTCCAAACGTGAGATGCAAGACCAAGTGTTGGACTCAATGGACTTGGAACGTGAACGTGGGATTACGATCAAATTGAATGCGGTAGAGTTACACTATCAAGCAAAGGATGGGGAGACTTATATCTTCCACTTGATCGATACACCTGGACATGTTGACTTCACGTATGAAGTCTCACGGAGCCTCGCAGCCTGTGAAGGGGCGGTTTTAGTCGTGGATGCGGCGCAAGGGGTCGAAGCCCAGACGCTAGCCAACGTGTATTTAGCCATTGATGATGACTTGGAAATTGTCCCGGTGATCAACAAGATTGACTTGCCATCGGCTGAACCTGAAAAGGTGCGCAAAGAAATTGAAGATGACATTGGGATTGATGCGGAAGATGCTGTTCTAGCTTCAGCGAAAGCCGGTATTGGTATCGAAGATCTGCTCGAGCAAATCGTGCATAAGATTCCGGCTCCTCAGGGGGATCTTGATGCGCCACTCAAGGCCCTAGTGTTTGATTCCGTCTATGATGATTATCGGGGCGTGGTGCTGAGTGTTCGGATTCATGAAGGCATCGTTCGTCCAGGAGATCGGATCCGGTTGATGAACAGTGGTAGTGAATATGAAGTGACGGAAGTCGGCGTTAATTCACCGAAACCGTTAGCACGGGATTATTTGATGGCGGGGGATGTTGGTTACATTACGGCTAGCATCAAGGATATTCAGGATACCCGAGTAGGTGATACGGTCACGAACGCGAAAAATCCGGCCGAAAAGCCATTGGCGGGTTACCGTGAAATGAATCCGATGGTCTACGCTGGGATTTATCCGACTGATAATGCCAAATTCACCGATTTACGGGAAGCGTTGGAAAAATTAAAATTGAACGATGCCGCATTGGAATTTGAAGCGGAATCATCACAAGCACTGGGCTTTGGGTTCCGGTGTGGATTCCTGGGACTGCTACACATGGACGTCATTCAGGAGCGCCTCGAACGGGAATTTAATCTTGAACTAATTACCACGGCGCCGTCCGTAACGTATCATGTGCGGATGACTGATGGCACGGAGAAAAAGGTGGAAAACCCGGCTGAAATGCCTGAGGCGTCTGCAATCAAGGAAATTCGTGAACCGTATGTGAAAGCTCAGATTATGGTGCCTAATGATTACGTTGGTGCGGTCATGGAATTAGCCCAGCGTAAACGGGGCGAGTTTGATACGATGGAGTACTTGGATAGTAATCGGGTCAACGTGGTTTATCACATTCCGTTGTCCGAAATCATTTTTGACTTCTTTGATAAATTAAAGTCGAACACGCGCGGCTATGCCTCGTTAGATTATGATTTAGACGGCTACCGTGCCAGTGACCTCGTTAAGATCGATATCTTATTAAACGGTGACCAAGTTGATGCTCTGAGTTTTATCGCACATCGCGACTTTGCACCTGCGCGTGGACGCGAGATTGCCGCCAAGCTCAAGACGATTATCCCCCGGCAAAACTTTGAAATTCCGGTACAGGCAACGATTGGTTCTAAAGTCATTGCTCGGACGAATATTAAAGCTTACCGTAAGGACGTGACGGCCCATCTGTACGGTGGTGACCGGACGCGGCGGATGAAGCTACTTGAAAAGCAAAAAGCTGGTAAGAAGCGTATGAAGGCTGTCGGTAAAGTCGAAATCCCGCAAGAAGCGTTCATGGCTGTTCTGAAAACCGACGAAGACGAAAAGCCGAACTGATTAAGTTTATAAAAAATGGTAGCGACATCGATTGATGTCACTACCATTTTTTGCGTTATTGTTTAGATGCAATTGTAATCTGATTAAGATGGTTGTAAGCACCAATTAACCCCAAACATCATCCATATGCGGTAGTTGTAATAAGCCATCGCTAGTCGGGGCAGTTGTGCCGATGGTCTTTAAATGCCAAGTGCCCTGATCGTCCTTGGTCGCAACGACTTTTTTGCGTTTGCCTTCTTGATTTTTGTAGAAGCAGTTTTCACTATCCGCACCGATTTCGCGGGCGAGGACTTCGTTGGATGTGACATAACCGTCATTGGTTTGAAATTTTTCGATTTGGTCGACCGTTGTCAACTGTTCATGACCACGACGATAAATTCTTTCGATGAGTATCATCAGTAAATTCCCCCTAATATTGATAACCTTACTAATTTAATCATATTTTACCATACTCGGATACGCGGCAAAAACAATTCTGAAATGGTTAGCAAATTTATAAGAATTAAAGTTCGATACTTGCTAAACCAATGGCAAATTGGTACACTACTTGTTTAAAGTCTGCTATAATAATAGCTAGATATGAAAATATACTAACGATAAATTAATTTATTATTTAATCAATTTCACATTGTGAAGGAGAGATCAACGACATGTTAAAACGCACGAAACAGTTTCTGCGATCAATACATTATGACTACGATAAAACATATATTAGACCGCTGATGGTGCCCGACAGCGTTTACGTGTTGAAATTCGGTAAGGACCATCGCAACAATCGGGTGGTCGTTAAGTACAGTCATACTTGGACCGGGCGAATCAAAATCAATGAGATCGCGGTTCGGTTGCACAAGCAAAAGCACCCGCGGATCTTTAAGCATGAAGCCGACATGATTAAGTATTTGAATAAGCATCTAACCAAAAAGACCGCAAATAATGATTAAATGAACATGAGGACGGACTAGCAAGGTGGCTAGTCCGTTTTCTATTAGGGGCGAGTAAAACAAGTTATGATAGCAATCGAACGATTTTTAAGCACACGTACGACACCTGAAATTGCGGTGAGCCTACTGGGTAAACAGTTGCGCTTACAGACATCTAGCGGTGTATTGACCGCCTGGATCACAGAAACAGAAGCGTATCTTGGTGCCCGTGATGCAGGAGCTCACGCGTATCAGAACCACCAAACGCCGCGCAATCGCGCACTCTGGCAATCAGCGGGAACAATTTATATTTATCAAATGAGGGCCTGGTGCTTACTGAATATTGTGACACAAGCTGCCGGTACGCCAGAATGTGTCTTGATTCGCGGAATTGAACCAGATGCGGGGCTTGAACGAATGCAACAGCAGCGGCCAGTGCCCATTGCGAACTTGACCAACGGACCGGGCAAGCTAATGCAGGCGCTTGGGTTAGATAAAACGTTAAATGGACAAACGCTGCAACCGGCGACCTTATCATTGGATTTGAGTCATTATCGCCAACCGGAACAAGTTGTGGCGACTCCGCGAATTGGAATTGTCAACAAGGGTGAATGGACAACGGCACCATTGCGGTACTTTGTGGCCGGCAATCCATTCGTATCCAAGATTTCTCGCCGGACCATCGATCATGAACATCATGGTTGGATGACCAGGTGATTGTCAAGTTAATCAGGCTTGTTATATAATTGTTACTAAGAAAAACGTGATAGTCTTAAGCGATGGCGCTTGGCGCTCTAGCTTTCGATGGGAGGAAAATATAAAGATATGAAATGGACTGAAGTAACGGTCAGTACTTCTAATGAAGCTGTCGAAGCGGTGGCAAACATTTTAATGGAAGCCGGGGCCAGTGGCGTCAAAATTGATGATGCCTTGGATTATCAGAATTTAAAGCCTGATCGGTATGGTGAGATCATCGATTTGGCGACGATTCCACACGTTACCAGTGGGGCGAAGATTTCTGCTTATTATCCTGAGACGGTGTTTGTACCGGAAGTCATTCCAACGATCAAGCAGCGGGTTAGTCAGCTGACTGATTTTGGGTTGAATCCAGCACCTAATGAAGTCAGTATGACGGCTTTATCGGATGAAGACTGGGCGACGGCCTGGAAAAAATACTATCACCCCGTCCGGGTTACGCGCTATTTGACGATTGTGCCAAGTTGGGAACAGTACCAACCAGTGCAATCAGGTGAGCTTGTGTTGCGACTAGATCCTGGTCAGGCTTTTGGTACCGGAACGCATCCGACAACCAAGCTCTGTTTGCAGGCGCTTGAAACTGTGATCAATGGTGGTGAACACTTGATCGATGTGGGTACTGGGTCCGGGGTATTGAGTATTGCGGCCAAAGCGATGGGCGTCGGTGCAGTAGAAGCTTACGATCTTGACGATGTCGCTGTGGCATCAGCTCAAACGAATTTGGACTTGAATCCAGTTGCCAAAGATGTTCACGTGGCTGCCAATGATTTACTAGCTGGGATTGACACGCAGGCTGATATTATCGTTGCCAACATTTTGGCTGAAATTATTATTCCGTTGGTACCACAAGCCCGTCAAAACTTAAAACGGGGCGGCTATTTCATTACCTCTGGCATCATCGATGATAAGTTCCAGGTCGTCATGACGACAATTAAGGAAGCGGGCTTCCAAATTACACAACATACGCAAATGGGTGACTGGCACGGTATCGTGGCTTATCTACCAACAGCTGAAGATTAGTGGAGGACTGAAATGCAACGATACTTTTTATCAACACCGATTACGACAACGATTGGGCAAACGTTCACTATCACGGGTGAGACGGTCAAACACTGGGTCAAGGTGATGCGCGCACAACCGGGGGACACTGCGGAATTTGTTACGACGACACATCAAGTCGTGCTGGCGGATTTGGTGAAAAGCGATGGTCGAACAGCTACAGCGACAATCACGGCCGTTACGACGCCCCATGTTGAATTGCCGTTGCCAGTGACTATTGCTTGTGGGTTGTCTAAAGGCGATAAACCCGAACAGATCGTACAACGTGGTACTGAATTAGGTGCGAGCGCCTTCGTGTTTTTCGATAGTCAGTGGGCAGTGGCTAAATGGGCAGCGAATAAGCGGGCCCGCAAGTTGGCCCGCTTGGCGAAAATTGCGCAGGGCGCGGCTGAACAGTCACACCGGACGATGATTCCTAGTGTGAGCTACGCAACGGATTTAAACCAGTTGTTAGCACACGTGTCATATGATACCGGGGTCGTAGCGTGGGAGGAATCAGCCAAACAAGGTGAGAGCAGCCAACTGGTGCAGACGTTAAAAACGATGACCGCACCACAACGACTGCTGGCGATTTTTGGTCCTGAAGGGGGCTTGGCACCACAAGAAGTGGCGACATTACAAACTGCTGGTATCGCGGCAGTGGGCCTGGGTCCACGAATCATGCGGGCCGAAACGGCACCCCTCTACTTACTAAGTAGCGTTTCTTTTTGGTGCGAACTAGTGTAATTTTGCGGTCGGTGGTGTACAATAAATAATCATAGTCATTTAGCAATAAAGCGTAAGCGAGGGAGTTAGTTTGACGGAAAAAATTCGTAAGTTTAATGGCCAGTATTGGCTGATTGCGCTTGTCGTTGGGGTGATGATACCATGGTTGCTACGATTTACGAGTATTAGCCGGTTTCATCAGATTGTATGGCTACTCTTTGTAGTTGACTTTGTGCTGGCAGCAGTCGTTGGCTGGTGGATTCGTCGGACTGAACGGACGGGCTGGTTAGTCTGGCTATTCCCAGTGGGCTGTTTTGTCGGGCTCTATCTATTTTTCCCAACGTATGTCTATTACTTAGCGTTAGTTGATTTAGGCATATCCTACTTAGCATATGGGTTAACTGGTCCCCGCGCGAGTTTGCGTTAAAACGGTTGTCAAGGCACGTTGGGTGGGAACCTCACGTGCCTTTTATTAAATAGAATCTTTGTGGAAGTCGTGGTGATAAAATGCCCAAACAACCTACCTGGACTGCCCAGGATGTCCTGGACATGGTTCAAAAGTATATGAATAGTGATCACGTCGCGTTAGTTAAACGGGCGTGTGATTTTGCAACTTATGTGCATAAGGATCAGTATCGCCAATCTGGTGAGCCGTATATTATGCATCCGATTCAAGTTGCTGGTATCTTAGCTGAATTGAAGATGGACCCTGAAACCGTCGCTTCGGGTTTCTTACACGACGTTGTGGAAGATACTGGTGTTACTTTAGGAGACGTTGAAGAACTGTTTGGTCATGACGTGGCCGTTATTGTTGACGGGGTCACCAAGCTGGGTAAGATTCGGTACAAGTCCAACAAAGAACAGCTTGCTGAAAATCACCGTAAATTACTGTTGGCGATGTCTAAAGATATTCGAGTCATGATTGTCAAATTAGCTGATCGCTTGCATAATATGCGGACATTGCAGCATCTGCGGCCCGATAAACAGCGGCGAATTGCAAATGAAACGTTGGAAATTTACGCCCCCATTGCCGATCGATTAGGGATCAGCACGATTAAATGGGAACTAGAAGATATTTCACTACGTTATTTGAATCCTCAACAGTATTATCGCATTGTCCACTTGATGAATTCGCGGCGTGAGGACCGTGAAAAGTACATCGAGATTGCCATTCAAGACATTCAAAAGGCGCTCCATGATCTGGAACTACCAGAAGCTGAAATTTATGGTCGTCCGAAGCATATCTATTCAATTTATAAGAAGATGCGGGACAAACACAAACAGTTTAGCCAACTTTACGATCTGCTGGCAATTCGGGTGGTCGTGGATTCAATCAAGGACTGTTATGCAGTTTTAGGTGCGATTCACACACAATGGAAGCCCATGCCGGGGCGTTTTAAAGATTATATTGCGATGCCCAAGGCCAATATGTATCAATCTTTGCATACCACGGTGGTCGGTCCTGAAGGTAAGCCCCTCGAAATACAGATCCGGACGTTTGAAATGCACCGGGTCGCTGAATACGGGGTCGCAGCACACTGGGCGTATAAGGAAGGTAAACGCGACGAGGTCCAAGAGACTCAGTCGGGCAACAAGTTGAACTTAGTCAAAGAAATCATTGAGCTACAGGATGAAAGTAAGGACGCTGCCGACTTTATGGAGGGCGTCAAGGGCGACCTCTTTAGTGACCGGGTCTATGCTTTTACGCCCAAGGGTGACGTGACAGAATTACCAAAGGGCGCTGGACCACTGGATATGGCATATTCGATCCATACGGAAGTGGGTAACCATACGACTGGTGCGAAAGTCAATGGCAAGATCGTTCCATTGGATTACCAAATCAAAAATGGTGATATCGTGGATATTTTAACGTCCACTAGTTCAACTGGTCCTAGCCGTGATTGGCAGAAATTAGTCTATACGCGGCGGGCCCGTAATAAAATCAAACAGTTCTTCCGCAATGCTGACCGTGAGGAAAACATCATTACGGGTCGTGATTTGCTTGAGAAGCAGCTACGTGATTTAGAGTTTAATCCAAAAGAAATCATGACTAAGGACAAGGTGACGGCGGTCGCTCAAAAGATGCACTACGGTAGTGAGGATGATTTGTTCGCGGCCTTGGGGTTTGGTGACGTCCAACCGGTAGGGATTGCTAACCGGTTAACGAGTGATGTTCGTAAACAGCGCGAGGCTAATCGGCAGCGTGAACGTGAGGAGGCCATTTTGGCAGACTCTACGGAAGCGCCAGCGAAGAAGAAATCGAAAGATCATCATAATGAGGATCAGGAGAAGCAGGATCGGAAGCGGCAAAAGGTCTCATCTTCTGGTGGGGTGATTATTCAAGGCGTCGACAACTTACTCGTACGTCTAAGTCATTGCTGTTCTCCAATTCCGGGTGATGAGATTGTTGGTTATATTACGAAGGGGCGCGGTGTTTCGGTTCACCGTGTTGATTGTCCGAACGTTAAGAGCGCAGAAGCAAATGGTGAACGGTTGATTGATGTTCAGTGGGAGAATCCCGAGGGTGACCGAACGAACTACAATTCTGATTTGGAAATTCAAGGTTATAACCGTAATGGCATGCTCAACGATGTGTTGAAAGTTATCAATAATCACACGAAATTTTTGACTAATGTCAACGGTAAGGTCGATCACAACAAGATGGTCATTATTAGTGTTTCGTTGGGGGTTCGCAACTTGGAACATCTCCAACGAATCATTGACAGTCTGAAAAATGTTCAGGATCTTTACGTTGTCGAACGGAAAATGTTTTAGGAGGCTTCTATGCGAGTCATTGTTCAGCGGTCACAGCAGGCACAAGTTAGTATTGATGGGAAAGTTCGAGGCACGATTGACCACGGTTTCGTCCTATTGGTTGGTTTTCAAGATGGCGACGGTCAAGCCGAATTGGATTACATCGCGCATAAGATTTTAAACCTCCGCGTTTTTAGTGACGCAGATGGAAAAATGAATTTGAATATTCAACAAGTCGGTGGAGCAATCTTGTCGATATCGCAGTTTACGTTATACGCGGAGACGCGCCATGGTAATCGACCAAGTTTTACAGCGGCGGGTAATCCTGAATTGGCTAGCAAATTGTATGATACATTTAATCAGCAATTAGCTGCCAGTGGCGTGACCGTTGCGACTGGTGAATTTGGTGCCGATATGCAAGTTTCCTTGGTTAACGATGGGCCGGTCACGATTTGTTATGATACTGATCAACGTTGAAGTAAAAGCTGAAAGACCAATCCGGTACTTTCAGCTTTTTGGCTATTACAATTATTAGCGGGAGTGAATGAGATGCGTGAGTTTTTATGGGACCTCGATGGAACCTTGTTAGATACTTATCCAGCCATGGTCCAAGCTTTCCAAAAAGCAGTTGCCGAGTTAGGTGGGACTATTCCGGCTGATACAACGTACCAGCTGATGCGGCAACAGTCAGTTGGTTATGCGGAAAGAATGGTTGCGGCTCAGTATGGTTGGGATTGGCATGATTTACGGGCGGGCTATCAACGTTGGGAGCCACAATTACAGCATGCACCGGCCGCCTTTGCGGGTGCTCAAGCGGTGCTTGAAAAAGTTATCGCAGTTGGTGGTCACAATTATTTGATGACCCATCGTGACGAAAGCGCACAAGCCTATTTACAACGAGCGGGTTTAGCCCAATATTTCACAGATGCGGTCACGGCTGCTCAGCCATTCCCACGTAAACCTGATCCAGCTGCGTTGAATTATTTATTGAATAAACACCAGGTCGACCGTCAACGCGCCGTTATGGTGGGTGATCGCAACTTGGATATCGATGCCGGTCACAATGCTGGGATTGCCGGATATTTATTTGATATTGACTGCCTGATTACGGTGACTAGTGCCCCGGAAGTTCAAGTTACGGATTTAAACGACTTATTGACCTTTGTCGACTAGTCTAGACACTCGAAATATTGTGATAGCTGATGATTGTAGCTAAAAAATTGTATACAAGCCTCGTGACCGAGTCCTCTCAATGAGCTGCACGGGTCGCGAGGCTTGTATTAATATTGCATGAGAATTCGGTCAACGGCTGGTCCGTATGTTTCACCAAACAGGTTCAGGTGGGCCAGTAAATAATAGAGTTGGTAGCTTGGTAGGCGGTCTTGCATACCGGGCGCAACCGGGTAGGCTGCTTGGTAAGCCTGATAAAAATCAGTATCAAAACCACCAAAAATCGTCGTCATGGCCAGATCCATCTCTCGGTCACCGTAAAACACGTCGGGATCGATCAAAACGGGCGTACCGGTCGTGTCAAATAAGTAATTACCTGACCACAAATCGCCATGTAACAGGCTTGGTTTTACCGTATGCATGTGGGAATCTTGCAACAGTTGTTGTCGTAAGCGGTGATAATGCATTTCACGCGTTTCTGACCATAAATGGTGTTCCTTAGCCAAATTGACTAATACATCTAAACGTTGTTGTGTATAGAAAGTTGCCCAATCAGTCTGCCAATGATTAATTTTCGGTAACTTGCCAGCTGTGAAGTCGTGGTCAAGACCAAATTGGGCGTGGTGTTGATGGTGAACTTTGGCGACAGCCGCTCCCAGTGCGGACTGACTGCCAGTCCCGGTCGCTAGCCAATCTAATAAGAGATAACCGTCTGTGGCAATCGTGCCACTGGCGATGACACGCGGTGTCTTAGTCACTGCACCAAGTAGTCGCAATCCAGCGACTTCGTGGTCAAAGAAAGTAACGTCGTTGTGCGGCTGAACCTTCAAAAAATATTGGTGATGACGGGTGATGATTTGAAAGGCCGCGTTGATGTCGCCACCGCTCACTGGTTGCACTTGCTGAATGTCAGTGAGTGGTAGTTGTGCGAGCCAAGTTTTTGTTAAGTGCATGTTAACTCCTCCTTGCTGCGATGTTAAATACGGTTACCATCACTGTAACGCAATTAATTGTTATTAACAATTAGTGGCGTTGATCCGTAAGAGTGTGAAATGAGGTTAGACGTCCGGTACGGAGCTAAAGTGCAGGCAAATAGACGGTTATTTAGGTAAACCGCGTCAGTTGATATGCGATTCATCGATTGAGTAGTCGCGAAAAGTGGCCGTTATCCCAGTCACTGGAATAACGGCCACTTTCAAAGACTTCATGCTGACTGCATTATTATTGATTGGCGAAGTAGGTACTCAATCCGGCGTAAACCGCGTGCGCTACTTCTTGAGGGTACTTTTTAGAACTGATCGTCTTGAAGTCCGACTTATCATTAATATAACCCAGTTCCATCAATACGGATGGTCGTGAATTATCACGAATGACCAGAAAGTCACCGAAGTCCGTTCCTTTACTAGGAATTGGCAAGGTCGAGACGTTATTGTTTAACGCCTTGGCTAGTGCTAGTGAGGTTGACTTATGATAGTAATAGGTCGTGATCCCAGAAGCCGTGTTTTTTTCTGGTGAGCTGTCAAAGTGGAAGCTGATGAAGGCGTCTGCATGAAGCTTGTTTGCGATTGCGGGACGCGCACTCAGGCCGACGTATTCATCTGAATCACGGGTTAAAACAACGTGTGCGCCAGCAGCCCGGAGCTTTTTAGCTACAGCTTTAGCGACCCGTAACGTGTACGTTTTTTCCATCTTGCCCTTGCTCGAGAGCGCCCCGGAATCAGAACCGCCGTGTCCGGGATCTAAAACGATGGTGGCTTCAGAGATTTTGGTGGTTTTAGTCAACTGACTGTTATGTTCGTTGACTAACCAACTAGCAATCCAGCCGAATTTATGATCCGCATAACGGACGTATAGCCAATTATTTTTGCGTTTCATAATGTGGACCTTGGTGCCCTTAGACGTAGCGTCCTCGATCGCGTAACTCATGCCTGGACCGCTACGAATATTGACGTTGGCAATGTTAACAGTCGCAGTGTTATTAGTCGCTAATAGCACTACAAAGCCAATCACTAGGCCAATAAAAATAACCGTGACTGTGATTTGACGCCAAAATTGTTTTAAAACTTGCATGCTTTGTCACCAACTAGATTTAAGATAATTGCAATTTGAAGTGCTGCAAATAGTATACCAAAAAAACAGCTGGCCGACGAAATCTTGAGATAATTTTAACTAGAATCGTTGACTTTTAAGTGATTTTCGTGTAACTTTAACCATATATTAATCAATCGACCGCAGAGAAAGTAAGAGCATTGTACGCCACTATAACCAGAGACCGGTAAGTGCTGAGAATTCCGGATAGTGCGCAATGAGGAGACGCTTTTGAGGTGAACGGCAGCGTTCCGCCTGTGATTACAGACGTTATCAATTAGTACTCAAAAAGGTGGTACCGCGCTAATAGCGCCCTTGGTAAATAATCAAGGGCGCTTTTTTTGTCGATTGCAATCAAGGGAGGAACTATTAATGAGATATCAACGGCCTAAAGGCACCGCCGACATTTTGCCTGGCGATAGTGAAAAGTGGCAATACGTTGAAGCAACGGCTCGTGCCGTCTTCAAGACTTATCAATTCAAAGAGATCCGGACACCGATGTTTGAAAACTTCGAGGTCTTCTCACGTTCAGCGGGGGATACTTCTGATATTGTAACGAAGGAAATGTACGATTTTCATGACAAGGGTGACCGGCACATTACGCTCCGCCCAGAAGGAACTGCCGGCGTCGTCCGGGCGTTCGTTGAAAACAAGTTGTACGGTCCGCAAGTTCTCAAACCATACAAGGTTTATTACATGGGACCAATGTTCCGTTATGAACGGCCCCAATCAGGTCGGTTACGTGAGTTCCACCAATTAGGCGTGGAAGCTTTTGGTAGTGAAAGTGCTGCCCTAGACGTTGAAGTAATTGCAATGGGCTATAACTTACTTAAAACCTTTGGCTTGACTGATTTGAAACTGGTCATCAACACGTTGGGTGATCAACAAACGCGTGATGATTACCGACAAGCCTTGATTGATTATTTGGAACCACACTTTGATGAATTGAGTGATGACTCCAAGGAACGGTTACACAAGAATCCATTGCGGGTTTTAGATAGTAAGGCACCGGAAGATCAACAATTTGTGGCCGATGCACCATCGATTTTAGATTACTTGTCTCCGGAAGCTCAAGCGCATTTTGATCAAACTAAGACGTATTTAGATGCATTAGCAATTCCGTACGAGATTGATGCCACGATGGTCCGGGGATTAGATTATTATAACCATACGATTTTTGAAATTATGACCCACTCAAAAGCGTTAGGCAAGGGCTACACGACGATCTGTGCTGGGGGTCGTTACAACGGATTGGTTAAGGAATTAGGTGGCCCTGAAGTTTCGGGTGTTGGCTTTGGCCTAGGTGTTGAACGACTATTAGTGTTGATGGATGCTGAAAACATTGCGGTACCAACTGATGATCAGTTGGACGTCTATGTTGTGGGAATTGGCGACACTGCTAGTGCTACGACTTTGAAGCTGGTACAGGCATTACGGGCAGCCGGTTATAAGGCCGAACGGGATTACTTGGATCGCAAGCCTAAAGCTCAGTTCAAGAGTGCTGATCGCTTGAATGCCCGTTACACGATGACGGTGGGCGAAACCGAGCTGGCTGATCAGGTCGTTAACTTGAAGGCTATGGCTACTGGTGAGGAAACCAAGGTTGCGATGGCGGACATCTATCAAGATGCTCATCAAGTTTTAGATAAGTAGTGTGAACGGCAAGTTTGCAGATTTATAAGGAGGAAGCGTTTATGAAACGGACCACATATGCGGGTCTCATCAATGAGGATTATTTAGGCCAAACGGTCACTTTACAAGGTTGGGTACAAAAACGCCGCGACCTTGGGAGTTTGATTTTTATTGATTTACGGGACCGTGAAGGAATTGTGCAATTAGTCTTTAGTCAGGAATTTTCAGCGGATGCTTTGGCGGTAGCAGATCAGTTACGGGGCGAATACGTCATTGAAGTGCAAGGAACCGTTGTTAATCGGAATGCTGACGCTGTTAATGACCGCATGAAGACTGGTAAAGTTGAAGTTGAGATTCACGATGCCAAAATCTTAAATAAGGCGAAAACCCCGCCATTTTATATTCAAGATGACATTAACGTATCAGATGAATTGCGCTTGAAGTACCGTTACTTGGACTTGCGTCGGCCAGAAATGCAACGTGGATTGAAAATTCGTAATGGCATCACCCAAGCAGTTCATAGCTATTTTGATGCCAACGGGTTCTATGATATTGAAACGCCGTTCTTAACGAAGTCGACGCCAGAAGGGGCCCGGGATTACTTAGTGCCTTCGCGGGTCTATCAAGGGCATTTTTACGCGTTACCACAATCACCACAACTCTTTAAGCAATTGCTGATGGGGGCCGGTTTTGATCGCTACTATCAAATTGCACGCTGTTTCCGTGATGAAGATTTGCGGGGTGACCGTCAGCCTGAATTTACCCAGATTGATATGGAGACATCCTTCTTAACGGCTGAGGAAATTCAGTCCTATACTGAAGGCTTGATTAAGCAAGTCATGAAGGACGTCAAAGGTGTTGACATCAAGACGCCGTTTACGCGGATGACTTGGCAAGAAGCTATGGACCGTTTTGGTTCTGAAAAGCCGGATGTGCGCTTTGGTATGGAACTCAAAGACATGGGCGCGGCCGTTTCTAACGCCGGTTTTAAAGTCTTTGATAATGCACTCGCTAATGGTGGCCTGGTCAAGGCGATTGCAGTTCCTGGCGGTGCTGATCAATATTCTAGAAAGCAAATCGATGCGTACACGGAGTACGTTAAACGGTTTGGGGCTAAGGGCTTAGCTTGGATGAAGGTCACTGACGACGGCTTTAGTGGTCCCGTTGCGAAATTCTTCAAGAACGATGGTGACTTTGAAGCCATTACGAGTGCTGCTGCTGCTAAACCAGGCGACTTATTATTGTTTGCTGCCGACAGTTTCAAAGTAGTTTCTGACACGCTGGGTTACTTACGGACCGCGATTGCTAAGGAACTTGACTTGATTGATCAAGATCAATACGCTTACCTATGGGTCGTTGACTGGCCATTGTTTGAATATGATGAAGGCATCGAGCGCTGGGTACCAGCTCACCATCCATTCACAATGCCCAATGAAGAAGATGTTCATTACTTGAATGATGGCGAAGATCCACACAAAGCCCATGCACAATCATATGATATCATCTTGAATGGTTATGAACTCGGGGGCGGGTCGATCCGGATTCATACCCGCGAATTACAAGAAAAGATGTTCAAGGCATTGGACTTCACTAAGGAACGAGCCCAAGAACAATTTGGGTTCTTACTGGATGCCCTTGACATGGGCTTTCCGCCTCATGGTGGCTTAGCAATCGGGTTAGACCGGTTCGCGATGTTATTATCAGGTAACGACAACATTCGTGAAGTGATCGCCTTCCCTAAGAATTCCAAGGCGTCAGAACCAATGACCAATGCACCATCGCGGGTTTCTGACCAGCAATTAGCTGATTTGGATTTGAATATTACCAATCCCGTAACGGATGATGAACCAACCGAATAAAAATATTAAGAGCGTCCAGGAATGGACGTTCTTTTTAATTAGTGTTAAATTTATATTAATATTTAATTGGAGGAATTCTCATGGAAACAGCAATTTTTGCGGGTGGATGTTTTTGGTGCATGGTTCAGCCTTTTGATAGTCAACCCGGAATCGACAGTGTTGTCTCGGGTTATACTGGTGGACACACGAAAAATCCCACTTACGAAGACGTCAAAGCGCATACGACGGGTCATACTGAAGCTGTCAAAATTACGTTTGATCCCGATATCATTAGTTACACGGAATTAGTCAATATTTATTGGCATCAAACGGATCCTACTGATGCAATGGGGCAATTTCAAGATCGTGGTGATAATTATCGGCCGGTCATTTTTGTGAATGGTCCGGAACAACGGCGGATCGCGGAAGCGTCTAAACGGGCATTACACGTGAGCGAACGATTTAGTAAACCAATTGTAACGGCGATTGAGGATGCCAAACCATTTTATCCAGCCGAGGCACGCCACCAACGCTTTTATAAAAATAATCCAGTGGTATTTGCGGAACAAGAAGCGGGTGGCCGCGCTGATTTCATCGCCGAGCAGTGGGCCGATGCACCTAAAGTGGACTAAGCGTGAGTTGCTGGTCATCGCGATAGGTGTGATCTAACAATAACTATCGTAGCGGGGCTCGTTCTGGAATTTAGTCGGATTGATTAATGGGAGTTTGCTGAGAAACGTGAGACTTTTAGCAGAATACTGCAAAAGACCGGCCGTTTGCAAATCGGCGTGTTACAATAACGAAAGCAAAAACGTAAAGGAGCACACTTAATTCATGGATGATTTTCAGCAGTTATCCAAACACCATCGTGATGTTGTGAAAGCGTCAACTGCTTTTATATACGCCATTTTAGTTTCCATTGCCATGAACTACTTTTGGACGCCGGGGCATATTTATTCTTCAGGAATCACTGGGCTTGCACAATTGATTAATAGTTTGATGAGCAAGTTTCTTCCCGTTCAGATTTCAACTGCGGCGTTACTGTTTATTTTGAATGTTCCAATGTTTATTATTGCGTGGCGATCGATTGGGCATAAGTTTACGTTGTATACGTTCTTAGCTGTTACGCTATCTAGTATTATGATCAAACTGATTGCCCCAGTTGGTTTGACCCATGACCCCATCATTTGTGCGATTTTTGGGGGTGCTGTTAATGGTTTCGGGACCGGAACGGCCCTCAAAAATGGGATTTCAACCGGTGGCCTCGATATTATCGGTATCGTGTTACGCCGTAAAACGGGTCGCAGTATTGGGACGATCAACATGGCGTTCAACTCGATCATTGTCATTGCGGCTGGCTTTGTTTACGGGTGGCCATATGCCTTTTATTCCGCACTCGGGTTGTTTGTAAATGGTCGGGTCATGGATATGACGTATACGCGCCAACAGAAGATGCAAGTGATGATTATTACGAGTCGCCCTAAAACGGTGATTGATAGCGTTCAAAATCGGATTCGTCGTGGCGTTACCATCGTACACAACGCTGAAGGTGCTTATCAACATGATGATAAAACGATTTTATTTACAGTCATCACGCGTTACGAAATGGGCGAATTGAAGGCGGCCATGGCCGAATCTGACCCGCACGCTTTCGTTAGTATTTCAGATACGGTCAAGATTCTCGGTCACTTTTATGAACCGAAGCCTTGATGAATTTATCAGATTAAAAGTGTTTGCAAACAGGACTTTCGGGACTTGTTTGCAAGCACTTTTTGATTAGGCGTTCGGGGACGACTTTTACACCACTATTAATAGTGACCCGACTAGCCGAAGTGTGGGCATCTGTTATATAATACAAGCATTGTGTTATTGCTGGATCATAAGTCCATATCAGTTAGACCCAGAGCTAATGAACAACTAATGGGGAACAGACTTGAAAAATAGTTGTTTATATTTAGTGGACGAAGGCAGACGGCTCAAGTAAGTTGACGCCAATCTGAACTTTTTAAGCGTAATTGAGCTGGCACATTTTTGATTGTCACGTAGGGCACGCTTTACCAATAATTAATGATGAAATGAAAGGATGGCCAGTGTGAAGAAAGTAATTTATGTCTGGCTGGTGCGAGTTGTATCGTGGCTAGCGCACTTTAGCAAAAATGATCAGGTGATTTATTTGATGAGCTTTGCGGACAATTTGGATTTTATTCAGCAGTTGAACCAGCGCGTTCCCGGGCGCTTGACTGTTTATTACTTGCCGAGTGCAGCCACCGGGGCGGCACAACTGGCACAGGCGGGAATTGCGACACGGCCGTTTCATGATTCAGTTCGATTTGCCTTGACGGGAATTCCCGTCATTACCCGGGCAGCGGACGTTTATCTTGATAATTATTATGGCTTTACCGCTGGCTTGACGCGGCAGGCCCCACAACGACTGATTCAACTCTGGCATGCTGCTGGCGCGGTCAAAACATTTGGTTGGGGTGATCCACAGACGGCACAGCGGCCCGCAGATGATCGGCGTCGGTTTCAGACCGTGTATGATCAGATTACTGATTACGTGGTTGGTTCTGAGAAGATGGGAACGATTTTTGCAGCGAGTTATCACGTCCCACAGACGCGGATGCGGGTCTTGGGATATCCTCGTTCGGATCGGTATTGTAAGTCCGACTGGGTGATGCAAACCGCAACGGCCATTTATCAGAAGTATCCGGCGTTTAAACAACAGGAAGTTATTTTGTATGCGCCGACTTATCGAGCCGGTGTTCAATTTGCGTTGCCGGCTGATTTTAAGCAATTAAAGTTGCGGCCCGACCAACACTTGATTATTAAGTTACATCCCCATTTGGCCGAGCAGGAACGTGATTTGCAAGCCCGTTACCCGGACCTAGTGACATTGGTACCTGAGTTTAGTACCGATGAATTGTTGACGGTCGCTAATACTTTGGTCAGTGACTACTCCTCAGTTGTGTTTGACTACGCGTTGTTACCAAATTGTCAAAAAATCGTTTTTTATGTCTTTGACTGGGACCACTATGAGCAAGAAGTGGGCCTGCAAGCTGATTTTAGGGACTGGGCGCCGGGACCATTAGTCCGGACGGTGGTGGACTTGAATCATGTCCTAGCAATGCCGGGTGCGCCGTTACAGTTAACCCAGTTTAATCAGTTATGGAATACGCGTAATGACGGTCATGCGATTGAGCGGACCTTGGCGTACTTTTATCCACGGGTGACCACAACCGCTTAGAATAACTTGACAGATTTATTTGGATAATGAGTGATCATGCCGGTATCATATGTATCCGGCAACTTTAAGGTATGACAGGAATTAGTAAACTTGCGAAAAGGATGGGACTACAATGCTTAGATTAGGTTCACATGTTTCGATGAAGGCACCCGACATGTTGCTCGGATCTGCCAATGAGGCGGCAAGTTACGGCGCCAACACATTTATGATCTATACGGGCGCACCCCAAAATACACGGCGTAAACCAATTGACGAACTGAAAATTGACGAAGCACAGCCGATAATCGAGGCTCATGACCTCCGGCAGATCGTCGTACATGCCCCATACATCATTAATTTAGGTAATACGAAAAAGCCGGGTTATTTTGAGTTTGCAACGGACTTTCTCTATCAAGAGATCCAGCGTGCAGATGCCGTTGGCGCAACACAATTAACGCTCCATCCGGGAGCACATATTGGTGCCGGAGCGAATGTTGCCATTACGCAGATCATCAAGGGACTGAACGCGGTTATTCGGCCAGAGCAGCACGTTCAAATCGCGCTAGAAACGATGGCTGGCAAAGGAACTGAAGTTGGCCGGACGTTTGAAGAACTCGCGCAGATGATCGATGGGGTGACTTATAATGAAAAGTTATCGGTTACCTTTGATACTTGTCATACTAGTGATGCCGGTTACGCGATTAAGGACGATTTCGACGGTGTCCTGAATGAATTTGATCATGTGATTGGGCTGGATCGTTTGAAAGTGATCCATCTCAATGATTCTAAGAATCCTCAAGGTGCTCACAAGGACCGGCACACGAATATCGGTATGGGAACGATTGGCTTTGATACTTTGAATAAGGTCGCCCATCATCCGCAATTGCCAGACATCAGCAAGATTTTAGAAACGCCGTATGTCGGGGAAGATAAGAAACATCAATTGCCACCTTATAAGTATGAGATTGCAATGCTTCGGGCCGGGCAGTTTAATCCGCATTTGATTGAAGATATTGAACAGCAACGTTAATGAGAATTGAACGATAATCGCTAGTCGGTTGTCGTTTTTTGTTTTAGAAGGAGGAAAATGACGATGCAATTGAAAAAACAGCGGCTATTAGTGATTGGTGGTACTTCGGGTTTCGGCATGGCAATTGCTCGCCAAGCCTTACAGGAAGGCGCCGATGTCCATATTATCGGTCATACGGCGGCGCACGTAACAGCTGCCATCACCCAATTAGGCCCATCAGACCATTTGACTGGAACGGCGTTAGACGCACAAAATCTGGCGCAACTAAAAACTTTTTTTGCAGCTCAGCCCGCATTTGACCACGTCGTCTCAATGTTAGGTGGTGCAATGGGTGGGGGGTTCTTGGACAATTCGATTGCAGCGATTCGGCAGACGGTTGAAGATAAATTTTTTGCAAATCTGCAAGTGGCCCAATTAGCCAGCCACCATCTTAACCAACACGGTTCGCTGATTTTTACTTCGGGTGCTGGTGGGCGGCCAGATAATGCCTCCGGAGCGATTGTTGGCAATCAAGCCATTAATACGATGGTCGTTGGACTTGCCGTAGAGTTGGCGCCTGACTATCGCGTCAATGCAGTTGCACCGACTTGGACGCCGACTGGTCTTTGGCGCCAACTATCGGACGCACAATTGGCGGCCCAGGCTGCGACCGTCAGTGCTGGTAATCCCTTGAAACGCGTGGCAACGCCCGCCGAAGTCGCGTCGGCGTATGTTTATTTGATGCAAAATGAGTTTATGACTGGGCAAGTGTTGCACGTTGACGGTGGTGTCGAGCTCGTGTGAGTGACACGACTGATGATTAGTAGCTGACCTGATTAATGATAAGAAAAATGATGCAAAAAAGCGCGCGCTGACCGTTAGAAGGTGGCACGCGCTGATTGTCAGGAAAACTTAGGCGGTATCGGTGAGTTGGCAATTAGTGATACTAGCCATTGTTAGTGTCGTCAGTATTCAAGCTTTCGGTAATTAAAGTGGCGGTTTCTTCGATTGACTTATTAGCGACATTGATAACTAAACACCCAATCTTTTTGAAGATCTTGTCGGCGTATTCCAACTCGGCTTTAATTTTATCCGTGTTGGAATACATGGTGTCGGGATTAAGCCCATATTGGACCATTCGCTGCCGTCGAATATCGTTTAACTTTTCAGGATCGTTAGTTAGGCCAAAAATCTTTTTCGGATCAACTTTCCAAATTTCGTCAGGAATTTGAGCCTGAGGAACTAGTGGCAAGTTGGCGACTTTCAGGTTACGATTAGCTAAGTAGAGTGACAGGGGAGTCTTAGAGGTCCGGGAGACACCCAGTAAGACCACGTCGGCCTCTAAAAAGCCACTCGGATTCTTACCATCATCGTAAGTGACCGCAAATTCGATCGCGTTGATCCGGTCGAAGTAGTTGGTGTTTAACGCGTGTACGGTACCGGGGTGATTGGACGGTTGGACGTGCGTAATCTGTGAAAAAGTATCTAAAGCTGGTGTAATGACGTCATAATAAGGCAACTCGTGCGCTTCGCAAAATTGGTTAACGATTTGGCTGAGCCGGCGATCGACAAACGTATGAAAGATGGCGGCGTGTTCCTTCAGTGCCTGCGACAAAACCGTCTGGAGCAGTGAGTCGGTGCGGACAAATGGGAAACGCTGATAGCGAATGTCATAGTCGGAGAATTGTGCAGCGGCAGCTAAGGCCACGTTATGAGCTGTTTCACCGATAGAATCAGATAAAATAAAGACTTTAATTGCTGACATAGAATAACCTCATTTCGGTTCGATAATAGTCTTAGTGTAGCATAGCTGGCGGGGGATGAAAACGATTTACTGTCCGAACTGACGTTGCTCTTAACGATTTATTTTAAGGAAATTGTAAACTTTGGTTGACGGCCTTTTTCAATTTATGTATAATTTACTAGAACAGTTGCGTTATGTGTAAGTATGCATAATTTAACGGTTACTTTTTGAGCTCGGAGGGAGGGAATTTAACATGGCAAAAACAGTCGTTCGTAAAAACGAATCTCTTGATGATGCTCTTCGTCGCTTTAAGCGTACCGTTTCAAAGAGTGGTACTTTACAAGAATACCGCAAACGGGAATTCTACGAAAAACCAAGTGTGAAGAAGAAGTTAAAATCTGAAGCAGCACGTAAGCGTAAGAACCGTCGTCGTTTCAAGTAATTAGTATTGATTACTAATGACCTAACGAGGAGGGAAAACCAATGAGTTTAATCGATACACTCAATGGTGATCTAAAAGCTGCGATGAAGGCACGCGATAAGCAAGCCCTCAGCGTTATACGGATGCTTAAGTCAGCATTGATGAATGAACAAATTAATGTTGGCCATGATTTAACGGCTGATGAGGAAGTAAGCGTGCTCTCACGTGAACTGAAACAACGGCGCGAATCATTAAGTGAATTCGAAAATGCGGGTCGTCAAGATTTAGTCGACGGCGTTAAAGCAGAAATTGCAATTGTTGAGCAGTACATGCCAAAACAATTGTCGGACGAAGAAGTTCAACAGATTGTTGCTGACACCATTCAACAAGTCGGAGCTACTGGTAAAGGTGACTTTGGCAAGGTGATGGGGGCAGTGATGCCAAAACTTAAGGGTCAGGCGGATGGCAAGCTGATCAACCAAACAGTTAAATCATTATTGAATTAACGGTTAACCGGAGAAATTTTTCTCCGGTTTTTTTGTTTCTTCTGGTTGATCAGAAATGCAGTACCGGTTGTTCGGATTAAGTATCAGCAATGGGTGCAGGGACTGATCTAACTGGGCTTACGTTGATTGATAGCGTGCCAATTTAATCGCTCGAAAGAAAAATGCTGTTCAGAAAATCGTTGTCGAATGTCGAGGCGTCCTTGTACTGGTTCGATGGGGGCTTTTATGCTATGATTAACTAACAAATACCTGCTGAAATCAGCGTGGTTATCACGCTAACTGCGGGTGCCATTATTAAATAATGGTGATTAAATCTGTCAATAAAGGAGTCCATGTTTTTGACCGAAAACTCAAAATATGAACAAAAATTTCTCATTGCTGATCCGGCCCAGTCAGTCGCGTTATTAGGACCAGAAGACGCCCACTTAGCTTTGCTTGAGGATGGATTACACGTTCAATTGCACGTGTTTGGGGATCAAATGACGATCAGCAGTGATGACGAGGTTGCTGTTCATAATACGCAAGCAGTACTAGATAATTTAACGAGTTTAATTAAACAAGGTATTCAGATTGGGGCGCCAGATGTTATTAGCGCTATTAAGATGGTCAACCGGGGGACTTTGGATTACTTTAAAGACCTCTATTCAGAGACCTTAATTAAGGACAATCGTGGACGGCCCATTCGTGTCAAAAACTTTGGTCAGCGGCAGTATGTGCAAGCCGTTGCTAAAAGTGATATTACGTTTGGTATTGGTCCAGCCGGGACTGGGAAGACCTATCTTGCCGTTGTGATGGCAATTGCAGCCTTAAAACGGGGCGATGTCGAGAAGCTGATTTTGACGCGGCCAGCGGTTGAAGCTGGTGAGAGTCTTGGCTTTCTACCTGGTGATTTAAAGGAAAAAGTCGATCCGTACCTGCGGCCAATTTATGATGCGTTGTACGATATTTATGGCGCTGAACATACGCAGCGCTTAATGGATCGTGGTATCATCGAAATCGCACCGCTGGCTTATATGCGGGGACGGACGCTTGACCATGCGTTCGTCATCTTGGATGAAGCACAGAATACGACGAATGCCCAGATGAAGATGTTTTTGACGCGGCTAGGTTTCGGTGCCAAGATGATTGTTAATGGTGATATCTCACAAATTGATTTACCACACCATACTAAGAGTGGCTTGATTCAAGCCGAACAGATTTTGGGCGGCATTAGCAATGTCGCGTTCGTTAAATTTACGGCGGATGATGTGGTCAGAAATCCGGTCGTTGCCAAGATTATTACGGCGTACGACCGTGTGGAACAACGCTAGGGGGCACTTATGGATTTAGAATTATACGACCAAACAACAACGGGAGCGCAGCCAGAACAGTTGCAATTGATTCGGGATTTAATTGATCTTGCTGGTCAGACGTTAAAGTTACGGGATGATACCGAGGTCTCGGTGACCCTGATGAATAACGATGCTATTCAAAAAATCAATGAACAGTATCGGGGTGTCGATCGTCCAACTGATGTTATTAGTTTTGCGATGCACGACGATGACGAGGATGATTTGATTGTGATGGATCCGGAGATGGCGGCGGAAATGCCACTAAATCTCGGGGATATTATGATATCAGTTGATAAGGTTAGCGAACAAGCCGCTTTTTTGAACCATTCGGAGGCGCGCGAGCTAGGTTACTTGGTCGTTCACGGCTTTTTACATTTAAATGGGTATGATCATCTTCAGCCAGCGGATGAAACCGAAATGTTTACATTGCAACGCCAGATTCTGGACGCTTATGGCCTCGAAAAATAGACCAGATCGGCTACAGGTTGGCAAAAATCACTCGTTTTGGCAGTCCTGGCTACACGCGTGGACTGGGCTTAAAACGGTTGTGATTGAAGAACGTAATATGCGAACACACCTTGTACTGGGGGCGGTGGCCTTGTTTGCTGGCTGGTGGGTTCACTTGAGCGTTAACGAATGGCTGTGGCTAGCATTAGCGATTTTTCTGGTCATCTTATGTGAAATTAACAATACGATTGCAGAAAATCTGTCCGATATGATCACTGGGCCTAATTTCAGTCCCCTAGCTAAAAAAATTAAGGACATTGCGGCTGGTGCGGTAGTGTTTGCCGCGGCCTTTGCCGTCTTAGTTGGGTTAGTGTTGTTTGCACCTAAAATTTGGAACTTAATTGTCAGTTGGTTAAACTAGTAATTGGTTAACGATTGGACAAGATTGAAAGGAATTAATTATGGCAGAACAACAAGCATTTCATTCCGGCTTTGTGGCGATTATTGGTCGTCCCAATGTCGGTAAATCAACACTATTGAATCGGGTCGTTGGGCAAAAAGTCGCCATTATGTCTGACAAAGCCCAAACGACGCGGAACCGTATCCAGGGGATTTATACCACTGCGGATACGCAGATGGTCTTCATTGATACCCCTGGGATTCACAAACCGCATAGTCGATTAGGTGACTTTATGGTCAAGTCCGCCTTGTCAACTTTGGGTGAAGTGGATGCCGTACTATTCATGATTAATGCGGACGAACGGCGTGGTGCCGGGGATAACTTTATTATCGATCGTCTTAAAACGGTTAAACAACCGATTTATTTAGTGATTAATAAAATTGATCAAGTCCATCCAGATCATCTCTTGGAGATTATGGATCAGTATAAAGACGCTTTGCCGTGGAAGGAAGTTTATCCAATTTCCGCGCTTGAAGGAAATAACGTTGATGAACTACTGACGACCTTGAAGGGCCAATTGCCGGAAGGACCGCAGTATTATCCGTCCGACCAAATTACGGATCATCCAGAGCGGTTTATCATTTCTGAATTGATTCGTGAAAAGGTTCTTGAATTGACTCGTCAAGAAGTTCCCCATTCAACGGCGGTCGTGATTGATTCGATCAAACGTCAAGATGAAGAAAAAATTCACGTTCAGGCCACGATTATTATTGAACGGTCTTCGCAAAAGGGCATCATCATCGGTAAGGGTGGTAGCATGCTCAAGAAGATTGGCTCGTTAGCTCGGCGTGATATTGAACACTTACTTGGGGATAAGGTCTACCTTGAGCTCTGGGTAAAAGTCCAAGAGAACTGGAAGGACCGTCAAGACTTGCTAGCCAGCTATGGCTATCGGCAAGATGACTATTAGAATCGCTAGGTGATCCGGATGGCCCAACAAATGGTCACGAATTTTAACGGCATTTTGCTCTTTCGCCGGGACTACCGGGAACGCGATATGCTAATCAAGTTTTTAACTGCCGAGTATGGCAAGAAGATGTTTTTTATCCGCGGTGCGCGTCGGCGTGGCTTCAAAATGGCGGCGGAGTTATTGCCGTTCACGATGGGGGAATACGTTGGTGATTTACGTGATCAAGGTCTCTCGTATATTAATAGTGTCAAGTCAGTGCAGTATCTTGAACATATTAGTCAAGACATTGCTCTGAACGCTTATGCCACGTACGTTATGAACTTAATGGACGTCGCTTTTCCAGATAATCAACCGGTGGGGCGGTGGTACCAACAGTTGACCAGTGCGCTGCAACTGATTGATCAAGATGTGGCCCCCGCGCTGGTGGCTAACGTGGTCGAAATTCAGTTATTGCAACCGTTTGGGGTGGCCCCAGAGTTGCGTTGGTGTACGGTTTGCGGTCGAAGTGATTTACCGTTAGATTATTCTGAAAGTTACGGCGGTTTGCTCTGTCAACAGCACTGGCATTTGGATCCCCACCGCTTGCATGCTAGTCCAGCAGCGATCTTTTATCTACGTCAGTTTTCCGTGTTGGATTTGGCTAAGGTTCATTCGATCAAGGTCAAACCGCGGACAGCGGCGGAGTTACGCCGGATTTTGGATGAAATCTATCAGAACTCAGTGGGCGTTCGATTGAAATCTAAACGCTTCATCGATCAGATGGGCAGTTGGTACCAACCGTTGGCGCCCCGGAAGAATGAGGATTGACAAACGAACGACCATCAGCTATGATGATGAAGAACTGAATAGTTAAGTGTTGATGAGAGAAGGTTAACGGATTCGACTTACAGTGAGACCGTGATGGTGAAAAACGGTCAGTCAAAGTCGTTAATTGGCGCTTTCGGAGCTTTAATACCGTGTAATTAAGCTGCTGAGGTTACTCAGAAGTAGGGTGGAACCGCGAAACCAATCGTCCCTATGTCGTTATTGTCGACGACAGGGGACTTTTTTTGTGCCATAAGTCTGGGAATAGCGATGCCCCTGTTTCAAAGCCATCAGCCGTTCAGTCACTAATTTTGGGAGGATACTAATGAGCAAAAAGTTATCAGTGCAAGAGATTATCTTAACCTTGCAAAAGTTTTGGTCGGATCAAGGTTGTATGTTAATGCAATCATATGATACAGAAAAAGGGGCCGGAACGATGAGCCCCTACACGTTCTTACGGGCAATCGGTCCCGAACCATGGAACGCGGCGTACGTTGAACCTTCACGTCGGCCTGCTGATGGTCGGTATGGTGAGAACCCCAACCGGTTGTACCAACACCACCAATTCCAAGTGGTCATGAAACCCTCACCAGAAAACGTGCAGGATTTATACTTACAAAGCTTGGAAAAACTTGGCATTAACCCGCTAGAACACGATATTCGTTTCGTGGAAGATAACTGGGAAAACCCATCAATGGGTTGTGCCGGTGTTGGTTGGGAAGTTTGGCTCGACGGGATGGAAATCAGCCAATTCACGTACTTCCAACAAGTTGGTGGTCTTGAAGTTGATCCCGTCACTTCTGAAATCACCTATGGTTTGGAACGACTCTCATCTTACATTCAGGATGTAAACTCCGTATTTGACCTTGAATGGGGCGATGGCGTGAAGTATGGCGACATCTTCTTGGAACCAGAATTTGAAAATTCTAAGTACGCTTTTGAAGATAGCAACGAAGAATTATTATTAATGTTATTTGATGAATATGAAAAGGAAGCCAAGCGGCAAATTAAGAACGGCTTAGTTCACCCCGCGTACGACTACTGTCTTAAATGTAGTCATACCTTCAACTTGATGGATGCTCGCGGTATGGTTTCAGTCACGGAACGTGCCGGCTATTTAGATCGAATCCGAAACATGGCGAAGTCGATTGCCAAGGAATTCGTGGCGCAACGTGAAAAACGTGGCTTCCCGTTATTAAAACACGCACAGGAGGAGACGAAATAATGGCGAAAACTTATTTACTTGAAATTGGTTTGGAAGAAATGCCGGCCCACGTCGTTACACCGAGTGTGTTACAACTTAAAGAACGAATGGTCAAGTTCTTAAAGGATGCCCGGCTTGATTTTGAAGATGTTAAAACCTTCTCAACACCACGCCGGTTAACGGTTCAGGTGTTAGGCTTAGCTGACAAGCAGGCTGATGTGAAAAAAGAAGTTCGGGGTCCAGCTAAGAAGATTGCTCAGGATGCGGATGGCAACTGGACAAAGGCAGCGATTGGTTTTTCTAAGGGCCAAGGGGCGTCAACTGATGACATCGTCTTTAAAGATGTTAAGGGTACCCCGTATGTCTTTGTACAAACCTTTACGGCCGGTAAAACGGCGGCCGAAGTGTTGGCGGCCGGAATCAAGGATGTTATCACCAAGATGAATTTCCCAACGATGATGAAGTGGTCGACGTACAGTTTCAAGTATATTCGGCCGATTCGTTGGATCGTGTCATTATTAGATGACGAGGTTGTGCCGGTTCAAATTCTGGACGTTGCGGCTGGCCGTGTTTCACGAGGCCACCGTTTCTTGGGCCATGACGTTGAAATTGCTACTGCTGCGGACTATGAAGCTGACTTAGCTAGTGTTCAAGTTATTGCGGATGCCGCTAAACGTAAGGCAACGATTCGTGAACAGATCGCAGCCTTGGCGAATGAACGCGACTGGCAAATCAAAGTTAATGAAGACTTGTTGGAAGAAGTTAATAACTTGGTGGAATATCCAACTGCATTTGCGGGAGATTTTGATACCAAATACTTAACGATCCCGGATGAAGTCTTGATTACTTCGATGCGTGATCATCAACGGTTCTTCTACGTAACGGATGCCGAGGATAACTTATTACCACACTTTGTTTCCGTTCGAAACGGGAACACGGATCACTTGGAAAACGTGGCTTTAGGTAATCAAAAAGTATTGACGGCACGCTTAGAAGATGCAGCTTTCTTCTATCATGAAGATCAACAACACTCGATTCAAGAATATGTGGAACGACTCAAAAAGGTTAGCTTCCATGATAAAATCGGGACGATGTATGAGAAGATGCAGCGGGTCATGGTTATCAGTGATTTTTTGGCTGATCGGTTTGGTTTGACTGAGACTGAAAAGAACCAACTCCACCGGGCAGCGCAAATCTATAAATTTGATTTAGTGACAGGGATGGTTGGCGAATTCCCTGAATTACAAGGGGTCATGGGTGACAAGTATGCTGTCTTGAAGGGTGAAGATCCAGCAGTCGGTCAAGCTATTCGTGAGCATTACATGCCAATCAGCGCTGATGGCGACTTACCTAAGTCCAAGGTCGGCGCGGTGTTAGCTATTGCGGACAAAGTTGATTCCATTACGAGCTTCTTTGCCGTTGGCTTGACTCCTAGTGGCTCTAATGATCCGTTTGCTTTGCGTCGTCAAGCGTTTGGAATCGTACGGATCGTACGGGAACAAGGTTGGGATTTCCCAATTCGTCAACTCGAGGCCGATATTCAAAAGGAATTAGTGGCCCATGATGCTACGTACAACTTAGACTTCGAAAAGCAAACGGCACCAGTTGCTGATTTCTTAACGGATCGCGTCAAACAATGGTTTAACAACCGTAAGATTCGCTACGATATCGTCGATACGGTTATCAAAGGGAGTCGTCAGGATATCCGTGAAATGTTCAAAGCAGCCGGTGTGCTGAATGCGCATCAAGATGATCCGCAGTTTAAGGACACAATTGAAGCCTTTACTCGTCTGTTGCGGATCACGGCGAAAGCTAAGCTGGCAGCCGGTGATTTGACTGTTGATCCAAGTTTATTTGAAAATGAAGCGGAACAACACTTGTACGATGCTGTTCTTGAATTGCAAAAGCAATTTACCCCAGCGATGAGCATGGAGGACCGTTTCAAAGCCCTGGCCGCCTTACGACCATTGATCGTCGATTACTTTGAACAGACGATGGTGATGAGTAAGGATGAAAAGGTGCGGGATAATCACTTAAAGCAACTCTTGACGATCGCCCAAATGATCAACGTGATGGGTGACTTGAATCAATTAATCGTTAAATAAGCACGGACTGTGGATAATCAAAAGAAGTTACAGCAAGCGCGCTGTAGCTTCTTTTTTAGCTTGCTGACAAACAAATTTGACAAATGTGTCTAATAAGGGCAACTTATTATTGCACTGCTGTCAAACTTGTGGTAATATATATTCTGTAAAAGTTTGCACGCACAAAGTCGCATCCAAATTTCGTGATGCGGCTTTTGATTGCGGCAATGATTTGGTTGGTTTGTCAGACTTTAGTTAGTAGAAATGGGGTGGCAAAGTGGCCAATCGAATTCCCGAGGAAAAGGTTGAGCAAGTCCGCTCAGCAGTCAACATTGCGGATTTTATTGGACAATACGTTCAGTTGAAGAAGGCTGGTAAGAATTTATTTGGCCTGTGTCCCTTTCACGAAGAGCGCACGCCATCCTTTTCGGTCAATGAGCAAAAGCAGATTTTTCACTGTTTTAGCTGTGGCCGTGGGGGCAACGTGTTCAGCTTCATTATGGATCTCGAAAACTTGTCTTTTCCGGAAGCAGTCGTCAAGGTGGCCGATTTTGGGCACATTGACTTGCCGGCGAGCTATACGGCGCAGTCACAACCGGCCGCACCTAAGGATCAGCAACAAGCCGATCTGTTAAAGTTGTACGCGGATAGCGCTAAGATGTATCAACATATTTTAGTGAATACTGAACTGGGTGAACCGGCGCTTAAGTACTTGCACGAGCGCGGGCTGGATGATGAGACGATTAAAACATTTGGTATCGGCTATGCACCTGCTAATCAGCTCTTGTTAGATTTTTTTAAAGAACACCAGACCGACTACCAACTACTACGGCAGTCGGGACTGTTCATTGAAAATCAAGCGGGTGACTTACGTGATCGCTTCGTTGACCGGGTCTTGTTTCCGATTAAAGACGCGAGTGGTCGGGTGATTGCTTTCTCAGGTCGAATCCTCAAAAAATCACCTAATGAACCTAAGTATTTGAATAGTCCGGAAACGAAGCTGTTCAACAAGCGTTCAGTATTATTTAACTTTGACTTAGCACGGGGCCCCATTCGACAACAAAAGTCAGTGGTGCTGTTTGAAGGCTTTATGGATGTGATTGCGGCTTATCGTTCTGGTATTCAGAACGGGGTCGCATCAATGGGGACGAGCTTAACTGATGAGCAGATTTACATGCTTGAGCGCGTTACCGACACCTTATATGTCTGTTACGATAGCGATATGCCGGGGCAAAAGGCGACTGATCGTGCTCTGAAATTGCTAGGTGGTAACAGTCGCCTTAATCTGGGTGTAATCCAAATGCCTGATGGGATGGATCCCGACGAGTATTTGCGTGCTCAGGGGCAGGAGAAGTTTGTCCAAGTATTTGAAGACGGTAAGCAAACGCCCACTGCATTTGAAATGCAGTATTTAAAACATGATTTGAACTTGCAAAACACGCCCGATCAATTGACTTATTTACAGGCGGTTTTGCAACAATTAGCACAACTGTCCTCTAGTGTCGAACAGGATTTATATTTAAACCAATTAGTGGCGGAGTTTGATCTTGATAAGGATGATTTAAAGCAACAGTTACGATCACTGGTCGGTCAGCAGGCCGTTCGACGTGGTGGTGGTCACTCGGATGAAACGCAAGTAGCTCCGCCACCAGCACCTGCGCCGCTAGGGCCTCCCCCAGCCACGGTGGATGGCAGTACGAACAGTGGCCCGTTAAGTCGGGTAGAGAAAGCGGAGCGGTTGTTACTGTACCGTTTGTTGAATGACCACGATGTTTGGTTACGAGTGATGGCGATTGCTGGTTTTCATTTTGTTCATGATTCGTATCAACAAATCTTGGTGTATGCGGAGGCTTATTTTAAAACGCATAATCAATTTGATTTGGGCAACTTTACGGATTTTATGACGGATTCAGATTTACAGCCTGTCGTCACGAGTTTGGAATTTATGGACGTTGCCAATGAATCTTCCAAGGAAGAGATTGCTGATCTAGTCAATGTGATCATGAATCAACAGCCGCTGGTAGAACAAATCAACAGTAAGAAGGCCGAGTTAATGGCAGCCAAGCAGATCGGTAATCGTGATTTGGTTCAGCAGTTAACGTTGGCATTAATTGACCTATATCGGCAACAACAGCAGGTCCAACGAGCTGATAACTAGGCGTGAAAATGATATACTTAAGGTTGGCTCGGTATTGCAACCGATCAGCTGGTAGATGCATACTAAATAGGAGGCTACTACATGGCAAAGGCAAAAGCAACGACGGAATACGACAAAGCCGTTAAAGCATTAATTAAGGAATATAAGAAAACTGGTAGCATTCAATATGATGAATTATCAGATAAATTAGCAGCGCCTTACAAACTAGATGCTAGTGGCATTGATAAATTATTACAAAAGGTTGAAGATGCTGGGATTAGTGTTGTTGATGAAAAAGGTGATCCTGATGCTCGAGCGGTCAAAAGTGTCAAAAAAGTTTCTAAGAAGGAACTTAGTGACGCTGGCTCGGCTTCTGGAATTAAAATCAATGATCCCGTGCGGATGTATTTGAAAGAAATTGGTCGTGTCGACTTATTAACGGCTGACGAAGAAGTCGCTTTAGCACTCCGAATCGAACAAGGTGATGAATCTGCCAAGCAAGAATTAGCCGAAGCCAACTTACGGTTGGTCGTTTCGATTGCCAAACGTTACGTGGGTCGGGGAATGCAATTCCTTGATTTGATTCAAGAAGGTAACATGGGGCTAATGAAGGCCGTTGAAAAGTTTGATTACCGTAAAGGATTCAAGTTCTCAACGTACGCGACTTGGTGGATTCGCCAAGCAATTACGCGGGCAATTGCTGACCAAGCGCGGACCATTCGGATTCCAGTGCACATGGTCGAAACTATTAACAAATTAATTCGAATTCAACGGCAACTGTTACAAGATTTAGGGCGCGAACCAACTCCTGAAGAAATTGGGGCTGAAATGGACATGCCAACGGAAAAGGTTCGTGAAATCTTGAAGATCGCACAAGAACCCGTTTCATTGGAAACGCCAATTGGTGAAGAGGACGATTCACACTTAGGTGACTTCATCGAAGACCAAGACGCAACCTCACCAGCGGATGCCGCGGCTTATGAATTGTTGAAAGAACAACTGGAAGGTGTCCTTGATACCTTGACGGACCGGGAAGAAAACGTCTTACGCTTACGGTTCGGACTTGATGATGGTCGGACCCGGACACTGGAAGAAGTTGGAAAAGTCTTCGGTGTGACCCGTGAACGGATCCGCCAAATCGAAGCCAAGGCGCTACGGAAGTTACGCCACCCATCACGTAGTAAACAGTTAAAAGATTTCTTGGAATAATCACCAGATGATGACGTCTGACTAACCAGCTAAAGGTGCTGATTGGTCAGGCGTTTTTTTTGCTTATGTAGATGTTAAAACGTGGTGGACACTGATTTAAGCCGCAACCCACGTCTTAATGCCATATTGACGAAACGTGTTCGGGTCCGATGAGCCTTCCGGGTAGCGACGCGATGAGTTTACCGCTTAACGCCTTAGTTGGGCTAATCCTCAGTCTCAAGCCGTCTGAACCACACACTCTGGCAGTGCTGAGCATTGGCCGAAATGCCTTCCAGTTGGGAAGGTATTCGAATGGCTGACAGGGATGTCCCCAACTTTTGCTGGCTTGGTCGTTGCTATTTTAGAGACAGCAATTTTATCAGTAACTGTCAGTTTGATAATCGAACTGTGATTCGTTCATTAATTCTCAGTCACCATATTATGACTGAGATTCCAAACAACTGAGACCACATTAACGTTTGTTCAATGTTCCAAGCAGTAATTGAATTCGGCGACCAATTGCACTAAGTTGAGTGGCCGTTCATCTGTCATGCGAGCAGGGGTCCCGGAGGTCGGAATAGGATGAACAAGCACTGATGAACTGGCAACCAAATTTAAGACTCTTTTCAGTAATTTGGCATACTGTAATGATGTCGCACTCACGTTTGAGGTAATCATTTTGTGCCAGGAATATGATTGTTGAGTTGTCAAACTCAAATTAGTATGTTAGTGTACTAGTTGTAGTAATACACGTAGTACACAATACCGAGGTGATAAAATGCCGTTTGCAACTAATGGGGCACCGTATTACGAACAGTTAGTTATGCAGATTAAGCAGCAGATCGTTCAGGAAGTCTTACGACCAGGGGATCAATTGCCTTCAATTCGAGCAATGGCGTCAGAAATGCACCTTAATCCGAACACGGTCAGTAAGGCTTATCAAATCTTGGAGCATCAGCGAGCCGTGTATACTGTAAAAGGTCGGGGGACGTTTGTGAGTGAATCGAGTCAGATTGCAACTGATTCGAATGCGGTTGATGATCTTCAGACGCGCTTACAATCACTGTTAACGGAAGCACAATTTTTAGGAATCAGTGCGCAGCAAGTTCAGGCGTGGGTGACCACGGCTTATCAAAAGGGGGAGTCACGGGATGAGTATCCAAGTTAAAGCATTAAGTAAGCGGATTGATAATCGTGAAATATTAAGGGGGATTACTTTTACTTGGCAGCCAGGTCGAATCGTTGGGTTGGTCGGGCGGAACGGCGTTGGAAAGACGACGCTCTTTCGGACGATGGCTGATCACTATTTGGCGGACGAAGGCGAATTAGTGATTGAGGGGCAGTCGACTTTGCAGCAACCATACTGTCGGCAAAAATTATTTTATATTGATACACAACGTCACTTTTTTGGTGGTCAACGGTTGCGACAGATCATAACGACATACGCGTTGGCTTACGATGACTTTGACCAATCGCAACTAACAGCGTTATTAGCGGCCGAGCATTTATCAACCAAAAGCTACTACCAGCGGTTATCAAAGGGTCAGCAGATGTTATTTCAAATCTTGCTAGCGTTAGCGAGTCACGTGCCATATATTATTTTGGATGAGCCGTTTGATGGTTTGGATATCATCGTGCGCGAGCGGATTGTAGCCTATATGGTTGAGGAGGTCGCCGAACACGGCGTCAGTTTCTTGATTTCATCACATAATCTTGATGAACTTGACGGTTTATGCGACCAAGTGCTGTTTTTGCAACATCATGAATTAGTTGCTGATTACGACCTAGAAAGTTTACGGGCAACGGCCCGCAAGTTTCAGCTTGTTTTTGCAGATAAGCATATACCAGCGGTTGTGAAAGAGCATGGGCAGCTGATTAAAGTTTACGGTCGGGTCTTAGAAGTGTACTTTGCGGACTACACGCCGACAATTGAGACAGCGCTCCAACAAAATCAACCATTGATGATGGCCGTCCAGCCGTTGACCATTACAGATGTTTTCCGAGTTAAATTGGGCGACCGGCAAGCTGTTTGGGGTGGTGTGTAGAATGGCAACTGTAAAATTGAGACGGTTATGGTGGCAACAAAATCGGCCTTGGGTGCGACTTGTGACGGCAACGTGTCTGTTAGTGAGCTTATTAATGGCAATTAATGTGACACATACTTGGCAGGTGGAACATGCCCGGAGTGTACGTGGTGAACGGATCAACGCTGCGGATTTTGTTAAACACCCGAAAGACTATAAAGTTGCCGGTCGTCCGGCGGTTAGCCTGCATGTTTATTATGAACATCTTGACCAGTTTTTTTGGCCTGGCGAATACACTTCTACGGATCCCAATCAGGCAGTGCGGGCCCAACAACCCAACCGTTTGTATTATGTTTTGGGACTCGTCAGCGGTTTGCTGCTTGCATTCTGGGGTCGTCGCACACACCGCTTCGAGTTTATGGCTAGTTTAGGTGTTACGCGTTGGCAAATTTGGTGGCAACAGCTGCGGCTCGGGCTGCTATTAATGGTCACCGTTTTTGTAAGTCAAGTGATTTATTATGGCTGGATCACGGCTGCAATCCCCCAAGTTTATCAGCAATACCGTAACGGGGCCGCCCTCTTGGGAAGTAGTGTGGCAGTGACGATGGTCAGTGGGTGCCTAATTATGCTTGCTTGGCTGGTGGGGAGCTTTAATCAGCGGTTATGGTTAGCAATCCTGATCAGCACTCTGACCTGGCGTTGGGCGTCGGGAATGTTAACGCGGACAAATATGTGGTTGCGGTGGTTTCACATTCAGTCGTTGCCTAGTATCTGGTTACATGTTCACTACGGGGTAGCGGCAATCATGGCATTAGTGGGCTTGCTGATGCTACTAGGATTAACTTGGATGGCCTGTCGTCAATGGTCAGCGGATATCACCACATTGCGGCAACAATCGCTATTTAATGGGGTTATCGCCAGTGCTTTGATTAGTTTGAGTATTGGCTCAACACTTGGGGACATCCTACTACTGCCTTTGATGGGAACAATTGCGCCGTGGTATGAATTGGTCGGAATCGTGCTGACTATGATGGCAATGCTCGTCTATCGTGCTGGCCGTCGTTACCATCAACTGGGGGAAGTTGTGAGATGAATAAAAAATTGGGGCACTTGATTATTTGGCAGCATGCGCCACTTCTCATTGGTATGCTGATTTTGTTTATAGCACTGGGGGCGTGGACTGGCTTCAGAATGAATCAACACTGGCAAATGCTAGATCAGAATCATGACATGCTAATTTCAGGTCTTAAATACGACCACCGGCGGCAACAGTATCAGGATGTAGATGGCTTAGTAGCACCTTCGAAACAGCAGTACTTGAATCAATATTTACAAGTTTATCATGCTGATCGGCGGGGATTATTGGCGAATTTGCGCGTTGGGAGTAATGTTGAACCAAATGATTTTCTATGGGGAATCAGTATTTTAGTGGGCATAGCACTCATTGCCATTCCACGTTACCGGCATCAGAATGAGTGGTTACAGAGCTTAGGATTTCGCCGAGCAGCTATTTTTGGTGCGACGTTTTTGAGCTATAGTTTAACGACGATCATTGCGTATAGTTTGGCGAAATTAATGGTTCTGCTGGTGCTGGTACAGAATATTCCCGGAATTTATTTCGCGCAATTCAATTGGTGGGTCTGGGGCGGCAATGTAATCAGTACCACGCTCGTTGCACTGATTTTGATGACCGCTTCTGCATTAGTGTTATTGGTCACGCCTAACCTGGTAATGGCAATGCTCGTCGGCTATGCAGTCGTTAAACCAATCAGTTGGTTTGTATTGATACGGTCATTCGGTCAACCTGGTAATTATTTGTTGGCGTTCCTCAATCAACACTGGTTGTTGGGTATCGCAATTGGATGTCTAGTCTGGGGCTTGGGCGGGATACTTGGTCGGTATTTGAGCGCCCAGCAAATCACGGAGCGTGACCACCAAGCGATTTTGTTACCGGCTTGGCGGGTACCAATGCTGATAGGGTTGAGCATCATACTGACTAAATTGATTACCGACGTTATGCTGGCACCACAGACGAGTTGGTCATATGTAGCAGTAGTTTGGTCAGCAACATTAATTGGTCTGATTGCTTGGATTTATCAACCGCGCTGGAGTTGCTACTTTTGGCAAGTTGTGCGACAGTTACGCTAATATGATGAAATTAACAATTAATCGATAAAGCATCCAGCCGGTCAGTAATCTTATTTGACCGGCTGGATGCTTTTAAACGTTACGGGTTTGAAAAGAATAGTTGGCAAGCGTTAAGAATAACAGTAGATAGGCGATATAACCAATCGCCAGCGTGGATAGATTTAGTCGGGTTAATTGTTGTAGTTGTGGTGTTTGGATTTGCTCGCCTAGATTGATCATGTTGAGCGGATTCCACTTTAACCAGCTGACTTTGGCGTATAAATAAAAACAAAGTTGATTGAAAATGGTCACAATAAAGTACCCAATGATGCCGGTCAGAATGGCTGGTGTTGAACTGGTGAATAGGGTGCCCAATAGTAAGACGACACTCATTAAAAATAGTAGGGTCAGTCCTGTTGATAGCATGTTCAGACCCCAAGTGTGCCAAATTGTACCGTAATTAGGTAAGCGCCGAAAGAAGCTCAACTTCAGTCCGAGACTCATGAGGGTGCTAAAGCCAGATAAGCCAATCATCAGACCGAGTATCGTGAGCCATTTGCTGACTAAGACTTGGGTCCGCGAATAACTGCGATAAAGTAGCGCTCGTAACGTGCCATTTTGCCGTTCATTCGTTAAATAAGTGCTGCCAATTGTGATTGCCAAAAATAGTAGCGGAATAAAGCCGTAGTCGTTGTTTACAAATGCATCATATGGCGTTAGTAGCTGTGGGTAGTGAGCGGCATATATCGCAATTATGAATTGAAAAATCATTATAAATGGAATAAACAGTTGAATCACACGATGGTGCATTAATTTTCGATTTTCTTGTCGTAACAATGTGAACATTAGATTGACCTCCTTAGTGGTTGACCGTTTTCAGCATGGTTAATAAGGATGATTCTAAGTCTTCAGTGTGGGGTTGAATCCGCTGTAACTGAATCTGATTGGTCAAAAGTAGTTGCAGTAATGGATTAAGCTGAAATCCGGGCGTTATTAAGACACGAATTGGTGTTGCTGCAACTAGGTGGTATCCAGCAGAACGCAATAGCTGATAAGCCCGTTGATCTTGATTAGTTACTAATTCATAAGTGGGGCGCTGTTGGGCAAGAAACGCTGGCATGCTCATATTGGCGATCAGTTGCCCGTGATCAAGAACTAAGACGTCATTGGCGACCCGTTGCAGTTCACTCAGGAGATGACTTGAAATTAAAAAGGTGGTGCCTTGAGCTTGCGCCCATAAAATTAAATCGCGTAATTCTTTTGTGGCCTGTGGATCAAGACCATTCATGGGTTCATCTAAGATGACTAGTGCGGGCTGATTGAGCAAAGCCAAGGCTACACCCAATTTTTGCCGCATACCGAGTGAGTAGTGTTTCGTTAGTATATCGGCAAATGCTTGCATGCTAAGTGCTTCAATGATTTTGGTAACGCGTGCTGTACGATTGGCACCGGTTGCGAACAGTGAGAGTTGTTGCCGGCCAGTCAAGAATGGGTAGAGTCCGGGATATTCAATTAGGGCGCCCACAGCGCTTAAAGCTTGGTGATGGCATGGCGTAATTGACTGACCATTTAAATAAATCTGACCAGTAAAGGAAGTGAGCCCTAAGATTGATTTCATCAGTGTCGTTTTGCCAGCACCATTTGCACCAACTAAGGCGACGATATGCCCCTTTTGAATGGTGAAGGTCAGGGCTTTTAAAATGTGCTGGTGACTGAAGTATTGATTTAATTGCGTGACGGTCAGTAGTGGTGTGTTCATATTGGAATCCCCCTAAACCTTAAGCGGCTAATAATAACCACTTCAAGGTATTTTACAAACAAAGTATACTATTAATCATGGTGTAATAGTGTGGTATTACACTATTTAATATAATCTTAATTATTACTTGTTGTACTCGTTATTATTTAGCAATAACTATGGTTAAAACGTCTTGATTTTAAAATTCAGCAACTGCCGGCTTGGATCCACCGGAAACAGTTTGAGTTTGCACCAATTTTCGGTGGATTCTTACCACGCTAACTGGAGGCATAATTATCAGCCATTCGAGTGGTTGACCGATGGGAGCGGCAGGGTGACAGTGCTCAGTAGCCCAAGCTGACGAGCAGGAGTCTGATTGACTGTCACGTTTTAATCATGATTCATGTCGGATTAACTAAGTGCATTAATTATTCCATTGATACATAAGTGCTAATTTGACAAACTGACTTAATCTGACATACTAATTATTAGCGAAATTAAAAACACGGTCTGGTCGGTAGTCCAGACGCAGCAACGGCTGTCAGTAACCTGCCTTCCTTGGTTGTCCGAATTTCGTTAGTGAAATTAAGGAGGGGTTAATTTGATTAACCGATGCAAATTAACGGTGTTTTTTGATCAACAATTTTATCAGGGTGTTTTTGAGCGTTGGTCGACGGACGGGTATCAAGTCGCCCGAGTGACCTTTGGGACGCAGAATCCTAGTGAACCCCAGATTAGGTTGTTAATTCAAGATCGGTGGTCAACGCTGCAATGGACGACGGCTAGTGCGGTTGCTCAGCAGCAATTGGTTCGCGAGTATCGTCGTGCGGCACGACAATGTCGTCAACATCACGTTCGATTCAAACCGACTAGAGCAATGCAAATGTTGAAGTTAGAACATCAGCGTAACTTGGTAATGAAGAAGCGGCAGCAGCGTCGTGCCCGACATGACCATGCTCAGTTGATACGAGCAAAGCGGTTGGCAAAACATCGTGCTCAACATCGTGGCCATTAGTTGACGAGACACTCACTTAGCTAATTTTAGTTAAGTGAGTGTTTTTTGACAGCATCAAAATAAAATCAATCAGTTTTGAACCGCTTCGAGATTTGATACCAATGATTCCGGGCTTTGAGGACGGACTACTGATTGGTGCCAATGGGGCGTTAATTGCAGATAATCGGCAAATCAAACCAGTTGCATCAATACGGTCGCATGATTTACAGCTCGTGACTGAGATGGTTGCTAGCGATTGAGTTATATTGCGGATGGCTGCTGAGATTGTGCGGCTCAAGTCGATTTTCAACCAGCTTGATTCTCGACACTTGCCACAAAGAGTTGGACTGCCGAAATTGGATGAAGTGATTAAAGTTATCTTATTGAGGGTTGATGAAGATGCAGAGTATGCGCTTAAGTACTTAACTGCTGGCAACTGAGATGTTGATGACTGTTCAGCATACCACAGAAGGTAATCTTGATTTGATTGCTATTAGGGTCAATAAATGGTCCGCCTGTAACGACTGGGGATCCAGCGCTAAGTGGCGTTTGGTAGCGATGAAAATGATCGACAATTACTACAACATGTAATAACGAGCATGTGGGTCCAAAGTAAATCAATTAGGAGAATAATTAACGGATAGCCGATGTTCACCTGCATTAGTGGCTGAAAGAATTCGGGCACTGGCAGACTAACGAATTGGCGTGAACACAAGCCAAAAAACACGATCACCAGCCAGTGACCGTGTTTTTATTTGATAATTCTGGAAATTAGTTGTTCGCGTCAGCGGCTGGTGTCATCCAAGCAACAAATCGATTTGCATGTTCGGTAAAGAAATTTACGAGTCGCCCAGTTAAAAAGGCTGCAATGAGGGTACCTTCCCGAACCCCCGCTAAAGAATGAGTAAAGCTGAGTGCCAGGACTAGTGAAATGCCAATCAGAATGAAATCATTATAAACTTTGACTTTGGCAAACTTGAGTTGATGCATCAGTGCGATGGCGTTCGGAAGTCCTTCACCAGGCATGATAATGGCGTGTGAATTGACTTCTAAAAAGACACCTAACGATAAGAGCACCGTTCCCATTAAGACAAGTCCGAGTTGCTCGATGTATGTTTGATTAGGAAGACTATGGAAAAACCGCACAAAAGCATCGATGAACCAACCGAACAGGCTACCCGGAATTAATTGCAATAAGTTTTGCCAGGAGAACTGCCGGCGCAAAACGATGGCTTCTAGTAGAACTAAAATGAAAATAAAAGCAATTGTCAACTGGCCAATTGGAATTGCCGTAATATTGCTAATGACATTCGGAATACTTGAAATTGGGGACGTTCCTAATAAGGATAATTTAGAGAGTGCGACGCCAGCTGACATGCACAGGATACCAATTACGAGGACTCCAAAGTGTTTAATGAATTTTTTCAATGACGATTTCAATCTCTTTTCTCTTGTAAGGCGAGGTAAACTTGTTGTAATTGGTTCGTAAACACTTGCTCGTTGACTTCTGGATGAGCAGCGAAGAAGTCATGCCACCAGTCAATCAATGTTTTCTTAATGGCGATAGCGATTTGTTCACCAGCCGGTGTCAAGCTAATTCGTAGACTACGCTGATCGGCAGGATCACGAAACCGGATGACGAGTTGGCGTTGCTCAAGTTGACGAACAGTTCGAGCTAATAAACTAGGATCGAGCATCAGACTGGCAGCCAAGTCCTTTTGAGTTTGGGCCGGGTGATCGTAAACAACCAGTAATAAGTCACTTTCGGTCGCCCGAATGTTCAGCGCCTGTAGTTGGGTGTTGATGCTGTTTTTGGATTCGCGGTAAATACCCGCAATATATTTAGTTAGACTAAAATACTCGATAGTCAGCACTCCTTTTTTATAAATAGTGGACAAGTCCATTATTTATAAAAAAAACGACCTTGTCAAGTCAGTCGTTTAACGGGTCACAGTTGTAAGTCATAGTTAATAGTGGATATGGACGGCCCTGATCATCAGTTGGTTGGCGATTAGTGACTTGGAAACCACGGTGTTCATAAAATTGACGCGCCCGTGGGTTTTGTTCATTCACTGTAAGCGTTGTGGCACCATAATCCTGAATACTAGTTTGCAGTAAGGCGGTTCCAATACCAGCGCCACTAGCGGCTGGGGCGATAAAAAGCATGGCTACTAGTGAACCATCAATACCGATGAAACCAGTTGGGGTATTTTGATCATCCACTGCAACGAGCAGTTGTGGAACGGTTCGTAATGCTGTGGGGACTTCGTGCTCAATGGTTGTGATTTCAGCGGGCGTTAGAAAGTGGTGACTGGCGTCGACGGACTGTCGCCAGAGTTGAGTTAATTGGCTAATCAATTGCGGAGTTCGCTCGGCAGGCGGGAAAGACTTAATTAACAATGGTCGACCTCCTTATTTTCGTTGTGATTGATTAAGTTTAACATAAGAGCCGGTGTCAGTGCCAAAACTAATTTAACGGTTGGAATGACCTTTGAATGTATTGAACTTTTGATGGACTAATCATTTTCCAACTGGAGAATGGCGGCTTAAAGACATACATACGTAGGCGAGTAACAACTAAACGAAGTGAAATCACAGTTAATCAGCGACCACCCTCAGTTAGGAATGGCAGATCAATCGACATTGTATTGGCTGGCTCGTATACTAGCGAAAAGTGGATTGGATGTGTTGGAATGAAATTTGTAATTTTTGGCGGTGAATTACTGGTGTTAGCTGCCTGGCTCATTTATGGTCGAACACTGCCATTGAGTTTGCGTATCATTGGTGTTATTGGAATCGTTATCGTTTCGCAATGGGCACATTGGGTATTGAAAGCACGGTAACTAGCGTTATTAATTGTGATTCAAATGAGCTTTTGATGTAAATCCAGAAGCTCACTTTTTGTCTGGGTTATTTTCTAAAGAATTATGCTAACTTATCAATACTGTTGAAATAATGACATTTGTCACCTGATCATTATGACAAACGCGACTACTCGACCCGATTACGTTGGCGTACACTATAGTCATTAAAGGAGGCGGGGATAATGACACCGTTGATTGAAGCAACTAAGGTCGCATTTAGTTATGGTCAACAGTCAGTTTTGACTGATATTAATATGACGATCATGCCGGGCGAGATTGTTGGCTTGATTGGTGAAAATGGGGCCGGCAAAACGACGTTGTTAAATTTGTTATTAGGAATCAAACGAGTTCAGCAGGGCCATCTCAAGGTGTTCGGGCAAGCGGCCGGTAGCCTGGCGGCGCGATTAAAGATTGGGTCAATGATGCAGGGTGATATGACAATTCAAGGCGTGACGGTGCGTGATATGTTAAGGCTAGCTGCGGCACAACGTCTGCCTGAATTTGATTGGCAAGCATTATTAGCCACCTTGAAACTACAAGACATAGCCCAGCAGCGCTTGACGGCGTTATCTGGAGGACAGTTACGACGAGTCACCTTTGCTTTGGCACTGGTAGGTGATCCCGATTTGTTATTTTTAGACGAGCCGACCGTTGGCATGGATACCAATGCGCAACAGACATTTTGGCAACAGATTAGGCGCTTGAAGGCCGCTGGTAAAACCATTATCATTACCAGTCATTACCTACCGGAGATTGAAGCCATCGCTGATCGAATTATGTTGCTGAAGGACGGGCGCTTTGTCTTTCAAGGCTCGTTTGCCGTGTTGCAAAAACAATATCAACAAGTGGAGATTCGTTGCCAAACGAGACTGCCAGCGGATCGGTTTACAAATTTAACGGCAGTAACTGCGGTTACTAAGCAAGGCGACGAACTACGCATGAGTAGTGAAGACGGTGACGCTACGCTGCAAGCGATGATGCCCATAATCAGTGAGTTGCATCAAGTCTCAATTAGTCGTGAATCATTGACGGATATTTTTGTTCATCTGACGAAGGGAGTCTCAGCATGAAAATTTTAATGGCTCAACTGAGATTTGATGCACGGCGTTTGATTATTCGAAACGCAGCGTTTCAGTTTTTTGCCTTGGTGATGCCAGCAGCTTTTTACTTGTTATTTACAAAAGTAATGGTTACCGGTGGCACAACGGCTCAAATCGCACTTTTTAATCGGTCTTATATGGGCAGTATGATCGTTTATAGTGGGACGATCAGTACGCTGTTCAGTATTGCCCAGATTCTAATGCATGATCGGGAACGGGGACTATTACGGTGGCTACGGTTAACGCCACACGGGGTAGTACCGTACTATCGTTCGATTGGCATGATGAGTTTGGGAATGAATGCGTTAATGGTCGTTATTTTAGGCGCGCTTGCGGTCGTTGTGAACCACGTTGATTTAACCGTGTTTCAATGGCTAGGGATACTTGGAATTGCCCTGATTGGTCAATTGCCGACATTGCTTATGGGCGTTGGACTCTCATTTTTGAATCGTGCCGAAACGTTGAGTGTCGCTAGTAATTTAATTACCTTTCCAATGGCCATTATTAGTGGTCTATGGTGGCCCATTAGCCTATTACCAAGCTGGCTACAGGTGATTGGTAAACGACTGCCAACATATTATGTGAACGATTTGTTGGTCAACTGGGGCACCCATGGTACACTAAAATTAATCGATTTGCTTGGTATCGGGCTGTGGGTGTGCGGCCTATTAGTGATTGTTAGTTGGGTGATTCAGCGGGTACTTAAACGGGGGAATGGCGTTGTTGACGCATCATAAAAATAAATTGAAGACGATTGAATGGACGAGCTACGTGTGGCTCGCCTATTTGCCGTATACAATTGCGGCTTATATACCCGTTAAATCTTGGCATGATTGGTTTTGGCTAATGTTAGTTGGTGGCTTTCTTGTATTGTACATCTTGGTTGTTGAGAAGCCGCATTGGCGTGCAGTGACGATGCCGGCGGAGTTAGTTGTGACGGGACTGTTTGCGGTATTTGCGGCTAACAATTTTATGATCATCTTTCCCGGCTGGCAAGTGAGCTTTTTACTTGGTCGTCGTCCTAAACGAGAATTTTATGGTTTTGCTTTAGGGTATTATGCCTTTTTAATTGGTGGCTGTATACGAGACTATTTACAATATCCTGGTGTGTTTGGGTGGCATAATGGTGACGTGATGGGCTTAGTTTTTCCATTGTTATCACCCATACTCGCGTATACCTTTTCGCGGTCAGTTGAACGACAGCGCCAACTCAACCAAACTAACCGCCGATTAAAAACAATTGTGGAACGTAACGAGCGTGAACGAATCGCGCGTGACTTGCACGATACCCTTGGACAAAGCTTTTCAATGATTACACTCAAAACGGAATTAGCTAAAAAATTACTCGTCAAAGCACCGGAGAAAGTGGCACCAGAATTGGACGAAATCGAACAAACCAGTCGCCAAAATTTACAGTTAGTTCGCGAAATCGTCAATAATTTGCATGAACAATCGCTCACAGAAGTCCTATTGGCCCAAACTCGTAATCTAGCAGTGGTTGGTGTCTGGACGACGACCACTGGTGAGACACAGGCAACCAAGTGGCCGACAACGGTCCAAAGTTGTTTTGCGGCGGTGTTAGTTGAAGCCATGACCAATGTGATGCGCCACGCACACGCGCACGAGGTGCGGATTGATTTTGTCGAGACGGCAAAAATTTATCAGATTAAGCTGAAAGATGACGGTAAAGGTGGAACCTTGATTCGTCAGGGCGCCAACGGGATTGCCGGGATGCGAACCCGCTTGCAAGCTAAACAGGGCACCTTTGCCATCACGAGTAGTCGGCGCGGCACCCAGTTGATCTTAACTTTACCAAAGGAGTAGTGAGTCAGCATGATAACTTTATACTTAGCAGAAGACCAAAGCATGTTGAATTCTGCCTTGACCCAATTACTGGAATTAGAAGATGATCTACACGTGGTGGGTAGCGCAGTAGACGGCATAAACGCCTGGCAGGAGTTGCAAGAACTGCAACCGGATGTCGCAATTCTGGATATCGAAATGCCAGGGATAACCGGCTTGGATGTTGCTGATCGATTGGCCAGTTCGCAGCTAGCCACGAAAGTAATTGTTTTGACGACTTTTGCGCAACGCCGTTATTTTGAACGAGCAGTTAAAGCCAATGTCGCGGGATATTTGTTAAAAGATAGTCCGAGTGATGACCTAATTGATGCAATTCGAGCTGTGATGACCGGCCGCACCATCTATGCGCCCGAGCTAGTCACGAATATGTTGTCAGCAGACAACAATCCATTGACCGAACGGGAACTAGCAGTTTTGGTCGAAGCTGAGAAGGGGTTGCCCACGAAGACGATTGCGGCCAATTTATACTTGTCAGCGGGGACGACCCGTAATTACTTATCCGCCATTTTTAGCAAATTGGGGGTTCACAATCGATTAGAAGCGATTCGTGTGGCGAAAGCTAATCAGTGGTTGTAAAGCTAGGCTGTTTGAACGAGGGGCCAACTAGGTTTATTTTTATCAACACATATACAAATGATTTGGTGCGCGATATAATTAATTGAATAGTGGTTAATGTTGAGCCCACTTACTAATTACGTGGCAAATCTGGAAGAATGGAAGATCCGGTAAGATGAAAGTAATGATCATCGGTAGTACCCACGCTGGTACGGCAGCGGCACGCGAAATTTTAACACGTCATCCGGAGACGGCGGTGACGATTTACGAGCGGAATGATAACGTTTCGTTTGTTTCGAGTGGGATTTATTTGTACTTAACGGGTGTCATCCAACACCTGGAAGACATGTTTTACACCTCGCCGGCTGACTTGAAGCAGTTAGGCGCTCAAGTTAAGACCCGCCATAATGTTTTACGAATTGATACGGGCCATAAAACGGTGCAGGTCGCCAATATGCAGACTGGCGAAGTCTTTGATGATACTTATGATAAGCTGATTATGGCAACTGGTTCATCAGTTATTGTGCCACCAATTATGGGTATCGATCATGAGAAAGTATTACTGTGCAAAAACTACGAGCAGGCGGAACAACTTTATCAATCTCTACAAGCCAACCAACGCGTTGCAATTGTTGGGGCCGGATATATGGGGACCGAGTTAGCGGAAAGCTATGCTAGTATGGACCAACAAGTCATGTTATTTCATTCGCATTCACATATTTTGAATAATTATCTTGGTCCCCAAATGGCGGATGCTGCAACTAAACTCTTACAACATCACCAGGTCGATATCCACCTCAATGAACGGGTGACTGGATTCGCAAGCGGTTCGAATGATCAGTTGATCGTTGAAACCGCGCAGGGTGATTATGAGGTTGATCTGGCCGTCGTTTGCGCGGGATTTATGCCGAATACGGAATTGTTACGCGGGCAGGTCGCTATGGACCGCCATGGTGCTATCTTGATCAATGATTATGTTCAAACCTCTGACCCGGATATTTATGCGGCTGGGGATGCTTGCGTGGTCAATTATAATCCCACGGGACAGCCGGCGTATACACCATTGGCAACTAACGCACTGCGCCAAGGTGCGTTGGCGGGGATCAATGTTTTCGGAGATTTACAGCCGTACATGGGAACGCAAGCCACCTCAGCCATGCAATTATTTGATCACACGATGGCCACAACTGGGTTGACCTATCCAGCCGCGCAAAGACGAGAACTACCAGTACGACACGCCGTCTATCAAGGCAATTGGCGGCCAGCTTATATGCCAACGACGGCCAAAGTCACGATTGAACTAGTTTATAATTATCAGAATCGTCAGCTTCTCGGCGCGCAATTCTGGAGTCGTCACGACATTGCCCAAGCTGCAAACACGATCTCAGTAATGATTCAAAATCAGAATACGATTGATGATTTGGCTTACGTGGATATGTTCTTTCAGCCGAATTTTAATCAACCGTTTAACTATTTAAATTTGGTGGGGCAACTAGCCGTCAAACAAGAATATCAGCGAGGCAATCAAACACCACGAATTACAGCTCGTGGTAACTGGTCGAATAGTAGTGATAAGCATTGACCTAACGTAAAGCAGCACAGGCGCATTAAATCACAGACTTGGGGTCATTTCCCAAGTCTGTTTTTATGCCATCCAAATGATGAAAGCACTGTTCGTCATCCCATAATTGGTGAAAAAGCCTGATTTGCGCTGACAGGAACCCTGTATAATAGATTCCAGTCAAAAGTAGGAATCAGGACATGCAAGTAAAAGTGAAATGGCTGTCGGGGTTGCTAGTGGTTTTGCTAGTACTGGGGCTCAGTGGATGTATGGCACAACAACACCGCATGAAGTATGTACAGTCAAATACGCCTACGTTATTTTTCCACGGTGGCGGTAATAGGTATCACGCCGAGGCACAGATGGGACAAGCGGCTGAAAATGCAGGGGTGACAACTAGCGTTATTCGGGCGATGGGGCTTAAAAAAGGGCGCTTCAAGAATTCGTAGTGGATTCTTGAAGCGCCCTTTTAAGGCTTTAATGCGTCGTTTGACAGTCAATGTGGCGATTGGTCAATTGGCTGAGGCTGGAGCCGATACCGTATTAAGCTTCAGTGCCGACGTTGATGATGAGCTTACCAGCACTGTGACTGTTTTCGCTATACCGGTGGGCGGCTTGGAGACCAGCCGTACTAAACGGAAAGACTTGGTCGATGATGACTTGTAAGTGTCCTTCAACGGCGAGCTGCCCCAAGATGGCTAACTCCCGGCCGTTGGGTTGTAACCACCAGCTGGAGACAGTGGGGCCTTGGGATTTTTGAGCCGCTGTTGGTTGCCCATCAATCGTCACGAGTCGGCCAGTTGGCTTTAAGATTGCCAAGCCCTCATCAATGGCGTCAATGGTATCAAAGACGGCATCGTAGTCTGTAAGGACATCTTGAACAGCCGTCGTGTGGTAATCAATGACGTGGTCAGCGCCGATTTGCTTCAACAGCGTATGGTGATTGGCGCTCGCAGTAGTCGCAACCTCGGCACCGAGGTACTTAGCAATCTGGATGGCATTTAAACCAACCCCGCCAGCACCGGCTTGAATTAAGACTTTCTCGCCAGCTTGAATCTTTAATTGGTCATGAATGACTTGGTAAGCAGTTAGCCCCGCTAACGGCAAAGCGGCGGCTTGTTCAAAAGAAAGACTGGCTGGTTTTAGAGCTAACTTGTCTTCTTTGACTGCGGCATATTCAGCGTAGGTCCCGCGCCGGCCATCCGCATAAATGTCTGGGCGGGCAAAGACTTCATCACCAACCTTAAAGTTGGTCACGGCCGCGCCAGCCTCAACAATGGTCCCAGCGACGTCCCAACCAAGGACAACTGGCATTTGCCAGTCAAACATGCCTTTAAGCAACCCTTGACGAGCTTTCCAATCGATGGGGTTGATACTCGTTGCCTGAACGGCGACTAAGACCTCGTCCTGATCAATGCTGGGACGTTCGATAGTGGCCATCTGGAGTTCTTCGGGCCCACCGTACTGATTAATAATGACTGCTTTCATTTTAAATAATTCCTCCCTGAAACTGAATAACCTAGCTTAGCATTTTAATTGTGCTCAATTCAATTATTTAGTTCGGACTAGCGTGAATTAGATGCGCGTCGTCTTCAGCAGCCATCAATTGGGCAGTGTGTTGTGGTGATTGGTGAAAGCTGAGTCGATAGTGTCAGTCAGTAGGTATTTGTTGCTGCAGGTCTGTCGCCAATTGCGTTAAAAAGGTTTTGGCGGCTTCCGACAAGCGTTGTCCCTTAGTCCAGACTAGGCTAGTGCGGGCGGTTATTCGAGGTGTTAGTGGGATGAAAATCAAATCGGATTGGTTCGTATTGATGATGACATCAATCCCCAACGCGTACCCGACGCCCGCAGAAACTAGTAACGAGGCATTATAGAGTAAATTATAAGTGGCGACGATGGTGAATTTTGGCGTGCTTTCACCATACCAATCCTGAAGTTGATTGATCGTACCGTGTTGTGCAGAAACAATGATCTTTTGGCCTTCAAGATCAGCTAAGCTAATGTAATCATGGTCAGCTAGCGGCGAATGCCGCGGAACCAGTAATCCCCAGCGACTTTCGCCGGGTAGATGGATAAAGTTTAAGTCGTGTTTGTCAGTTGGTTCCGTGACGATTCCAAAGTCAAAGTTCCCGGTTTTGAGGTTGGTTCGAATCTGATTCGCATTACTACTCGTCACGTTGATCCTGATTTTCGGATACTGTTGTTGTAGTTTCTTAATCGACTGAGCAATCGTCAAAAAACTGCGCATCTCGGCACTCCCTAATTCAATCGTGCCACTGATTTCTTTGGCTGTATTAATGTTGGCAAGCGTCTTATCGGCTAAGGCGATGATTTGGTTCGCCTGCGTGGCAAAGTATTCGCCACTACTCGTGAGACTGATATGACGGCCATTGCGTTCAAATAGGGTCACGCCCAGTTCATCCTCTAAATCCTTTAATTGTCGTGAAATTGTTGGCTGCGAGACGTGTAAGCGTTCAGCGGCCCGACTGATATTTAACTCGGCGACCACTGCTTGAAAATAACGTAGAACTCGTAATTCCATCTAAAACACTTCTTTCTATTACAATTAAGTATAATTTTAAATACCATATAAGCATTCGACATGGTTGCTGTCAAGCTTTAAGATGAAACTTGAGGTTAGTGCAGAATAGTTGGTTATTCAGAGAATAACGTGTCAAGCATCAAGGCAGGGCACCATTTAACCGAAGTGCTCTGAATTAAGCATCACTATTTTGCCAGAATGGAGGAATGTTAACGATGAACAAAAGTAATCAGCCCGTAGTGTCAACCACTGTAACCACGATGCAGTGGTCCAGAGCACAGTTAGCCGCTTTTAGCACGGCGGATGATTTTCAAGTCTCCCCATTTTACAGTGATGGGCAGACATACGGGACACCGACCTGGATTTGGTCGGTCGTGGTAGGGCAGCAACTATTTATCCGTGCTTGGAACGGTCCGCGCTCACGCTGGTATCGATCGGCCGTAACCCAAAGGGCTGGCCGGATTCACTTGGCCGAGAGCAATCATCTGGTGAATTTTGTGCCCATTTGTGATGAGCAGTTAAATAACCAGATTGACCAAGCTTATCGACAAAAATATGCCGGTAGTCCGTATTTAATGCCGATGCTAGCAAGTGGACCGCGGCAGGCGACGGTCCAAGTGATACCACGAATATCTAAGAAAGGTGAATAGAAATGACTAAAATAATGATTATTGGTGCTAATGGTGGGATTGCCAGGAAGCTGACGCAACGGTTATTAGCAGAAACTGACGATGAACTGGTATTGTTCCTACGTCGAGCGGAACGTTTAGCCCAGTATCGGGAGCAACCACGGGTCACGCTGATTGATGGCAACGTGCTTGATACGGATGAACTTGCCACAGCAATGGCACCGGTGGACATAGTCTATTCCAATGTTGGTGGGACTGATCTAGCAGCCCAGACGAAGAGCATTTTGGCCGCAATGGTCCGAACTCAGCGGCAACGGTTGATCTTCATTAGCGCACTCGGCGCCCATCATGAGGTGCCAGGAAAATTTGGCGCGTGGAACGAACAAGCCATTGCCGATTTCCTACCCGGTTTTCGAGAAGCAGTGAGGTTGCTTAGTGCTTCCAAACTGGTTTATACGGAGATCCGACCAGCCTGGCTAACGGATGTTGCCGAAATTGATTATGAATTGACGACTGGCGCAGAACCTTTTAAAGGAACTGAGGTATCACGAGCAAGTGTTGCCGATTTAGTCTTTAAATTAATGGCGCATCCTGAAAATTATCAGCGTGTCAGTTTAGGGGTGGATAAACCTGGTACGGCGGGTGACCGGCCTAGTTGGTTGTAATTCCTGTCATGAGCCTTGATTGAATGCTAAAATAGGCGTTAACGCTCAGACGACAACGCCTTCCGATGCGGGGTGGCGCAAATTCAAATGACGAACTAACAGTGAATAGATGATTAAATAGAATTCAGGGGGAAGTTATTGAAAAGAATACGCTTATGGGGGCTGATGGCAGGCCTGCTGTTATTATTAGTTGGTTGTGGTCGTGCAGAGACGACCGGGGTGACTAAACCGGTTACGACTCAGGGGCATCGCTACATTCCGACACTGTTTTTCCATGGGTGGGGCAGTAGTTACCATGCTGAGACGCACATGGCAGATGCTATCGTTAAAGCCGGCAAAACACAAACTATTGTACGCGCGATGGTTGCTAAAAACGGGACGGTGGCTTTGAAAGGCCACTTTAGATCAGGTGATTATCGACCAATTGTCGAAGTGAACTTTGCTAATAACCGGTCTTCAGATTATCCAACCGTGGGCCGCTGGGCAAAAAATGTGGTGGTGGCGCTCCAACGAACTTATGGCATCACGTCGTTTAACATGGTTGGTCATTCCATGGGTAATATGGCGATTACCTATTATCTATTGGCGAATGCGCAAAATGAGCGGTTGCCGCAGCTCAGGCGACAAGTCGCAATTGCTGGACATTTCAATGGTATTTTAGGCATGGACGACAGCCCTAACCAGATGACGTTGAATGCTGCGGGACGACCGAATAAATTGCGACCGGCCTACCGCCAGTTATTAGGATTGCGGCGGGGTTATCCACGTCAGCAAGTACGAGTCCTTAATATTTATGGCGATAAGGGCGATGGGACGCATTCGGATGGGTCCGTCAGTAACGCTTCATCACGCTCTTTACGGTACTTAGTTGCGGCGCGTGCGCGTTCTTATCGCGAGGTTAAGATTACTGGGAAACATGCGCAACACAGCCAGTTGCATGAAAATGCGCAGGTCGACCGGTTACTGATTGATTTTTTATGGCCCACACATTAAAGTGGGGCAGCCTGATGGACAGGCACTGGCGAGTTCGCATTTTTAAAATTGACGCTAAAGAAACTGGGGTAGTCAGCTGACGTTTGTCAGTGATTAGCCTAGTTTTTAGGTTGCTACCAACTTGTAATGACGGGGTATTCGCGCTTAAATAGATAAAGACTGATTACTGGTAACGGTGTTGGTCGTTTGCTAGCGCGATCAGAGTGGCTGATTATAGTAGGCTATTGATAGTAGTTGCGCGTCCAATCGATTGTATGACTAATGAGGGTCGAACAAACCAGGTCATTATGGTGACCAAGCAACGGATTATTGGAGTGGGGGGTAGTGGCGGATGTTTAGTTATGAGCAGCTCGAAAAATATAATGAAACTGATGTGGAAATTTACAGGTACGTTATTAATAATATGGATAGGGTCGGCTACATGAGCATTCGTGAGTTAGCTCACGAGTTGCACGTGTCGACCTCGACGATTTTGCGTTTTTGTCTTAAAAATGGGTTCGAAGGCTATCGTGATTTTAAACGGGCACTTAAAAGTGAACAACAACAGTTGACCACCTACGAGCCCAAGAGCGACGTCAGTGAGCTAGCACACTTTTTTGCAAAAACTAATTCTAGCGCGTATGAACGTAAGTTGATGCCAGCGCTCACGTATTTGCGTCGAGCCACGCTGGTTATTTTTGTCGGCATTGGTTCCTCAGGAAGTTTGGCCCGCTATGCCGCGCGCTGTTTTACCAACGCTGGTAAGGTTGCGTTTGGACTTGAGGATAGTAATTATCCAGTGAATACTTTTGAGATTCACGATACGGTCGTTTTTGCGTTATCTGAGAGTGGCGAAACCCCAGAACTAATTGCACTTGTTCAGCATTTTCAACAACGCCGGTGCGCAGTCTTAAGCATTACTAACCAGTCCCAATCCACGCTAGCGAAGCTTTCCGATTGGAATTTTTCATATCAATTGGCTCACCAGAGAATTAATGGTAATTATAATATAACGACCCAGGTCCCCGTGGTCTATGTGATTGAGACCTTAGCGAAACGACTATAACTAAAGAAACGAATCGTGACTTGAATAGTAACGATTCGTTTTTTAAGCTTGGAAGTGAAAGGGGTGCTTAATGATGGATGAACGACAGCGGAGTTTGAGCGGTCAGACCTATGATGCACACGCACCAGTATTTTTAGAGCTAAAACGGCGTACACGGCAACTTTTAAGCCAGTATAACCAGCTCGCCTATGACCAAAAAAGTGAGAAACGTACGATATTGCAGGCTATGTTTGCCAAGATTGGATCGAATGTTTCGGTGGGGAGCCCATTTATTTGTGACTACGGGTGTAATATTTCGATTGGTCAGAATGTTTCAATCAATATGAACTGTACCTTGATCGACTGTAATCGGATTACCATTGGCAATAATGTCTTGATTGCCTCAAATGTTCAAATTTATACGGCTACCCATCCGGTCGAACTGCATGAACGTTTACGTGCGGACTGGCAGCCAGATAGTGATCAGTATTTTTGCCAGACGTTAGCGCGGCCAGTCACAATCGAGGATGGCTGTTGGATTGGCGGTGGCGTGATTATTATTCCCGGCGTGACAATTGGTCGGGGATCCGTGATTGGTGCCGGTAGTGTGGTCGTCAAAGACATTCCAGCTAATTCGTTGGCGGTAGGCAATCCTTGTCGTGTGATTCGGCAGATTAATCAAGGTGAACCGCATGCTTAAGATGATCGCCTTTGACTTTGACGGCACGCTCGCGCCGACGATTCCAATGGTGATTGACGTCTTTCGTCGTAGCGTTGCACCGTACGTTGAGCACGAACTGACCAAGCAAGCTATCGTCCAGACGTTTGGGCTAAATGAGGTTGGGATGGTCAAAGCAGTGGCTGGTCAACGGTGGCCGGTCGCTTTGGCCGCCTTTTATCAAGAATACGCTCGCGCACATTTACGGGTGTCAGCACCGTATCCGGGAATCGTCACACTTTTAGAACTGTTGCAGCAGCAAGGGGTGGCGCTAGCTCTGATTACGGGTAAGGCGGCTAAGAGTTGTCAAATTTCCTTGGACGTGACTGGCCTGACGTCCTATTTCCCCACGCGGTTGTATGGTTCTGAGTGTCAACCTAATAAAGCTGACAATCTGCGACAATTGATGCGCACTAAGTCGTTAGACGCCGCGGAACTCTTGTACGTTGGCGATACTCGCTCAGATTTTGAAGCAGCTGATACGGCCGGGGTGCAATGTTTGACGGCGGCGTGGGATCCTAATCAGCCAATTGTTGAAGCCGGTGATCAGATCGTGTTTACTTCGGTCGAGCAGTTGTGGGTCTACTTGCAACGGCGACTTGGTTGAAGCAGTTAAATAAACAGGATAATTAATAATCGTGGTAACAAACAAATTAAAAAGAGTGGCGTGATAAGTCGCATCGTTATATAAGGCCAATTAATAACAGGGCATGACTTTAGTGTTTTTAAAGTTGCGCCCTGTTATTAGTGTTTTTTAATCTATTGATGGGTGTATTAGGATTATCAGTATGTGGTCAAAGCGTAAATCAGTTGAGACGATCGCAGTCAGTTAGAATTAAATCTTCTAATCATAGTAATTTGCAAAATAACCTAGTCGCACGGCGGATTACGACCACAGTGAAGGGGCACCAACTGGCCTGCTTATTTGAATCGTTCCAGTGCTGTTTAAGCAATTGCACGTGAATTGTCAAACGGTCACACCGGTAATCAGGGTGAAATTGGTTATGTTGACGAGCATAACTATTATCAAATTATTCAGCGCATGGGTAACCATGTGCAAATTCGAATTGCGCGGGCGAAATAACGTGACGACACGTTATGACTGTCTAAATTTTAAAAACTAAATCTTTTTGCACTTTACTAAAATCTTAGAAGTTTAAAAACAACGTGTATATCTAATCTTAACGTGTATCTTTAAGAGGAGTCTGGTTTGCAAGTTTAATTTTGAATTAAACAAAGATAAGAAACTAACTTGTATTGAATAAGTGCCATTTTCAGGGATTTTGCGGTAGCCAATCGTGTAATATTCCATTTCGATATTTTATAATAAATTCTATTAAAGTATGAAATATATTGTCGACAGAACTAGTATTATTACGTATAAGTTAAATAATATGTGGTGTTTTTTTGTTGAGATTTAGCTGCGCCTGACTCTTTTAGTGGATACTATTGAAAGGGTATTGAGAAATTTCTAGTCAATAAAAAAGTAAGGTATTGATGGAGTGATATGCTACATTGAGCTAACTTGGGAAAATGAAACTTTTGTATGATTTAAATGGTGAAACAATCAATGAAGAAATATAATATTCAGTCCATAATTGATTGGCTTTACAGAATCAGTACTTTAAAATGGTTTAATTATTTGCAAGACGCATTAATAGCTGCTTTTCCAATAATTGTTGTTAATGGTTTTCTTGAAACTATCTTACAAGCCTTAATGACTGACAATGGATTTTTTGTCGTTATCTTTCACTTAGAACACTTTGTTGCAAGTAATGCTGTTTTGATAAATCAGCTGACTGTATTAGTTCAGCTATTACAAGTTTTTGCCAACACAATAATTGCTGTCCAGTTCTCAAGAAATGTGATCAAATCTTTAGATAATAATATAGCTTGTGGTGCAATGGCTGCATTCTCTTTTATTATTTTGAGCATTAAGTTAGGCCAGAACCATGAATTGATTTTTCTAATTCATGGTGTTACTTTTGCTTTGCTGACGGGCCTAGGAGTTAGTAAATGTTTTGATTTTTTTAGAGTCGAAGTCAATAAGGACGATAATGATTATCAAAACGCTTTAATTGCGACATTGACAAACATCAAGCCTATTCTCTGTATCATTTTTTGTGTTTTAATTTTAAAAATATTAAATTTTGAAATTGATTCAAATGGAATAAACGCTCATCTGCATAGCATAATTCAAACAGCCCTAACCGATAATCACTACAGTTTGATACCAGTGTTACTAATACTTTTTCTAAGAAGTATTAGTAAATTTATGGGGATTAATGCGGATTCTCTTTTTAGTTTTAGTACCCGAGCGCAATTGGTAAATTTAAATCGTGCTTTGAAATTTGCACATCCTGTTGCTGCTGTTCATCCAACTGCTTACTCGACGTTATATTCTTGTTTTGCCCATTTGGGTGGCGATGGCATGTTACTCGCATTGATAATTGTCGTGCTCATCATAGGAAAAAATCAACATTTGAAAAGGTTATTGACTTGGTCGTTCATACCGACGTTTTTTAACTTCTCAGAGCCAGTGATGGTTGGTTTTCCAATCATGTATATGCCTATTTATCTAATTCCTTTTATAATGAGTCCTTTAGTAACGACAGTCATTGCTTATCCGTTTTTAAAGTACAATATTGTCCCAGCGCCTGTTTATCCAGTGCCTAATGGTACGCCAGGACTGTTGAAAGCTTTTATTGCCACTGGGGGCAACATTCCGACCCTACTATTAGCACTTCTTTGCTTAGTTGTCTCTTGTTTTATATATTTACCGTTTGTTAAAGCAGAGATGAGACTAATTAATCTAGAGCATGCGAAAATTAGATCTTCTTTTAAAAGATAAATTTTGAATTTGTGAGTCTAGAGGATAATAGACGGAGTGATTAACTTGCGAATCTCAAAAAAAATTATTATTTCAATAGGCCTATTATGCTTCCTTATGACGTTAATTTTTTTGTCCGATAAATGGACTAAACAGAATATTTCAAATTTGAAGATTCAACGAAACTCAGTTACTGAACCCATAGTTTTGGTTCCAGGAAGTAATGCGACACAATATAGATTTGATCCGCTTATAAGAGACATTAATAAAAGGGAAAAAACACCTCATTCTTTGTTAAGAGTGTTAGTGCATAAGAATTATACAATTTCCTATAGTGGTGCAATAAAAAAAGGTGAAAGACAACCCTTTATTGTTATTGCTTTTGAAGATAATAAAGATGGTTTTAAAAATATAAAGAAACAAGCTATCTGGTTAAAATACGCCTTAAAATATATATCACAACAATATGAATTTCGAAAGATTTCATTAATTGGCCATTCGAATGGTGGGCTGATTATCACGTATGCACTTGAACATAATTTGACTAGCCATTATCTAACTGTACAAAAGGTTATGACTATTGCTGCACCGTACAATTTGAACGATTCTTCTGTTAGAAGTGAGACTGAGTTGTTAGAAAACTTGATTGCAAACAGAAAATATATTCCAAACTCAATCGATATGTATTCTTTAGCTGGCACTCAAAGTTATAGCAATGACGGCTTAGTTCCGTTGTACAGCGTATTGGCGGGTCGCTATATTTACCAAAAGCAAGTTAAGCATTATACGCAAATAACTGTTTCGGGTGTTGGAGCGGAACATTCGGACTTACCACAGAACCAACAAATAATAATGGCCATTGAACAATATATTGAAAAGTAGAAATTTTTTCTGCTTTTTCCTTTAATTACTTATCCTAATTTATATTCTGAAATAGTTCGTATATTATCTGTTTTATGTTATTTTAAAAAAAGTACAAGTGCAGTTCTAGTCAATAATTCATATCTTGCAAGAAGGTAAGCAGATGAATAAGCATAACTTCTCAAATAAACGTAGCTATGCAAAAGCTTACAGACAGTGCATGCGGGAAGATATTCTAGGTCAATATGCGGTAGCTACGTTTTGGTATCTGTATTAAAAGAAAATACCATGATGTGTGATACGTGCGATACACGTTTTACATGGATCCTTTTGAACGAGAAAGAATGATTGTTGTTCCTAATACTTTCAAAGAAATTGACAGAAGGGTGACTTTTGCCGACCCGTTAAAATTTTCAGACCATACTAAAGGGGCACAGATGGACACTGAAGGGTATGGTATTTAAAGAAGTGAATTGGAAAAATTGAGGGGATTGAATTTATAGACTGTCATTTTAGAATGAGGCGCATGGCTACAGTTGCTGGCAGCAAAACTGTCAAATTGGTTTCGGGCTGTATTAAAAGAATACCGTTAACCAGTTCTACTAAGAAATTTACAGGACACATGGTGGAGCCTACAGGAGTGGTTGAAGTGGTCATGAATTAGCTGGTGCCCACAAATATAGGGCTCAACAAACCTGACAAAACTGTCAAATTTCGCGTGTTAACGTGAGCAACAGACATAAGAAGGTCTGATTTGCCTTGAGCACGTCGGCAGCATTCGGTGGAATTAACTCATCACTTATGCTGGGGCTAGCATAAAAAGAGTAGCGTTCATCTTCTTGATTTGAACGCTACTCTATTATTTTAAATGCCGAACTGTTTAAACCAAAGAGGGTAAATAATGAATTTGAATATTTATGATCTACTACTATATTGATATCTTTTTCTACTTTTGACATCGATTGAAAGTGCGAAGTTTAAAAAAATTATATATCCAGGCGACGTAATCAGGATTAGCGTTTTTAATTTAAAAAAATTGGGTAGATTCTTTTTAGCAGAGTGTGAAATTAAGAAAGATAATCAAATCTGTTCCAGAATCAAACTTAGTTGTACCAATAAACAATAGTTGTTTTGTATTAATTTTTGGGTTGAAAGAGTGATGTAATTAAACTTGTATCAAGATCAGAAATAGATATGCTTTGAGTATTTAAGACACGCCATAAACCACCAGCACAAAAATTAAAAAAATTGAATTGCTGGGTTGAAGTGAGATGTTGCCAATCAGAATTTTCGGTTAAGTTGACAATGTCCAACAGTTTGAGTGCAGTTAACCGATGTAATGTGTATGAGAAAAAGTCGGAATTTTGTAAAACTTGTAATCGATTTTTGTTGCCAAGCCAAAATTTGAAAAGAGCGTCGATAAAATCATTTAAACAAAGTATTGGTGTTTCTTTCAATATTTCGATAAAGTCATTTGCAGAATTATCCAAAAAGCCCTCAATGACTTTTTGTGTGGATGAATAATGACGATAAAAAGTTTTTCTAGATACTCCTGACTTTAAGCAAAGTTCTGTGACAGTAATACTTTCAAGTGCTTGTCCAGTCTCAATTAAATCAAATAGCTGTTTTACCAATTTAGCATCAGTTAGTTGATATTGTTCTTGTGGCATTTGCTTTATCTCCTTTCATCTTTCATCAAAATCTTTTTGGAAAGATAAATTATCATTTATTGAATTAAATAGTGGCAAATCAGGGATATGCTGGACACACCACCTGATTTAACCACTATTCATGTTTTAAATTCGTCTTTTCTGGGTTCAGGAGGTTTAAAGAAGCCGTACGTCTTATGCTAAGCTGTCTTTTTTTCGTTTCTTAATGAGGGTAGATGCATACATGGCAAAAATTGAAGCTATACCAATGTACAGCAAGCTCAACATTGAAGGTCCAGTGATTAATGCATCTGTAATATACATTTGGTTAAGAATAAGATCATAGGCAAAGCGAATTGGCGTAATATCATAAACATAATTATGATAGAAGGGACTCAGCATTTGCGGAATGAAAGTAATGACTGCCATTGAACCTATCCAGATAATAAGTAGTAATGGCCATCCTTTTAGTCCAAGCAAATCGAGTACAGCTGACTGCAGTAGATAGAAAACAAATGATATACCACCAATCATCAGTAGGAATTGTTTTGGATCATGAATTGGCACAGAATAGCAAACTTTTGTGAAGAAGTAAACTGATACAGCAATCGCAGTGACAATTGCGATACCCGAAATTAATTGGCTTGTGACACTAGTTAATGAGAGGCGGCCATCAGTACGTTTCTTCTCATTCTTACTATGGTCTCGCCAGTTCAGTAAACTAGCAATAAGACTACCGAGCCAACAGAAGATGGTTACTAAGAATGGCGCCATACCACTTATTTCTTTAGTTGAAACTTTATTGCGTTTGATAAGAGTTGTGTGAATTGGTGTTTGCAATTTAGACCAGTCCTGAGGAGATAGTGTTAGTCCTGACTTATTTGCAACGGTTATATATTCGTTAGAAATCTTCTGATTTAGATGATCAGTCATCTTTGGAAGTGCAGTAGTCAAAATAGTTGCAACCGTCATATTACTTCCTTGACTGACGTATAAAGAGATTTTTGCTTGTTCTGGGGTCTTCTTGGTTAATGAATTTGCTAAGGCCTTTTGTTGTTGGAATGGTGCCGTCTTAGCAGCCACTGGCGTTTTAACTACCAGTGCAGCTAGCTTCTGAGTTATGATTTTACCTTTTAAATAGTCTGTTTGCTGATTGATAGCTTTAGTAAATCCCGAATGAATGACAACAGCCCCGTAGTATTTTCCGGATGCAAAGCCTTTAGTGAGTTCACTCGTGTGGGTTACATTGACCCATTTAATTTCAGCGCTTTTCTTATGGCTCTCTTTCCGTAATTTCTTAACAACATTCTTAGCATCTTTTCCTGTATCGTTTACTACTAACGCTAATGGTAAATGACGAACCTTAACTGTGCTCCTAGCTCCAACTTGTGCGAAGGCAAATAATCCGATTAATATAGTGGCGACTAACATACTGATCCAGATGCTTTTTCTCTTAAACACGTTGAACATTTTCACTACCCCCTTTTTTTATGCTACGGGTAGTTTATATTAATATTGAAATAAAAAACATGGTCAAATTAATATGATTTGTGTCTTAAGGCTACAAATGGCAACCATATGAGCCATAAGGTTACAGAATTGGCAAAACTGGTAATGGAGGAATCGATATGACGGATTTTAGAATGAAAAAAACTGACGACGTTATCACCAAATCATTTGTTGACCTAGTCATAGAGAATGGATTTGACAACGTTACTGTCACGGATATTGCACTCAAATCTATGATTAGTCGTAAAACTTTCTATTTACATTATGAGGACAAATTTGCACTGACAGACGCAATACTACAAGATATTCTAACGTGGCTTGATGAGACATTGAAAAAGAAGCGATTACTCATAAATCAAGGAATTGGCTTAAGTAACGCAGTTGGTCAATTAGAACCGGAACTTAGACAATTACTGATGTGTTGGAGCAGACCAATAAACGCAATAATGGCAATTCCACAAGCTAAGATGCAACTAATGGATGGTCTTAAAGATATTTTAAGTAATCATTTACAGGCAGCTCTCACACATCCAAAGTCAGATTTGGAAATAAATGTTATTGGTGGCATGATGTTAGGGATGATAAGATATTACTTACAAACAAATGACTTCCCATCAAGCAAAGAAATTCATCAATTATCAGACACCCTTAATTTGATATTTGGCGCGTAGTATAAGTCAGTCACATTTCTGTCCATTTAAAGTGGTATTTTGCTTTAGTGATTAAGCCTGATTGTGAAATCTTATAGCGTTTTTTAATGGGATTAATTTGGCGCCTAAAGTATGATTGTACGATGTTTTACAATTGCTTTATTAGTATAAACTTCATATTGTAAGGGCCATCGTAGATAGAAAAGGCATTTTATTTGGCGCTATTAGTTATAGCACCTGTAAAAAAGATAAAACCGGGATTTAACTAATTTCGATAAGACGGCGTCTCACTGGCAACGGTCGGAAAGTTAAACAGTGAGAATTCACTGGATTGGTGCGGCCAATAAGCCACAAACCACGGTGAAAAAACAAGCTTTTTAGTGTCAACAGATAAAGTTATGACACAGCGTATGCTAAATGAGGGTCGGTATTGAGTGATATGGTGAGAAATTGCTTGCCGGGTCTTGCCCAATCCGCCATACCGCAGTATGGTTAGGACAAACGAGTTAACGGGAGTGACAATATGGACTGGGAAGACTATTTTCCAACGGCAATCGCTGAACGTGGGTACGATTATTACTTACAGGGGTATGTCACTGATTTAAAACGGACCAAAACACAAATTACGGCAATGGTTACGGGCACGCAGGACTATGGCGTGGTGATTGATCTCGCTAATGGTGACTTTCACGGTGGCGCGTGTGAGTGTCCGTATGCCAATAGTCATCCGTACTGCAAGCACATGGCGGCCGTTTTGTGCCAAGCGACGGCGGCTGATAAACCTGCCAGTCAACAGCAAGTTTCCAAAGCACCAACTAGTTTCGACAGTCTTGAACAGACTGCCACTAAGCTGGTGGAGCGGGCTACTGATCGGCAAGTCCGGGACTTTTTGAGTGTGGTGTTGGCCCATGACAAGCATCTCGTCCAGCTGTTCCGGACGGTCATGGGTGAGACTAATGTTGTGACAGATTTACCTGAATATCTCGCGAGTGTTGATGATTTATTTGACACAAACGCGGATGGCGGTGGTTTTATCGATTATGACGCGGCGACGGACTTCGGTGATGAGGCCTTAACTCTCCTAAAAGAAGAGGTGCAACCGTTGGTCGATCACGGCGAGTATGGTTTGGTATTTCAAATCTTAGCGCATCTGATGCTTAAAATCGACCACGTCGACATTGATGATTCCGATGGTGAGATCATGATGATCATGAGTGCTAGTGACGACTTGTGGGAAGCTGTCTTAACAAAAGCCGACGCGGATGTGCAGCAGCAGGTGTTTGATTGGTTATGCAAACAATTAACGAAGTCGTTGAATATCATTGAAGATACGCTTGACGATTTATTATTCACATATTTCAAGACGCCAGCGTTTATTGATGCAAAGCTGGTGTATACCGCTAAGCGGTTCCGTGCGGTGCAAAAACACCCGGATCTCTGGGACTATGACTGGCAGATAAAAAAATGGCTAAAGCACTATTTACAAATGATGTCTGCGGCTCATGTGCCTGATAAGCAAATTATTAAATTTTGTGGCGCTAACTTGGCGATACCGCAAGTTCGCTTGTTTTATAGCCAGTTCTGTCTTCAACATCAAGATGAGGCGCACGCGGTCCAATTGCTAAAGGATGGTAAAAAGTTGGTCACGGACGATCCCAGCATGTTAGCGGAACTTAGTCGCCAACTAAAGGACGCTTATCAGCAATTAGGTGAACAACAACTGTATCGTCAGGAATTATGGCAATTGCTGACTGAATATGCGCCAGCGGATGAGATGCTATTTTCAGAGTTGAAGCAGAGTTACCCGACCACGGATTGGCCGGCGGTTCGCGAGCAACTGTTGACAGCGATCGCGAAGAATTCCAATGTCGATTTGAAACCACTGTACGTGCAAGAAAACTTATTGAACCCGCTATTAAAAGCGGTCGTGGCCGCGGACGGACTCTGGGATTTACGGATCTATGAGCCGTTATTGAAACCACGTTTTTCAGATCTGCTATTAGCGAAATATGATCATGAAGTGCGGAAAATGGCTACTACTACTGGAACTCGGCGAAAGTATCAACAATTGGTTGGCATATTGAAACGGATGCTTGCTTACCCGGCTGGTAAATCGACCGTGCAGGCGATTGTACATGATTGGCAGCAACAATATCCGCGGCGTTCAGCAATGATGGATGAGCTCTCGCGGTTAAACTGGTAATTGATCGTTAGTTGGCGCAGCAATCGCGAACAGAGTTGAGTCGCATCGTTAAGTTTAGGATCGGTTCCTACCCCAAACTTAGCGGTGCTTTTTTCATAGCCAACTGCGGGCATAATAAATTGTCTTTGGGGCCTCGGTCATCCTGGCCAAGCTAAAATGGTAGGACGTTAGTCTATTTCAAAGTTATTAATAGCTGTCCGTACTCATGGCTGACCGGTGGCTGTCATTGACCCTGTTATTCAAAATAAGGCTAATCAGTCATCGAATCACAATTAAATTTGAATAATGACCGAATTATCATCTTGGAACCGGTATAATGAGCCTTAAGCGACCGAACTGATTAACCATAGGGTGTGGATATGCGCTGTTGGCGTCATTTGTGGTTCGGCCGTTGCTACGAATAAATTAGCGAGTGATGTGAGGACGTGATCAGTAATGAATATTTTGATTATTGGAACGGGTAAATTGGGGTATGAAGTGTATCGTCGAGTGGCCGTGATGCCGCAGCACCACGTGACTTTGTTGGATCATCACCGACATGAGCATGATGTCTCGTTAGCCACGCAGTTAATCGGGGATGCGAGCAATGTTGATGATTTAAAACGCGCGCTGCGAGGGATTGACGTCGTATTCTCAACGGTGGGCATTACCCACGCGGCGCAGTTTGCCACGGCATTGGTGCAAGCGATGGATGCAGTTGGGGTCAAACGGCTATTTTGGACGACCCAGTTTCAAATCAACTATGATCAGATTTCAGAAGCAATGTACACCTTAGCCCACCGCGAGTTTGGGTTTAGTCGTGAAGTTGAGACGACCTATGTGGCGGGGCAAAAGGCCGGGGCCGCAGTCATCAGGAATAGTGATTTGGACTATACATTGCTAGCCTGTCATTTTTTCAAGTACAATGATGAAGCGGATCAATTAATTGTTGAACCAGCTGGAAATGCTGTTAGCGGTGGGCCACTTAGTCTATTCTCATTGGCGACATTGATCACCGATATGTTGGAACATCCACAAGATTATCCGCAACGTGAGCTCATGATCTCAGCTTGGCCAGGCGAAAAGTAACATCAGTTCTGGCTGATCAACTTTAATTGACAACAGTAGTACTCATAAAATATAAGTTTTGATGGCGATAGCTAAGTTGCACCAATGGGTAACTGGGCTATCGCCATTTTTGTGCTAAGTTTCAAAACTTACGACTGTTACCAGTGTACTAATGTAAATTGGTTCTATTTTTCTGAGCCAGACGGTACAATATTTGTAAATTCATCAAAAGATTGAGGAGATGGGAGCAATGTCACAATGGCAACAAGATTGGGCTTACCAAAAGTACTGGGTCATGGCACACTCACAGCAGCATTATAATGCCATCCGACAATTAGCTCGGCACAATGATTGGTCAGCTGCAAAACAGGAACGCTACCAACAATTATTAGCAGAAGCCGAACAAATTACGCCAACTAAAGCCACGTTGACAACGGCTTATCAGCACGTCTGGGGCTATTTTAAAAAGCAGTGTACGCTGGCCGAAAAGCAACGTTACTTGAATTTACTAACGAATTTAACCCCGGCACACGATCAGCTTGGGCCGTTCTTGTGGCAGTTGACGGTGAAGTACGAAGTGGCTTATTTGCTGGCGTCACGCTTGCTGCGCGCGTTTGATCAGCATGAAAATCAACGGTGATTCGTATAACATTTATATTATTTAAACAATAATAAATATGAAAAAACAATGAATTTTTTACGATTACTTCGTTCAGGTCTTTACAAAGTTATGAATAACCTGCTACAATAATAAGCAAGTTATAATTATCATAATAAAAACACTAATCAAGGAGGCGAAATAATTATGATTAAATTGTTTACGCAAGCAGGATGTAACTCATCGCGAAAGGCCCGCCAATGGTTCCGGGATCATGATATTGCATTTGAGGAGAAGAACTTTAGTAGCGCAGCCCCTACTGTTAGTGAGTTAAAACAAATTCTGTGCCTAACTGAGAATGGATTGGAAGATATTATTTCTACCCGTTCACAAAGTTATCCCGCAATTGCTGATAAGCTGCCAGATATGTCATTCAATGAGACGCTCCGGTTGTTATGCGAACAACCCCAGTTGTTGCGGCGGCCAATTATTGTTGGTCGTAATAAATTGCAAGTAGGCTTTAATGATGATGATATTCGCCAATTCATTCCCCGGCATATTCGGCGACTGAATTTTCAACAAACCTTAGTTGGATTGGTGGATATGTAATGATAGGGGACTTAAAGTCCACCATATTGTGAAAATGGTAATTACTAGGTTGATGTAAATTAATGTTAATCCGACGCTCTTTTTCATAATTGTTGATGCCAATAGCGGCCTAACTTGATTGAAAGACGTCATAAAGAAACAAAAGCATCCCGGCTAGCAGACAGGCTAGCCGGGATGTTTTTGGCGCTTCAGCAGTCATTTAGTCGACTGTGATGGTAGTGGAAGATGCCATTAGCTGTGCCAACTGTTCTTCGGTTGTCCGGTTTTGGGACAACGGTGGCAAGTTGTCGAGCGTAAAGTAGGCTGTTTGGGCGACCTCAATGTTAGGCTCAAATTGGCCATCAGTAATTTCACAAGCAAAGACCAATTTATAATACTGAAATGGTTGGGGAATATCGACACGTAGAGCAGTATCAAAAACGGTGATGAGCCCCTGAACCGCGACGTGACGGCCAGTCTCTTCCCACACCTCGCGTTGCACATTTTCAGTCGGCGTGTAGCCCACGTCAGCAAAGCCGCCTGGTAAGGCCCATAGTTTCGTTTTAATATCTTGAACGAGTAGTAGCTGATTACCATGGCGTATCAGGCCGCGGACGTCGATTTTGGGGGTGATGTAGCCGGAATCCTGAGTCAGAGCAGTCGTTAAGTCAGCAGTTGATACGTTGGAAGTGGCGGCCATTTGTTGAATCAATAAGGTTTGCAACTTTTGATAGCGATCTTTGTCGAACGGGTCAGTCGTGTAGGCTAATCCGCTTTGAATCAGGGCTAACATTGCCCGTTGAGTAGTTAATAGTGAAGATGGCATGTTAATGATCCCTCCTCTAAAGGTAAATAAGTTTATCAGGTGCAATTTTAGTAACTAGGTTATCCGGTAGTGGCTGATCAGTCACAAAGTAATCAAAATCACTGAGAGCTAGCAAGTTGAAGTTGTGGCTGACGTTCACCTTGGTGTGGTCAAACAACAGCACTAGCCGGTCGCTTTGGGCGCGCAACGTTTCCTTTAAAGCAATATCAGATTCGTAAGCGTAATAAACGCCATCTGCGGTCAATCCAGCGCAACTCAAGACCGTGGTCGTAAATCGAAATTTGTGTAGTGCTAGAATGCTGTCAGCGCCTTGAACACACCGTTGTTGTGCATCTAATGTGCCACCCAGGATACGCGTTTGAAAATTGCTATGTCGTAATGCCTGGTCAGCAATGTCAAGGGAATTCGTAACGATCATGCCGGGGTGCTTGGACTGGAGATATTGTGGTAGACAGGCAACGGTGGTTGAGATATCTAGAAATAATAACGCATCATTTAGTAAATACGAACTGGCAGTGTGGGCCAGGGCTCGTTTAGTTTGCAGTAAGTCATCATCCCGGTCCAGGTACTGATCCAGCTTATTAAACGTATTCGGCCGACTAATGCCGCCGTAGTTTCGTTCAGCCAAATTATGAGCTGCGAGTTTGACAATATCGCGCCGGGCAGTGTCGCGTGAAGTCCCCGTTAATTGCATAATGTCTTTTAAACTCAGTGATGGGTGGGTTTTTAATTCATCAAGAATCAATGTTAAGCGTGTTTTTTGGTTCATAATTGATCACCTTAAGCTTTTTTAAGTGTTAAACACATACTAACTTATTTTAGCTTAAATAGAAAGCCAATGACGTCAATTAATGAAAACGGTTGAATTAATCGGCGTTGATGTTGTGGTTACGCCTTGAAACCCTTAAAATTAAGCTAATTAGTGGCAGGGCTACAGCATACCTACGAAAGGATGGTTCAGATGAAAGTGAAAAAAGTGGTCATTGTTGGTGGCGTTGGTGGTGGTGCTTCAGCGGCGGCCCGCGTGCGTCGATTGGACGAGTTCGCCCAGATTACAATTTTTGAAAAGGGGCCGGATGTCTCATTTTCCAATTGTGCCTTACCGTACACATTCAGTGATGTGATTGACCAGCCCGATGACGTGATTTTAAAGACACCGATGCAATTCGAGCAACAGTACAATATTGACGTTCAAGTGAATACAACGGTTGTCGCCATTGATGCGCAGGCTAAGACAGTGATGATCAAACGGCAAGGACAGGTAGCAACGACGATCGTCCCATATGATACACTGATTCTTTCACCTGGTGCTCGACCAATACTACCCGCAGTGATTGCGGGAATCGACCGGCCCAATGTTAAAACGGTCCGCAATGTTCAAGATGTCCGAACGATTCAAGCGTATCTGACTGAACAACACGTTCATGATGTGACGATTGTTGGCGGTGGCTTTATCGGACTAGAGATGGCTGAAAATTTACAACAGGCTGGCTATCAGATCACAATCATTGAGGCTGCCGAGCACGTCTTGGGCACTTTGGATGACGAGTTTGCTCAGCTAGTACACAAGGAACTATACGATCACGGTGTGCAGGTGATACTGCAAGAACAAGTGACGGCCATTGGTGCAACACAAGTGTAGCTCGCCTCGGGACGCGCCGTGACCAGCCAGTTAGTGATTGTGGCAATTGGGGTTACACCAGTAACTGAATTAGCGGTTCAAGCGGGTTGTGCGTTAGGCGTGACCGGTGGTATCAAGGTTGATCATCGTTACCAGACGTCCGTGGCCGACATTTATGCGGTGGGTGATGCCATTGAAGTGACTAATCGGCTTACACGTCAATCTACGCGGCTAGCATTGGCATTTCCCGCACAAATGCAGGCCCGACACATGGTGGATCATTTATACGGGCGGACGCCACAGTATCAGGGTGTGATCGGATCGCAGGTTCTTCACGTCTTTACGTTAAACGTGGCGTCAACGGGCCTGAACGCTACTGAGTGTGAGCACCAGCAACTTGATTATCGGTTCGCAACGGTGGCACCACAGAATCGGGTCAGCGTGATGCCAGGGACAACAGCCGTCTTTCTTAAGTTGATATTCAGTTATCCGACCGGTGAGATTTTGGGCGCGCAGGCCATTGGTCAATCGGACGTTGACAAACCGATTGATATTATCGCTAGTCTAATCACGATGCACGGTCGAGTCAGTGACCTGACAGATGTTGAATTATGTTATTCGCCATGGGTCAGTACCGCCAAAAATGTCGTCAACATGGTTGGCTTGGTGGCGGAAAACGTCCTGAATGATGAATTTAAGCAGGTTGCGGTGACACAGGTTCGACAGCTGGTCTTGGCGGGGGCGTTTATCATCGATGCCCGTGAACCACAAGAGTACGCTGATGGGCACATCAAGGGCGCGCATAATATTCCACTGAGTCAGTTTCGACAGCGCTTAGTGGAAATTCCAACCAATCAGCCAGTTTATATTCATTGTCAGACCGGACAGCGAAGTTACAATATGGTCCGCGCGTTACTTCAGCGCGGCTATACGAATGTGGTCAACATTGCTGGGTCGTATGCCGAACTAGTTCAGTATGAATATTTTAATGATCAGACAACAGGGCGAACCTCAATTCTGACACGAACATGATGATTGATAACTAAGATATTAATTTCAACAAAATTTGATAACGTAGCAGAGGCTATTGGGTAAAATAGAAGGTTCAGAAGTGTTAGACTGAAATTATCATAAGAAAGTTGGTGGCAAAATATGCGAACGATTGAAGACGATGCAGCGCTTAAGATTCTAGCGGATGTGATTAAGATTCCATCAGTTAACGACCATGAGTTGACGGTCGCAAAATATTTGCAAGCCCTGTTGGCGAAGTATGATATTTCAGCTAAAATTCACCCCATTACCGGTGATCGTGCAAATCTAGTTGCTGAGATTGGTCATGGGCAGCCTGTTTTAGCGGTTTCCGGTCATATGGATGTGGTTGCGGCAGGTGACCTGGCGGCGTGGGACACCGATCCTTTCACCTTAGTAGAAAAATCCGGTCAATTATTTGGTCGGGGTGTCACGGATATGAAGGCTGGTTTAGTCGCATTAGTCGTTGCGATGATCAATATTCAGCAGCAAGGTGGCCCTAAACATGGCACCATTCGCTTGTTGGCGACAATGGGCGAAGAAGTTGGTGAAGCTGGCTCGGCTGCCTTTTATCAACAAGGGGCGATGCAAGATGCAGCTGGTTTACTGATTGCTGAACCTTCAACGGTTTATGGAACAGCGGCTGAGCAGAAGGGGTCTTGTGACTTAAAATTGACGTCTAAGGGTAAGGCGGTACACAGTTCGACACCCGAACGCGGCTATAATGCCTTAGTCCCGCTGATTAAATTACTCAATGAAGCCAATGACTATTTTGAAACGATTCCGGCAGGCGAGATGGGACCGGTCAGATTTAACATTGACGTGTTAAACGGTGGGGACCAAGTAAATTCGTTACCCGATTTAGCGACTGCACTCGTTAATGTGCGGACGATTCCGGAATACGATAATGACCAAGTGACCCAAAAATTAGCGGACCTGATCGCGGCGTATAATCAGCAAGGTGCTGACATTAAAATGACCGCTATCATGAATGAGTCACCAATTGCAACCACGGCTGATAATCGGTTAGTAAAGTTAGTGCAGGCCATTGGCAAGCCCTATGCTGGCCGCGATGTTGTCGTTGCCTCAAGTCCGGGAATTACCGATGCTTCTAATTTGGCTAAGCGTCAACCAGCCGATTTTCCCTTTGCGGTTTATGGACCGGGTAATATGACCCAACATCAGGTCAATGAAAGTTTACCAAAACAGATGTTTTATGACTTTATTGCAATTTATCAACAGCTGTTTACACGTTTTTTGGCCGAGTAATCGGTGTTGATTGATCGTAAAATCAAAGACCCGCTAGCAGTCAGTGACTGTCAGCGGGTCTTTGAATGGTTAGTACCAATTTTCAGGTGCATGGGTCGGTGTTGAAAAAGCAACGGCAATTTGTCGCAGGGCTTCGTAAGTTTCGGCGGTATTTACCCCTAAAATTGTCGCCATTCGTTGTTCACTGGTTTCAAAGAAACGTTCGATCTTGGTGGCTAATTGGCGGGCCTTGGGTGTTAGGAGTAGTCGTTTGTAGCGACCATCGTCCTTTGCTGGCACGCGAATGAGTAAATCAGCGGCTTCCATTTTGGAAACGAGGCTGGAACAGGTTGCTTTACGAATATTGAACTCTAATTCTAAGTCCCGTTGGAAGAGGTCGTGATGCTGTTCATTGTTGGCAATAAAGTTGATCGTACTGATTTGCATGCCAGTTAGTCCCAGTGATTTTGCATAATGGTCTGAGTCCCTGGCTAATGCATTGTTCGCTTTCTTAATCATGATTCCTAATGAATCTTGCATGGGAGGACTCCTTAATGATATTATGGTTCGTATTCTAACTAAAGTGAATTATAAGAACTAATTGTTAAAAAGTCAATTAAAATAGGGCTTAAAATTTTGAAATAGTGTGCTAAAATAGTTAATTAGTTCGTATTCGAACTATAGGTTAAGGAGCTGATTTTAAGTATGGAAAAACGTGTTGACCTCAAATTGATTCTTGCAATCGTGGCTGCCGGATTACTTTCATTTTGCGGAGTGATCGTGGAGACTGCGATGAATATCACTTTCCCTAAGTTGATGCGAGAATTTGCACTCAATACGGCGACGGTCCAGTGGATGACCACGGCTTACTTGTTAGTAGTCGCAATTATTGTGCCAATTTCGGCGTTTCTGAAACGCCGTTTTCGCACTAAAACGCTGTTTGTGACAGCCAATTTATTGTTTATACTGGGATTGGTCGTTGACGCGACCGCGACCAGTTTTCCCGTTTTAGTCACTGGACGAATCATTCAAGGACTGGGAACTGGGATTGCTTTACCGTTGATGTTTAATATTATTATTGATTGGGCACCGGCACGGCAGAAAGGGACCTTGATGGGAATTGGCACGCTGATTACCGCAATCGCCCCAGCACTGGGGCCGACTTTTGGGGGCTTGATCGTTAGTTGGATGGATTGGCATTGGATTTTCGTGCTGCTAATCCCGGTACTCGTGATTTCACTTGTGTTAGGGCTGTATGCGATTCGACAAGCCCAGCCGACAGTTAAAGTTGGATTTGATGTGGTCGGTTGGCTGATGATCGTCCTCTTATTCGTTGGCTTTACAATTGGATTTAGCAAGTTAGCCACGATTACCACGCAACCACTGATTTTTGTGGCTTGGCTAGTGGTCGGTCTGATTGGTCTTGTGGGGTTCGTTATCCGCACACGTCGAGCGGCACAACCGCTAATCAATCTGGCGATTTTTACCACAAAATCTTATGATTTGCACTTAATGGCGTACTTTTTGGTTCAAATCTGTGCCCTCGGGTTGGCCTTCATATTGCCCAACTACATCCAGTTAGTGAACGGCAAGAGTGCTTTGTTAGCTGGCTTATTTGTACTACCTGGCGCGGCAATCGGGGCTGTTTTTGCCCCACTAGGTGGACGTATTCTAGACAGTCTGGGTGCAGCCAAACCAGTCCTAACGGGTTCAACAATTTTGGTTATTGCCATGGCACTGTTTACGGTGTTGGGGATGCACCTGTCAGGCGGTTGGATTTTAGCCATTTACATTTTATTAATGATTGGTATTGGCTTAACCATGGGTAATACGATGACGAGTGGCTTACAGCAGTTGTCAGCTGAGCATCAAGCTGATGGCAATGCCGTGTTCAATACCATGCAGCAGTTTGCAGGGGCCATTGGGACTTCAGTCGTGTCCGCCGTTATCACGTTAGTTCAAGTACAGACGACTGGAACGAGTGCGCATCGGACAGCGTTAGGATCAACCATGGCCTTGGGGTTGTTGCTGATTTTAGTGCTGATTGAATTGGGGACCATGATATTGGCAATGAAGACGCGTCAAGCTGGTCAACGATAAAAATGTTATAAAAAGATTGACATTGTTTTGAGAAGGTGTAATCTTTAGTTGTTCAAAAGTTAATCGGCGATGACGTTCGCCACATAATAATTGATAATCAATTTGATGACGTCTACTGTTTGTTTTTCAGACAGTAGGCGTCTTTTCTTTTTGGTTAAGAAGGAGAGATTGATATGGAAAAACAAGTTATTGAAACGGTAAAGGCTCGCGAAATTTTTGATTCACGAGGTAATTCAACAGTTGAGGCTGACGTTATTTTGTCAGATGGGACGCTAGGACGCGCGGAAGTACCATCGGGAGCTTCGACTGGAGAAAAAGAGGCAGTTGAATTACGCGATGGTGGTGATCGTTTAGCAGGTAAAGGTGTTCTTAAGGCTGTTAATAATGTTAATACGGTCATTAATCATGCTTTACATGGTGCTGACCCATTTAACCAAGCCCATATTGATCAAATCATGATTGACCTAGATGGTACGCCCAACAAAGCGCGTCTGGGTGCGAATGCTATTTTGGGTGTTTCAATGGCAACGGCACGAGCGGCGGCAAACGCATTACAGCAGCCGCTTTATCGTTACTTAGGTGGCACTGATTTAGAGCTACCCCAAACATTTCATAACGTGATCAATGGTGGGGAGCATGCAGATAATGGCATTGATATTCAAGAATTCATGATTACACCGGTCGAACGAACCAGTTTTCGGGACGGTTTTGAAAAGATCGTGAATACTTATCATACTTTGAAAAAAGTTATCGAAGATGCCGGGTACACGACTGGTTTAGGTGATGAGGGTGGCTTTGCGCCTGATCTTAAAAACTCAGAAGAAGCCTTGCAAATGTTACATGATGCGATTATTAAAGCTGGTTATACACCTGGTAAAGAAATTGCGATTGCTTTTGACGCGGCGGCCTCGTATTTTTATAATCGAACGACCCACAATTATGACTTTGAGGGCAAAACGTACACGCCGGCAGCCCTTGGTGATTATTATCTGCAGTTATTAGCGAAGTTTCCAGAAATCGTTTCAATTGAGGACCCATACGGGGAAGAGGACTGGGATAACTTTGCAAGCTTTACAGCTACTCATGGTGACCAGCTTCAAATTGTGGCTGATGATCCGGTCTGCACTAATCCGCAATTAATTCGGCAAGCAATTCAGCGGGGGATGGCTAACAATATTTTAATTAAATTAAATCAAATTGGGACCGTTACCGAAACTTTGGCCGCGATTCGGCTAGCTCGCAAAAATGGTTATGCCACGATGATGTCACACCGATCTGGCGAAACTGGTGATACTTTCGTCGCTGATTTCACAGTGGCCACCAATGCGGCTCAGCTAAAAGCTGGTGCGCCAGCCCGCTCTGAACGCGTTGAAAAATATAATCAATTATTGCGAATTGAGGAAGAACTAGGTACTGACGGTGCTCGGTTGGCCCACTTCCCAAATGACGTGATGTTTGACTAATTATTCGTGATAAACCTGATTCGACAGTTAGGTTGCCAGTGGTGCTTGTCAAATTCGAGGTGCAGACATGATTGAAGATTTAACGGAGCAACAAGCAGCCGTCAAACTAGCGGCAGATGGATTTAATGATGTTCCAGAACCAACGTTTAACTTTTTTAAGGCCGTAGTCAGTCGTCTATGGGAACCATCAGCATGGATTTTGGAGGGGGCCTTAGTTATTGAAGTTGTTTTGGGTAAAGAAATTCAGGCTGGCTTTATTGCGTTAATGCTGGTCTTTGCAGCCGTCAATGGTGCAATTCAATCGCGACGTGCGGCCCTGGTTTTACAAGAGCTAGCGCATCAATTGACGCCAACCAGTTCGGTACGCCGTGCTGGTCATTGGCAGTTGATTGATGCGAAGGCTTTAGTTGTGGGTGATCTGATTAGTTTACAGGTAGGGAGTGTAATCCCGGCTGATATTCGTGTGTTGACGAATCCAATTCATACGGATGAAAGCTCAATAACCGGTGAATCCGTTGAGTTAGCCATACGCCGGGTGAAACGGCCTTTGCAGGTACAATGGTGGTAGCCGGGGAAACTTTAGCACGCGTACTAGCGACTGGAAGTCATAGTCGGGCTGGAAAAACAGTCAGTTTGATTAATCAAAACAATGCGCCTGGTCATTTACAACGATTATTGGGTAAAATTATTGGTTATTTGGCATTGTTAGACAGTGCTCTAGCACTCATCATTGTTGGGATAGCGTTAATTCGCCATGCAGACATGATTCAGATGTTACCGTTTCTAGCGATGCTGTTCATTGCGACGATTCCGATTGCCATGCCGTCAAGTTTTGCAGTTGCAAATTCGGTAGAAGCCCGTGAACTTAGCCGGCAGCGGATTCTGGTCAGTGAATTAACGGGTATTCAGGAAGCTGCCAATTTGAATTTATTACTTGTTGACAAAACGGGAACGATAACGACAAATCAGCCGCAAGTCGTGCAGTTTGAAAATTTGTCGGCCAGATCAGATCAGCAATTGTTGCGGTTAGCAGCTAGCGCGACCGATTCGCGACATCCTAGCGTGGTGGATCAAGCAATTGTGAACTTTGCTCATCGCTATCAGTTGAAACGGCTGCCACAGCAGGAATTTAAGCCATTTGATGCAAGTGTTGGTTATGCCGAAGCGCTAGTTGGTGAAGCGCCAACGGTTGTGCGGGTACGTATTGGTGCACTTAGTCGTTTGTACGAGTTAACCACACAGCAACCGGCTTTAGCAATCGACCAACTGGATTTGACCCGGGGCCGTTCAGTGGCGGTCATGATTAATAATGTTTTACAAGGTGTGTTGATTTTGCAAGATCAACCGCGCCCAGATAGTGCGGCGGCCTTAAAAAGGATTCAACACCGGGGCGTTAAAACGATTATGCTGACAGGCGATAATTTAAAAACAGCACAGGCTGTGGCTGATGCGGTTGGATTAAAGGGCCAAGTGGTTTCCTACCAGACCTTTAAAACGCACTCGCGACCGTTAGCGCAAGTTGCCGGGATTGCCGAAGTTGTTCCAGAGAACAAATTGGCAATTGTCAAAGCTATGCAGCGCGCGGGTTACGTGGTGGGGATGACGGGCGACGGTGTTAATGATGCGCCAGCATTAAAGCAGTCGGAGGTTGGGATTGCCGTTGACAATGCCACTGATTTAGCCAAACGAAGTGCTAAGTTCGTCCTGTTAACGGGTGGTTTGGCAAATATTCTGACGATTTTAGACAGTGGTCATCGCGTCTACCAGCGGATGCTGACTTGGACAATTACCAAACTCACTCGGACGGTCGAACTGACCGTGCTTTTAACAATCGGCTATTTATGGCTAGATTATGTGCCATTGTCGCTGAATGCGATGGTATTAGTGGCTATTCTGAATGATTTAGTAACATTGGTCCTTGGCACTGATCGCACAACCATTCGCCATCGTCCCGAACAGTGGGATATGCCCCGCTTAAGCAAAATTGCGGGGTTCCTAGCGACTGGTTGGACAGCTGTGGGTGTTGGTTTGATAGTCTGGCTGCATGGTTTGGGGTTGTCTGCCGGTCAGTTGAGCACTAGTCTTTACGTCTATCTCATATTTAGTGCAATGTTAACAATCTTGATGACTCGTACTAGTGGTCCATTTTGGCGGGGACGGCCTAGTCGCGCAGTTGGGGTGACCATCGGCTTGAACTGTCTGTTGACCATCGGATTAGCTAGCAGTGGTTGGGGAGTGCCGGCTATTAGTGGCTGGCTAACTTTAATAGTGATCGTATTAGTGTTAATGACTGGTATCGGTTTGACGGTGGCCGGCGACCTCTGGCGACGATTGACTAAATGATTGCAATGCTGATATTAACGGTGATATTCCGCAGGGGATTAATTAATTGCGAAAAGCGTGAATCTTAGCTATCGTTAAATTGGCATTAAAAACGAACGGAGGTAGCAAAGTTGCAAGTATACGTCGTGAACCAACCAGGTGGACCAGAGCGTTACAATTAACGACGCTTCCTAAACCGAACGTCAAACCGGGGTGGACCCGGGTAAAAGTTTTAGGTTTTGGTATCAACCACTCAGAAATCTTTACGCGGGAAGGCAAGTCACCGAGCGTGCAGTTCCCACGAGTGCTCGGAATCGAAGTAGTTGGTGTGGTCGATGAGACCAGTGCGCCAGCAACATTCACGTCTGGGCAACGTGTGGTTTCAATCATGGGCGAGATGGGTCGGGCATATGATGGTAGTTATGCCGAATACGTATTATTACCGAACGAGCAGGTTTATCCGATCAAAACGGATCTACCGATTGCCTCATTGGTGGCAACCCCTGAGACCTACTACACGGCTTATGGCATTTTTAAGTCTTTGCAGCTTAAAGCGACGGACCGGGTGCTGATTCGAGCAGCTACTAGTGGGGTTGGAATTGCCGATTTAAATCTGATCAAGGCTTATAATCCAAAGATCCATGTGGCCGGGACTACTCGGCGGCTAGTTAAGCGCCAACAATTGATTGATGCTGGCTTTGATGAGGTTATTGTCGCTCCGGATAGCGCTCGTTTACCAGCCGCAACGGCTCATTTTGATAAAATCATCGACTTGATTGGTCCGCTCAGTGTCAAAGATTCGTTGTCGCATCTCAACGAAGGCGGCATTGTAAATATGACGGGCGAATTAGGTGGGCTGTGGACCGTTCCTGATTTTGACCCGATTAGTGATATTCCGAATGGGTGTTATTTAACGGGCTTTTCCTCTGGCGATGTTTCTCAGACATTGTTGCAAGATTTATTTGACTTCATCGCAGTATATCATGTGTCGGTCGCCCCTGCTCGGATTTTTAACTTTAATCAGGTACCGGCGGCCCATGCTTATTTGCAAGCGGCAGACAGTTTTGGAAAGGCCATTGTGTTGTTGGACCAAAACGCTGAGTAATCTGGTGGTTGGATACTGCTCAGCCTAGTACTTGCAAGTTGGACTTAGACCACCGGATTGAAATCTGTAAAGGAATCTATAATAAAGAAATCACGATCGTGTCTGACCGTAAATCGGCTAATGCTGACTGGTCTGACGCGATTTTTTGCCTAAATGGTCGCTTAAGTGTATGGTTTGCTTGAAGGGTAAAGCAGTTGGAATCGTATCAAAAAATACAATCATTAGCTGGTAATGTTCGCGAAGTGTACTTGTAATCCCATGGGAATCTATTAGACTGGGTTTAAGGTTGACCATCGGTTGATCTGGTAAAAATTCGAAGAGGTGGTAGCAGTGACGATGATTTCTAGTCCGTCGATGGAGGTCACTGACGTTGGCGATTACCTCAAACTAGGGGCCTGTACTGCGGTGATGGCCCAGCCGATTCTCACAGACGCATTGGCAAGTGGGCCGTCGATTGCCACGCAAACTGGGATTGGTGTTGTTTATAATCTGGTCAAGTATACGGCACCGGCCTTTATTTTTGGCATTCTCTATACGACGACGCGTTTGACGCTTAATCAGACCGCGTTGACCTATACCGACTATTTGCGCCAGCAATGGCATGCGCTGTTTATTCCAACGATTTGGTGGACCGCGATCTACTTAATCTTGATGCCACAATTGCAGCAAGGTAGCCAGTATCATGACTGGCGGGGATTTTTATGGCAGTTCGTTAATGGTAATGCAGCGCCTCATCTGTGGTATAACACCATGATGCTACAATTTATCATATTAATGCCGTTATTCTGGGCGCTTGGCCGTTGGTGTCAGTCTCGACCTCGACGCGGCTGGATCGTATTTGGCGGTACAACACTGGTCGCCGTTCTTTGGTTGTGGTTTTATGACCAACAAGTTTTCCATGGTCCTCACAGCCGTGATTGGTATTTACTGGACCGGCTTTTTATCAGTTTCCAGATTTTCGGGTTCTATGGCATGTTAGCTTGGGTGTTTCGAGATACCTTTCAGCGCATGCTTAACAAGTGGTGGCCGGGATTACTTGGTCTATGGTTAGTTGGCCTGATCTGGACTAATTGGGAACTGTTCAGTTACGGCTTCCCGGTTAATTTGCGCAACGCCCCGTATTACAAACCATCAATGACGGGGTATGCGCTAGCAGTCATCGGCCTGTTGGCGGCGTTGTGTGAGATTCAAGTTCGTCGTCAACGTCCTTTTAGCAAATTTGTACATCTCTTTGCTGGTATGGCCTATAAGGCATACTTAGCGAATGTTTTCTGGTCTGAATTGTTGTGGCGTGGTTTTGGTCGTACTTTGATGGTCAAGGCTCCCTGGCTGAGCATTGCGCTGTGTTATGGTTTGACCTGGTTATTGTCCTTTACAACGGCTTTTGGTCTGCATGCAGGATGGATGCGACTTAAACGTGAATACGAGCATGATTAGGGGCTAACCTTGTAATTAGTCGTATTCTTCATGATTAAAGCGGGACAATTGTCGTGTCATACTGGGATGTAAGTTGACCAGACCACTTTCTGAATCGGCTTGAGGTGTCGTGAAATTGCGTTACTGTGTTAATCATAAAATTATTGATGCTGTGCAGATGTTCGATGACAAAATAAGCACGTTGTAAAAATCACCAGAGTGTGGTTTTACAACGTGCTTATTTTGATGTGGGAATTAGTTCAACAGGGCTTTTGCTGCGTGCTTTATGAAGTAGCGTTTTTGATAAGTGACTACCTGATAATTTTTCAAATGAAGCGCCTGGTTGTTAGTTGACCACGATTGTCTCTGTAATTTGACCAGCATTGGGGTCGGTTAGATAGTTAATACTATTGGTCATGCCAACTTGCGCGGGACCGGCCTTTACCGTAATCGTCGTGGCGACTTCACCAGCTTTTTTTTGATCCATTTGCTTAAATAAATCAACGTCTGTTTTCGGTAGGTCGTTAGCAGCGACGACGGCACTGGTTTTCGTATAGGTCGTAACAATCTGCTGATTGATACGGATGATTTTATTAGCGTTGATGATGAGATATAACATATCGGTACTATCACCACTGGCAACGGCGGTATGTGTTAATTGATAGCCAGCGTGGGCTGCATCGGTTTTGAAGGCCGCATAGGTCACGTTTTGATTCAGTGAGCCTAATGAATAGTGACTGAGGTCCTGGATAGCAGATCGTTCATAACTATCATAACGATGCTGATATAGGTAGCCATCTTTGATCAGCAACTTGCCTGTATCACTGGCGCTAGTCGTAGTTTCGGCAGCAATCCAGGTACCATTCAAATTCGCTACGTTGACGCGTTTAGGCGCCGCCTTGGCACTGGTATCAGTGAAATCGCAGCCCCGTTCAATGGTCGTTGCCTGCTCAGTATCTGAATATTGAATGTTGACAGCGTAAAGGTGGTGCCCCTTAGCAGCAAAGGCGGTGTTGACTGGTAACGGATCGGTGTGATTGCCGGATTCCAAGTAAATTAAGTCAGTCAGTTTGTTAATCTGGATTGAGGTACCGAGCTTTTTCAAAACCGCGTTGATTTGACTAACTGACATGTGATGCAGCCGGTGTCGGTAACTTTTCATGATATGGCGTTGCTGATCATGGTGCCATTTGGCGTACGAAACTTGACGATGTTTGACGCCGGCGGACAAAAATTGGCCGTTACTAGTGGTCCAGCTTGATTGGGCAGTAGTTTTGTCAACCACGGAAATGTCTAAATTGCTGGCGACGCCGTGTTTTGTTTGGCTGGAACTAACGGCTTGATCAAAAGTCCATGTTTTGGTTGGTGCTTGAATCACTTTTTGGGTCGTCACTTTGACGGACCGATGATGCTGCGCTGGAGCGAATGTTTGGGTCGTACAACCAGCAAGTGCAAGGCCAATTGTCATCACCAAAATAGCTAATTTGTGCATTAGGGTACTCCTCCAAATCAATAGGTATCGTGATCATCAGTATAGCATATGCGATTATGGTGAGTGTCAATTGTACTGGACCTGGTGTGCGCAGGGTTCATGAGTGTTGGGAGGTTTCACAACTGACTGCTTGTTTTCTGTTGAGTCGCGCACGCTAATCTATTGATTTCAATCTGCATCAGTTTAAACGAAAATTGTCGTGGTGCTTGATGGCTAGGGTTATTTGGATGGTGAGTGTTTCGAATAACAGCTAGTCCGATTTAAGGGTTGACGATGATGAAAAAGCGTGTATACTTCTAGAAGTAGTTAGCCGGCTAATTAAATTCAGAAAGAAGGATTTCAATGCCTGACTTTTCGTTTCGTGATCGACCAGATAAACAGCGAGTGCAATTGACACTGGGCAAAGCAAGTAGCTCGGCGGATACTGAGCAGGTGTTGGCTTTTCTGAATTTTCAGTGGACATTTCGAACCATGCAAGCCACCTATGAACAATTACTCGATCAATATCAACTTTCAGAATCCAAGTTTATTATTTTAATGTTGCTGGAAAATGAAACTGATCACACGCTATTGCCGTCGGAGTTAGCCACAAAGCTAGGATCTGCTCGGGCGACTGTGAGCAAGTTACTGGTCGGCTTGCAAAAGCGAGGCTGGGTGGAAAAGCAGCATCCACAAGATGATAAGCGGACGGTTGCCATTCATTTGACCGCCGCCGGTAGTAGTGTTTTGACGCAATTTTTACCGGCCAATTTTAAGGCGGTTACAACAATTTTTGCGTCGTTTACGGTTCAAGAGCAGCAGCAGTTTAAAGGCTTATTGGATAAAATCAAGCAAGGCACCCAACAATTAAAAAGTGAGGCAATTAATCATGAATGACAAGAAAATTGAATTGTTAACAACATATTTAAGCTTATACATCGATCATCACACCGTTTTAGCCGATATGCAAAATGCGACGGGCAAGTACGTCGTCTTAGATGTTCGGAATGCACCGGCCCAAGTGAAGAAAGATCAAATCAAGGGTGCAATCGCGATGCCTGCCAAGGATCTGGCAACCAGAATCAGTGAACTGGATCCGGCGAAGACCTATGTCGTGTACGATTGGACGGGGGGAACAACCCTAGGCAAGACGGCGTTACTCGTGCTACTATCCGCAGGCTTTGACGCGTATGAATTAGCAGGAGCGCTGGAAGGCTGGAAAGGGATGCAACTGCCAGTTGAAGTGCTTGCGGATTAGTGAAATATCGATTTAGACTTAAGTCATAGTTGTAGTGCTAGACGCTTAAAGTAGCCAGCGGTGATGAAAGTAATCACCGCTGGCTACTTTGCGTTTTTGTGATAAACACTGGGTTGCGTCGTCCACAATGAGTTGATTTCGTATATTGTGAAATAAGTTCGTTAATTAGTTGGCCTTACAGTTTATCATTATAATCCGAGTTGATTTGAAAACATGTCCCCATTAAATGCCTTTTCTTTCAAGCCTGTGTTGAACTTTAACGGGCGTAACCAGTCAACATCACCAACTATATTTTGCCGATAAAATAATGAAAATGGGTTTTACTTTGTGTAAAAATGAACTACAATATAAATGGTTAATGTAAACGCTTACAGAACTTAAGTTTGATAATGATGATATTCAAGTGCAGGAACATAGGGAGGTAATCTTATGAGTAGTCGTGATACGGCAAACGTTTTATGGTTTGATGAATTACACCGCGAAGATGTGAACCTAGTGGGCGGTAAGTCGTCTTCACTGGGTGAAATGACGTCATCGATGGATGTTCCAGTCCCATATGGCTTTGCGACCACCGCCCGGGCGTATCAGTACTTCATGACCCAGACGGGATTGAATGATAAGGTCAATGATTTGTTAGCCAGCATTCAGGATTATGAAAATTCTGATGAATTGCATACTGCGTGCGAACAAATTCGTAACTTGATCGTGAACGCGACAATGCCCGCAGATCTGGCGGCTGATATTGAACAAGCCTATGCGGATCTCGCTAAGAAAATGGGGCAAACTGATCCGTTCGTGGCGATTCGCTCTTCAGCGACTGCGGAAGACTTACCAAACGCTTCATTTGCCGGCCAACAAGAATCTTACTTAAATATTAAAGGTGCTGCCGATGTCGTTAATCGGGTTCAACAATGTTACTCGTCACTGTTCACGGATCGCGCGACATATTATCGGCACAAACAGCATTTTCCACACGAAAAAGTGGCCCTCTCAGCGGCGATTCAAATGATGGTCTTTTCTAGGGCTTCCGGGATCATGTTCTCCGTCAATGTAGCGGATGGGGATGCTTCCAAGATCGTGATCGATGCCATTTATGGTTTGGGTGAATATATTGTCTTGGGCAAAGTTACGCCGGATCACTTTGTTATCGATAAACAATCAATGAAAATCGTTGAAAAGAATATTATCAAACAACCTGTCCAATTAATGCGGTTACCGGGTGGCGGGACTAAGGAAGAGTCCGTCCCCGATGAATTACAGGGTCAGCCAGTATTAACAGATGCGCAAGTCATTGAATTGGCCGGCTACGCTAAAGAAATCGAACGGCATTACGGTTGTTATATGGACATGGAATACGCTTTGGACACGAATACCAACCGGCTATGGATCGTTCAAGCGCGGCCAGAAACAGTTTGGTCACAGCGTAATAAGCACAAAGATGCAGCTGACGATGAAGATGTTGTGGATGAGGCGGATGCCAAAGTTATCGTCCGGGGGTTACCAGCTAGTCCGGGCTTAGCCAGTGGGGTCGTGCATGTCATTGATAATCCGAAAGACATTGATCAGTTCAAGCAAGGCGAAGTGTTAGTGACGTTAATGACATCACCAGATTGGGTACCGGCAATGAAGAAAGCTGCAGCGATCGTGACTAATAACGGTGGCATGACTTGTCACGCTGCGATCGTTTCTCGTGAGATGCAGATTCCATGTATTGTCGGCACTAAAAGTAAGGAAGTCGCGGCAACCGACGTCTTGAAGACCGGCGATGTCGTAACGGTCGATGCTAAGAACGGGGTTGTTTATCAAGGTAAAGTCGCTAGCATGTTGAAGCCAAAGAGTGGTGCTACGGCGGTTGCTGGTCAGGTGGTTGCGGCCGAGAGCTTTGTTCCAACTGCTACGGGCGTGATGATGAATTTGGGTGATCCTGATTTGGCTGACAAATATTCAAGTTTACCAGCTGATGGAATCGGCTTAATGCGCGAAGAGTTCCTATGGACAACCTTTATTCATGAACATCCACTATACTTGATCGAGCAGGGTCACCCTGAAAAGGTGGTCAATATGCTGGCGAATGGTATCGCGAAGGTTGTTCGGGCAATGGCACCACGGCCAGTCGTCCTACGCTTCTCAGACTTTAAGTCGAGCGAATATCGTAATCTAAAGGGTGGCGACAAATACGAGCCGCATGAACCAGCTGATTTACTGGGTTGGCGGGGTGCATCTCGGTACTATGATTCCAAGTATATCGAGGCCTTCAAGTTGGAACTGGCTGCGGTCAAGAAAGTTCGGAACGAATTTGGGTTGAAGAATTTAAATGTCATGATTCCATTCGTACGAACCGTTGACGAAGCACAAAAAGTAACGACCATTATGCGCGATGAAGGCCTAGCTCGGAGTGCTGACTTCAAAGTCTATATGATGGCTGAAATCCCAACCAACATTATTTTGGCCGACCAATTCAATCAATTCGTTGATGGCTATTCGATCGGTTCGAATGACCTTGCAATGTTGATTCTGGGTTGTGATCGTAATAATGATACGGTGGCTCACCTCTTTGATGAGCGGAACTTGGCCGTTAAACGAGCGATTCGGCACCTGATTAAGACAGCCCATAAAGATGGCAAGACGGTTTCGATTTGTGGTCAAGCACCATCAGAGTACCCAGAGTTTACTAACTTCCTGATTCAAAGCGGCATCGACTATGTTTCAGTCAATCCGGATATGGTCAAGGAGACTAAACGAAATGTGGCGCACTTTGAACAACGCATTATGTTGGACAAAGCGACTGGCCGGGGCTTACAGGACCCAATTGATTATAAATGGTAAACTATGATTCCTGTTAAAAGTTAAATAATCACTAAAGGCGAACCAATTCGTAACTGAATTGGTCCGCCTTTAAGTTTGTTTAGAGCCAAATACTGATTCAGGGTTAATTCGGAGCAAGAGGTCATCTAAAAATGACGGGCAGGTGGCATATGATTTACTTTTTAAACTGTTTCAAGTACCGACTAGCAAATAATTTGTGAAACTTAACGCCCAAAGTCGGGTTGGCAGCGTCAATATCCGCATACATCGCGGTGGTAATTTTGGTTAACAAGGGTGCCAGTTGATCGAGCTCGTCGTCAGAAAGCGTGTTGACAAATGGGGGGACCTCCTGGGCTGCGGATGCAATCTCTTTGCGACCAGCAGCCGTTAAGTTCACAAGGTTGACGCGGCGATCTTTGGTGGACTTGGATAAAGTGACCAGCTGACGATTGACAAGTTTATAGACGAACTCGCTCGTTGATTGCGGCGACATGCCAAGGCGACTTGCCAACTGTTTTTGTGAGAGGTGGTCCTCATCGGCTAGTGCTAGTAGAATCTTGCCCTGACCTTCAACAGTTATTCTTGGACGGGCCTGCTTGACAATGTCATCATAAATTTTGCTTAATTGTTCGTACTCGGCCAATTTTCCGGCGACTAGTTCCGCCTTAATATTCGTTGTCACGATTGATCATTCCATTCGTTCTTTTCTTAAGTATACAACATTCTTTGGTATGCGGTACGTTAAGGTTAGTTGATTTTTAGATTGATGGTCAATAATTAGTCGTTGACAATTTAGTCAGGGGGCCTTAACATATATTTAGTCAGGGCACCTGATTAATTTGTGGGAGGTTTTAACTTGGATGAAGAAATGATGATTCAAATGACACATGTTCAGAAGCGATTTGGAACGAAAGTCGCCGTTCAAGACTTGTCACTGCAAGTCCAACGGGGTGAAATTTTTGGCTTATTGGGTCCTAATGGTGCGGGTAAAACGACGGTCATCAGGATGATGACGACCCTATTGCGACAAGATGCTGGGAAAATCTTAGTCAATGGCTTTGATTCATTGTCGCAAGCCCGACGCGTTCGCCAGCAGTTTGGTTTGACCGGTCAAACCGCTAGTATCGATCAGGACCTGAGTGCGCGGGAAAACTTGCAGATTTTTGGGCGCTTGAATGGTTTAAGCCGTGCGGCGGCGAAGCATCGAGCGATGGAATTACTGACGGATTTTGATTTGAAGCATTCTGCGGATCACGTTTTGGCCACATTTTCTGGCGGGATGCGGCGACGATTAGATTTGGCGGTTAGCTTGATTGGTAAACCGGCCATTCTTTTTCTCGATGAACCGACCACGGGCTTGGATCCGCGGACAAGAGCGCAGATGTGGCAAGCGATTCGTCAACTAGTGGCCGATGGTTCGACTGTGGTGCTAACGACTCAGTACTTAGAAGAAGCCGACCAGTTAGCCGACCACATTGCGCTCATAGATCATGGCCAGTTAGTCGCCAGTGGGACGCCCACCGCTTTGAAACAAACAGTAGGGGGTCAAGAGCTTGAATTGGAAGTCAGTGCGACGACGGCCGTCACACCGGCTAAGGATATCTTACAAGCCATGCTCGGTCAAGATGTCCGTGTTGCGGAACGGACCCTAACAGTGCCGTTGGATACCGCTAGCTTGACGCCGGTCACTGAAATTCTGATGCGGTTACAAGCTGCTCAAATCACGGTCAGTAACTTTGCGATGCACGCGCCATCGCTCGATGATGTGTTTTTTAAACTGACCGTGGGCACAAATTAGAGGAGGACAAAGCGATGGAAATCAAACAACCAGCAGAGTTAAGTCATGTTTTGACAATGACGCATCGGAACTTATTAAAAATGTGGCATAATCCAGATAATGTTAGTGACGTGGTGATACAACCAATTATTTTTACCCTATTATTCGGTTACTTGTTTGGTGGGGCCATTGCGGGCAGTGTCCAGGCCTATTTACCAATGCTAGTTACCGGTATTTTGATTCAAAGTATTTTGAATGCAGCATCGGGATCCGGACAGCAATTACGTGAAGACATTAACGCGGGGGTGTTTGACCGCTTCAAGACGCTACCGATTTCACCGATCGTACCGTTAGCCGGTCAGTTAGTGGGGGATGTTTTCCGATTGCTTATTTCTGGCTTGATGGCACTGGTGACAGCTTTTATGATGGGCTGGCGACCTATTGTTAGTCCGCTAGTATTGATCGGCGTTTTACTGCTGGCAGTATTTGTTGGATGGTCGCTTTCATGGGTCTTTGCTTTAGTTGGTTTAATGGTCAAAAATGCGGCCCTGATTGGCAGTCTGTCAATGATCATTATTTTAGTGCTGACCTTTTTATCTAACGCCTTTATTCCGACTAAGACGTTACCACATTTGTTGCAAACAATTGTCCGATTGAATCCGGTCAGTCTAACAATTACCGCGATGCGCACAATTTTGCGGACTGGCCATTGGGGGCCCGATGCATTTGGTGTACTGTTAAGTGGTTTCCTTATTATTGTGATTTTTATGCCGTTAACTGTGTTGGCATATCGCCGATTTGGTTAACGGTACGCTAAAAATAGTGTGTGTTGCGGCTTAATGACCGGCAGCGCACACTATTTTTGAAATGGGGAATTACTGCCCGTTCGAAATTGATGGTGATGAAAAGTGTCAGATAAGTGGAGACTGATACTTGCGAGGGCCAATGATTGGCCGCAATTGTTGTTCGTGGTGCCAACAAGCGATAATGAGCAAAATAATAATCAATACTTGCATAGAAGATAAAACGAAGTCTGTCAATCCATAGGCTAGAATGATGGGCAAAGTCATCATAAAGTAACGCAAATTCGGCGTACGATACTGGTGCCAATATTTGGTTAAGTGCCAGCCACTGCTGAGGACTAAGTAAATAAAGCCGGCACCGCCTAGGATACCAAAAGAAGCTAGTAGCATGAGCAAAATATCGTGGGCGTGTGGGACGTAGGTTCCCGTCAGTTGCAAATAGTGCCGCGCAAAGCCAAAATACGTCACGCCGAGGTACGGGGCCTGTTTGAAAACGGTGAAGCTGTTGTGCCAAATCGTCAAGCGACTTTGAAGTGCGGTGATGGTCGAAGCACTTCTAGGGAAAACGTGCCAGACAATTAAACTGCCAGCAATCAAGATTGTTGTAACCAAAATGCGATGGTGACGGCAAAGCTGGTAAGTCGTCATGATCAGAATGGCAATCATGATCATGAGCCCTGTGCGCGATTTGGTTTGATAAACGCCCACACAAAGTAAGCCGACCAAAAACCAGTTTATGAGCGGCCAGCGCGTGAAGGGGTGAACACTTCCATGACTTAACTGTGTCAATAGTAAGCCGAGGGCAATCAATAATAAACAGCAGGCATCATTTGGATTATAGGCGGACCCGAACAAGCGATTCTGATTAGCAGCATAGCCCCATAATAGGTCACCCAGCATGAACTTCAGCCACGTTGGTAATGTCAATACTTGGTTAAGCCAGTGGAAAGCAAAACCACTAATTGTAATATACAAGCCAAATTGGATGATAAATTTACGAAGCTCGTGCCAAGCAATCGACTGCGTGGACTCACGACACAACAACCAAAGATTGCCCAATACAAAAAGCATTAGGACAGACAGAATAACACTACGATAATCGTGGTGATTGAGATTGAGCGTCGTGATGCCCATTAATAGGACGATAAACCCTAGCAACGGGTCGTGCCGACTGAATTGTCGTGGATGTTTGAGTAACGCCAGCCATTGCCACCGGCTTAAATAAATCAGCCATCCGATACCTACCGGCGGCAGAATAGCTAATAATTTTAGGCCAGTCAAAAATGGCGACGTCGTTAAAAGACGTTTTCGCATGGTTAATCAAACTTTCTCTCATTAAATAATATGTCGCTTGCCAGTCGACATTAGCCATATTATGGCACGTCTGCCTGTCATCCAAACTTGCATTAATAGAATTTTAGTTAGTTTGAACAAAGCTTAGGAATTTTCAGGAAAATTTAACCAGCTGAATGCGTATTCACAGTGAAGCATGGTAAAATATGATTAGTAACGTACGGTGATACGGGTGCTATCCTGAATCACCATTGAAATGCGTTGGTTTTTAAGGTCAAAGATGATTGGCCAACAAAGGTCTAATCTAGTGTGCGACCTTTGTTCAGACTGCTAACTTCCAGGCCATTGGGTATCGCCATGATCTTAGTTGAACCTCGTTGGGTATTTCTGATAAAGAGCCGACCCGTAATTCAACGACCAGCACGTTTCGATTTTGGTGCATACTAAGGATAGCGAGTGACGTGCGTGGTTAGTTAAACTGAATAATTAAAACAATTGAACCGGGTGGATTTGACCACAACCACTGAAAGTTAGTCGTGTGGGTAAATCTTCCCGAATTAAAGGGGAACTGTATGTGGATGCAAAACAATTATCAAAACGATTAGCAACGGTTGGCGCTTTCGTTCAGCCGGGCGCCCGCGTGGCCGATATTGGGTCAGATCACGCTTATTTGCCAGCTAATCTCGCATTAAATCATCAAATTAGTTATGGTGTAGCTGGTGAAGTCGTCCGGGGGCCCTTTGAAAATGCGCGTCATGAGATTCAAAAGCTGGGGTTAACGGATTGCTTAGTGGCCCGTCTAGCTGACGGTCTTGCTGCGATTGAACCAGCTGATCGTATTGATACGGTCACGATTGCCGGGATGGGGGGCCCTTTGATTCGCCATATTCTTGAACAGGGGCCGACCCAGCTCGCCGGTGTTCAACGGTTGGTACTCGAGCCTAATGTTGGTGAAGCGACCGTGCGGGAATGGCTGGCGGCCAATCAGTTTCAAATTGTAGCTGAACGAATTCTAGCTGAAGATGGCCATACTTATGAGATTCTTTGTGCTGATCGGGTTGATCATCAGGTGACGTATACGACGGCTGAACAGATGTTTGGCCCGTTTCTGCTAGCTGAGAAGTCGCCGGTGTTTATCGCTAAGTGGCAACGTGAGTTACAACGAGTAAATGCGGCGGTTGCGCAAATGCAACGGGCTAAAGTGATACCAGAGGAACAGTTAGCGCTGGCTCACGCTAAAATCAAATTGATGGAAGGAGTCTTGACGGATGCAAGCAAGTGAATTAATTGCGCGTTTTGAAAAATTTGCGCCACTCAAGTTGAAGTGGGAGCATGATCCCACCGGATTACAAATCGGCGATCCTCATCAGGATATCCACAAGGTGTTAGTTACCCTGGATGTGCGGCCGGAAGTTGTCCAAGAAGCCATCACGATCGGTGCTGACATGATTTTTGCTCATCATCCCGTCATGTTTCGACCGGCCAACAATCTTGATTATCAGGATCCTCAGAAAGCAATGTATGCAGAACTTGCAGCTCACCACATCTTGGTGTACGCGGCCCATACGAATCTGGACTGTGCTGAGGGCGGAATGAACGATTGGCTTGCGGCGGCCTTAGACTTGCAAAATGTGCAGGGATTGGTTCCTGGGTATCGTGCACAGGCTGTTAAGTTGACTTTAACGGTACCGACCAATCAAGTTGAAACGGTACAGGAATACTTAACGAATACCGTGGGTGCCACGCTAGATCGTTACGCTGTCAACTCGGGTGAACAGTTCAGCGTCGACTTACTAGCCGATCAGATTCCAACTGCGGTAGCGGGCATTAATGACTTAGCCGCTGACACGTGGGATTACCAGGTCGTGCAACTGTTGTCTGGCGGTCATCAGTATTATATGGGCCGAGTCGGTGATTTGCCGACACCGTTATCAGCGCAGGCATTTGCCGAACAGTGTAAACAAGTATTTGGTGTCAGCGGCCTGCGACTAGTCAGTGCCGATCCCCGACAACGGATTACCCGTGTGGCCGTCCTGGGCGGCGATGGTGGTAAGTTCTATCCCCAAGCGTTGCGAGCAGGTGCACAAGCTTACGTGACCGGGGATGTCTATTATCACACCGGTCATGATATGCTGGCAGCCGGGTTGACGGTCATTGATCCAGGCCACCATATCGAGAGTATTTGTAAGTCACAACTCACTAAGCTGTTTGATCAGTGGCGTGTACAAGCTGGCTGGCCAATCGAGATTGTGGCGTCTCAGCTGAATACTGATCCGTTTACCTTCATCTAAGTTAATCATGAACTTTAATAAGGAAAGGAAGTTATCATATGTCAAAATATCCAAACTTAATTTCAGATTTTTTAACCTTTGTCAAAATTAATAGTCGTTCAGATGAGGAATCAACGACAATTCCTTCGTCACCACGTGAAACGGCCTTTTTAAAGCAATTAATGAGTAAGCTCACTGATTTAGGCTTGAGCGATGTTGAACAGGATGCGCAAAGTGCGTACGTTTTTGCGACGATTCCTGCGAATAGTGACAAAGCTGTTAAAACTCTTGGCTTTATTTCACATATTGATACGGCTGACTTTAACGCGGAAAATGTCAATCCACAAATTGTTGACAATTATGACGGTGAATCAGTTATTAAGCTCGGAAACGGGGACTATGTGCTGGATCCGGCGGTCTTCCCAAACTTAAAGAACTATGCTGGTCACACGCTGATCACAACTGATGGAACCACGCTGCTTGGAGCTGATGATAAGTCTGGCGTTGCTGAAATCATTAGTGCTGCGGAATATTTGTTGGCCCATCCTGAGATCAAGCATGGCAAGATTCGGTTAGCTTTTGGTCCCGATGAAGAAATTGGGACTGGTGCTGATCACTTTAATGTGCCTGCCTTTGGCGCCGATTATGCCTACACCGTCGATGGTGGTCCGCTTGGTGAACTGGAGTATGAAACGTTCAACGCGGCCCAAGCGACGGTGACGATTACAGGTGTCAACGTTCATCCAGGGGAAGCTAAGGATAAGATGGTCAACGCCTTGCAGTTAGCCGTTGATTTTCAATCGGCGTTACCCGCACATGATGTCCCGGAACACACGGAAGGCCGTGAAGGGTTCTTCTTCTTGCTTAGTTTAGACGGGACCGTTGACAGCGCTAAGATGACTTACATTATTCGTGATCATGACCGCGATAAGTTCGAAGCACGTAAACGGTTATTTATGGCGGTTGCGGATCGGCTGAATTTGGCTGACGGTGTGGCCCGGATCAAGGTCGACATGAAGGACCAGTATTACAATATGCGCGAAATCATTGAAAAAGATATGCGGGTCGTTGAATTGGCCAAACAAGCCATGCTCAAGCTCGGTATCACGCCAGCCATTTATCCGGTTCGTGGTGGGACGGATGGCTCCAAGATCTCATTTATGGGCTTGCCGACACCAAACTTGTTTGCTGGTGGTGAGAACATGCACGGTCGGTTTGAATACGTTTCAGAACAAGTGATGGCCCAAGCCGTGGACGTTGTCTTACAAATCGTTCAGGATAATTATGACCAGGACTAAATCCTTGACCTTGTTTGACCTTACGGGTTATACTCTAATAGTCAATAAAGGTCAAACAAAAATTGGCAGCTATGACGGCTGCCTTTTTGCTACCGTTTTTGAGGAGGTACGTAAATATGAATCCAGAACAATTTACAGAAAGTTTACAACAAGCCTTACAACAGGCACAACAAATCGCACAAACACGGCGCCATCAAGAAATTGGGGTGCCCCATCTATTTAAATTTTTAACGCAACCAGGCGAACTGGTTCGGCAGATCTTTAGTGAGGCCGGCGCTGATTTAGACCAATTACAAACAGAGCTCGACCGTGAGCTGGATGACATTGCCGTTGTTAGCGGTGGTAACGTTCAGTACGGTGGCAGTATGAGCAGTAGTCTAGCTACGCTGATGCAGGCTGCCGATGCTAAGCGCAAAGCGTTAGGTGATGATTACCTTGCGACCGACACTTTGGCTTTAGCGCTGATGGATCAAACTGGTGATCAGTTGACCAAATACTTGAATCAGCAAGGCATCACGGCAGGACAAGTCAAGAATGCCGTTGATCGTATTCGCGGGGGTCAACGGGTCACGTCACGTAATCAGGAAGATCAGTATCAAGCTTTGGAAAAGTACGGCGTCGACTTGGTTAAACAGGCGCGCCAGGGGAATCAAGATCCAGTAATTGGCCGGGACGAAGAGATTCTGGACGTTATTCGGATCTTGTCACGAAAGACGAAAAACAATCCTGTCTTGATTGGTGAACCGGGAGTTGGGAAAACGGCCATCGTGGAAGGTCTAGCACAACGAATTGTTCGTGGTGATGTGCCGGAGAACTTAAAAGATAAGACGTTGTTCTCGCTAGATATGGGGTCTCTGATTGCCGGGGCGAAGTATCGTGGTGAATTTGAAGAACGACTCAAAGCCGTCCTCAAGGAAATCAAGAAGAGCGATGGGCAGATCATCATGTTCATCGATGAAATCCATAATATCGTTGGTGCTGGTAAGACAGAAGGCAGTATGGACGCCGGTAACTTGTTGAAACCAATGTTGGCGCGGGGAGAACTTCATTTGATCGGGGCCACGACGTTAGATGAATATCGTCAGTACATGGAAAAGGACAAGGCACTCGAGCGGCGGTTCCAAAAAGTATTGGTTGCTGAACCGAGTGTTGAAGATACAATCAGTATTTTACGTGGCTTAAAGGAACGCTTTGAAATCCATCATGGTGTTCGGATTCATGATAACGCCTTAGTGGCCGCTGCCAAGTTATCTGATCGTTATATTACGGATCGTTACTTGCCAGATAAGGCCTTAGATTTAGTAGATGAGGCTTCTGCTGAAATCCGGGTCGAAATGAACTCCAACCCAACGGAATTAGACCAAGTCAACCGACAATTAATGCGTTTAGAGGTCGAGGAAGCCGCCTTAAAGAATGAAACTGACGATGCCTCCGTTAAACGGCTAGCGGATGTGCAAAAAGAACTCGCCAGCGCAAAAGAAAAACAGCGGGCTTTATCCGAACGCTGGGACAGTGAAAAGAAGAGCCTCCAAGCGTTAAGCGACAAAAAGTCGGCGTTAGACAAAGCTAAGCACGACTTGGAAAATGCTGAAAATAATTATGATCTGGAACAAGCAGCTAAGTTGCAGCACGGGACGATTCCCAAGCTGGAACAAGAGTTGAAGGCCATGGAAGCCAATGATCATCATGAAGATTGGTTAGTTGAGGAATCCGTCACGCCAGATCAGATTGCAAACGTGGTTTCCCGGATGACAGGAATCCCAGTAGCCAAACTGGTTGCCGGTGAGCGGGAGAAATTATTACACTTGGCGGACCATTTGCATGAACGAGTGGTTGGTCAGGATGCGGCGGTCGATGCCGTTTCGGATGCCGTATTACGTTCGCGGGCCGGTTTGCAAGATCCTAATCGTCCCCTGGGTTCTTTTATGTTTTTAGGCCCAACTGGGGTTGGTAAGACGGAATTAGCGAAAGCATTGGCTGAGAATTTGTTTGACGCCGATGATCATATGGTTCGGATCGATATGAGTGAATATATGGAGAAAGAGTCCGTTTCGCGATTGGTCGGGGCGGCACCGGGCTACGTTGGTTACGAAGAAGGCGGTCAGTTGACCGAAGCTGTCCGGCGTAATCCGTACTCGATCGTGTTATTCGATGAAATTGAAAAGGCGCATCCAGATGTGTTTAACATCTTGTTACAAGTATTGGATGACGGTCGGTTGACGGATGGTCAAGGACGGACCGTCGACTTCAAAAATACCATCTTGATTATGACGTCGAACTTAGGATCAGAGTTGCTACTGGCGGGGGTTGATGACCAGGGTCACTTGTCGGCCGATACCCATCAACAGGTTATGCAGCTGGTTCAAAGTCGATTCAAACCGGAATTTTTGAACCGAATCGATGACATCATTATGTTCACGCCACTACAGTTGGGCGCGATTGAGGAAATTGTGGTGAAATTGATTGATCGGTTGTCTGCCCGTCTCCAAGATCGTGAGATTACACTGAAAATTTCTGACGAAGCGAAGAAGTGGATCGCTAAGCAGGGGTATGAACCGGCATACGGTGCCCGGCCGCTCCGGCGCTTTATCACGAATCACGTCGAAACACCGCTGGCAAAAGAGATCATTGCGGGGCGCGTGGCACCAAAATCGACAGTCGCCATTAATTTGATGGACGATCACTTAGTCTTCGAAAACCAATCGACCCAGCCGGCATAAGCGTAATCACTGATTTGAACGCGTGATAATGCGTTTCAGTGACGATAATTGGGCCAATAAAAAGCTGGACCGTGAGCACCTTGCGATGCTCACGGTCCAGCTTTTTTTAGGCGGATTATTATTGTGACTTGGTTGAGCCTATGATTCTGGATGGCTTGATCGTGTAGGTGTGAGGCAGCTATCTTTGGTTTATGATGATGGTAGCCGCGCTTAGCTTCGGACGAGGGGGACCTTGCGCCCGTGCGTTTAACCTCATACTGAGAAAAGAGTTGTTACCGCCGACGCTGTCGTGTTAAGCTACTCCAAAATCGAGGAGTAAGCGAACATGGACGACGATCGTAAAAGGTTTGACCAGTATGCAAAAAATGAATCGAAAAATTAATGTACAACGTGGTTCTTTATCAGCGGCCGATTTGGCATTTTGGGCAGCAGCACAACGCGCAAAGCAGAAATATGCCAAAACGCTGCAAATGCTCAAAGCAAGTGATGGATCGTAAGCGTCATTAATCTGAATGTTAGGGTCGGGTATGTACCAGCATTCTAGTTGGCTGGCGCGTCAAGCACACAACAAAAAAAGACGAGTAACCGCAATCGGGATACTCGTCTTTTTTTGTTGTGCTGAGACTAAGCGAAGCAAAGCCTCTGGTTGTTTTTAATTACTTATTATCTGAACCTTTAGCGGGTTGGGAATGATTAGTAATATAAGTGATGCTGTTGACCACGATTAGCGCAAAAATTGCGGCAACGATGCCAATTTCACCAGGATTATAGGAGAGTTGTTCGAGGGCGCCACCGATATAGCCGATGACTTCACCGAAGAGGACACTCCAAAAGATAATCGTAAGTTGTCTCATCATTTTCCGACACCTCCCAATGAAAATTATTTTAACACACCGACAGGAAAAAGCAATTAGGTAATAACGGGATATTAAGGCTTTAATTAGGCTGATATAATTACGACGAGACGGCGGTGAAACTCTAGTAAACATAACCGTGCACGTTATCTGATGACTTAAAACTGCCGCTTAGAACAACTGTTTGGTATAATGAATAGTAACGAATATATCTGAGGACAAGATTGGTCATCAACTGGCATTGAATAGACTGGTAAATTCTTTGTTTACCCATCAATTGGGAGCGGGCTTGACGTAGCTGATCGGATGTTACGTTTTCGATGCGAGTTGAAAGCTGATATTTTATGAAAGGGGGCGGCGATAGTGGCGCAATATGTTCCATTGCAAGTATTGAGTACTTTTAGTTTACTTCACAGCACTAGTACAGTTAGTGAGCTAGTCCAAACTGCCAAGCAACAGGGGTATTCCACGTTGGCTTTAACAGACGTTGATATCATGTACGGTATTGTTGATTTTTATAATGCCTGTCGCCAGGCAGAAATTACCCCGATATTGGGAATAACATTGAACTTATTAGGACGTGAACTAACGGCGCAAACGTTTAGTCTGGTCGTGCTTGCGAAAGATCAAGCTGGCTATCAAAACTTGATGCGGTTGTCGACGATGAAGCAGACGGCGACGGATGCAGGATTGTCGCTAACAGCCGTATTACCTTATTTGAACCATTTAATGGTCTTAACCCCGGCTAAAGACAGTGAACTAGCTGCGCTGTTGTTACAAAACACCGCTGAGCGAGCTGCTGATTGGATTACCACGCTGAGGCAGGCGGTCGACTCTGCTAGCCTTTACTTAGGGATTTCTTTGGATCAGGCCCCTGCATTGCGAACAACAATGACGGCCTTTGCGCAACAGCATCAATTGCCGGTAGTTGCGTTAGATCCAGTCGACTATGTCCAAGCAAAGGATTACTTTGCCGTTTCAGTTTTGCGAGCAATCGATCGGGGCCAACAGATCGAACAGCCCGAATCGTTACAAGGTATCGAAGGCAGTCACTACTTACGGCCGGCCAACACCGTAACGGCTGACTATGAGCAACTGGGATTGACGACGGCGGTGGCGGCTACGGCCGAAATTGCGGCACAGTGTCAAGTTGAATTACAATTTCAACAGCCACAGTTGCCGCAATTTCCAACGCCCGCTGGACAACCAGCGAACGTTTATTTACGGCAGTTATGCACGGCTGGTCTAACGGAGCGATTGGCGGCAATAACGCCGTCGGTTGATCAGCAGGCTTACCAGGACCGTTTGGATCACGAACTGACCGTGATCGATCAGATGGGCTTTGATGATTACTTTTTGATCGTGTGGGATGTCATGAATTTTGCGCATGAGGCCCAGATTACAACTGGACCTGGGCGAGGTTCTGCAGCAGGCTCATTAGTTGCTTATGCACTCAATATTACGGATGTCGATCCCTTAAAATATGACTTGCTATTTGAACGTTTCTTGAACGCTAAACGGGCGAATATGCCAGATATTGACTTGGATATTCCAGATAATCGCCGTGAACAGGTACTTAATTATGTTCATGATAAGTATGGTCATGACCGCGTCGCACAAATCATTACGTTTGGGACCTTGGCAGCAAAGCAAGCACTGCGCGATGTTGGCCGTGTGTTTGGCCTCTCAACTTACGAGATGAGTGACTGGAGTGCCGCAATCCCAAGCCAATTGCATATTACACTTGACCAGGCCTACCAGGGCTCACAACGGTTACAAAACCTCGTTGCTGATTCATCTAAAAATAAATTATTATTTGAAACAGCTCGCCGTTTGGAAGGGTTGCCACGACATTATTCAACACACGCGGCTGGGGTGGTATTAAGCCAAAAGCCATTAATTCAGATCGTACCACTACAAGCAGGTAGTGAAACTATGATGATGACCCAGTATACTAAGGACACTGTTGAAGCGGTTGGTTTGTTAAAGATGGATTTCTTAGGATTACGGAATTTGTCTTTGATGGCTAGTGCGCTACATTATGTGCAGCGTCAAACTGGCAAGCCACTGGCTATTACTAAAATCGATTTGAACGATCCAGCGACCCTGAAATTATTTCAGGCGGGCGACACGACCGGAGTCTTCCAATTTGAATCGGCGGGAATTCGAAACGTGTTACGGCGTCTGCACCCGGATAACTTTGAATTGGTCGCCGCGGTCAATGCACTTTACCGGCCGGGGCCCATGGAAAATATCGACCATTTTATTGCCCGCAAACAAGGCCAAGAACCGGTCAGTTATCCGGCGGAACAACTTGCGCCCATCTTAGGACCAACGTACGGTATTCTGGTCTATCAAGAACAAGTCATGCAAGTCGCCGCGGTCATGGGCGGTTTTACACTAGGTGAAGCCGACTTATTGCGGCGGGCGATGAGCAAGAAAAAACGTGCTGTGATTGATAAAATGCGGCAACAATTTATCGCTGGTGCACAACAGAATGGTTATTCCGAAGCAGTTGCGACACAGGTTTATCAATATATTGAACAATTTGCGAACTATGGTTTCAACCGCTCACACGCGATTGCCTACAGTAAGATGGCTTTTGAACTTGCTTACTTGAAAGTCCATTATTCCGGAGCGTTCTTTACCTCATTGATGAATTCTGTGTTGGGCAATGGAACGAAGCTGAAACAGTATCTAGCGGAAGCTCGTCAGCACCAAGTGGCGATTATTCCCCCGGATATTAATCGGAGCGGTCAATACTTTGATTGGAATGGTCAAGCCATTGTGTTTGGGCTCAGTTCAATCAAAGGGTTGCGCCGTGACTTTATTGCGAGTGTGTTAGACGAGCGGCAGGCGAACGGACCGTTTAAAAGTCTTCAGCAGTTCATGCAACGGATTGACGCGAAGTGGCTCAAAGCCGATTTGATGGATGCACTGATCTATGCGGGGGCTTTTGACCACTTTGGGTTGAACCGTGCAGAGCTACTGACCAGTGTGCCTGAATTGATGTCAAGTGCCGAGTTAGCCGGTGGCAGTATGAGTTTATTTGAATCATTAGCCCCTAAGATCAAAAAACAGCCGGAGCTTTCGTTAGGTGAGCGATTGGCCAAAGAAGCGGAGTATCTTGGTGTGTACGTTTCAGGGCACCCTGTGGAAACGTATGATTGGCTCGCGCAACAACGACATACACAATTAGTCAGTACGCTCACGAGTGAACAACCGGCACAAATACTGGTCTATATTACTAAGGTCCGAACGATTCGGACCAAACGTGGTCAACCAATGGCATTTGCAACGGGAAGTGATTTGTCCGGCGAAATTGACTTGACGATTTTTCCCAACACCTATCAACGGATTCAGGCGGAATTGAAACCAGAAGCAATCGTGTTAATTACTGGTAAGGTCGAGCAACAGCGGGATTTGCAAGTGATCGTAAACACCTGGCAGTTGGCGGAACAATTACCCAAACCAACCGGCCAACTCTTTTTGCGGTTGCAACCTGAGCAAGCAACGGCGACTGTGCAAAAGGAAATTTTAAGGATCTTAAGTCAATATCGAGGTCCTAATCCAGTTCTAATTTACTCGGTAGCAGCACATCGAACGGTTGAACTAAATTCACAGTATTGGGTCGCAGAAAATCCAGATTTGGTTGGAGCGCTTACAACCTTATTAGGTCGCGATAATGTGGTGATGAAGAACGCTATCCCTTGATACGACGGCGTTTTTTAACGCATTTAATTTTAGAAAATAACAGACAATCCACGTGAAAAGTGTTAGAATCACTTATGGAGTTACGAACTCAATTTATTGCCTGAGGTGAAAAAATGAAACGCATTGGTATTTTAACCAGTGGCGGCGACGCTCCTGGTATGAATGCGGCCGTTCGTGCAGTTGCTGGTAAAGCAATGGCTGAAGGGTTGGAAGCATACGGCATCAATTACGGCTTTGCTGGATTAGTTGCCGGTGACATTCACAAAATAGAAGCAGCCGACTTAGATGGTGTGATTCAACGCGGCGGAACTTTACTATACTCCGCACGTTATCCAGAATTTGCCCATGAAGAAGGTCAATTAAAAGGGATCGAACAATTGAAGCGGTTTGGGATTGATGCTTTAGTTGTTATCGGTGGCGACGGTTCTTACCATGGCGCATTGCGCTTAACGGAACACGGCTACAACACGATTGGTCTTCCAGGGACGATCGATAATGATATTCCTTACACGGACTTCACAATTGGTTTTGACACTGCTGTCAACACCAACGTGCAAGCTCTTGACCGGATTTATGATACGGCTCATAGTCATGACCGGACTTTCGTTGTGGAAGTTATGGGTCGTGGCGCTGGTGACGTAGCCTTATGGTCCGGTGTTTCAATCGGCGCGACTGCTATCGTGGTCCCCGAAGTTGATTGGGACATGGAAGAAATCGCCAACAAGATTAAGCATAACCGGGCCAATGGTCATCGGAGCAACTTGATCGTGTTAGCCGAAGGTGTGATGGGTGCCCAGGAGTTTGTTGAGAAGTTATCCGAATATGGTGACTTTGATGCTCGTGGGAATACCATTGCTCATATGCAACGTGGTGGGAATCCAACTGCTAAAGACCGTGTCATGGCCAGCAAGATGGGTGCCTACGCTGTGGAACTCTTGCTTGCCGGCAAGGGTGGCTTAGCGGTTGGGATTCAAAACAACCAATTAGTCAACCACAACATCTTAGATTTATTTGAATCTAAGCATGACGTTGAAGTGTCATTAGATAAGTTGAATGAAGAAATTTCATTCAAGTAATCATGGCATGTTAGTTCTTATTTTAATTTGATAAAAATGACGTTAATGTCTTTTTATAAAAACTTTCAAGGGAGAGATTTTTCTTATGAAAAAAACCAAGATTGTTTCAACACTTGGTCCTGCCAGCACCGATACTGACACTATTGTTAAATTAATCGAAGCCGGCGCAAATATTTTCCGCTTTAACTTTTCACATGGTGATCATGAAGAACATTTAGATCGCTTAAACAAAGTTCACGAAGCAGAAAAGATTACGGGTAAGACCGTTGGTATCATGCTTGATACTAAGGGTGCTGAAATTCGGACGACCGTTCAAGCTAACGGAAAATCTGAATACAAGATCGGTGACAAGGTTCGTATCACCATGGATGATTCATTAGATACGACCCATGATAAGATTGCCGTTACTTACAAGAACCTCTATGATGATGTTCATGTAGGTGGCCATGTCCTCTTTGATGATGGTTTATTAGATATGAAGATCGACGAAAAGGACGAAGCTAACCGCGAATTGGTTACAACTGTTCAAAACGCCGGCGTTTTAGGCTCACGTAAGGGTGTTAACGCTCCTGGCGTTTCAATCAACTTACCTGGGATCACTGAAAAAGACTCAAGTGATATTCGCTTTGGTTTGGATCATGAAATCAACTACATCGCTGCTTCATTCGTTCGTAAGCCACAAGATGTCTTAGACATTCGTGAATTACTTGAAGAAAAGCACATGGAACACGTTCAAATCTTCCCTAAGATCGAATCACAAGAAGGTATCGACAACGCCGATGAAATTCTTAAGGTTTGTGATGGTTTGATGGTTGCTCGTGGTGACATGGGTGTTGAAATTCCTGCTGAAAATGTGCCATTGGTACAAAAGAGTTTAATCAAGAAGTGTAATGCTTTAGGTATGCCTGTTATCACGGCTACTCAAATGTTAGACTCAATGCAAGAAAACCCACGTCCTACTCGTGCCGAAGCTTCTGACGTTGCCAACGCTGTCTTTGATGGTACTGACGCAACGATGCTTTCTGGTGAAAGTGCTAACGGTCTTTACCCTGTTGAATCTGTTGCCATGATGGCTAAGATTGACGAAAAGGCTGAAAACACTTTGGCTGAAAACGGTACGTTACAATTAAACCGTTTCGACAAGACTAGTGTTACTGAAACAATCGGTATTGCGATTGCTCGGGCAGCTAAGAACTTGAACATTAAGACGATTGTTGCTGCGACTGAATCTGGCTACACTGCTAAGATGATTTCGAAGTACCGTCCAAATGCTGATATCTTAGCAATCACTTTTGACGAACGGACTCAACGTGGCTTAATGGTTAACTGGGGTGTTCAACCAATCGTGGCTGAAAAACCAGAAACCACTGATGACATGTTTGATTTAGCTGCTTCTAAGGCTGTTGAACTTGGCTTTGCCAAGGAAGGCGACTTAATCTTGATTACTGCCGGTGTGCCAGTTGGCGAACGCGGTACGACTAACATCATGAAGATCCAATTAATTGGTTCTAAGTTAGCTGATGGTCAAGGTGTCGGTGATGAAACGGTTATCGGTAAAGCCGTAATCGCAACGTCTGCTCAAGAAGCTATCGACAAGGCCGTTGAAGGTGGCGTCTTAGTTACTAAGACGACTGACAAAGACTACTTACCAGCAATCGAAAAGTCTAGTGCTTTAGTTGTTGAAAACGGTGGTTTAACTTCACACGCTGCTGTTGTTGGTATCTCAATGGGAATTCCTGTTATCGTTGGTGTTAAGGACGCTACTAGTGTTATTGCTGATGGTCAATTGATCACAGTTGATTCACGTCGTGGCCTTGTATACCGCGGTGCTTCAAACGCCCTTTAAGATCAAATCTAATTTGATATTGAAAAGTCGTCGCTTTGCGGCGGCTTTTTATATTACATAAAGTGCTTCACTCCCAGTTAAATTAGTATGAAACATGGTTAAAAGGTGCCAAATCGTCAACGTCAAATGATCCAGCTTAAGCCCGCTGGAAAAAGATCTACTTAGCGGAAATTTGCTTAGCTGGCTGCGTCCTGCACCGACTTCCAGGCATTTCGGCCAATTGCTGGAACGCGGTGGACACAGATTTAAACCGAAAATCACGTCTTAAATACTGGTCTTCCACTAACCAAGCCAAAAACGCTTACTAAGTGGAATTTCACCGCTGAGCATTGGCCGAAACGCCTTCCAGTCGTGATAGTATGCGAATGGCCGACATGGGTGGACCCAGCATTGAACGAATTAGATGTTGCTATTTTAAAACAGCGATTTTATCATACAACAGTTAGTTTGATAATATAATTGTGATTGTACGATTATTTCTAATTCCACCGTATTAGTACTGAGGTGTCCAAAACAATTGAGACAGCATTAACGCATGTTCAAAATTCTAAGTAGTAAACCCGTTCAGCGACAAGTTAGGTGGTCGTTCATCAGCCATTCGACTGGCTTACCGACTGGAGGGGTTGGGTGACAATGCTCAGTAGCCAAATTATTCTTGGCTGGAAGTGGGTTGCTTCCGGCCTAGAATAAGACTCGTATTTGAGATTGCGCAGTGGGTTGCTGCGTGAGCTCAAATCGACGTCGGCTACGTTCCGGCAATTGTCACCCAGCCCCGTAAGTCGGAATAGGACGAACCTTGCTGACGAGCTGGAATCCAAACGATTTGGCACCTTTTAACCCTGTTCCCGCCTAGATTAAAGAACAGGAATCGGTTATTGATCAGGGGGGGATAGTGAAATTGGTGAGTAACGACCAACACCCCTCGTAATTCGGGCCATTTTCAGTTACAATTGATAACACGTGAGGTGTCGTATGGAAAGTTGGTTATTTTTATTAGCGATTTTAGTGGTGGCATGGTTAGGAAAAAATCAGTCCTTACAAATTGCGACCGTGGTTGTGTTGCTTATCAAATTGATTCCTAATACGAGTAAATTGCTGACGACGATTGGTCAGAAGGGAATCAATTGGGGTGTGACGGTGATTACCGTCGCAATTTTAATTCCGATTGCGACTGGTCAGATTGGATTTCGGGACCTTTGGCATGCGTTTAAGTCGCCAGTTGGCTGGATTGCGGTTGCATGTGGAGTGTTGGTTTCAGTGCTCTCATTTCACGGTGTCGGGCTTTTGTCAGCGACACCAGAGATTACCGTGGCATTAGTATTCGGGACCATTATGGGTGTTGTTTTGCTCAAGGGAATCGCGGCCGGGCCAATTATTGCGGCTGGTATAACGTATTGCATTATTCAAGTCTTACATTTGAGCTTACAGTAATTTAAAAGAACCGTCCGTTGATATTTATAGACGGATATATTAGAGGAGTTATCACATGGATAGTATTATTGGAACAGTGGTTACGGCGAAGGTAACCGATGAAAACGATGAAGCATACTTCGTACAGATTGATGGACAGACGTTGTGGGTCGATAAAACTGAACCAGAGAAGCCATTGCACATTGGCGGGCTTTACGAAGGTTTTGTTTATGAGAATGAAGATCATCATCTGCAGATGACGCGGTTCGTCCCGGAAATTTCGTTTGATCACTTTGTATGGGGAACGGTTGTCCGGACGCGGCATGATCTAGGTGTCTTTGTCGATGTTGGGTTACCGAATAAGGACTTGGTGGTGTCATTAGACGAATTACCGACCATCAGTCGACTATGGCCTAAAAAAGATGATCGTTTATACGTTAAGTTAGCCCGTGACAATAAACAACGGCTATGGGCGACTCTGGCAGAATTGACGGATTTTGAAGCAATTGCCAAGCCATATGATCGGGCCCAAGTTAAGAATACGGATACCATGGCGACCGTTTTTCGTTTGAAGATGGCCGGTACGTCGGTTATTACAGATGACAATCATCTGGGCTTTGTTCATCCGTCAGAACGTGAACAGGAACCACGCATGGGGCAACACGTCAAGGCGCGGGTCATTGGTTTCTTGCGCGATGGTGAATTGAATTTGTCCTTGAAGCCGCGGGGATACGAAGAGATTGGCGATGATGCCCAAATGTTATTAGCAGCATTGCAACATCAAGCTGACCACGCGCTACCATTTTGGGATAAGAGTGATCCCGATGATATTCGGAATTACTTTGGTATCAGCAAATCACAATTTAAGCGCGCTGTGGGTAATCTCTTGAAGCAACGCTTGATCAGTCAACAACCAGGCGAGATCAAGTTACTGGAAAATGCGGATGAGCAAGCCGACGATTGATCAAAAAATGCAGGACCAGCTTGCTGATTACCTGCATTTTTTGCGTGTTGAACGGGGGTTAGTTGAAAATACGATTAAGAGTTATTCTCAGGACCTGACTACGTTTAGCGAATACTTGATGAGTCAGCAAATCACGGACTATCGGGTGGTTGATCGGTACGTCCTATTGAATTATTTACAGTATCTAGATGAGGCTGGTAAATCGCGAAATACAATCATTCACAGTGTTTCTAGTTTACGTAAGTTTTTTCAATATTTAGCACAGATGCACGCTATCGATACTGATCCGATGCTAAAAATCGACACGCCTAAGCGGGCGCAGCATTTACCGCAAGTATTGTCACCACGCGAGGTCGAACGGTTGCTAGCGGTGCCCAAGTTGAATACCCCGTTAGGATTACGAGACCGAACTCTGTTAGAAGTGATGTATGCAACCGGTCTGCGAGTCAGCGAGACAATTAATTTAACGATGGATGATCTGCACTTAGACTTGGGATTGATTCAAACAATCGGTAAGGGTGATAAAGAGCGGATTATTCCTATCGGTGATGTTGCCATTGATTTTATTACCCGTTATTTAAAAACGGCTCGGCCCAAACTCGTCTCTGCCAAACGCCGGAATAGCTATTTGTTTATTAATAATCACGGTGGTAAATTAAGTCGGCAAGGGGTTTGGAAAAATCTGAAGGCAGAAGTCAAGGCGGCTGGCATCGAAAAAAACGTGACGCCGCATACGTTGCGCCACTCGTTTGCGACTCACATTTTAGAAAATGGTGCGGACTTGCGTGTCGTTCAGGAGCTTTTAGGGCATGCCGATATTTCGACGACTCAAATTTATACGCATATTTCGAAAAAACGCCTAGCTGAGGTTTATAATAAATATCATCCGCGGGCATAGATGCGGTGCGGAATCAAGCAGTCAAGGGAGGCAATACCGTGCTCGTTAAATATCGGAAGGATTATGAAAAGGTAGCAATGGGGCTACTGTCATTTATTCCAGATTTTAAGGACCTAATTCATCTACAAACTGAGATGCAGTGGTATCAGTCAACGGAAGACCACCAACTATTACTATGGCGGCAAGGTGACGGCGATTTCTGTGGTATTATCGGCATTGAAGTCGGCAGTGACTTTATTCTACTGCATCACGATTCATTATCACCCGAGGAACGGACGGCGGCCAACCAGTATCAAATGTTGGATGAGTTGGCCGCGTTGTATCCCAAACAACGGGTCATGGGAACTTTAGAAATGGCGCCAATCATTGGCGCGTGGGAGCGTAATCGTGACAAACAACCAACAACAACCAATCACCATTAAGATTTCGGAGTTTGAGGGGCCACTCGACTTGCTGTTGCACCTCATTCGCCAAAACAAGATGGATATTTATGACATTCCAATTGCGGCAATTACGCAGCAATATTTGGATTACTTACACTCTATGCGAGCGCTAAAATTAGATATTGCTGGTGATTATTTGGTTATGGCTGCGACTTTGATGACGATCAAGAGCCGTTTCTTATTGCCACAGCCTGAACCAGATGAGATGGACGAAGATAATGAGGACGATGATCCTCGTGACTCACTTGTAGCTGAACTGTTGGCTTACAAGGTTTATCAGGAAGCCGCTGGTGAATTGCGAGAAAAAGAACAGGCGCGCCATCAACATTTTACGCGTGAAGCGATGTTAGTACCAGCTGATCTGAGTGCGCCCAAGCTGACTGCGGGGATTACATTAGATGATCTGCAAGCGGCTTTTCGGCAATTAGTGGCTAAACGGCGGCGGGTACGGCCACTAACGAAAACGGTTGTGGCTGAAACCATCAACATTGATGAGCGGATGACACAAATTACGACGCAATTGCAACAGCAACCACAAGGACTGGATTTTGCCGACCTATTTACGGTTAGTGCCAGCGATGAAATGTTAGTGACAACCTTTATGGCTGTGTTAGAATTAACCAAGCAGGATCAAGTGGCGCTGCAGCAAGCTGAGCCACTGAGTCCGATTCATTTATATTTACGACAGGATGAACAGCATGACGAACATTGAACAAATTGAAGGACTATTATTTGTGGCTGGCGATGAGGGCATCACGGTCGCCGAAATCGAGCACGCCACGGGGTTTGCTAAGCCGGCGATTACAACGATGCTCACACAACTGGCCACGAAGTATCAAGCCGACCCAGACAGTGCCCTAATGATCTTATCAACGGCGAATACTTACCGGCTAGCAACTAAGGCCGCGGTGGCGCCGGTGTTAAAGCGCTACTTTGAAGCACCACTCACCACGAGTTTGTCGCAAGCATCGTTGGAAGTGTTAGCAATCATTGCGTATCGGCAACCCTTGACGCGGATTGAAATTGATGAGATTCGTGGCGTACACAGTGGGTCGACGATTCAAAAGCTGGTTTTGCGACAACTAGTTACTGAGACGGGGCGTTTAAGTGAGCCGGGACGACCAATTTTATACGGAACGACGGAACTGTTCTTAGATTATTTTGGGCTAAAGTCTTTGGATGACTTACCAGCGATTGACTTAGCTGCTTTAAGTGACGCTGAGCATCCGGCACCAGAGACAGACCTCTTTTTAAATGCATTTCAGGATAAATTACAAGCAGAACGTGAGGATGAATAATGGCAGAACGATTACAAAAGGTAATGGCGGAAGCGGGCATCGCTTCGCGGCGTAAATCAGAAGTGTTGATCACGTCTGGTCACGTTAAGGTGAATGGGAAGACGGTCACCACGCTCGGTGTAAAGGTTGAACCTAGTGACCATGTCGAGGTTGATGGCGTGCCATTGAATGCAGAAAAACTCGTGTATTATTTATTTTATAAGCCGCGGGGGGTCGTTACAACTGTTCATGATGAGAAGGGCCGTAAAACGGTATTAGACTTCTTTGAAGACGTACCGGAACGAATCTATCCGGTGGGACGTTTGGATTACGATACTTCAGGTTTGTTGATCATGACAAATGATGGGGCTCTCGCTAATCGGCTAACTCATCCGAAGTACGAAGTCAAAAAAACTTATTTGGCCAAAGTTGAAGGGGTACCAACCAATGCTGATCTCAAGCAATTGCGCTTGGGTGTTGAAATCGATGGCCGTAAGACAGCTCCAGCGAAGTCGAACTTGTTAGATAGTGATCACAAGAAGAATAATGCGCTGGTCCAACTAACGATTCACGAGGGTCATAACCACCAGGTGAAAAAGATGTTGGCTGCAGTGGGTCACCCAGTGACTAAGTTGAAACGTGAACGTTATGGGGTTCTCGATTTGCAAAGTTTACAACCGGGCGAATACCGTAAATTGAAGCCGATTGAAATTAGTAAGTTAAAAGGTGAACGATAGCGCTTGCATTTTTGAATGAAAGCCGTTAAAATGAATTTGTAAAAATAAATATTGGTTCATCTTCAGGGCAGGGTGTGATTCCCGACCGGCGGTAATAACCCGCGACCTATGCGTGTGCATAGTGATTTGGTGCAATTCCAAAGTCGACAGTAAAGTCTGGTATAAAGAAGATCGAGCTTATTTGCCAAGCGTTGCAAGTAAGTCCGCCCCCAGATGACAGTTAGTGTGATCGGGCGGACTTTTTTTAGTTGAACAAATGGTAATGCGGTTCATTGAAGATGACCCATAGGAGGGTGCGTTATGCAACATACAACGTTACACCGACTAGTGGGCATAGCCTTACTCGGTGCCATTGCGTATATTTTAATGTTACTGGAGTTTCCGATTTTACCGGTAGCGCCATGGATGAAGATTGATTTTTCAGATATTCCAATTCTGATTGGGCTCTTTCTCTTTGGTGTCGGGGGCGCGTTTGTCATCACTATCATCAAACTGCTCCTACATTCAGCCATGATGGGCTTTGCCATCTATGACTTAATCGGTTCTTTTGCTAGTTTTTTAGGTACGGCAGTATTGATTTTAGCATTTGCATTAGTACTTCGTTACTATCGGGGCAATCCCAAGTGGCGGATGCCTGTGGCGATTGTGGTCGCCACAATCGGCCTGGTGGTGATTGAATCGTTGGCTAACTTAACGTTTGTTCTGCCATTCTATTTGCAAGTAATGGGTATGAAGCTCAGCATGTCGCTGAATACAGTGGTGTTAGTGGCAGTCATTCCATTTAACTTGATCAAGGGATTGCTAGTGGGCAACGTCTTCTGGCTGGTCTATCAGCGATTAGCTAAGTGGTTAGGCAACCATAATCAGCTTATGAGCCGAATTTAATCTAAGTCGTTAAAATAATGTGGGTGGTCACTAATTGCGTAACTGCAGGGTGACTGCCTTTTTATATTGGTGCCACCGTGATATTCTTAAAGACGCACACTGCCGGTTGGCGGATGGTTATCCATGAGCTTTAATGTGGCAGTAAGTTGATGAATTCGAAGTTTCAATCAAGGCTTAGAAAGATTAAAAAGCTGTCGGCCGCTATGCTGTGTCGCGGGTCACTGTCAGCGACACTGACGCACGTAAATTTGGGCTGATCACGACTTAATTTAAAAACTGGCACATTTAGTGCGCAATTAACAATCACAACAGCAAGACTTAAGGGAGGCCTTAGCGTGTTTACAGACTACGTTTTATTGTTATTCAGTACGACGCCGCGACGAGCAAAGGGCCTATTCAATGTCTTGCGCGGCCGCCGTACGGTCTCCACGCTTTTTGCGGGGTTAACTGCCGGCTACTTGGATTTGCTCGACAGTTGCCACGAGGTTCCCTTGGAAGATTTCATGGCAGCAACTGCGGCTTTGACTGAAAACGGTCAATTGACGAGTACGGCCACGGGATGCTGGCAATTAACGCAGGCGGGGGAACATCGGCAAGCCAAACTCCGACAGACTTTATACATGCCCCAAAATTTTGAAGTATTTCAAACCACTGATGTCCGCCGATTTAGAATCGTCAGTCAGCTAGCCCTACAAGTCGTTTCCGAACTCGTACATCATAATCGCCATTATTATCCGGTGACGACTGATCCGGGGATTCAAGCCCAGGTCAAACAATGGCTACGTCAGCAGTCGAAGGTGGAACTTGGCGAGCAAATTCATGCGGCCTTGACTGCCTTCTTGACGAGTTTGGCAGACCCAGAGTTGCCAACGGTGTTTGTTCAAGGTATAACGGGGTATCAAGAACCGGGACTGACTAATGAGCAATTAGCGGCACAATTAGGTCGACAACCCTGGGAGGCTAGCTTGATGCACACAGACGTGATATGCCAATGGATTGCTTGGATTCAGCGACACCCGCGTGATCCATTTTCCCAGTTGTTGTCAGTGCTCACTCAAGCGAGTGCCATCAGTCAAAGCGCTGAGCAAACTTACCAAGCTTTCTTGAAGACCCAGCAACTTGCAGCAATTGCGCAGACGCGGCACTTAAAGATGAGTACGGTACGGGAGCACTTGTTGGAGGTGGCGATTTGGTCGCCTGATTTTCCGTTTGAAATGGTGTTGAATCATGAATTAACTCAGCAGTTGGCCACCATCTTTGCAGCCCAGTCCGACATTGCAAACTGGTCATTCCAAGAGGCCCAAACTGCGCTACCCATGCTAGATTTTTTTGAATTTCGGCTATTTCAGATTATGAGGTGTCAGTATGTCAGAAGATGAATTATATGAGCTGTTGAAAACGAAATATGGCTTCGATGAATTTCGCCCCGGGCAGCTAGCCGTCATTCAGAAATTATTAGCAGGTCAAGATGTCTTGGCAGTGTTACCAACTGGGACCGGCAAATCATTGATCTATCAACTCGTTGGAACCGCACTGCCCGGGCTAGTTGTGGTGGTTTCACCGCTGATTTCCTTGATGCAAGATCAGGTGGCGCGCTTAAACTATCAAGGCGAAAAGCAAGTTGCTGCTTTGACCTCCCAACTAGATTATGGTGCTCGCCAGTATCTGCTGAATCATTTAGGACAGCTTAAATTCTTGTTCATTTCGCCGGAAATGTTGGGTCAAGACATTATTCAAACAGCGCTGATGCAAGTGCAACTGGCGTTATTAGTTATCGACGAGGCCCACTGCATTTCAACTTGGGGACCAGATTTTCGCCCTGACTACCGTCGCCTTGGTCAAATTCGACAACGGTTACAGGCACCGACAACGCTAATGCTCACGGCAACGGCTACACAACGCGTTCGACAAGATATTTTGACACAATTAACCGTTCCAGATGCCCAGCAAGTCTTATATTCGGTTAATCGTCCTAATATTTACTTAGCAGTCGAACAGGTCAATGATGAAGCTAGTAAACGCGTGACCTTGCAACATTTAGTGACAAGTGCGCGCGGACCAGTCATCGTTTACTTTACTTCCAAGCGGCAAACTGATTTGATAGCGGAATGGCTACGAACGACAACCACGTTACGGGTCGCGGCTTATCATGCCGGCTTAGCGACTGATGACCGTTTCAAGATCCAGCAGCAGTTCATGGCAGGACAATTGGATGTGATCTGTGCTACATCTGCTTTTGGAATGGGTATCAACAAAGCTGATATTCGCTTAGTGATCCACTATCATTTACCGACGACTTTGGCCGACTATGTTCAAGAAATTGGGCGCGCAGGTCGTGATGGTCAGCAGGCGATGGCGATTATGTTGTACGCACCAGGTGACGAAAACCTGGTGCGGAATTTGAACGAATTGACGGCTGCGACTCCCAATGAAATTCAGCAAGATTATAGCCGTTATCAAGCGCAGCAGCCACCGACTGATGATCGTAGTAAGGTTTTGCAGTCATACTGGCTACAAGGAACTCCTCCAACGACCGTGGCAACGATTTTTGCTGATCGCCAAGCAGCTAAGGAACGTGAATTGCGGGCGCTCATGGGTTACGTCCAAACGACAACTTGTCATCGGACCGTGATGTTAACTTACTTTGGTGAGCCAGCTGTTACCCATACAGATCAGTGTTGTCAGTTGGCTGGTGAACCACTACCGCTGGCTGCGTTAGGGTTGATGGCGACGCATGATGAGTCAACAGCCACGATAATGTCGTGGGATCAGCACTTAGCTCAATTGTTTTTACCAAATTCTTAAAGAAATCAATTCCGGGTTATGTTACAATATTGGTTGAAAGTTTTTTGAGGAGGAACACCCTATGAGTCAAAAAAATGATAATGACAAATCCCAAGCGGATAAGCCGTGGGACAAAACTTTTGAAGACGATCGGGATGACTCGGGCAATTTATCGCGAACTCAAAAACGAAAACAAGACAGTAGCAACTCTACGCTAACGACTGTGTTAGTCGTACTAATATTGTTGCTTGCTTTGGCACCAATTGGTTATTTCTTGGTGAAAAAGAATTCGCTTAATAATCCGCAACAGACTGAACAAGTTGCTAGTTCGAGCTCGAAGAAGTCATCGGCCAGTGTTGCTGCCAGTAGGTCATCGACTGCTGCTAGCAAGAAGAAGGCGGCCGCATCGTCGAAAAAGGCGGCTGCTAAAAGTAGTAGCTTAGCCTTGGCTAGCTCTAAAGCTGCCAGTTCCAAGGCTGCTAGTTCTACTGCTGCCAGCTCGGAAGAAAGTGCGAGTACTGACGACAGCAGCGCTAGCAGTAGTAGTAGCTCCTCAGAATCATCTTCAGGGACTAAGTACGTCACGGTAGAAGCCGGTCAAGGGGTCTATCGGGTCGCTACGAATGCTGGAATCTCAGTGGATAAGCTATTGGAATTAAATGGGTTATCATCTGATGCAACGATTTCGGCTGGTCAACGGTTACGTGTCCGTTAATACACGATTTTTTCAGATTGTGAGGGGTTAGTTAATGGCTAAGCAAGCATTACAGGTGGCCATCGATGGTCCGGCTTCAGCTGGCAAGAGTACCGTAGCCAAACTCGTTGCAAAACGGTTTGGCTATATTTATGTGGATACTGGTGCCATGTATCGGGCAGTCACGTACTGGGCAATGCAACAGCACGTTGATTTAGCAGACGAAGCGGCTGTGATTACGGCAATGAAGTCGCTCAAGATCAGTTTTAAACCCGGCGAGCCGGATCAACTGGTTTTTGCTAATCAGGAAGATATTACGGCGGCGATACGCCAGCCAGACGTGACGAATAACGTCTCGACGATTGCGGCGTTACCACAGGTGCGTACGATTTTAACTGAGCAACAGCGAGAGATGGCCAATGCAGGTGGGATCGTGATGGACGGTCGTGATATCGGGACAACGGTATTGCCCAATGCTGAAGTTAAGATCTTTTTAGTTGCTTCAGCGGCTGAACGGGCTAAGCGTCGATACGCCGAAAATGTAAAAAAAGGGATCGACACGCCCTTGGCTCAGCTACAGGCTGAGATCGAATTACGTGACCACAAAGATTCAACGCGTAAAGTGTCACCATTAACACAAGCAACGGACGCCACACTTGTTGATACGACGCCAATGTCAATCGATGAAGTTGTTGCTGCCATTGCCAAAATTATTACAAAAAAACAAAGTTCAACAATCTAATTGCATTAACTTAATGCTTTTAGCTAGCTTTTCATTGCATTTTCAGCTATGATATAGGTTAGAGTTATTGTTGACAGGAGGAAATTTGCATGAGTGAAAACGAAAACAGCCAAGAGAAAAATGAACTTTTAGACGCTTTAAACAGCGTTGAAGAAGTAAACGTCGGTGACGTTGTTAAGGGTGAAGTCTTAGCAATCGACGACGACAAACAAGTAATTGTTGGTATCCAAGGTACCGGTGTTGAAGGGGTCGTTCCTTTGAAGGAACTCTCAACACAACGGGTTGACGATGTCAACGAAGCCGCTAAAGTCGGTGATGTATTAGACTTGGTTGTCATTTCTCGAATTGGCAGCGACAAGGAAAACGGCAGTTATTTACTGTCACATCGTCGGTTAGAAGCTCGCAAAGTTTGGGACGATGTTGAAAAAGAATACGAAGCAGGTCATACGATTAAAGCTCCGGTAACGCAAGTTGTTAAGGGCGGGTTAGTCGTTGACGCTGGTGTTCGTGGCTTCATCCCTGCCTCAATGATTGATGATCATTATGTTGAAGACTTAAATGCCTATAAAGGCCAAGAACTTGAACTTAAGATTATTGAAATTGAACCTAGCGAAAATCGCTTGATCTTATCACACCGTGCCGTTGTTGAAAAGCAACGCGAAGCACAGCGTGAAGAAGCTTTGAAGACCTTACAAGCTGGTGATGTCGTTGAAGGTAAAGTTGCTCGTTTGACGAACTTCGGTGCCTTTGTTGACCTCGGCGGAATTGATGGTTTGGTTCACGTTTCAGAAATCTCATACGAACGGGTTGAAAAGCCTGCTGATGTATTGAAGGTTGGTCAAGAAGTCACGGTTAAGATTTTATCCGTTGATGCTGACCGCGAACGGGTTTCATTATCAATCAAAGCAACCTTACCAGAACCTTGGGATGGTATTGAAGAAAAAGCACCACAAGGGGCTGTACTTGATGGTAAAGTTAAGCGTTTGACGAGTTTTGGTGCCTTTGTGGAAGTCTTCCCTGGTGTTGAAGGGTTAGTTCACATTTCACAAATCTCACACCAACACATTGCAACACCAAACGATGTCTTAAAAGTTGGTCAAGAAATCAAAGTCAAAGTCTTAGACGTTCGTCCAGACGAAAAGCGGTTAGCTTTATCAATTAAAGCTTTGGAAGAAAAGCCACAAACTGCTGACGATGACAACGAAAGTCAACCAGAACGTCGGAGTAACAATAACCGTCGTCGTAACAACAACCGGGACAACCGGACTGCTAGCGAACGTTCAACGGCTAATGCTCCTGAAGAATCAACTGGTTTCACTTTAGGTGATTTGATCGGTGACGAATTGAAGAATGCTGAAAGCAACAATGATGAAAACTAATCATTGATTGATTAAAAATACCCTTCAAGCTTGCCTTGAAGGATATTTTTTTAGGAACAGATTAGTTGGTGTTACCAATTAATTTGAGACTCGTAGCAGGAACCTGACGCTACGAGGGTAAAGGAGGAATTAATATGGCAAAACCAGTCGTCGCCATTGTTGGGCGACCAAACGTTGGTAAATCCACGATTTTTAATCGGATTGCGGGTGATCGGATCTCGATTGTTGAAGATACACCGGGTGTGACTCGTGACCGGATTTACGCCAACAGTGAATGGCTTGGTCAAGAATTCAGTTTGATCGATACGGGTGGGATCGATATCGAAGATGCCCCATTCATTAAACAGATCACACAGCAAGCCGAAATTGCAATCGATGAAGCTGATGTCATTATTTATTTAGTTAGCATCAAAGAAGGCGTCACGGACGCTGATGAACACGTTGCCCAAATCTTGTACCGGTCGAACAAACCGGTCGTGCTGGGTGTTAATAAAGTCGATAACCCTGAACTTCGGAGTGAAGTCTATGACTTTTATTCCCTTGGCTTTGGCGATCCGTACCCTATCTCAGGTGCGCATGGACTCGGACTTGGGGACTTGCTCGATGCTGTTATCAAAAACTTTCCTGAAAAAAGTGGGGAGGACGAACCGGGGACGATTCGTTTCAGTTTGATTGGCCGCCCGAACGTGGGTAAGTCATCAATTGTCAACGCCTTGCTGGGTGAAGACCGGGTCATCGTTTCTGACGTGGCTGGGACAACCCGGGATGCCATTGATACCAAGTTTACTGATCAGGATGGTGACCGGTTTGTGATGGTCGATACGGCCGGTATCCGTAAAAAAGGAAAAGTTTACGAAAATACCGAGCGTTATAGCGTCATGCGTGCACTCAAGGCAATCGATAATAGTGACGTGGCACTCTTTGTCATCAATGGTGAAGAAGGCATTCGTGAGCAGGATAAGCGGGTTGCTGGTTATGCGCATGAAGCGGGTAAGGGTATTATCATCGTGGTCAATAAGTGGGATCTGGTTAAGAAAGACAACCACACCATGCAAGAATTCGAAGCGTATATTCGTGATCAGTTCGTTTACCTGAGCTATGCGCCGATTATTTTTGTCTCTGCTAAGACTAATCAACGTTTGGAGCAACTACCCGCGTTGATTAAGAAAGTCAATACGAACCATATGCGGCGGATTCAGTCGTCCGTTTTAAATGACGTTATTATGGATGCGATTGCGATGAATCCGACACCGAGTGACAATGGTAAGCGGCTACGGGTTTACTATGCCACTCAGGTGGCGATTCAACCCCCAACTTTTGTGGTCTTCGTGAATGACCCTGATATGATGCACTTTTCATATGAACGGTTCCTTGAAAATCAAATTCGGAATGCCTTTGATTTTAGTGGTACGCCGATCCACATGATCGAACGGCGACGTAAGTAGGCTAAAGCGCGTAAAATCAGCATTTTAGCACATTATTTGATTGATGTAAACGATTATCATCTTTTTGCGCTATTTTCGCTGAAAAGGCTAAAAAAGCTTGCTATTACAGCATTCCTATGCTATCTTTGATGAAGAAATGATGCTTGTTATCGTTTCTCTCATTTTTGGACCACTCAAAAATGATCATCTGGATCAACGATGTTAAAAAGCACGGCGATCCTTCACTCTGTAACGGGGAGGTGAATCAAACATGGCAAACAAAGCTGAATTAGTTAACAACGTTGCTGCGGCAACTAACTTAACGAAGAAAGACGCAACTGCTGCAGTTGACGCAGTCTTTGCATCAATCCAAGACACTCTTGCAAAGGGTGAAAAAGTTCAACTGATCGGATTTGGTAACTTTGAAGTACGTGAACGTGCAGCTCGTAAGGGCCGTAACCCACAAACTGGTGACGAAATCCAAATTCCTGCAAGCAAAGTACCTGCATTTAAGCCAGGGAAAGCTTTAAAGGACGCAGTTAAATAATGCATATCAGTTAATGAAATGCAAACATGAAAGCCAGTATAGCGACCGTTATACTGGCTTTTTTGCTGTCGTCTGCGGTATGATAGACTGTCAGGTCAAGCGATTAACAGCTGGTATCCCATGTGACGATATCAGGCTGACTATTGCAATAAATGATGAAACCATGGCGACTAAATGAAGTCGTTTCTTAGTGGTTTAAAGGATGGGTGTAATGAGTTATTCAGAAAAAATGCTCGCAGCACTATCAAACGGGCAAATTGACACGGCCAAAAAGCACTTTGCATGGGCCTTACGTAAGGACGATGACCAGACGCTGTATAGTCTGGCTGAAGAATTGTACGGTTTGGGCTTTTTAAAGCAAGCGGAACGGACTTATAAGAAGTTACTGGCTAAGTATCCCGATGAGGACGACTTACGGACAAGTCTGGCTGATATTGCCATCGATGAGGACGATACGGACCTGGCACTCGACTATTTACAACAAGTTAAGCCAGACTCACCGGCATACGTTCAAGCGTTGTTAGTTGAGGCCGATCTATACCAGACCCAAGAGTTATTTGAAGTCAGTGAGCAAAAACTCAAGGAAGCCTATCAGCTGGCACCGGACGAACCAGTTGTCGAATTTGCGCTCGCAGAATTTTACTTCTTGATTCGTAACTACGGTCAGGCGACTCGCTTCTACTTGGACTTGATCAAGCAGGGACAACTAGAGATCTCTAAAGTTAACTTAGTTGAACGACTAGGGGTGGCTTATGCTGAGTCCGGGCGCTTTGAGCAGGCGGTGGGCTATTTAGAACAAATCAAGCCTGCCAAGCTCACGCCGGACAGCCAGTTTGAATTAGGCTTCACTTATTTGCAATTAAACGAGCCCCAGAAGGCTGTTGATATCTTCGACAAACTGCGGGAACAAGACAATCAGTATGCGTCCCTGTATCCATACTTGGCCCAGGCCCAAGAACAACTTCATCAACTGGACAAGGCGTTATTAACCTTACAAGAAGGTTTAGCGGTCGACCAGTACAATGAGCAGCTGTACTTGCAAACTGCCCGCTTAGCCTTGAAATTAGACGATCAGGAATTAGCTGAAAAGTATTTACGGGAAGGCTTGAGTATTGACCCTGATAATTTGACTACGGTATTGGAACTGTCTAATTTGTTAGTTCAGCGGGAACGTTATCAAGACAATATCGACTTGTTGGATCAATATTTGCAAAGTAATGAGTTTGATCCACAGTTCTACTGGAACTTGGCAATCTCTAATGACCGGCTCGATCATTTTCAGGCGGCTAAGGATAATTACGAAGCGGCTTATCCGTTCTTTGAACATAACAAAGATTTCCTTAAACCAGCAATTTATTTCTTCCGCGAAGCAGGAATGGCCGACAGTGCCGTGGCAGCGTTGCGGAATTATCTAACGATTGAACCAGATGATGGTGAAATGGTTGCGATGCTAGAAGACTACGAGGATCAGGGCTACTAGGCCTTTAGTTCTTCACCGCTTGCTGAGAGTTTCATTCCTAAAGTTGTTGAAACCACTTTCAATTTTGGTAAAATGAACGTATATCAAATTCAAGTGAGGCGTTTACTATCGTGAAAGTAGCTATAATTGCCACCGATTTAGATGGCACGTTTTTGAGAGACGACCATCAGTTTGATCACCATCGGTTTCAGGCCCAGTTGGATCAAATGAATGCTCAGGGCCAGCACTTTGTTGTGGCGAGCGGCAATCAGCTGCAACATTGTATTGATGTTTTTGACGGGATCAACGGTGAATTGACCTATGTGGCTGAAAATGGCGGGTTAGTCATTGATAATCACGGCAACGTGTTGGCTGAAAGCTTGATTGAGCCGGCGCTTTATCAGGAACTGTTAATTTACGTGGCGACTGAACCAGCACTGGCTGGTGCTGAGATCTCGGTCTCCGGCAAGCAAGGGGCATATATTCGGCCCCAAGATGACAGTCCGATCATGCGGTACTATTTGAGCCGGCTGCAAGTGGTGCCATCGCTATCAGCAATTGATGACCATATCTATAAAGCGACTTTTAGTTGGCAAGCCACGGATGCTGATGCGCACGCCGCTTTGATCAATCAGCAATTTGCTGGCCGGTTACGGGCAACTGTCAGCGGTGGTAATGGGCTTGACGTCATTCCACCACATGTTAACAAGGCAACCGGGCTTGCTTATCTCCAGCAGCATTGGCACGTTGCCCCTAGTCAAACGGCCGCGTTCGGTGATAACGGTAATGATCTTGAAATGCTACGGGAGGCTGATTACAGTTTTGCGATGCAAAATGCGATTGCACCCGTCAAAGAGATGGCTACGTATCTTACGTCACATGACAATAATCATGATGGGGTGTTAGCGACGATTGACACGTTAATTTAGCGTCACCAGGTGTTGTTGGCGGCCGAAATATATAAGCAAATAGTGTTCGACCGAGCGGGACTACGCTTTGAGTCAGACACTATTTTTTATTCATATCAGTGTTATAGGACGGACGTGGATCGTCCCACAAAGTAGCAAGTTAATTAGCGGGACCGTTTTAGCCATTGGGCATGAACAAAATGGGGCTAGTTTAACAGTTTAAACAGGTTCGGCGAGGATTCTCCTGCCTAATTTGGCAATTGTCTGCTAAAATATAATTAGCTTAATCTTGAGGAGGAATTTATTGTGGTAAAAGTAATTGTTGCCGGCTATAAGGGTCGGATGGGTAGTACGGCTGCTCAGATGGTCATTGATAATCCTGATTTTGAATTAGTTGGGGTCTATGACGCGCGCAGTGGAGAACAAAATCTAGGTGAGGACGACCACTTTAAGGGTCAAGACGTGCCAGCTTTTCATGATTTAGACCAAATTAAGACGGATGCCACGGTCTGGATCGACTTTACGATTCCAACCGCCGTTTATGAAAATGCAAAGTTTGCACTTAACCATGGTATTTCGCCTGTTATTGGGACTACTGGGATGACCGATGAACAAGTTGCCGAGTTGCAAAAATTAGCAAAGGACAAGCAAGTGGGCGGCCTCATTGCGCCTAACTTTGGGATCAGTGCCGTCTTACTCATGCAATTTGCCCAACAAGCAGCGAAGTACTTCCCAGATGTTGAAATTATCGAGATGCATCATGACGATAAGATTGACTCGCCAAGTGGTACTGCTATCAGTACTGCTAAGAAGATTGCTGAAGTTCGGCAACCAAAGGAACAAGGTAATCCTGACGCAACTGAAACTCTACCTGGCGCACGTGGTGCCGAATATGAAGGGATGCGGATTCACGCGGTTCGGTTACCTGGACTAGTGGCGCACGAAGAGGTCATGTTTGGCGGCCCTGGTGAAGGGTTAACGATTCGCCAAGATTCCTTTGACCGGATCTCATTTATGACTGGTGTCAAAGTGGCGGTTGAAAAAGTTAACCAGTATCACGAACTCTTTGTTGGTTTGGAGCACTTACTATGATTTTGACGCAGTTGCCAGCTGAGTTTCAAGCAGCTAAGCCGATTATTGAGACGATCGAAGCGGCCGGCTATGAGGCGTACTTTGTTGGTGGGTGTGTTCGCGATACGATTTTGGGCAAGCCCCTACATGACGTCGATATTGCGACCAGCGCGTTTCCGGCTGAAGTCAAACAATTATTTAAACGGACGGTTGATACGGGAATCGAGCACGGAACGGTGATGATCTTAGATCACGGCAATGGTTATGAAACGACGACGTTTCGGACTGAATCTGGTTACCAAGATTTTCGCCGCCCTGATCATGTTACGTTCGTCCGATCATTGAAAGAGGACCTGAAGCGCCGGGATTTCACAATCAACGCCTTAGCCATGACTGCTAACGGTGAAGTGATTGATCTGTTTGACGGGGTAGCAGATATGGAACAAGGAATCTTACGCGCCGTTGGAGTGGCTGAAGAACGGTTTCACGAAGATGCGCTGCGGATGATGCGTGCCGTTCGGTTTGCAAGTCAGTTAGGCTTTACCATTGAATCACAGACCGAACAAGCGATTGCCGATAATGCGGCGTTGTTGGCGAAAATTGCCGTGGAACGGACGCGTGTCGAGTGGGAGAAGCTGCTGATGGGGCAGCACCCAGTTGCTGGTTTGACCGGCTTGCTGACCACTGACTTGTATCGTTATATGCCCGCAATGGCTGATCAAGAAGCGATGCTGCGACAGTTAATGGCACTTCCAGCTTGGCATTTGCCGAGTATTGAAAGTACTTGGACCTTGCTTAGCTGGACCATGCAACGGACTGACGAAGCGGCTGTTCGCCAGTTGTTAAAGACGTGGAAGACGAGCAATGAGCTGATTAATCACGTGACGGCCGCTATTAAAGCGCTGATAGCGTTAAAACACAACGGTCAGTTAACTGCGCAGGAGAACTTTTATACGGGCTTAGAGGCGCTGAAAACGGCTAATCAGGTGGCTACGATTTTAGGCTTTGGCCAGGACCAAGCACAATTGGTGCAAGCTTATGCTAGCTTACCAATCCATGACAAGCATGAATTGGCCATTAACGGTGGCGATTTATTGAAAGCTAAATTGGTGACGCCTGGGCCAATGATGGGTCAAATTCTAGCGGCTTGCTTACAGGCCGTGGTGATGAAACAGGTCCCAAATCAGCAGGATGCTTTGCTTGATTTTGCAAGGATGGTAGCGGATTCAAAAAAACATTGATATTTTCTATGAATCTGTTACGATTAAAGTGAAACTAATTCAATGAGGTGATTTGAATGGAACGAGCATTAGAAGCATTGAAATTTCATTTTCGGAATGGTGACACTTGGACAGTTCATCATCAAGATATCTCTGACCTGTGGATCGGCCGGGTAACGACGAGTTACGGTCGAATTAAGGGTGGCCATATGACCATCATTCATCCTTGTAAATCATTTAAGGCTGAATTTAAACCTGACGCTGATGCGATCGATCCGGACACGACCCAACTATCATCCGTGACAAGTGGGATGTTTGAACGGGTGACACATTATCAAGACATTGAAAAAATTGACATCCTGTTTGGCGACGAACGTGGTAGTGAACAAATTTACTTGCCATTCAAGCCACGGGATGCGGATGGTATCGACAACATCTATCAGACGAGCTCATTAGCCAGCGATGGAAAATTACACTTAGTCGTTGATGATGAACGGACCGTCTTTGATGTTTATGGTGATCATAACTAATAAGGTGTTGCCAAACAACTCTTGGGGCCGAGTGAGCCTCAGGAGTTTTTTTGTGACTCACGCCCCAATCAAATCGATGATCGTTAGGAAATATTAACGTTGATTTGCGCGTTTGTCAGTTGTGTTTTAAGCCGATTCTAGCTAAGATAGAATTTAATGATGTAAAAAAAGGGTGGATCGTAACAATGCAAACTTTAAGAGCAGAAAATCTGACCCGAACTTATGGTGAGAAGACGTTATTTCACGATATTTCATTTATTGTGAATGAACATGACCGGATTGGTGTCATTGGCGTTAACGGGTCCGGGAAAACGAATTTATTAGACGTATTAGCCGGGATTACGGCACCGGAAGCCGGTCAACTGGTGATGCCCAAAAATTATACGATTGGTTATTTAAAGCAAAAGCCGGAACTTGACCAGAATCTGACAGTCATTGATGCCGTTTTGGCCGGTAGTCAGCAAGTCTTTCGAACGATTCGCCACTACGAGCAAACGTTGGCCGCTTATGCTGATCATCCCGAAGACCAAGCGACCCAAAAAGCTTACGTGGCCGCTGAGGATCGTATGAACCAAGAGGATGCTTGGACGGCTGAAAGTGATGTCAAAACGATTTTGACACAACTGCACATTACCGACCTGGCGCAGACCGTCAGTCAGATGTCGGGGGGCCAACAGAAGCGGGTGGGCCTGGCGCAAGTGTTGATTCAATCACCGGATCTTTTATTACTAGACGAACCGACCAACCATCTTGATTTTGACTCAATTGAGTGGTTAGAAAGCTATTTAGCTAGTTATAAGGGTGCTTTGATCGTCGTGACCCATGACCGGTATTTCTTGGACCAAGTCGCCAACCAGATGTTTGAATTGTCATTTGGCGAGCTGCATAAATATACGGGAAATTACCAAGATTTCGTGCAAGCGAAAGCCGAACGGGTCGCCCGTGACGTGTTAGCTGAACATAAGCAACAGCAGCTGTACAAAAAGGAACTGGCTTGGATGCGTGCGGGAGCACCCGCGCGTAGCACGAAGCAACAGGGGCGCATCAATCGGTTCAATGATTTGAAGGATAATTTGAATACGCTCCAAGTTGATAACGATGTTGATATTTCGCTCGGTCAGCAGCGTTTGGGTAAGAAAGTGATCGAGTTAAAGGACGCGAGCTTGCAGTTTGATCGGCAAACCATCCTGGATCACTTTTCGATGTTGATCCAAGCCAATGACCGCATCGGCATCACTGGAATAAACGGTGCCGGGAAATCTAGTTTATTGAATGTGATTGCGGGTCGACTGCCACTTGATAGTGGGACCGTGACGATCGGTGAGACCGTCAAGATGGCCTATTATACTCAACAGACCGAACCGATTCCGGGCGACAAGCGCATCATTAATTACTTGCAAGATGTCGGTGAGACGGTCTTGAATAAGCAGGGCGAGCATGTTTCAGTGACTGAGTTACTAGAAGAGTTTCTGTTCCCACGTTCGATGCACGGCACGCTGATTCGCAAGTTATCTGGGGGCGAACAGCGCCGGTTATACTTGCTGAAGTTGTTGATGCAACAGCCGAACGTCCTCTTATTGGACGAACCGACTAATGATTTGGATATTGGTACGTTAACGGTGTTGGAGAACTACCTCGATGATTTTGCCGGGACCGTCATCACCGTTTCCCATGACCGCTATTTTTTGGACAAGGTCGGCACGAAACTACTGATTTTTGATGGTCAGGGGCATATTGAACGCTATTCTGGCCGTTTCTCCAGTTATTTGAAGGATCAAAAAGACGCGGCCAAGCCCGCAGCCAAGGCCACTGCGATAAAAACTACGGCTAAGCCGGTCACGGATGACTCGACCGCACCATTGGCCAAGAAAGCCAAAGTCAAGCTGACTTACGCGGAACAGCTCGAATACGACAAGATCGAAGGGGTTATCGAGCAATTGGATAGCCATAAGAGTGAGATCGAAGCGGCGATGGCTGCCAATGCCAGTGATTATGGCAAGTTGGCTGATTTGCAAAAAGAATTGACTAAGACGGAACAAACGATTGATGAGAAGATGGATCGCTGGGACTACCTCAGCCAGTATGCAGAAGCCTGAAAGGATGATCGCATGTTAGAAGATAGTTATTTACAACTCGCGCGCACCATTTTAGAACACGGCACGTATAAGGATGACCGTACCGGCACGGGAACATACAGTGTGTTTGGTTATCAGATGCGCTTTGATCTGAGTCAAGGTTTCCCGTTATTGACGACCAAAAAAGTTCCCTTTGGCCTGATCAAGAGCGAATTACTATGGTTTTTGCATGGTGATACGAATATTCAGTATTTATTGCAACATCACAACCATATCTGGGACGAATGGGCGTTCAAAAATTGGGTTACGAGTGCCGATTATGACGGCCCTGATATGACGAATTTTGAACACCGCCGGCTAGATGATCCTGACTTTGCGCCGATTTATCAAGCTCAGATGCAGACCTTTGATGACCAGATCTTGACAGACGACGCGTTTGCGGCCAAGTATGGTAATTTGGGTGACGTTTACGGTGCGCAATGGCGTCACTGGCAAACGCGTCAGGGAAAGACGATCGATCAAATTGCCAATGTGATTGAAATGATCAAGACGCATCCGGATTCGCGGCGGTTAATCGTTTCCGCTTGGAATCCAGAAGATGTGCCGAACATGGCGTTACCACCGTGTCATACTCTGTTTCAATTCTATGTCGCGGATGGTAAGCTCTCTTGCCAACTCTACCAACGTTCAGGCGATGTCTTCCTAGGTGTGCCATTCAATATTGCGAGTTATGCGTTACTAACACATCTGATTGCTAAGGAGACGGGTCTAGCAGTGGGCGAGTTCGTGCATACGTTGGGTGACGCGCACATTTATACTAACCATGTGGAACAAGTTAAAACGCAGTTGACCCGGCAACCTCGGCCGGCACCCCAGCTGACTTTAAGTGGGGCTCATGACAGTATTTTTGATTACCAAATGAGTGACATTAAGCTCAGTGGCTATGATCCCGCACCGGCAATCAAAGCGCCGGTCGCGATTTAGGAGGCCGCAATGATTGCATTGATATGGGCAGAAGATCAAAATGGCCTGATTGGCAACCAGGGCCAGCTTCCCTGGCATTTACCAGCAGATATGCAGCGGTTCAAAGCGCTGACGACCGGACACCATGTCGTGATGGGGCGCAAGACTTTTGCGGGCTTTAAACGCCCGCTCCCACGGCGGACCAATTGGGTGCTCTCACGTCAGTCTGATTTAAAGTTGCCACCGGAAGTCCATCAACTAGCAGATGTGGCGGCGATCCAAACACTCGCGGCCGCCCATCCGGATGAACCGATTTTTGTCATTGGTGGTGCGGTGGTGTTTGAAGCCGTGTTACCGGTGGCCGATTATTTATATCGGACGCGTATCAACGCAAGGTTTGATGGTGATACTTGGATGCCGGCCGTGGATTACACGCAGTGGCAGCTGGTGAGCCAACAAATTGGGACGGTGGATGAGAAAAATCAATATCCGTACGAATTTGATGATTTCCGCCGTCGTTAATTCAGTGGCAACCGTGAAACTCAGGCAGATTTCTGCTATACTGAAAGCATTAATTTTATTGTAACGATCGTTTAAACGTTACAAGTATAAGAAAGCGTGGCAAAGTATGACGAAAATCAAGATTGTGACCGATTCTTCGGCAAATTTGACGGATGCCGAGGTAAAAAAATACGATATTACCGTGATTCCGTTGACTGTCATGATCGATGGCACCATTTACGTGGAAGATGAAACGATTACGCGTGAAGAATTTATTGACAAGATGGCAACGGCTAAATCTTTACCAAAGACGAGCCAACCGGCACTCGGAACGTTCATTGAAACGTTTGATAAGTTAGGTGCGGATGGCGCGAGTGTGATTTGTATCAATATGCTCGAAGCCATTTCAGGAACAGTGCACACGGCGGAACAAGCGGCTTCGATTACGAAGACCGATGTCACCGTGATCGACGCTCGGACGACCGACCGTGCGATGGCCTTTCAAGTTTTGACTGCTGCTAAGTTAGCCCAGAGTGGTGCTGACAAACAGGCGGTCATCGATCAGATTCATGCGACTCAGGCCCATACCAAGCTATTCATGGGCGTAATGACCCTGAATAACCTCGTTGCTGGTGGTCGAATCAGTCGTCTGACGGGGGCAATCAGTACGCTACTGAATGTTAAGATTGCCTTGGAAGTTGATGACGGCACCCTAGATGTGAAGATGAAGGGGCGCGGTGTTAAGGCGATTAATAAGTTTTTTGATAAGGTTCTCGACGATATTATTGCAACGCCGAACGTCGCCGAAGTTGCAATCTCTCACGTTGGCGCCACGGAGCGCGTGGAAGAATATCGGGCGCGCCTACAAGCGGCTTTACCAAGTCTCAAGATCAGTGTTCAACCAACGGTGCCAATTATTGCGACCCATGGTGGCCCGGGTGCGTTTGCCGTGGAATATCATACGCAAGCGCCAGCGTAAAGTGAGCGGTGTCCCACAGGCGACTTGTCTACGAGCACTAATGGCAAATGGTGATCGTCCCAACAGGGGATGGTGACCATTTTATTGTTCAAAGATGAGTTAGCTCTGATTAAATGGACTGCTCAACGGTGAAGAAAGGTTGGATGCCAATGTCCAAAGTTAAAGAAACCATTAAAATCATTTTAGTGATGGCGGTGTTAGCGGTCGGGGTGTTTTTCGGGGTCAATTATCTGCTGCATCCGCAAAATGAATCGGCGACGACTACCCCAACAACGACTAAAAAGACCACTGCCAAGAAGACGCCCCACAAGGCGAAAATCAACTTGGTCGCGGTCGGTGACTCCTTAACCGAAGGGGTCGGCGATGAGTCCGAGGGTGGCTACGTTGGTCAGATCAAAAAAACGTTGACGACTAAGCAAAAGCTGAAGGTGACGACCACGAATGCTGGTAAGTCCGGTGATCGGAGTGACCAGATTTTAGCACGCATTAATAAGTCGAAAGTGTTACAACAGAAAATTGCCAAGGCGGATGTGATTACCGTGACGGTTGGCGGTAACGACCTCTTGCAAACGCTCGAAGGGTCCCTAACTTCTAACAATACGGCCAAAAATAACGCGACGGTTGCTAAAGCGCAAACTTTATATGCGAATAAACTAACTAAATTATTTAATAAATTACAAAGTTTGAATGGCACTGCGTCAGTTTTTGTCTTTAGCATCTATAATCCAATTTATGTGAACTTTCCAAATGTGACGTCGATCACGCACTACATTAGCCAGTGGAATGATCAGACACAGACGACGGTTAGTCAATACAAGCATACGTATTTTATGGATATCAATTGGACCATGTCACACGGCCAGTACAAGACGGCAGCCCAGATTCGCAAGTTGAAGAAAGCAGCGAGTGCCACGACCTTAACTAGCTTAACCAGCTCAAAGGCCATTACTGGCGCTTTAGAGGCGGAAAACAAGACGAATGATTTGATTTCGACTGCTGATAATTTCCATCCCAATAAGCGGGGGTATCGTGTGTTTACAACCAAACTGTATCAGACCATGATGGCCCATGATGCGTGGTTAATCAAAAAATAGGGAGGTAATGAGATGCGGGAAGCACAACGAAACAAGCAGGCATCAGCACCTAAAAATCCGAAGACAAACGGTCCAATCAATGTTTGGAAATGGGTCGCCGTTGTCTTGATTGCGTTGATTGTCGGCACCGGTGCTTACGTCGGCACCCAGGTCTTACGATCGCCTAGCGAAAGCACTAGTTTGACGGCTGCAAGCAATACGGATGCGGCTAGTGTGCCGATTACAATGAATCGAAAACAATTAAACGCCCTTGCGAGTTATTATTTGAATGATCTACAAAAGGGCCAAGACATGAAATATCGCTTCGTGGTCCGGTCTACCGGCGCTTATTTGCTCGGAACGACGCAGGTACTGGGTCAGAACGTGTCGTTTGTGATCACGATGCAACCAAGTGTCATCGATAACGGCAATATTTCGTTGAAAGCAACCAATTTATCGGTCGGGACGATGTCCTTGCCAATCAGCTTTGTGATTAATTATATTAATAATAATTACAAGACACCTAAGTGGGTCAAGTTGAATGCCAAGAAGAAGACAATCGACCTCTACTTGAATAAATTAGTTGGTAAACATGATGTTCGTTATAGTGTAGATAAGCTTGATTTGAAGAATAATCAGTTCAAGTTCGAAATGCATATTCCAAAAACTAGTGACTAAGGAGTGAATTCATGCATAAAACATTTTATACATTCTTGATGACGCAACGGAACCCAGACAGTACCGATGCCATTGCCGAATTTGCCAATAATGCGTTTTTGGATCAATCGTTTCCAAAGCAGAGTAAAGATTTTCACGAACTCTCACAATATTTGGAATTGAACGCTGGTTATTTGCCAACGATGACGGTCTTTGATGACGCGTGGCAAGCCTATTTGGCAAGTGAAGCTTAAATTAATTTGTAGGAAAGAGGACGTTCGGTATGCCAGAGGAACCCAAACAAACTAATCCGCACATAAAAAAAGTGCCCCGGCCCAAGCGACGCGTTGGTCTATGGACCTATATTATTTCCATTGTCGTCGCATTAGGCATTGGGGTGGGTGGGACGTACTGGCTGATTGGTCGGCAAGTCAATGCCCAGCTCAGCAGTATGCAGCAGACTAGTAAAGCAATGAAAAAGATCGAATCAGTTTATGAAACGATCAATGAGAATTACTACAAACCGGTCAATGCGAATAAGTTGGCCAACGGTGCCATTAACGGCATGGTCAATTCGTTAGGTGATAAATTTTCCGAGTACATGGACAAGAGCGAGACGGAAAGCTTGAATGACACGATCGACAGTTCGTTTTCTGGAATTGGTGCCCAGGTTCAAAAATCTGGCAACTATGTTCAAATTATTTCACCAATTGCTGGTACGCCAGCTAAGAAAGCTGGTTTGAAACCGAAGGACATTATTAAGGCGGTCAATGGCAAGTCAGTGGCCGGTAAGACCTTGACACAAGCCGTTAGCATGATGCGTGGTAAGATCGGTACGACGGTCAAATTGACGATTGAACGCAGTGGTCAAACCTTTACCGTAAGTTTGAAGCGGGCTAAGATTCCAGTGACGACCGTTGATTATAAGTTAGTCGGTGGCGATAAGAAGATCGGTTATATTACGGTATCGACCTTCTCGACGAATACTGCTAAGGAATTTAAGACGGCGTTGAAGGCACTCGATAAGAAGGGGGCCAAGAAGTTAGTCATCGATATGCGTGGTAATCCTGGCGGGTTGATGACGGCTGCCTTGAAGATGGCCTCAATCTTCTTGAAGAATGGTAAGACGATCATGCAGGTCCAAGCACGCGATGGTTCGACCGAAAAATACACGGCGTCCAAGAAGTATGATGGTGGCTTTAAAGAAACGAAGCCAACGACCGTCTTAATTGATGGTGGGAGTGCTTCGGCAGCTGAAATCTTCTCCGCAGCCTTGCATCAATCGGCAGGTGTTAAACTGGTCGGGTCACAGTCATATGGTAAGGGGACCGTTCAAACGGTGACGACTTTTAATGATAAGACTGAGATGAAGATCACGGTCGCGAAGTGGCTGACACCAAACGGCACTTGGATCAACAAGAAGGGCTTGACACCTGATGTTAAAGCTGATGAGCCGAGTTATGCAAGCTTGACGGTTATTAGCAAGGTCAGTGATTTACAAGCTGACAAGGTCAATAGCAATGTCAAGACGTTCCAGAAGTACTTGCAAGCCTTAGGTTACTTTAAAGGAACCGTTAATGGCTACTTTGGTGATTCAACCACCAGTGCGGTCAAGCAGTATCAAAAGCATGCCAAGTTAACGGTCAATGGCAAGGTCGATAAACAGACACTGACTAAGATCGAGACTGAATTAGCTAATAAGATCAGTGATAATGATCGGGCTTACGATGCAGCAATGAAATTGATTGAAAAGACAAATTAGTTCAAAGCTGATTCGTATATTTTAAAAGGCGTAACCGAAATCCGCATGGCTTTCGGTTATGCCTTTTTAGTTGCGGAATTTTAATGCGGTACCGTCAACGAAGCTTTGACAAGATGGAGGTGGATCTACGAATTAGGCTCAAAAATGGCTTGTCACGGGTGCTTTATAAATCGGCAGTGGAAAGTCTTGTTCATCATGAATTTAAATCAAGATTTAGACTTGCCTTGCGGTGGGGGTAAAGCGGTATACTAGAAATTGTGCGTTAATTGATCAGTATGAAATAGTGAATTTCAACGGGTTGGATTGAGGTAACTTTTAGCTGAACGACTGACGAGATGTTTAGCAATTATAGAAAGAAGTTTTGTTGTGAATCGACGGGCCATTTATTTTGTTCAGGGCGCCCTGTTACTATCGAACGTTATGGCTGGTATCGATAGTACGAATGTGAATACGGCGCTACCAGCAATTATTGCGGATTTACACGGTCTACGGTTAATGGCGTGGATCGTCGCTGTTTTCTTACTAGGAACGGCAGTTTCGACCTTGATCTGGTCAAAAATGGGTGAGCGCTTTGGTAATAAGCGAGCTTATCAAATGACGACGGCACTCTTTATTGTCGGTTCCTTACTACAAGGATTAGCACCCAACATCTGGTTTTTGATTATTGCTCGGGGTGTTGCGGGTCTCGGCAACGGGGGGATGATTTCCTTACCTTACATCATGTATGCGGACATTTTTAAGAATCCGCGTGATCGAATGCGGGCACTGGGACTAGTCTCGGCTTGCTTTAGTATGGCAACGATTATTGGCCCCATGGTCGGTGGTGTGATTGTCGATGTGTGGTCTTGGCACTGGATCTTTTACCTCAACGTACCAATTGGGATTGTCTCAGCCGTGCTGTTACAAATCTTCTATCAAGAACCTAAGCGGGAACATAACTTGCAACCAATGGATCGTGCAGGGGCGTTATTGATGGCGGTTGGGATCATCAGTTTGCTTGGTGGTATTGAACTGATCGGCATGGTGTCGTTATGGATTGTCGCGATCGTGATCGTGGGGGCGCTCATTGTGTTGGGCAGTTTAACCATCGTGGAACGTCGCGCTGTGGACCCGGTTATTCCGGGCCGCCTGTTTAAGAACGCGCCGTTAGTGGTCGATTTCGTCTTATTTGTGCTTATTTGGGGCGCGTTCGTTGCCTTTTTGACGTACAGTCCGATGTGGGCTCAGGGCTTGCTAGGGACGTCAGCGTTAATTGGGGGAGCCACGCAGATTCCAAGTGCTTTTGCTAATTTTGGGGGTAGTGAATCAGTTCCCCGCATGCGGCGGCACTTGACGCCCCATCGCGTCTTGACGATCAATATTATCATTTTGACGCTGACCTTCGTTCCATTGATGATTGGCGGTGTTAAGCTTCCATACTGGGTCTTACTCTTAGCTGGCTTCTTTGAAGGTTGGGGCAATGGGGCCTGCTTTAATGAGCTGCAGGTTAAGGTCCAAGTAGACGCTGATCAACGTGACATTCCAGTTGCGACTTCGTTTAGTTATTTGATTCGGATGCTCAGCCAGACGTTTACCACGGCTATCTTTGGGCTAATCATGAACCAAGCTCTGACTAGTGGGGTGGCACGATCGGATGGTAAAATCACCATGGCGATGATGAACCAGTTAAGTGATGCTAGTCGGGCGGGCCGGCTACCAGCGCACCTAGTGCCGATGATGCGTGGCATCTTACACACTGGACTACAAAATATCATGATTGTTGCGTTCGGATTAATGATCGTCGCTTTAGTGATCAACTTATGGGCACAACGTCATGAGACGCAACGGCAGGCCCAGAGCTAGATAGCATGTGCAAACTTGATTTTTGCAATGATGATTGGTTCGGAACAACTTACGGAGAGGTATTCTAATTGAATACCTCTTTTTATTCTGTGCGATGCTTGTATCGCTGAATTACTACCGAACCGGAATTCATCCAATTGGCAGATTGTTTTAATCATGATTGAAGGTGACTGTCAAGCTGTGCCTATCAGTTGCATTTAAAGAGATAATACGATATATTAACATCAACCACTTACTAAAAGTAAGTGAAACAAAAGTAATGGGGGCATTAAGATGATTGATGTTAATCAACTAGAATTTGGGTTAGAAACATTTGGGGATATTGTGGCGAACACGGATGGTAGTTTACAGTCGGCGGGAGAGTCATTGCGCCAAATCGTGCGCGAAGGTCAGTTAGCGGATCAGTATGGGCTGGATGTTTTTGGCATTGGTGAACATCACCGACCAGACTACAGTGTCTCAAGTCCGGAAACGGTGTTAGCAGCCACCGCTGCCGTGACCCAGCACATCAAATTAGCGTCAGCAGTAACGGTGCTGAGTTCCGATGACCCGGTTCGAGTTTATGAACGGTTTGCAACGTTAGACGGCCTGTCTAATGGGCGCGCCCAAGTGATGTTAGGACGGGGGTCGTTTACCGAATCGTTCCCGTTATTTGGCTATGATTTGACGGATTATGATGACCTATTTAACGAAAAACTCGCACTATATGACCAATTGCGAACGGAAAAGCCGGTGACTTGGTCGGGTAAGTTTCGGGCTTCGTTAACGAATCAAGACGTGTATCCAAAGACAGCTACTGGTGAACTTGAGACTTACATTGGGATTGGTGGTTCACCAGAATCAATTATTCGCGCGGCTAAGATTGGCTATAAAGTCATCATTGCAATCATCGGTGGCCGGGCGGACCGATTTAAACCGTATATCAAACTGTATCACGAAGCCGCTAAAAAGTTCAATCAGCCAGCTTATCCGATTGCGGTGCATTCGCATGGATTCATTGCGGATGATCAGGATGAGGCCTTGACGGTGGCTTATCAAAATATCAAAGCTAATTTTGATCGCATTGGATTGACCCGGGGATGGGCGCCAATGAGTCACGAACAATTTGACCGTGAAACCAAATACGGGTCGTTTTATGTTGGGACGCCGACCGTGGTTGCGCAACGGATTGCGACGACGATTGAAACACTGGGGCTGGGGCGCTTTGACTTGGTATACGGGGCCGGTAATCAAACGGCGGCTCAACGTGAACGGATGATTGAATTGTATGCGACACAGGTGATTCCACAAGTTAAAACTATTTTACAAGCGAAGCAGGTGACGACCAAATGACAGTCAAAAACGTTGGAATCCTCGGCGCCGGTAAAGTTGGTATCGTCTTAGCGGAACTGGCATTGGCGGCCGGGTATGACGTTCGCATTTCGGGCTCTGGCAAAGTAAGCAAAATTGAACTAACGATTCAAACACTAGTTCCGGGCGCAATTGCGTCGGAAAATCAGGATGTCATCGCCAACAGTGAGTTAATTATTTTAGCATTACCGCTGAGTCGTTACCGGCAAATCCCGGCTACGGCGCTTGATGGCAAACTTGTAATTGACGCTATGAATTATTGGTGGGAAACAGACGGGGTACGGGAAGAAGTTCTGGATCCCCAGACGTCCTCCAGCGAACAAGTCCAGCAATACTTCAAAGGGAGCCATCTGGTTAAAACACTGAACCATATGGGTTATCATAATCTGCAAGAAGACGCCAGACCTAATGGCGATCCGGCGCGGAAGGCCCTATTGGTAGCTGGTGATGAGCCCCAAGCCGTAGCAACTGTGGCCCACTTTGTGGAGACGCTTGGGTTTGATCCCATTGGCTATCCCCGACTGGCGGATGGTATTATGACTGAACCCGGCAGTCCGTTATTTGGGGCCAGTTTAAGTGCGACCGCGCTTCAGCAAATCATTGATCATTTTGATGAAACTGATTTTGGTCGTGCGCTTGCGGCCAAACATGCATTGGATGTTGAAACAAACGAGTAGCTAAACCAAACTAAAATGCGGCATTCAACCTGAATGTCGTATTTTTTCGTCTGTATGCTGTTGTTAACAAAAAATGAATTCAGTCACGTCATGTGTCGATCAGTCAATTATTATTAAAAACGTCAAAGCCATATCCTTGAATGTGCTGTTTCAATAGTGTCAAATAGCGCTGGGCCGTAGCGCTCAATTCGATTTTCTTATGGCGCAGGTATCCAAGGGTCATTGCATCATCCACTTTTAGTGGAATCGCCACAATTTTTTCGTCATTGAGTTCGCTGCTGATGATGCCTGAACTGATCGTATAGCCGTTTAAACCCACCATCAAGTTGAAGATCGTTGCCCGATCACTGATGCGGATATGCTTTTTATGAGGTAGCGTACTGAGGATTTCTTCTGCAAAATAAAAGGAACTCGTATCGCCTTGCTCATAAGAGAGGTAGGGATAGTCTCGTAGGTCATCCAAAGTCAGTTCTTGCTTGTGCGTTAATGGGTTATCACGACCGACGAAAACATGCGGGCGAGCCTCGAATAGCGGTACGAAGCTTAAGTCTTTGTCAGCAATCAAACGGCTAAGCACGGTCTGATTGAACTTATTAAGATAAATGACGCCGAGCTCGCTTTTCAAAGTCTGAACGTCATTGAGCACGTTGGCCGTTTCAGTCTCGCGTAATGTGAACTGATAGGTATCGCCACCAATTTCCTTGACTAATTCGACAAAGGCGTTCACGACAAACGCATAGTGTTGCGCAGAGACACTAAAGATACGCTTGCGAACGGTTCCCTGACCAAAATGTTCGTTGAGTAAATTAACTTGGTCGAGGACACTGCGAGAATAGTTAATGAATTCACGGCCCGTATCCGTCAAAGTGATCCCCGTTTTATGACGATAAAACAGCTGTACTTGATATTCCTTTTCGAGTTCTTTCATTGCTTGGGATAATGAGGGTTGGCTGATAAATAACTGTTTGGCCGCCTCGTTGATCGAGCCAGTCGTGGCAATTTTTTCTAAGTAGCGCAATTGTTGAATACGCATTAAGTACACCTCCTGAGAAATGTCTGGTTTCAGTATCTAATTAACGCATGATTGTAGCTGGTGTGATTGAATAAATTATTTAGGTTATAGGTATTGCCTATTATATCATCAATGCAATCAGTCTTATCTATTTTTTAATCAGATTGTTATAATAAACTCATTAAGACAGACACGGAGGATGATTACATTATGACAAAAACACATTTCCAATTGGTCGGCTCACTCTTACGCCCGGCTAGTTTACTTACTTATAAAAATCAAATCGAACATCGTGACGATATTCAATACCCATTTTATGAGGCTTTGCCGGGCTACCAGGCTGCCGAAACAGCGGCAGTGAAGACGGTGATTGCCACCGAAAAGGCGCATGGGATTGATGTGCTAACGGATGGCGAATATACGAAGTCAATGTGGCATTTGGATTTTATTTGGGGGTTTAGTGGTGTTCGGCGGTTTATTGCGGATGAAGGTTATAATTTTCGCGATCATGACGGCAGTGATTTTGAAACACGTAAAGATATTGGCATTGAAATCACAGCACCACTTTCTGGCAAGCATCATCATTTTATTGATATTTATCAGCAACTTAAGTCACAAGCCGATGGTAATGACGTTAAATTAACGATCTGGAGTCCCGCACACGCCTTTGTTGAGTTTGGATACATCGATAAGCTATATGGCCCTGACCAGATTTACAAAACTGTTGATGACTTGCATGCAGGCTTACTCGGGGCGTATAAAGAATTCTTAACGGATTATCAAGCTGCGGGTGGCAAAATCATCCAATTCGATGACTGCTTGTGGGAAGTGTTTGCCAGTGATAATCAGCAAAGTCCCTTTGGTGCTGGAAATGGCAGTCTCCAAGAATTAGCTGATGTAGCCGTCAACACCAATAATGAGTTAGTTGATTTTGGCCATCAATTAGGGTTGAAAGTTTGGACGCATAATTGTCGTGGTAATTATGAAAGTCGGCACTTTGCAGAAGGCAGTTACAATACGATTGCTAAGAAATTCCTGCATGACCAACACTACGACCGTTTCTTCCTTGAATGGGACGATGACCGCGCCGGTGATCTTTCAGCGCTCAAGGTACTTGAGGACCGGCCGAATGTGGAAGTCGTCTTGGGCCTGTTATCCAGTAAGACCAATACCTTAGATGATGAAGATCGCGCGTTACGGTTACTGACGCAAGCTAGTCAAATTTTGAATAAGAACCAGTTATATTTATCTCATCAATGCGGCTTCGCTTCGTGTGACTCAGGCAACGAGTTAACGGCGGCTCAGCAGTGGGCAAAGATTGATCAGGGACAAAAGATTGCGGCTAAATTCTGGGATTAAGTCACGTCAGTTAATTAGCTGACGGCTATCAAACGACAATCAAACAAGCGCGATGTTGCGGCCATCTTGATGATGAAGGCTGTGACGTCGCGCTTATTTGCAGTTGTAGTAGGTGAACTGTGTGTATGATCGTATCGGTGGACGTTAACGTTAAGGACGGTTATGCGATGTGCTTGGACTAACGAGCTAATTGACAGCTACCGCAAGCTTGCAGCCAATAAAATGGGGTCGATGTTCCGGTTAGCTAAATTAACGTGTGGAAGTATTGGGCAGCAGATCAATGGTCGGTTTCAAAGCATGGTCGGTGTAAACATGGTAAAATATAGATTGCTGCATCATGCCAGTCCTGGACTAGCAAGCGTCCGGTGTTTTAGTTCATGGGCGGCATAGCGACCAACGATTTCGTTGAATGAACGCATTAGTGGCGGTTGGTGCACAGCACTTAAGCATGTCGCCACTGGAGCTAGCAGCATCGGCTTGACAGCCAGTGCTGCTAAAGAATTTTAACAATGATCAAAGTTTGAAGGCATTCACGCCACGAGAAAAAGGAGCACAACGTAATGGCAAATATTCAATGGTACCCAGGTCACATGGCCAAGGCGATTCATCAAATTCAGGACAATTTACATTTAGTTGATATTGTTTTTGAATTGGTCGACGCCCGGATCCCAGTGGCTTCCCGGAATCCAGAAATTGAAAAAACGGTTCAACAAAAACCACACCTCTTAATTATGACCAAGAAGGACTTGGCAGATCCCCAAGCGACAGCTGACTGGGTCAAGTATTACGAAGACCAGGGTCAAGTTGCGATCGCGGTCGATTCACGTAGCCGTACGATTGGTAAGCAAATGACGCAAGCGGCTAGTGACATGTTAGCTGACAAGTTAGCAAAAATTGCGGCCCGTGGCATTACTAATCGGCCAATCCGCGCAGTTTGTGTCGGTATCCCCAACGTTGGCAAATCGACCTTATTAAACCATATTGTCAATAAAAAAATTGCCAAAGTCGGTGATCGTCCGGGCGTTACCAAGGGCCAACAGTGGCTCAAAGCGTCCAATAAATTGGAATTACTCGACACCCCAGGGATTTTATGGCCGAAGTTTGAAGACCAAGTCGTTGGTACCAAGCTGGCCGTCACGGGTGCGATTAAGGAAAATATCTATCCTAACGATGACGTCGCTTTGTTTGCCTTGGACTTCTTCAAGCAGCACTACGCGGCACGCTTAGTCGATCGTTATCATTTGACGGCTGAGCAGTTGGCCTTACCAAATCCGGAATTACTGATTGCGATGACGAAAAATGCGGGGATGCGCGATGACTGGGAACGTTTCTGCGTGGCCTTCCTCTTAGATATTCGTAAGGGCCGGCTCGGTCGTTTTACGCTCGACTTAACGGGGGATCAACCCGATGCCTGAACGAACGATTGCGGATTTTAAACGGCTACTGGCTGACCAACCAACGGCAGCGCTTCTAGCCGCGGCTCAAGCCGATCCTCGCAAGGGCGTGCAACAGGCTTATCAACACTATTTGCGACAAGCTGAAAAACAGGCGGCGTTAGTGACACGTTTTAATCAACATATGCGTTTAGAACGGGATTTTTGGGCCCACGGCGGACAATACGTTGCTGGGATCGATGAAGTTGGTCGCGGCCCGTTAGCTGGACCAGTCGTAACTGCCGCTGTAGTCTTGGACGATCATTTTGATTTGCTAGAAGTCAATGATTCAAAGCAATTAACCGCTAAGAAACGGGCGGCCCTGATGCCACGGATCCTAGAAGAAGCGGTTGCCGTGGGAATCGGCGTTGCGGATGCCCAACAAATTGATCAATTAAACATTTATGAGGCGACCCGAGTCGCAATGGCCCAAGCCGTCCGTAACCTGTCCGTCCGGCCAACCCGTTTACTAGTTGATGCGATGCAGGTGCCGGTACCAATTGAACAGACCCGTCTAATCAAGGGCGATGCGAAAAGCGCGAGCATCTCGGCGGCTAGTATTGTCGCCAAAGTCGTCCGGGATCACTTAATGACAATGTATGATCAAGTGTATCCCGGGTACGACTTTGCTGATAATATGGGCTACGGGACTGCTAAGCATTTGGCCGGGTTGGCCAGTCTCGGCGCTACGCCGATTCATCGCCAATCTTTTTCACCGGTTCGAAATGCTAAGCGGGTCTAAATCCGTAACTACTCTTTAAAGAAGCCGTTCCGTTGACGACTAATGTCAACAAGGGCGAACTTAAGGAGTCGTGATAACATGCAATTAAGAAGTTTATTGATTCGATTACATTTAGCGCACGGCATCGGGTATGCCGGGATGGTACGCGTGTTACAACACTGTCGGCAGGTTCAGACGGTCGTCACTGATCCCCGCCGATTAGGTAAGTTGGCCCATTTAACTGCTAGTCAGCAGGGGCGTTTTACCGCTGATTGGCAAAGTATGGCGTTTCAACAGCGACTAAAACGCCATGCGCAGCTTGATATTTTAACAATCTTGGATGATGATTACCCACCGGCCTTATTAGAAGCCTATCAACCACCATTAGTGTTGTTTTTGCGCGGGCAGCGTGCGTTACTAACGACACGTCAACTTGCGGTTGTTGGTGCTCGGCAGGCCACATCGTATGCGGAACGGGTCACGACGCAATTATTGGCACCGTTAGCAACGGCAAAGTTGACCATTGTCAGTGGACTAGCGAAGGGAGCCGATGGTTTTGCACATCGGACCGCCCTTCGTTTTAACTTACCGACAATCGGGGTGATTGGGACCGGGCTGGATATTAGTTACCCCCGTCAACACCGTGACCTACAGCAGCAAATTAGTCAGGTCGGTTTACTAATCAGTGAGTACCCGCTGGGGGTGGGTCCGGAACCATACCACTTCGTTGCTCGTAACCGGATTATTGCCGGGCTGTGCCAAACGGTTATCGTGGTCGAGGCGCAGGCCCATTCTGGGAGTCTGATCACTGCTAATATCGCGTTACAAAACAATCGCAACGTTCTGGCGGTACCTGGACCAATTGATGCACCATTTTCAGTTGGGTGCAATCAATTGATCGTTGCGGGGGCCAAACCAGTCTTAAATTCGCGACATATAATAGAAGAGTTTTTACCAAAAATTTGACAACACGAAATTTTTGAAATATGATTACAGGGATTTCTTAAACTGATATTTATAATAATGATAATGAAACCTGTAAGGAGCTGATCGAGTGGCTGCAAGTACAACTAAAGCCAAACCGGCGGCAAAGCGGAAGACCGCAACTAAAACTGCTACCAAGCGGAAAAGCAAAACGCCCGCTAAAAAATTGGTGATCGTGGAATCACCATCTAAAGCAAAAACGATTGAGAAATATTTAGGTCGTTCTTATAAAGTCGTCGCTAGTCTGGGCCATATTCGAGATTTACCGAAGAGCAAGATGGGTGTCGACGTGGATAACGACTATGAACCGCACTATATCTCGATTCGCGGTAAGGGTGATGTGATCAAAGGATTGCGGAAAGAGGCTAAAAAAGCCAAAGCCGTGTACCTCGCATCTGACCCGGACCGTGAAGGGGAAGCCATTGCTTGGCACTTATCCTATTTATTAGGACTTGACCCTAAGGATAAAAACCGGGTCGTCTTCAATGAAATCACCAAGGATACGGTCAAAAACGCTTTTAAGGAACCGCGTTCAATTGATATGGATCTAGTGGATGCCCAACAGGCCCGGCGAATTTTGGACCGGTTAGTGGGTTACTCAATTAGTCCATTATTGTGGAAAAAGGTCAAAAAGGGGTTATCGGCCGGTCGGGTGCAATCGATCGCGCTAGATTTGATCATTCAACGTGAAAATGAAATTAAAGCGTTCAAACCCCAAGAGTATTGGACGATCGATAGTGAATTTCAAAAGGGTCGTTCCAAATTCATGGCAAGTTTTTATGGAACCCATGGTAAGAAGCAACCGTTGGATGACAACGATGCGGTGCAAAAAATCTTGGGCCAATTAGACCGGAATGGCGATTTTAATGTCGTCAAAGTCGTCAAAAAAGAACGTAAACGGTTCCCGGCGCCGCCATTTACAACCTCTACCATGCAACAGGATGCCAACCGGAAGTTGAATTTCCGGACGCGTAAGACCATGATGGCAGCACAACAATTATATGAAGGCATCAATGTTGGTGGTAAGGAAGGTAGCGTCGGCTTAATCACTTATATGCGGACTGACTCGACGCGGATTTCGTCGATTGCGAAGCACGAAGCGTCACAATTCTTGCATAAAGAATACGGCGCAGAATATGCGGCCACCAAACCTGTCAAGGGCAAGTTACCAGAAGGCGCTCAGGATGCCCATGAAGCAATCCGACCCTCATCCGTCTTCCGGACACCAGCTAGCATCAAAGACTACTTGACGAAGGATCAATTCCGGTTATACCAGCTGATCTGGTCACGGTTTGTGGCTAGTCAGATGACGCCCGAAGTACTTGATACAATGGCGGTCACGATCGACCAAAATGACGTCCAATTCCGGGCGAACGGGTCGAAGACGAAGTTTGCTGGTTTTACGAAGATCTACGATAAGACGGAAAAGAATAACGTCTTACCAGATTTAAGTGAAGGTGATGTGGTCAAGTTATCGAAGACTGATCCGCAACAACACTTCACCCAGCCACCCGCACGTTACTCTGAAGCCAACCTCATCAAAGCATTGGAAGAAAATGGTGTGGGGCGGCCGTCAACGTACGCACCAACCCTGGATACGATTCAGCGGCGCTACTACGTCAAATTAGAAGCGCGCCGGTTTGTGCCGACTGAACTCGGTGAGATCGTTAACGATATTATTCAGGAATACTTCCCGGATGTCGTTAATGTCGGCTTTACTGCCAGTTTAGAAGAACAGTTGGATGCGACTGAAGAAGGTAAGGAAAACTGGGTCAAAGTCGTCGATAGTTTCTACAAGCCGTTTTCTAAAGAAGTTGCAACGGCTGAGGAAAGTATGGAGAAGATCCAAATCAAAGACGAATTAGCGGGCTTCAATTGTGATATTTGTGGCGCGCCAATGGTTGTGAAGATGGGCCGTTACGGCAAATTCTTTGCCTGCTCCCGTTTCCCGGATTGTCGTAATACGAAGCCAATCGTTAAAGAAATTGGTGTCGTTTGTCCGCAATGTAAGAAGGGCCAGGTCATTGAGCGGAAATCGAAGAAGAACCGGATTTTTTATGGTTGTTCCCGCTTCCCAGATTGTGACTTTGTCTCTTGGGATAAACCGGTTGGCCGTGATTGCCCGAAGGATGGCCATTACCTGGTCGAAAAGAAGGTCAAAGGTGGCAAGCAAGTGCTTTGTCCGAATGGCGATTATACCGAAAACGTTCAAAAATAAATGAAAAAAAGGTCATCTACGGATGATCTTTTTTTGTGCATTGTCAAACAATGCGTACAATTTGTGAAAATACGTTGATAAAATTCGCAATTTCAACTGATTAACAAGTGTTTTATCGGGAAAATAAACGCCCGTTTAAATTAATGTTCGCTTTAAGCTTGACGGTGGACATGTCATTGCAGGATTTGCTGATGCCATTAGTTGTCTTCTGCTAGTTTCTCAGGTATGATGACAACAATACTATCAATGGTATGACAACAAGAAAAGAGGAATTCTGGATGGCATCAATACCAACAGTAAACGTAATCGGCGCCGGTTTAGCCGGCTCAGAGGCCGCTTGGCATATTGCTAATATGGGCGTCAATGTCCGGCTGTATGAAATGCGGCCCAGCAAAATGACTCCCGCCCATCACACGGCGCAATTTGCTGAATTAGTGTGCACGAACTCACTGCGGGCGAACCAATTAGCCAACGCGGCGGGCCTACTAAAGGCCGAAATGCGGCAGATGGATTCGATCGTGATGCAAGCGGCTGAACACCACGCTGTCCCAGCTGGCGGTGCGCTAGCCGTTGATCGGGATACGTTCTCTGCAGAAATCACGGCTGCAATCACCGCGTTACCTAATGTTGAAATTATTAATGAAGAAATTACTAGTCTCCCAGATGGCATTACGGTCGTAGCGACTGGACCATTAACGGCGGCGTCCTTAGCGAAATCGATTCAAGCGTTTAACGACGAAGATGACTTACACTTTTTTGATGCGGCCGCACCGATTTTAACGAAAGATTCGATCGACATGGACAAGGTGTATCTTAAATCACGCTATGACCGTGGTGAAGCGGCCTATCTGAACTGCCCAATGACGGAAGCCGAATTTGACGTTTTCTATGACGCGTTGATTCACGCCGAAATGGCCGAAGCGCATGATTTTGAAAATTCAGATGTCTTTGAAGGCTGCATGCCGATCGAAGTGATGGCACAACGTGGGCGCCAAACGATGCTATTTGGCCCACTTAAACCAGTGGGCCTTGAAGATCCGAAGACGGGCAAACAACCCTTTGCGGTCGTTCAGTTGCGCCAAGATGATGCCGCTGGTGATCTATATAATATCGTCGGCTTCCAAACTCATCTTAAGTGGGGCGAACAAAAACGGGTCTTTTCACTGATTCCGGGTCTGGAGAACGTTGAATTTGTCCGTTATGGCGTCATGCATCGTAATACTTTTATGAAGTCACCGAAACTATTAACGCCAACTTATCAGACACAGCAACGGCCCGATTTGTTTTTTGCGGGCCAAATGACGGGTGTCGAAGGCTATATTGAAAGTGCAGCGAGTGGCATCGTTGCTGGAACCAACGCAGCGCGCTTAGCACTTGGTTTAGAACCGGTCGTTTTTCCAACGGACACGATGATGGGGGCGATGGCCCACTATATCACGCATACGAGCGCTAGCAACTTCCAGCCCATGAACGCCAACTTTGGCATTATGCCAAAACTCAAACAGCGCATTCGGGATAAGCGTGAGCGTAATACGGCGATTTCTGAACGGGCCTTGGCTGACCTGACGACTTTTAAAGATGAAACATTGACCGTTAACAACTAAAATATTGCCCCATTGACAGGGTGCATAATTGTGTTTTCCTCCATACTTTGCTAAAGTAGCAACGTATGGAGGTTTTTGCATGGAAACGGATTATTTAACCCTCTTTTTAAAGTACATTCGGGTTGAACGACAGTATTCGGAAGAGACCGCTGCTGCTTATCGGGAAGACATTCAAGCTTTTAATGATTTCTTAACGGCAAATGGCGGCGCGAAAGCGTATACTGAAGTTGACCGGTTGGACGTTAACGTCTATTTAAGTCATTTATATGACCGGCACTTGACCCGCAATTCAATTGCTCGGAAAGTTTCAAGCTTGCGGTCGTTCTATAACTTTTTGGTTAAGAATGATTTAGCTAAATTGAATCCCTTCGTGTACGTCCAACTCAAAAAACACGCGGCGCGCTTACCCCGTTTTTTCTATCAAAAGGAGCTGGACGTATTATTTCAAACTGTCTATGCGGATGATAGCGTGATGGGGGCCCGGAACGCGGCGTTATTAGAAGTCCTGTATGGTACTGGGATTCGGCTGAGTGAGTGTGTCGATCTACAATTAGCCGACGTTGATTACGACCTAAAAATGATGTTGATTCGTGGGAAGGGCGACAAGGAACGTTACGTCCCATTTGGTCGGTACGCGGCTACCGCGCTTCAGCATTACGAAACCGTCTGCCGGCAGCCCGTGATGGCCAAGTATGGTCAAACGCACCAAACGGTGTTTATTAATCGTCACGGCGGCCCCATTACTGGCGGCGGAATCGAATATGTCTTGAATCAAATCGTTAAGAAAAGTAGTTTAACGGCTGATATTCATCCCCACATGCTCCGACACACGTTTGCAACGCAGATGCTGAATAATGGTGCCGATTTACGGACCGTGCAGGAGCTGTTAGGTCATACAAGTTTGTCAACGACGCAAATTTATGCGCACGTGACAAAGGAACATTTACAACAAGATTATCGTCAATTTTTCCCACGGGCAACGCGGGAATCGACAAAGGAGACTGAACATGACAACGAAATTTGAAGCAACTACCATTTGCGCCGTTCGCCAAAACGGCCATAACGCCATGGCCGGTGATGGTCAGGTCACGATGGGTGAAAAAGTCGTAATGAAAGGGACAGCCCATAAAGTTCGGCGGATTTATAATGATCAGGTCGTCGTAGGTTTTGCCGGGAGTGTCGCGGATGCGTTTAACCTTGAAGATCGTTTTGAAAAGAAACTCAACGAATTTTCTGGGAATTTACAACGGGCAGCCGTTGAGCTTGCCCAGGAATGGCGCAGTGACCAGGCGTTACAGAAATTGGAAGCTTTGTTGATCGTCATGAACAAAGATGACATGTTACTTGTTTCTGGGAGTGGTGAAGTAATCACGCCGGATAACGACGTCTTAGCCATTGGTTCTGGTGGTAACTTTGCCTTAGCCGCAGCTCGCGCAATGCAGCTACATGCTAAGGATATGAGTGCCAAGGAAGTCGCTGAAGCGGCAATCCATATTGCCGGCGACATTGATATCTTTACCAATCATAATGTGATCTCAGAAACGTTGTAATGTAGGAGGAAACGCTCATGGAAGAAATCAATAAGACACCGAAACAAATTGTGGCCGCGCTTGATAATTATGTTATTGGTCAAAACCAAGCTAAAAAAGCGGTGGCGATCGCGCTACGTAATCGTTATCGGCGGATGGAACTTTCTGCTGAAATGCAGGAAGAAATTACCCCCAAAAATATGCTGATGATCGGACCAACCGGGGTCGGAAAGACCGAAATTGCCCGGCGGTTGGCTAAGATTGTGCACGCCCCGTTTGTGAAGGTTGAAGCAACTAAGTTTACGGAAGTCGGCTATGTTGGTCGCGATGTTGAATCCATGGTTCGTGACTTAGTGGACGTGGCTATCGAGATGGAAAAACAACAGGCTTATTCTGGTGTGCGGGCACAAGCGGTGCAGGCTGCTGACAAACGGCTCGTCAAATTATTAGTACCAGCCCAAAAGAAGCAGGCTAAGAACAATGGTAACGAGTTCCAAAACATGATGAACATGTTTAGCCAGATGCAAAACGGCCAGACCCCCAACGTTGACGATTCAAGTAACGAAGAAGTGACCGATGAAGTTCGTAATCAACGATTATCAGTTGCCGATCAGTTGAAAACGGGGCGCTTAGAAAACTCAGAGGTTACCATCGAGATGGATGACCCCCAGCAAGCCGCCGCGGGTAATAATAACATGCTTGGTCAAATGGGTATTGATCTTGGTGATAGTTTAGGTGCCTTAATGCCCAAGAAGCGGATCCAACGGACAATGCCAGTCTCAGAGGCCCGAGAAATTTTAGTCCGGGAAGAATCCGAAAAGTTAGTCAATAACGCTGATATTTATCATGATGCGATTGTCCGTGCTGAAAATACCGGGATTATTTTTATCGATGAAATTGATAAGATTACTAAGGGTGGTCAGCAAGGTTCCGGTGAAGTTTCACGTGAAGGGGTTCAACGAGATATTCTGCCAATCGTTGAGGGGTCGCAAATTTCAACAAAATATGGTCCCATCAATACTGATCACATTCTGTTTATCGCTTCCGGGGCCTTTGCGGAAAGTAAACCTAGTGATCTGATTGCTGAATTGCAAGGCCGTTTTCCAATTCGAGTCGAATTAGACGATTTAAGCAAGGATGACTTTGTTAAGATTTTGACGGAACCTAAGAATGCGTTGATTAAGCAGTATATCGCCTTGATCGGTACGGACAACATTAAAGTGACGTTCACGATTGAAGCTATCGAAGCGATTGCCACGATTGCCTATAAGGTCAACCATGAGACACAAAATATCGGCGCCCGTCGTTTGCACACCATTTTGGAAAAGCTCTTGGAAGAATTGCTATACGAAGGTCCTGACATGGAAATGGGCGAAGTCACAATCACTGAAAGCTATGTCAACGAGCGAATCGGTAACATTGCACAGGATAAGGATCTTAGTCGTTACATCTTATAAAATTTATCAAGGGGGCGTTTACGCGGATGACAGTCGAATTAAAGAATGAGTACCTCACCGTTTTGATCAATGAAGCTGGGGCGGAATTAAGTAGTGTCAAGTCGAGTGACGGTATTGAGTACATGTGGCAGGCCGACAAAACTTTTTGGGGCCGGCACGCACCCGTGCTTTTTCCAATCGTTGGTCGTTTAAAGGATGACCAGTATACTGTTGCTGGTCAGGCTTATCACATGGGACAACATGGTTTTGCCCGCGACAATGACTTTACGGTCGTCAACCAAACGGCCACACAAGCAACATTTGAATTGACCGATAGTCGTGCGACGCGGGAGATGTATCCGTACGCGTTTCGATTACGTTTGATTTATACGTTGACGGATCATGAATTGACCGTTAACTACAATGTGCATAATCCAGCTAATCAAGAGCTGTTATTTTCTGTTGGTGGGCACCCAGCATTTAACGTACCACTCGCTGATCCGGCGGGCACACTAGCTGATTATAAGGTTACTGTGGCACCACGAAAGGTCTACGCGCATATTCCATTACAGGCACCGTTGAACGATGCGGCAAATGCGGATGACTTCGACCTGACCAAGCCATTAGCACTTAGCCGGGATTTGTTTAAGGACGATGCCCTGATTTTGGATTTGAATCATCACGAGACGACGTTAATGTTGGACACTGATCTGGATGATCATGGGGTAGCGATGACGATTGAAGATGCACCATACGTCGGCATGTGGTCACCATACCCCGCAGAAGCGCCGTTCGTGTGCTTAGAGCCATGGTGGGGCATTGCGGATAACGTTGATAGCGACGGTCAATTAAGCCATAAGATGGGCATTAACCGGCTTGCAGCGAACCAGACGTTTGATGCTAAATATGCGATTAGCTTTTTCTAACTAAAATACTGTGGTTTAGTGAAACCGGTCGACAGGTTTGACCGGTTTTTATTGTGGTCTGAAAAGATAGCAAAATAAAGAATTGTATCATCTTACTTTAACTAGAAACAAAAAATACAAACCCAGCACCAAAGCTTACCCGTTCCTAAATAAAAAGACCACTCAGTAATGAAATGGTCTTGAAAGTAACATAATTATTTGCGGTTAGCCCGTTGCTGACGTCGCCAACCAAGTCCGAAGTGTACCAATGATTCGGTCCCGTTTTTGATACGTGCAATATTACTGCGGTGCCGATAGAAGATGAAGAGGGTCAATGCAAAGGCCACGAGTGATAGCAACCAATCCTGATAGTAAAAAATTGCAATCAACGTGACGATTGGAAAAGCCGTCATACTAGCAACACTGACCATACTGGTCGTGTAAACCAATAATAACATGATGGCACTAGCAATTAAGAAGAACTCCCAGTTGTAGGCCAATAAGATCCCAGCACTCGTGGCAACGGCCTTACCACCTTTAAAGCCGATGTAAATTGAGAAAGTATGTCCTAAAATAGCTGCTAGTCCAATCAATAAGGTATACCGGTTATTCATATGAAATAGCAAGGTCGGTTGTAGTGCTGCGATGGTGCCTTTTAGAATATCCATCACCATGACAATTGTCCCAGCGGTCGGGCCTAGGACCCGGTACGTGTTGGTAGTTCCGATATTACCGCTACCTGCTTGACGAATATCAGTGTGAAAGAAAAACTTGCCAATAATGACACCCGAAGGAATCGCGCCAATTAAGTAGGCGATGATCAGCATAATTATTATTTTCAAAGTTGGTTCCTCCTGCAATAGAATCACTCAATATTTTAGCATTCTTTTTAAGATTGTGGGGATTAATTAGTTTAAAAAATGATGATTGCGTGTCAAATTATGAAAATAAAATGATTTTTTGATAATTATTATGTGCCTAAAAGCGGGTGGTTAGGGCCTTTAAAGCGCTAACTGTCAAATTAATCACGCATTTTAAGAACTAGTCGTGACCAGTAATAAGTTTATTCATTGAACTGGCGCTTAGAATCAACATGAGGTAAGCTAGTAAGTGGCTTAATTTTTAAAAGATAGTTTTAGACGCGAACGTGTGTTTGCTATTTTAATTGTTAACGTGTATGCTAACAGATGAAGAGCCACAAGTGACAATTAGAAATTAACATAATTGTACCTTGACAGGTTGGGACTTTTAGGACTATTTTATTACGGTTACCTGAAAGCCGCACCTAGTTGAGGTAGATTTTTAAAGATAAAAGGAGTTGTGAGAATGGCCAAGAAAAGCCCAAAATATGATGATTCTTCAATCCAAGTACTTGAAGGATTAGAAGCCGTTCGGAAACGTCCCGGAATGTATATCGGTTCTACAGACGGCCGCGGACTCCATCACTTAGTTTATGAAATTGTCGATAATGCCGTTGATGAAGCCTTAGCTGGCTATGGTAAAGAAATCAACGTGATTATTCACGCCGATAACAGCATCACCGTTGTCGATCATGGTCGTGGGATGCCAGTTGGAATGCATGCTTCCGGTATTCCAACACCTGAAGTTATCCTCACGGTTTTGCATGCTGGTGGTAAGTTCGGCCAGGGTGGTTATAAGACTTCTGGTGGGCTGCATGGGGTCGGTGCGAGCGTCGTTAACGCATTGTCGTCCGAATTGACGGTAACCATTGTCCGTGATGGCTACCGCTACGTTGAACATTTCAAAGATGGGGGTCATCCCGTCGGTACCCTTGAAAAGAAAGGGAAGACTAATAAGCCAACTGGAACGACAATGACTTTTAAGCCGGACGCTAGTATCTTTACAACGACGGTTTATAATTTTCAAACGTTGGCTGAACGGTTGCGTGAATCTGCATTCTTACTGAAAGGCGTCAAAATCACGCTGACTGACGAACGGGAAAATCAACAACAAGAGCTGGTCTTCCATTACGAAGATGGTATCAAGGCGTTTGTCAGTTACCTCAATGAAGATAAGGACACCCTCGGGGATATTATGTTCTTTGACGGCACTAAGGAAGGTGTCGAAGTTGAGGTCGCTGCGCAGTACAACGATGGCTATTCGGAAAACTTGTTGTCATTCGTCAATAACGTGCGAACGCCAGACGGTGGGACTCATGAAGTAGGGTTCCGCAGTGCCTGGACGAAAGCGTTCAATGAATATGCTCGCAAGGTTGGCCTATTGAAGGACAAGGATAAAAATTTGGAAGGCTCCGATGTCCGTGAAGGGTTATCCGCTGTTATTTCATTACGAGTACCGGAAAATCTCTTACAATTTGAAGGTCAAACTAAGGAAAAGCTCGGAACACCCGAAGCACGAACGATTGTTGATAATATTGTGAGTGAACAACTTCAATTCTTCTTGATGGAAAATGGTGAATTTGCTCAAATGCTGATTCGCAAATCCACCAAAGCTCGGCAGGCTCGTGAGGCTGCCCGTAAGGCCCGTGATGAAAGCCGAAACGGTAAGCGGCGTCATAAGCAGGAACGGTTACTTTCTGGAAAATTAACGCCAGCGCAGTCTAAAAACGCTAAGAAGAATGAATTATTCTTAGTCGAAGGGGATTCGGCCGGTGGTTCAGCTAAACAGGGGCGTGATCGAAAGTTTCAAGCAATTTTGCCATTACGTGGTAAGGTGTTGAATACCGAAAAGGCCAAATTAGCTGATATTGTCAAGAATGAAGAAATTAATACCATGATTTACACAATTGGTGCGGGTGTTGGTCCCGAATTTGATATTAAGGCCAGTAATTATGACAAGATCATTATTATGACCGATGCCGATACCGATGGTGCCCATATTCAAATTCTCTTACTGACATTCTTTTATAAGTACATGCGGCCAATGATTGACGCTGGTAAAATCTACATTGCGTTGCCACCGCTGTATCGATTACAAAAGAAGCAGAACAAGCAGTTACGGACGGAATATGCATGGACTGACGAAGAGTTAACGCTCAAGACCAAGTCATTTGGTAAGGGCTATGCACTCCAGCGCTACAAGGGACTTGGCGAAATGAACGCGGAACAGCTATGGGAAACAACCATGGATCCTGAAAAACGGACCTTAGTCCGAGTCCGAATCGATGACGCTGCCTTAGCAGAAAAACGGGTCACAACGTTAATGGGTGACAAAGTTGAACCTCGTCGAAAATGGATCGAAAGTAACGTCCACTTTAATTTGGACGAAGACGGGTCGTTACTAGATAACGAGGCCGTCTCATCCGCACATGAGCAAGCCGACGAAGAATTGGCACAACAGCTAAAACAATAGAGGGGGTCGTAAAATGGCAACTGAACAACCAAAAATTCAAGAACTAACCCTTGAAGACGTCATGGGCGACCGCTTCGGCCGTTATTCTAAATATATTATTCAAGAACGGGCCTTGCCAGACATCCGTGATGGCTTGAAGCCAGTACAACGACGAATCTTATACGCCATGAATCAGGATGGCAACACCTTTGACAAAGCGTTCCGTAAGTCCGCTAAATCAGTCGGAAACGTCATGGGTAATTTTCATCCCCATGGTGATTCTTCGATTTATGAAGCAATGGTTCGTCTTAGTCAGGACTGGAAGTTACGGGAACCGCTGATTGAAATGCACGGGAATAATGGTTCCATGGACGGTGATCCGGCTGCCGCCATGCGGTATACCGAGGCACGTTTGAGCAAAATCGCTGGTGAAATGCTTCAAGACATTGATAAAAAGACTGTCGATATGGTCCTAAATTTTGATGATACGGAGTACGAACCAACTGTTTTACCGGCCCGCTTTCCGAACTTATTAGTTAACGGGGCAACGGGGATTTCAGCCGGTTATGCAACGGAAATTCCGCCGCATAACTTGAGTGAAGTCATTGATGCGATTTTATTCCTGATGAATCACCCTAAGGCAACGCTTGAAGATTTGATGGACTTTGTCAAGGGCCCCGATTTTCCAACTGGGGGGATCATTCAAGGCTTAGCAGGTATCAAGCAAGCCTATGAAACTGGCCGTGGGCGTATCGTCGTGCGTTCGCGAACCAAGATCGTACCGCTTAAGGGGAATAAATCACAGATTGAAGTTTCAGAGATCCCTTATGAAGTTAACAAGGCGCAATTGGTGAAAAAAATTGATGAAATTCGCATTCTGAAGAAGATCGAAGGTATCGCCGAAGTTCGTGATGAAAGTGACCGTCAGGGATTATCAGTGGTGATTGAACTGAAGCGTGACGTCAATGCAGAAGGTATTCTGACTTACTTACTCAAAAATACCGATCTACAAATTACTTATAACTTCAATATGGTCGCCATTTATCATCAACGGCCCGAACACGTTGGGCTGAAAACGATTCTAACGGCCTACTTGGAACATCAACGGGACGTTGTAACCCGTCGGACCCAATTTAACTTACAGAAGGCTATGGATCGCCAACACATCGTTCAAGGATTAATCAAGGCGATGTCCATCCTCGACCAAGTAATTAAAACGATTCGTGGTAGCAAGGATAAGAAGAACGCCAAACAGAACTTGGTCAGTCAATTCGATTTCTCTGAGATTCAAGCTGAAGCCATCGTGACAATGCAACTTTATCGGTTAACCAATACCGATGTGACGCAGCTAGAAAAAGAATCAGCTGAACTGGCCAAGGCTATCGCAACCTATCAGCTGATTCTGGCAGAGCCTAAAGAACTCGATAAAGTTTTACGGCGCGAACTAAAGGCCGTTCAAAAAGCCTATCCAACGAGCCGTTTGACTGAGATTCAAAATGAAATTCAAGAATTAAAGGTCAAGACCGAGGTCGTGATTCCACAAGAAGACGTCATTGTTATGATTAGCCATGATGGTTATATCAAGCGAACCAGCTTACGCTCTTATTCAGCGTCTGAGCCCGATGATAACGGGCTTAAAGATGAGGATTATCCGATCTATCTAGCTAAAAATAGCACGTTAGATCATTTAATGATGTTCACCAACATGGGCCATCTCATTTACCGGCCGATTTATGAAATTGCTGACGCCAAATGGAAAGATACCGGTGAGCACATTTCTCAGACGATTGGGCTGGCTGAAAACGAGCGCATCACGTGGGTCTATTCTTTTGAGAACCTTAAAGCTACCGGAAAATTCTTAGTGGCAACTAGTGATGGCTATATCAAACAAACGGCTTTTGCTGATTACACGCCGGGTCGAACTTATAAGACTCGGGCTAGCCAGTTCATCAAAATGAAGTCAGACGATGCAACCGTTGTAACAGTCGAATACTTACCAGCTGCACCAACGGGAACCCTGATTCTGATAACGCAACATGGGTATGGCCTTCGTTATGATTTAAGCGAGGTCCCAACGATTGGTGCGAAGGCGGTCGGCGTGAAATCTATGGATCTGCGCGACGATGCCATTGTACGGGCAACAATCGCCGCAGATGATGATTTGATTGCCATGATTACGCAACGGGGTTCATTCAAGAAGATGAAGGTGGCAGATTTACCCGTGACAAGTCGTGCACGGCGGGGCGTTCAAGTCTTACGGGAGTTAAAAAATAATCCACACCGGGTCGCTGATTATGTCTTAGTTGCTAGTGACGCAAATGGGGTTGCACTTGATGTGCTGACTGATCGTGGTAAGCACCATTCGATCTTGAATGATGATCATCCTACTAGTGCGCGTTATTCTAATGGCTCTTTTGTAGTTGATACTGATACTGAAGGGGAACCTGTTTCTATGCAGATCCATCCGATCCCACTAACGGTATAGTTTCCAATGCGAATACTTGCACGTTAACGGGCATTCGATTAAGATAATATTATAACAGGGTAAAAGATTATGAATTAGTTAAGCTTTATTTACCAATAACAACCGCTTGCTTTCACTTTGAATCTTGTATAAAATTATAGATATCATAAGATGGCGATAAGAAGAAAGGATCAGGTAAAATTCATGAAGACAACTCAAGAAAGTATTTTCTCATCGAAAACGTTAACGTATTTCTTGCAACTAGCTGAAACTATGAATTACACACAGGCAGCTCAAATTTTAGGAATTACGCAACCAGCATTGACCCAACAGATCAAAAAACTAGAGCGTACCGTTGGTGCCCCTTTATTTTATTCCGTTGGGAAAAAGTTACGTCTCTCTGACGCCGGTTACACAATGCTTAACGCAACCCACAGTATTTATAGTGTATTGAACAAGGCAACTGATGAAATCCAGCAGACAACTAGTGCTACTCAAGGAACAATCAATATTGGCGTGCTAGCTTCAATTGAAGACCATGTATTTGAGGATTTTGCCATTAAGTATTACGAGGCCAATCCAAATGTTATTATTTCGTTGCACATGCTGACGCGTAAAGAGATTTGGGAACGATTAGAAAATAATCGGATTGATTTGGCAGTCATGTACCTACCTGATGAAAGTATCAAGAACTGGAAGCCATACCAGTCTAAGAAGATTATCCAAGACGAATTGCTATTCATTTCGGGTGACGAGAAGTTAGCGAAGAAGAAGCGCATCAAGTTCAAAGATACGACGCTCAATCCATGGGTAACGTATCCTGAAAACTATTACTTGGATCAAGTGGTTAAGGAATCTTATAAGAACCAGTTGGCTGATTTGCCAACGGCAGTCGCACGGTTTACGACGCCACAACAGATTTATCGCTTTGTGGCAGCAACTAATACTAACACGGCGTTGCCAAATTCATTTATGGTGGCTAATCCGGCAACTGATAAGCTCCACACGTTGTCATTTGAACCAGCCATCAAGTTTGACTTAAATTTTGTCTTCCGTAAAGATAAGGACCAAATTCCGCGAATCAAGAATTTCCTTGATGAATTTGATGCCTACTTACGGACCGAAGATTATATTTCACGGTTACAAAAGATTAATCAAAAATAAGTTTTAAGGGAGTTTTGTGCTAATGAGTAAGGAATTAGTTTTTGGACATCAAAATCCTGATACCGACGCAATCGTGGCGGCTAAGGCGTTCTCATACTACGAAAATAAGATGGGAGCGGACACTGAAGCAGTTGCATTAGGCGAACCCAACGAAGAAACTCAATTTGTTTTGGATTACTTCGATGAACCAGCACTACGGGTGATTACTAAGGCCAGTGATGAAGTTGACAGTGTTATGCTTGTTGATCATAACGAACCTCAACAAAGTGTGAGTGACATTGCTGACGTAACTGTTAGTCACGTGGTTGATCATCATCGAATTGCTGGTTTTGACACGGCCCAACCATTATTCTACCGGGCTGAACCACTTGGTTGCTGCAGCACTGTCATTTACAAGTTGTTCAAAGAAAATGACATTGAAATTCCAGCCAAGTTAGCTGGATTAATGTTATCTGCAATCATTTCAGATACATTACTCTTAAAGTCCCCAACCACAACGGAAACTGACGTGGCAGTTGTTAAAGACTTAGCTAAAATTGCTGATATTGATTATGAAACGTATGGTTTAGCAATGCTTAAAGCGGGCACTAACCTTGACAGCAAGACTGAAAAGGAATTAATCGATGCCGATGCGAAGTCATTTGAAATGGCTGGCAAGACCGTGCGCGTTGCGCAAATCAATACAGTTGACTTGGATGATGTTTTCAAGCGTCAAGCTGCTTTAGAAGCTGCTGCAAAAGACGAAAATGCGAGTGACGGCTATGATTTATTCTTAATCTTGGCTACTAATATCTTAGATAGTAACTCGAAATTATTAGTCGTTGGTAACCCAACGGAACCTGTTGAAAAAGCCTTTGGTAAGACGATTGCTAACAACCGGTTAAGCTTACCAGGTGTCGTTTCACGTAAGAAGCAAGTTGTCCCTCAATTAACGGACGCCTTCAACGCTTAATTTACAGATTAATTTAAAAAGAAGCTACCACTTGTTGGAGCTTCTTTTTTGCATTCTAGCTAGATTGGGGTATGATAAATACTGTAATTAGATTGTACACAACTCAATTATGGAAGGACTGATAGTAATGGATAAACAGCAAGGTGAATTACGACAGCGTCTAACGCCTGAACAATACGCCGTTACTCAAGAGGCAGCGACCGAACGGCCATTTAGCGGTGAGTATGATAACTTTTACCAGGAAGGTATTTACGTTGATGTAGTTAGTGGTCAAGCACTCTTTAGCTCGCGTGACAAATATGATGCGGGTTGTGGGTGGCCATCCTTCACTAAACCAATCGATCAGACTAATCTTAACGAACACCGTGACGAGTCGTTTGGCATGCATCGAACAGAAGTGACTAGCACACAAGCAAACTCACATTTAGGTCACGTCTTTCCAGATGGGCCACGAGATCGCGGCGGGCTTCGTTATTGTATTAATTCAGCAGCACTGAAGTTCATTCCAGTTGCCGACCTTGAAAAGGCTGGTTATGGTCAGTATCAGAGTTTATTTAAATAATTGAGTTAATAAACGGGAGGAATTTAGATGACAGAGACTGCAATATTTGCTGGTGGCTGTTTCTGGTGCATGGTCAAACCGTTTGATCAACAGCCCGGGATCAAGTCAGTCATTTCAGGTTACACTGGTGGTACCGTCGCTAATCCGACGTATGAACAAGTTGCCAGCCACACGACTGGGCATACTGAAGCGGTTAAAATCACTTTTGACCCAGATGTAATCAGTTATGCTGACTTGGTCGAAATTTACTGGCGTCAGACTGATCCAACCGATGCTTCTGGCCAATTTCAGGACCGTGGTGACAGTTATCGACCGGTAATTTTTGTTAATAGTGAAGCTCAACGTCGAACTGCAACTGCTTCAAGAGATGCACTTGCGGCTAGCGGTAAGTTTGCTGAGCCGATTGTGACAACCATTGAAGATGCGAAGCCATTTTATCCCGCAGAAGCCGAGCACCAAGACTTTTATCGACGCAATCCATTCCGTTATCAAATCGAAGAAATGGGTGGTCGTGAGGCGTTTATTAAGCAACATTGGCAATAAGCTAGATGGTGATTAAGCGTTGAAAATGGCTCAGATTTGCGATCTTCGTATCGTTTGAGTCTCATCTCGATAAAAATAAGGCTAAAAACACGAATAAACCAACCTGCAACCACAGCAATCGTCGCTGGGCTAGTAGGTTGGTTTTTGAGTTCAATTATGATTGTTAACTTGCTTGGTACGCGTCCAATGCTGAATAAAATGATTTTTTGACTGAGTCACGAATATTTAAGTAAGTAATATAATCAGATAATTCATGAACATTACTAGTCAAAGGAAAATCAAAATCTGAGTGCGCATAACAAGCGGCTGGCGCGAACGGACCATTTTGTTCAATAAACGGTTCTAACCAACGATAGAATGTCATCAAATCATCCTTTCAATACTTTAGTTAAATTCAATAAAACTAGTTTAACTGCAAAAAGGCGCGTTGTATAGGCGTTTTAAGGCTTCTTAATTAACTAGCAAATTCCACGTAATGCTTGTGACGTGTTTGTAAAGTTATGTAAAGATCGTGCAACAACGTAAAGTTACTTTAACTAAAAAAGCTAACTGTAGCAGTTAGCCCATCAGTGTCACTTAGTCGGTTTTAGTGGCTTTTAAAGTTCGCAAATCACGTTGTCGTAGCAAGTTTTGGTAATATTCGAGGCTGGTTTCATCTAACCGTAGTTGTTGCATGATCTCAGTCGGTTCGGTCGTCCGGTGTTGATTGAGAAACCACAGCATGAAGTCCTGGCGCAATGCAACCGGCTTTAATGGCACACCTAAACGTTGACTATCACCCGCCAAGTATTTATGCAATGCCGCGAGGGTGAGATGTGGGTCGGTTCCGCGTTGACGCTGCTTTAAAAAAAGGTCCGAACTACCACTTTGAGTCTGTAATGGCTGCAAATAGGCCCGTAGTTTAACCAGAAAAGCCTGTTCTACTGCTGTAAAGGTAATTGCATTCAACTGCTGATAAAACCCTGGGGTTAGCATCTCCGTGGCAGTATAACCCTTGGTCGTTAGTAACAAGAATAAGCGGGTGTATGGATGCAGATCATCCATTGCTAACCATGCCGCTAATTGCTCTGGCCAGGTCGTTGTTTGTTGACGATTGGTCAAGGGTTGCCCTTTAATTGTAAAGGTTGGTAAAGTTGTAATAATTCGGTGTGAAAATAAATAGCTAAAGTAGCCGTTTAGATTCGACAGACATTTGTTCAGTGTCGATGTTTTGAATTGGCGTTGTTCACGGAGCATTGCCAAGTAAGCTTGAATATCATTCTCAGTTAAATCTGCTAGTAATTGATCCTTAGCAAAGGTCTCATTGAAATGCTGCTCATAGTTGAAAAAGTCAGCCAAGGTTAATTCATATTGCTCAATCGTACTAGCTTGCTTGCCAGCAGTTTCTAATGAGGCGAGAAAGCTTTTAGCATACGGAAATTTAGCGGTCATTGATAGTAGGACATCCTTTCTGGGTTAGAATTCTTACTTTAACTAAAACATAAATTTACAACAAAAACAAGCGATTTGACCGATGCTGAGAGACGCGTTCTAAGCGCGTGTTCGTTTATTAGTTGAAGAGTTGTCCCTTAAATAAACCGTAAAATCGATGTTAGTTATCAGCAAATCATGAGCGTGCATGCAAACTAGTGATAATTGGATTTAGGAGTCTGAAAACATTTGAACTTTTAGTGATTCAGATAAGTTGATCCGAATTAACGAAAAATGCTCGGTTGAAATTCAATCGACTAATTTTAGTGTTGATGTTTGTGAATCATAAAAAATAATTTAAGTTAAGCGGACGTCTTGAAAAATTCTGAACAGTTAGAGCCAGCAAAATGATTGCGACAAAATGACAATCTGAGAACTGAATCACCAGAAAGCTAACTTAAAATCAAAAAATTACCACAGGGGACCTAAATCAGGTCGTGGGGGAGCAATTTTGTTTTTAATTCTACTTTGTATAATATATATTATGTAAACTAGAAAATGTAAAAAAAGCCCCCTAGCTAGATTTACCCATAATCCACACATAAGCCATCATAATCACAACAAACCGCTTTTATCGCGTGAATTGTCATCAAGTTTACTGCTAGCACAGCGATAATTTTTGAGTGGCAAATTAATTTATGGCACATTTTTATAAAATCTACTGAACTCACTGAATCATATTGATGTGACTTACCGTGAATATATGATTATGATTCATAAAATAGCTTTTGACTGTGTTAATGATGTTATTGCTCATAACTGTTAGTCAATCGACTGAATTGCTGTGCACCTTGGGTTTAAAACTGGCTTTTAGAACGTAATTGTTTATCAAACCGATTTATTGAATCGATGGTTTGCTAACGACAGCCTTATTTTTTCAAAAGACATGATTTGCCATGGACCGGAAACGCCAAAAACCGTATCATGACAGTGTTCAATCACGCGCTTAACTGAATCATCAGCCACGTTCAAAAATGTTAAAGATGTGTAATTTAGACCAGTCTGTAATACTAATTTATCTTGTCGACAACCACATCAGTCTACCGTAATTTATATTAGAGGCCGCGGGCTGAACACCATAAATGTGAGTGGCATCCTTGAGTACCTGCGGTTGCATGAAGCCCAGGTAATTAGCGGCAACTAGCCTAGCTTTCAACTGTTTTTTGGCGATTATTAGTCAGAATTGTGGCTTGACAACTTGTTAATTTTCAGACCATTAGTCCTAAAATTAAGCGTATTTATTAAAGCTGATTGTGCCATTCAATTTAGTGTCAACAATTATTGCAGACTACGAACAATAATTCGCCATGGCCTCATATGTTTGTTGGACATGTGCTAGATCAAAAGTTTGGTGAATAATTTACCGGGGTGATGGGTTCTTTCAATACCACGGCTAATAAAATTGTGTAATTTGCAGCAAGTTGTCACGAACGCAATGTCATCACGCGAACCGATATTACGCCCAAATGGGTCGTTGGGGTTCATTTCAACCTTTTGTGACAACCCCTACCCGGCCAAAAATAGCACCCGGTCGCCCTACTCTTAAGCCTATTCCATTTCAACGCATTCTAAAACCGCTTCAACACCAGTTTTATCGGATCAATTGGGCAATTCAATGGTTTTGACGACAATATCCATTGCAACACACGTTTTGGCTGAAGCCTGGCGGATTGACATGACGGCTCATAGCAATGATTTTGCTAGCCCGCGTAATTACGAACCACCCCCCGCACTAACAGCGTCATCCATCACCCATAGTACTGACTGTCGCCCTGCTTAAGTTGCACGGTCGCCCTAGCTTGAAACCCGTTGCCATGACATGTTGGCGAAGAGCAATCAATCATTTAGTGGTCATCACCGGGCTGTCCTGGCAGCGCCCAATCGGCATTAGTAAATGGGGATTACGGGCCATTAAAGTCAATTGATCCGTGGTATTTGCTAACGATACTGGCAGTGCCAGCTATTAACTATGACCGTAGCCACAATAATTTGATGGTACAAATTAGACGATCTGTCCCCTTTTAAACATTATAAAAAGATTATTACTGAAGTAACAGTCACTACTGTCAGTAATAATCTTTTTTATATCATCAGTTTAATTTTCATTCAGTGAGCTTCGAACGCTAACGATTCATTTGGGTATTGATCTTGAAATGGCCACTGCCACTCAACTCTGCTTGATTTGACGCCGCCAGAGCTTGGCCTCCGCGATCCCGCAAGTCATCAACATAAGGATTGGTAAGTACAAGATAATATGATAGCGGCCCTGTACTTCTAATGGTAAAGCACTTAAGGTGAAACCGTCTAACAAAAGCGATGCCATTAGCAAATAGTGGTTAAGATAGTGTTGATGCCATAGCAGTCCCAGCCCCATTAAAACACTGAATAACGCAATCACCAGCATTGCCTGCCAATAAACCGTCGCACTTGTAATCAATATAGGGGCTAAATAAAACCAGTGGCGGTTAAGCAAACCGGGATGATGGCTTAAGTTATATAAGCTCCAATCATAGCCATAATCCTCACGAATAAAGCCCTGCATTTTTTCATTAACAAATGACCCCAACTGTGGCTTGATTTGTTTGAGATTAGTCTGCAAAGTCCTCGCCATCGTTCGTGTGATTCGCGGATAGGCTTGCGTCAACGTGGGCGCCACCCGTAATTCGTGGCTGACGGTAGCTTGTAGTGCCGGGCTATAGGTCCCGTGACTTTTAACATCTGTCCCCGTAGCCAGGCTGTATAAAGTTTCAACTTGGGCTGGCGCAACCTTAAAGCCATATAACCAGCTGTCGAGATTAGTCGCTGTGAACATGAGCCCTAACACGACCGCACTGTATATGAGGAGCTGACGTACTTGAACGCGGTAAAGGTGGTGAGACTTAAGCAGGACACACAAACTCATCAAACCCAGTGCAATTAGCCAGACGCCCATGATTGGCCTCAGCATATTGGCCACGACAGTCATCACGATCGCTAACGCTAGGTATAGTCGTCGATCCGTGATTGTGGTCGTCGTGAGTGGAACTAATGCCCGCGTCAGCGCATACATCATGAGTAGGACGCTGGTGAAAAAGAACGGTTCACCACCATTTAAGAGCGTGCCGTACAGCCAATAAGCTGGAATCCAGTAAAAAATGAGGGCAGCCATGATGCCTAATTGTCGTGAGAGCCACCGTGCGACTAGCCAGTAAATTAAGACCATATCGACTAAAGTACACCCAATATTGATTAGTTGGCTGACAAAAAAGTTGGCCCCGCCAAAAGCCGCGACTAAACTGTAGCCGTTCGCGATATTTAAAGCGTGCGGAAAAACGACGTAATTGCCAACGATACCATGGTGTAACAGTTGGGTCCAGGTGAATCCTTGGGCACTAAACGCGGCTAGTGTATGGTAATTCCAGAAATCTGAGGTCGGGTCGATCTTTAACCCTGCAACTAGTGGAAATTTTAAGATAGTTAACCCCATCAGTGCTGCAACTAACCAGCTAGTTTGGTGGCGGCTCAACCACCAGCTGCCAAGGCCAATCGTGGCACCAATGAACAATACGAATAAACCAGCGCCTATCCAAGCACTGATTGCGAGGTGTAATTTCAGGTTGACTTGCCAGTTGGCGACAATCATCCACCCGAGTAAGGCAGCTGCAATCGTGAGAACGGTAATTTGAAATATCTTATAGCACCACTTCATCGGCATGCACCTTCATCTCAATATGAGCGTTTTAAGCCAGTATCTGGATATTTTGCAACGCGGGTCGTAACACCATGGTGCGTTTTGGCCCACCCCGTTTGACCACGTAACTGTCGGTAAATGGCGACGTATGGCGTCAGGCTAATGATCAATAGGAATGCTTGAAAGGTTAAACTCTGCTTGAGAGCATCTAAGAAGCCAACGGGTTGTTTCACGACGGCACAGTTGCGTTGATACAGTGCTGCTAATACCAAGCAAGCCGAAAAAGCAATCACCAGTAATGTCCCGATAGCCAAGTGATGCCACCCAACTTGCCAATGTTGTAGGCTACGGCTCACAAGCACGACTAACGTGATTAGACTGGTCAGTGGCACGATACAACCACTGATAGGCATCAAAATCCAAAAGGTCGTGTCCAATTTTTGAAAATGGTTCAGACGTCCCGAACGCCAAAGTGCTGGTAGATAACGCATGCATTGAACGGCACCCTGACACCAGCGTACCCGTTGACGAAAAAATGGGCGTAGTTGTTCAACGGCCTCTTGCTGGACAACCAAGGTATGATCAAAGGCCGTTCGCGTACCACCTAGCAGCCAGGTCCGCAAAGTGAATTCGAGATCTTCAAGTAAGCTATTCCCCCACGGATTCTGTAACGCTAAATCTAGCCGGACGAACTGACCATTACCTGACGCGATCCCCTGACCAAGACGGTTGCGTAGCTGTTGAGTGGCATTGTTAACGCCCATAAACTCAAAATTTTGCATCTTGGTCAGCCAGTTGGGCTGATTATAAATGTTCACACTAGTTTGGATCATCGCCAACTGTGGTTCTTGTTCAAAGTGCGCCAGCACCCGTGTCAAGTCAGCAGTATTCATGAATGCGTCTGCATCTAGGACCCCCACGATTGTCCGTTGCGGATCAGATTTTAGCGCTAACGTCTTATGAATATACTGGACGGCAGTGTTGAGGACGGCCCCCTTACCTGCACGCTGGTTGCCCGTGCGGTGTAGGATTTGTAAGAAGCGCGACGATGACTGAGTTAGCAACAACAGACTATGATCTGTCGAATCGTCATCGACGGCAATGATTTGGGCGTGAACGGTTGGTGGTAACTGTTCGAGAGATTCGGTCAATTGCGTAATCGTTCGCGAGATAACGTGCTCTTCATTGAGCACCGGAATAACCAAAAACAATTCATAAGGTGTGGGCCCCTTTTCATAGTTTTGAATAGGTTCCCGATAGTGATTGATCAGCAATAAGTTAATAATAAAATACAAGTAAAAAACAACTGAAATCATAATTGCAACTCTGATTATTATCATCATAACTCCCCCATCGAAACTTATTAAGAAGGTATTATACGCATACTTTTTTAAAATGCCTATTATTTATGTTATGAAAACATAGTGAACGAATCATGCCTATTCTTTACGTCTTTTTCACGAGAAATTTACACTTATTCGGTAGTTAGTGCCGTACATAAATTGGTAGGATAGTATTATTAACTAATAAGGACGGCGGAGATTGATGAAAAAAGCAACTTGGGGATTACTCGCATTATTGATTGGACAACCGATCGTCATTTACACCGCGCAACGGGCCCTATTAACGACGATTCCGAGTCGCTATGGTCTGCTGGGAGCAATCGCTTATACGAGTGATCCGCACCATTATTTGGCGATGCTTGAGAGTGCGCTTATTCCGGCCTTATTAATCGCGCTTAAGCCGCTAAATCGGTATGCGGCACCCTATACTTGGTCAACGATTTTGAAAAGGACGCTCGGCTGGTGGCTATTTGGAATGAATTGGTTTATTCTGATCAGCCTGTTTGTTCAAGCTAGCTGGCTAAGCTGGAGTATCTTTCTTTGGTCACTCGGTGGCGCCATGGTCCTGCTCGCTAAATTATTAGGTGTCCTCAGTCAGTGAGTTAATCTGAAACTACAAAAAGATACTGGGTAGTCAGCAACATACCCAGTATCTTTAAATTAGTTAGTTGGTTTAATAACTAGTCATGGTGTAGTAGTGGTGTCAACATATCAATGATCCCCACTGAAGCACTTGGAAAGGCAAAAATCTTCTGACTTAACGTTGTGGCGGAGACGTGATCAGCAATAATCATGGTCAGTAAGTTGATCAGGTCTGGTGCGCCATTACCATAGATTGAGGCACCGACGAAGTAATTCTCTTGGTCAAAGACTAATTGTAAATCAGCGTCGACCTCGTTTTGATACTGAAAGGCTAACAGTTTACCATATGGCAGCGCTTGAACGTGAAAGTGTTCAGTATCATGCTGGGCAGCCTCGACACTGACACCGACTTGGGCGATTCTTGGTAGCGTAAAGACGACCGCTGGAATGACCGGATAATCAATGGCGGCAGTGCTACCAAGCAGTTGGCCGGCAATGTAGTTAGATTCAAAGGTCGCGGTCGGGGTTAGCTTCGGCAAAGTCTTACTAATGACATCACCACTGGCGTAAATGTTTGGAATGCTTGTCCGCAAATGGTCGTCGACGATAATGCCGTGCCGGTCGGTCTTAATGCCAACTTTCGTTAGTCCTAAGTGTTCGATGTTTGGAATCCGACCAGTGGCCGCAATGATATCATCACTCTCAATCTTCAGGCCGCTGGCAGTGGTTGCCATTAACCCTGTGGCCGTTTTAGTCACTTGGCTAAGCGCTTCGCCAAAGTGGAAGTGCACCCCGGCTGCCTGTAGATGTGTGATCATCTTTTTAACGTGTTCTGAATAAAATGCGGGTAGTGCTCGATCGGCAAACTCAATAATATGCACTTCTGACCCTAGTAACACGGCCATGTTGGCAAATTCCAGCGAGATGATTCCAGCACCAATTAAGGTCAACCGTTTAGGCATGGTTGGTAGGTCAAGAAAATCACGACTGTCATGCATCAGGTCCGCACCCGGGATAGCCAGCTTGGCTGGTCGTTGTCCGGTCCCGATGACGATGGTATCCGCTGTATACGTGCTGTCCGCTACTTGAACAGTGTGGGTATCAGTCAGCTCACCATGACCGGTAATAATTGTAATCCCCAATTGTTTGAAGACGGCCGTCATTTGTACCGATAAAGGTTGAATGACTTGTTGCTTATAGGCCATCAACTGTGACCAATCGATGGTGGGCGTTGTGTTGACGCCAATCCCTTGATATTGTTTGAGTTGTTCAGTCAGCTCGAAGGGACCGTCTAACAGAATCTTAGCATCACAGCCAAAGTTAGTGCACGTCCCGGCGATGGTATCTTCTTCAATGATTGCTACCTTATGTTGCGCATGTGCTAGGGCCACTGCCGCATGCCACGTTGCGTGCCCGCTACCGATAAAAATTGTGTCATAATCTGCCATTAGAGATTCCTCCTAAAATTATATTTCAGTCGCACGAGATTGAAATGGTCAATAAAAAGGCCCGTTTAGGCCAAATCCTGTGATAATGCGGTAATAATCTTCTGGTTCAGGGCCAGTGCTTGTTGATATTCATCGACAGTCAGGTGGTAGCGACTGATACAAGTTGCAATCGCGGCTTCGATTGGTGCTTGTTGTTGCTTACCCTGCATCGTGAGATGAATGAGTAACTGGCGCCGATCTGTTGCCGGTCGCTCGCGCTGCAACCACCCTGCGTCTTCCATGCGTCGCAAAAGCGGTGTCAAGGTGTTGCTGCTTAAGCGCAGAACCTGACCTAACTCGTGTAATGACTGGTCGTCGTGTTCCCACAATGCCATTAATACGAGATACTGTGCGTAAGTCAGTTTGAATGGTGTTAACGCTTCGACATAAAATTTGTTAAATAACCGATTGGCATTGTATATGCTAAAACAAAGTTGATTAGCAAGGTCAATTTCTGGTGTCATGCGGATGCTCCTTTCAATCGCGTACGATTGATTATCAGTATAAGCCCCTTTCCCGTAAAAAACAAGGGGTAAATAAATTTGTAATCTGCTGGTCGCCACAGACAGCGACTAATTCTAAACTTGTAAAAGCAGTTCACTCAAAAGCATTTACTGCCCTTAGTCTTGGGTCAGTGACTTGATCATGAGCAAATCGGTTTGGCGATCGTCCCCCATCACAAAATCGTGAGCACTGAATTGTTCAAAGCCCCACTTCGCATAGAAGCCCTTCGCGGGTTCGTTATGCTCCCAAACACCAAGCCAGATCTTCTGCTTATGATCAGCTTTAGCAATTTGAATCGCTTGTTGCATAAATTGATTACCGAGCCCTTGGTGTTGGAAAGCTTTTCGGATATAGATTCGTTCGACTTCTAAAGTGTCTGGACCCATTGCTTCTGATTGTGCCGCACCGGTGTTTAATTTCAAGTATCCTAATGATTCACCGGCTCGTTCAACAAAATAAAATTGTGATTCGGGTTCCGCTAATTCATGGGTTAACTTGGGCAAGTTATATGCATCTTGTAAGTATGCGGCCATATTTTCAGAGGTGTTTTGTGCACCAAACGTGTCCTTAAAGGTTTCAATACTGATTTGTTGTAGTTTGTTCACGTCAGCAGTGGTGAGCCGCCGTGTCGTAATTTGTGACATGATCAATTCCTCCTATAGTTTCCTAGCAAAAACAGTCGGTCACACAATCAACGCTGTAAATGCGCTAATGATGTGACTGACTGCTTTATCTTAACATATTATTTAGCCTTTTTACCCCAATCAGGGATAATCTTACCATCTTCACTAATGGCGAGACCGTCGTTATTTTCTAACTCAGCTGCGTTCGGATCCTCGAAGTTATTTTCAAGCGCATCCACGAAACGAGCTGTCGACTTACCATCTAGATCATCAAAGAAGAAGTTCACAAAGCCGTCCAATTTAGCTTGGTCAACTTGTGGATGTTGCAACTGGTTGATCAACTCACCCGTGTTTTCCGCTAAACTACCAGGAATAAAATCAAAGTAGTTGAAGTAAAAGCTCCGGGATTGCATGTAATCCGCTAAGTCTGGCGCAAAGAAAATCATTGGCCGGTTCAGTAGTGCGTATTCGAAACAAACTGATGAGTAGTCAGTGATTAATTGGTCAGCAACGAGTAATAAATCGTTGATCTCACGATAATCAGAAACATCGTAATAGAAGTCCGAATATTCATATGGTAACGTTGGTTTGTTTTGCACAAACGGATGAATCTTCAGTAAAAAGACGTAATCTTCGTGTAACGCTTCGTAGATTGCTCTAAAATTCAACATTTCAAAGGGATAGTATGCTGATTGCTGACCATTGCCACGAAATGTTGGGGCAAAGAGAATGACTTTTTTGCCCTTGATGAATGGCAAATCTTGCGCGAGCCGTTCCCGGATTGCCTGTTTCTTGGGCTCATCGAAAAAGATATCCGTCCGCGGAATTCCTAGCGGCTGAATCTTATCCGGCGCAATTCCAAATCCTTCCGCGTATTTATCCGCGATGTTATGCGAAGAAACCAAGGCTTTGGTGTAATTGCGATGATTTAACGATTGAACCTTAGGACCACCAGGCATCCCCAACCGGCTGTAACCAAATGTTTTAAAGGCACCGACCGCATGCCATACCTGAATCAAATCCGCATTTTCCCGGATATGCAATGGGTAAACTAGTGGGTAAAAGTCATCTAAAATCACATAGCGACTAGTAGCCAACGCTTTAGCCAACGTTCGAACCTCTTTCCAGGATTTTTTGGTTTTAATACTTGGCTTCAAATAGAATGAAATCTTAAAATCAGTATTGCGACGTTTTAATTCCTGGTAGATAAACTCGAAATTACCGGAGATTGTCACCCGACTATCGGAAACAAATGAAATTTGTTTCTTATGAATCGGTTGAAGGCAGTACCACCGATACCAGAGTTTTAGCGCCCGGCGTTTAATGGCACGCATCGCTACACTATCTAACCCGACATCTTCAGTAAACTCATTTTCAAGCGGGTTGACATCACTCAGTTTATATGAAGTGACCTTTAAGGCTTGGGCGGCTAAATTATACCGAAAAATTAGACTGTATGACTTATTGCTTTTCGCTGAATAGCTTGTCATTTTAGTCGTATAATTTAAGTCTTGCTGTGTTTCCACCACTTGACCAATGGAGGTTCGTCTGATAATCCAACCATTACCTAGATACTGTTTTAATTGTATCTTGATTTCATAAGTGCCTGGCGTTAGCGGTTTACCCTCACTGAGTGTCGAAAAGTTGATGTCACCATGATACCCGGCATATGGAAAATCAGCGTTTTGACCACGAACGTTGATCAACGGAATTTCTAATTCTTCATTCGTCTTGCTAGTCAAAATTAAGCTTTTAATAATTCGTTCAGTATCTTGTTCGGGATACTTTTCAAACCACGCCATTCCCTCAATCACTAAGTAAGAACTGTTGAATTCCAGCTTAGTCACTTGACGTTTGATCAATGATTCGGCATCTTTCTCAATTCGCAATGTATTTAGAAAATCAACGTCTTCCTTGGTCGTTTGTGCGTCCTCAACCAGTTCACGATTACGAGTATATTGCGGTTGATTCCGTCCGTATACGATGCGACGCGCGATTCGTTTTAGTCGTTGTATCATCTAATGTTCTCCCCCTGCTAATTTTTCAACAAATTGAACGACCCGTTCGGTATTATGCCCATCTTGATGTGGAAATGTCTTTTGCTTTAATTCATGTACATAAGATAGATCCATATGATCAACTTCCTGATTAATAAAATCGACAACTCGCGCCGCTTTGCTGAAGTGCGGTGCTTGCAAATATTGATAGTAATCGACATAGAATCCGGATGTTTGCATATAATCATCATAATCAGGCGTATACAGAATGATTGGTCGTTCAAAATAACTAAACGTCAATGATAATGACGAATAATCGGTTATAAATAAATCAATCGTTGGCATCAGCGTCTTAACCCGCTCAGCATCTTGGAAGATATGCACGTTGGATGGTAGCGTCATCGCTGACAGTTTTAAGTACGGATGCAGCGAAATGTACAGTTCCCATGGACCGGTCAGCTGCTGACAGGCCGCAATCATGTTGTTGACATATCCCATGACTTGCTGCTTACCCTGGACACCTTGCCGATAAGTCGGTGAGTATAGAATACGACGGGCGGCGAGCCGCGGTTGTTGTGGTTGTCGATTAAGCAACGAGTCGACCATTGGCGATCCAGTGGCAATGACGTGATCTTGATTGATAGCCATGGCATCTAGATAAGCAGGCTGATCAGACTTTGCATTGATCAAGACCCAATCATAATTTGTGTGCGGCTTCATGACGCTCTGATCAGCATTCGGTAAGCTGAGGCCAAACTTTTTCAATGAACCAATGGCATGCCATAATTGTACCACTTGATTATCATCATGTTTGTGAATTGCGTAAAGTGGAAAAAAGTAATCATCGATCACAAAGACGTCAGCCCTGGCAATCACGTATAGCGCTTTAATGGAGGCGAGCAAGAAGCCCACTTTTCCAGCCAGGGTGCGGTCATAATGATAGCAAAACACAGTAACCGGTTTAACGTTGGCAGTTTTTAGGCCCTGCTCAAGAGCTGCCAAATTGTCGTTTAATTGACCGCTGCGCATCGTGGCAAGTGTGATCCGTCCCTTCTTCGGGCCAAACACTTTATAAAAAAATTGATAGAATAAATTAAAGCTCGTGTGTAGTAACACGAGCTTTACCGTCTTTAGACGTCCCATTCCATCACCTCCTTGCCCCAATAATTAGTAAGTGCACTATCAAAGAAGTTGGTAATGTCTTGAATGGAACTCACTTTTTGAACGTAGCCAACTAAATTTTGCAACCGTTCGCGAGTGACTGGACTGGAGGATAAAATATCAACGGCACGTTTAAAATCTTCACGGCTGCTGCGACTGACGCCTCGTAACGTCAATCCTTCTGCAAGGACAGACCGGGTATCGATACCGACTGGGTTTTCAGAGACTCCCATTAGAATGGCAGTTCCCATCGGTTGAATATGCTGGATAATTTGTTGAATCGCTGCTTCACTGCCCTGGCCGCCGGTACATTCTAAGGCCTGACTGACCTTGACATCGGCTGGAATGTCATCGACCAGGTAAGTTTTGTCTGCAAATGAGAAATAATCTAACTTGGATTGATGCCGACCGAATACCAGCAACTGACTGTCTGGAAAAATTTGCTTAACCAGAGTCGCTGTAATATAGCCCAAGTTACCATCGCCCCAAATACCGATAACCCGTTGGTCCTCATCCATGGTACTTTCAAGCTTGGTTAATGCTTGAACGCCGACCGAGACCATCTCAATGAATGCGGCCATGTGTGGATCGAAGTCGCTTGGCACGGTGATTGCGCGGTCGCGTCGTAAACAAACATATTCTTGCATAAAGCCGTCGTAGCCGCTTGAACGGAATCTTGAAGAAGGTAAATAATTTTCCTGAATGATTGAATCCTTCTTAACGGGCGTATTAGGCACCATTGCGACGAGCGTCCCAGGCTTATACTCATTTCGAGGATCATAAACGACCTCACCCACGGCCTCATGGATCAGCGCCATTGGTAGCTTAGCACGTAATGCGGCTTGGGAGCGTTGGCCAAAGAAATAGCGCGTGTCAGCATGGCAGATCGATAAGAACTTTGGCCGCACGATCAAATCATCGGCGTCTACCTCTTCGGCGACCGTTTCAACTTCAAATTGACGGGGACTTACTAAGCGATAAACTTGATTTAACATCTTATGACCTCTTTTCTACTAATGCTGATGCAACGCGTAAGTCAAACGGCGTTGTGATTTTAAAATTGTAATTTTCACCACGTACTAAACTAACCTTTTGACCAGCCAGCGAGCAGATTTTGCATGAATCAGACAGTGATGCCTTTTGTTCGGAGCTGAGTGCGTTATATGAGTCGATCAATGTTTTGATGTGAAAACTTTGAGGGGTTTGACCCTGATACATTTCGGAACGAACCGGAATATCGGTCACCTGATCATTAGCACCGCGGACGATTGTATCGATTGCTGGGACGACAGTATCGACTGCTTTATTTTCTAAAACGGCGACGATATTGTCGTTAATGATACGTTGTGTGATGAACGGCCGAACTGCGTCATGGGTAACAACAACATCATCGTCTTGAATCCCGTAATGATCTTGGATATAGTTGATTCCACTCATTAGTGTTTCGTTACGGTCGGCCCCACCAACGACAACGTGAACGCGCTCATCGGTGATGTACTTTTTAATGATATCTTCAGTATGGCTGACCCAATCGGCTGGACAGACAACCAAAATGGCATCAAAGCGACTTTCAAGTGTAAATTTTTCGATGGTATGGATTAAGATTGGTTTGTCGGCAAGCAGCAAGAATTGCTTTGGCATCGGAACATTGCCCATACGAGTTCCTTTACCGCCGGCTAATATTTGTGCATAAATCATATCTACATGACCCCATTCATTATTTAAATTATGTGGATAATGATAAATAAGAATTTTATGTTTTTTGTGAATAAATATGAAAGAAGTGTGACGTTCCTGGTAAGAATTGTTTTTTTATTTATTTGGTTAAAGTAAGATTATACGATTGGCTTAAATATATCTACGTATCCCGGCGCTCAATTTACAGGTAAAAGTGCCTAAACATACCTTTTAACACCATTTATGTGCATTAATTGGTATACTAGGCCTAGAAAAACTAACGAAATGGTTGTGATTATCTTTGACTCGTCTACGAAACTCTGGGTTGGACTTCTCTGTCGCGACGCTTAACTTCTTGGCTAACGTCGGTATTGTCCTGCCCTACGTTCTAATTCTCTTTAAGTATCAGCAGACCCACAACGCGAATTACTTAGCTGCGATCGTGGTCTTCTACGTGGCCCGGGCGGCGAGCGTCTTTGGGACTAAACACCTAAACCTCAAGGCTAGTAGTTATTTGCTCATTTGCCTCTGGCTGGGTGCGCTTGGTAGCTTGTTGTTCAGTTTGACGGCTAACATCGTGGCCGTGCTGGCTGGGGCCCTATTCTTAGGATATACATCCGCCAACATCTGGCCCTATTACTTGACGTTCAAGTTACACTTGTCCGCGCAGACGGATTTTAAGTTAAAGAAAATTTACTGGTTAATTTTCTTAGTTCTCGGCATTCTCTTTGTGCTAGATTTTGCGCTGAACTGGGGTTACCGGCTTGCCTTTATCCTACTGGCGCTACTATTTATCATTGCGTTGCCTGCTGGCCGTTTGTTGAGTCAGTTTTCGCTCGCATTTTACGATCAACACGAAATGGCCCAAGTACGTCCCATCAAGCCGTGGCGCGTTGTGGTCTTTATCGTCTTCTTTGCTGCGATTGGTTTACTGACGTTACTTCGTAAGGCGAGCCTACAAATCGCACTACCGGCCGTATTAGGAATTATCGTCGTGGCCATTGTTCTACTAAATCTAGAACTAGCTGCTGATTGGCAATCCATGCCGGCTAACAAACTACGGATCGTTGATCGGGGCTTTTTACTGAGTTTTGTCCTACTGTTTAATAGTTTCTTCGGTGTCTTTGTCTTTGGCAAAATGGGGATGTACCTGGTCTTCGCCATCTATTTGTTGGGCTTTGAGACCGGCCGGCCACTATATTTATTATTGGGACGGCATGACTTACATCGTGCCACCACGATTGCGCGCGGTGGCTTGATTGTCGGCCATTTGTTAGTTGCCACGGCCCAACCCGTTTTATACGTTGCCGGTTTGCTCCTGATCTCGTTGTACGTCGGTTTTGAAAACCCAGCCATTAATACTAGCGTTTATGCCACTGAGGTTGATGATCCAGATCTCGCAATTATTCATAAATATCGCTTTTCCACTTATGGGGGCCTGCTTTGTCAACTGTGTTTCTTCGGCCTCTTAGTAATTGTTAGCAGTTTTCGACAATTAAACTTGCTCAATTTCTTCAATCCAGCTTCAACCGCTTTGAAGAACACTTATCTAGTAGGGATGGTTTGGCCCTTAACGGCGATTTCTCTGATTGTTACGCTGGTCACGCTCTACGGTCAGTATTATTTCAAACGAGCACAGTCAAACGACTAGGCACCATCTAAGGAGGCTTTACGACCATGATTTTTATTGCAAGTGCTGCAATCATCCTGCCACTGATTCTTCTCGGGGGCCTGAATTTATCCGCGACCCGTGGAATGACCATTAGCGCTCTGGTGGTGATTATTACCGGCTACTTTTTCTGGCAGATTAGTCCAACGGTCCTCACCGCCTCAATTTTGCAGGCGATTCATAAAGCCCTCCCCATCTTATGGATCTTATTTGGCGCCTTACTCATGCTCAACTGTTTGCGTGCCACTGGTGCAATCGACCGGATTAACCAGGGCTTTCAAAGTTTGTCTGCTGACATGCGGCTACAAACCGTTTTGGTAGCCTTCCTATTTGGGGGCTTGATTGAAGGTGTCTCGGGCTTCGGGACCCCAGCGATGGTCACTGCACCATTACTAATTGCACTCGGCTTTTCACCCATGGCGGCCGTTATCTTGGCCTTAGTGGCTGACTCGACCCCCGTAGCGTTCGGCGCCGTTGGAACACCATTGACCGTGGGACTGAGTAATGTGACCGAAAAAGCATCCGTCTTGAACTTGATTGGCCTGCGCATCACGCAACTCGATTTATTCGTTGGTGCGCTAATGCCAGCGGTGCTCATTTTAATTCTCATCATGTGGTTTGGCCCTAAGGCACACCGCTTGAAAAGCTGGCTTTCCGTCTTACCTTGGGCGTTAGTGATCGGTTTCGTTTACAGTCTACTGGCACTCCTCAGTGCTTGGCTAGTGGGTTATGAATTTGTTTCAATCATCGCACCGCTGGGAACGCTGGTTATTGCCATCATCACGATCCGATTGCACTGGTTGTTACCAAAGTCGAGCCAGTTGACGCCATGGCGGACGAACGGGATGGCAGACCAGACGCCTGCGCCTAGTCCGATGAACCTGATGACCGCTTGGTTTCCTTACCTGTTGGTCGTTGTGCTATTACTCGCTAGCCGGGTCGTGACACCAATCAAACAGGTTTTGACCCGTTATGCTAACTTATCGTGGTCCCACATTCTAGGTTATAGTCAAATCAACTCTGATTGGGAACTCCTCTATTCGCCAGGGACAATCTTGGCGGTAGCGGCCATCATTGGGTTACTAGTACAAGCCCGTTCATTAAAGCCCTTACTACCAACTGCCCATTCGGTCATCCGTTCGATGGGCAACACCGCAATTGCCCTCGGTGTTACCCTGATCATGGTTCAAGTCTTCACTAATTCTGGCTTGAATCAGGCCAACCTACCCAGCATGCCAATGTATATCGCCAAGTTTATCGCGACCTATCTAGCTGGTGTTTGGGTCATCATGGCACCATTTCTTGGCCAATTAGGGGCGTTCGTAACTGGTAGTACCACGGTCTCGACGCTGACTTTTGCACAAATTCAAGCTGATATTGCGGCCAATGCGAGTTTGAAGCCCACGATTATCTTGGCAGCCCAGCTCGTCGGTGCGGCAGCCGGCAACATGGTCTGTGTCCATAATATCGTTGCTGTCAGCTCAGTCGTTGGCCTGAGTGGTCAAGAAGGCGCCATCTTACGTAAAACACTACTACCAGGTCTGGGTTACGCCCTGTTAATTGGCGTTGCCGGGTGGCTACTATTACGTCTCTTAGCTTAACTGAATGCGTATAAAGGCACTAATCACCTTAACTGCGGCTGATTAGTGCCTTTATTTCATGAATGGATTAGACTAAAATAGGGTTATAATTTTCAACGCAAAGGAGGCGCTGACATGCAAGTGCGCTTAGTGCCGAACTTACAACTCGGTGAACGGATTATTGGTCCGACCCCCGACCCCGAGGCCAATCGCGCGCTTTATCAACGCTATGCGAAGCGATTACAGGCGCGGCTAGGTATCGGCTTTCAAGTCTACCTAGATATGAGTGACGGTTATGATTTACTGCATGCGCGTGATTACGACACCGATACTTGTTGGGTGGTTGCAGCGGCTGTTTACCAAGCATTAACTGATTCTGCCGTGATCACCCACCACCGTATCATCTCGCTGAGTGACCAAGCACTTATCTTAAAAGCGACGCAGCCCATCGAACAACAACTGCACCAATCTCCGACTGATCAATAGTCGCGATTCACCAGCTGGCAGTCGAATGAGATGAAAATAACGCCTAACCAACAAAAGTAGCAGTGTACTAGCCATCTCTGGCTGATTACGCTGCTACTTTTGTTTGTCAGCTCACTGCTTAATTTAACGAGCGTAGAAACTAGTTATTGATTATTGCATACTGGCAGCCATTTTGATAGCCGTTGCCATCTCTTGAGCCTTGACTTGATAAACCACTTTACCAGCTTGCCATTGGATAACTTGGTCTAAAGGTCCAGAGCCTGACGAAATCGCGTCAAAAGTGATGGCGCCGACCGACTGTGGTGCTGGTAAGTAGACCTGCTCGAAAGTAGCGACGGCCTGTTTAGCTAACGCGACGCCCGCATCTTCGTGCATCATGTTCGCATGCACGGTCAACGACCAGCGGCCCTCATTCCACATGATATATCGTTGACCAGCACCCGCGTCGATATGCGCGGTGATTTGATGACCAAGATCGACGGTTGGCAGCCCTGCTGTGGATTTATTATCACGATAACCCACCTGCTGGGCCGCGGCATTAGTTGTCGCATAGGTCGTCTTAGTGACAGTCGCATAAGCCGTTTCATCCGCCACGGCTGCCGCGTTGAATGGCTGGGCCTGCTGACCCACACTATAATGGATGGTGTAATTGGCCGCGTCACCTGAATAGCGCATGTTCAACTTCGAACTGCCACTAGTTAACCCATCGACTTGTGGAACGAGTGCCTGCTTTCCCAACGTCTTAGTCAATTGTTGATTCAAAGCTGCCAGCCGGTTCGTAGCCGTGGGCTGGGTGACCGACTTGTTAGCGGCGCTGGCGGCCCGCTCACGCGCTGTTTTAGACGAGCGCGTGGCTGCGGTTTGAGACCGACTACTAGTACTACTGGTAGCCTTAGCCTTCTTTTGGGTGCTGCTAACCGTTGCCTTGGCACTCGTGGTCGTCTGACTAGTTGATTTGGAATCCTGGTGTGTTGGTGATGAACAGCCGACCAACAAGACGGCAAGTGGTAATACGAGCAAGTTGCGATAATTCATACTGTTCCCCTCCCCAATAATCATGTCACGGCTGATACGTGGTCGTCAGCAACGTCCATGATGTTTGACTTAATTATAGAATAGAATGCACTATTAGGGGGGATTATTGCACCTTACAAAAATCGCCGGCCATTAGCTGGTAAACTAATTGGGTTTACCAAGACTGATGACCGGTGATTACAATTATCGTTTTTAAACGGTGCGATGCATACTTCGTTCGATGACTAATAAAATGACGAACCAAGCGACTGAACCGATGACTGCCCAACGGTTGACTTTATCAAAGCACAAGACGACCGTCACCGCGATAAAGAAGGCCAAGGTCGCGATGTTGGAAACAGGGAACAGTGGCAGTTTAAACGGATTATGCGTACTGTCAGTGGTTCGTTTGTAAACGTAATGGCACACCAACAAGGCACACCAAACAATGATGAAGTTGGTCGTTGCCACGTTAGAGATCAACGTGAAGACGGTACTTGGAATCACGTAATTCAACGCCACGATCACCAGTAAGATCAATGATGAGAATAACAATGAGCGGGCGGGAACGTTGTAACGATTGACCTTTCCCATCCATTTCGGCGCGTTGTCACCGTGCGCAAGTGTAAATAGTGTTCGACTCGTACTGAAGATGGCACTATTACAAGCCGAGAGCGCCGCGGTCAGAACCACGAAGTTGATAATGCTGGCCGCGGCTTTGATCCCAACGTCGCTGAAAACTTGCACAAAGGGTGACTGACTGGTCGTGATCTGATCCCAAGGATAAATTGCCATGATCACGAATAAAGCGCCCACGTAGAAGAATGAGATTCGAATGGGTAAGCTATTGATGGCCCGTGGTAATTCTTTTTCTGGGTTTTCCGCTTCCCCAGCTGTAATTCCGACCATTTCGATGCCCGTAAACGCAAAGATAACGAGCGAAAACGACATCAAGAAGCCCTGGACGCCTGTTGGGAAGAAGCCCCCGTGACTGACCAAATTTGTCACCGAGACCGTTTGCCCACCGACATGGGCCGATGAACCAATCAAGATAGCCCCCGTCACGATCAAAGCAATGATAGCCACCACTTTAATCATCGAAAACCAATATTCTAGTTCGCCAAACGCACTGACGGAGAGCATATTGAATACTAATAAAATCAAAATAATTATTAAGGGTGTCACCCACTGCGGGATCCACGGAAACCAGTAACGAATGTAGATACCACTAGCAGTCAAGTCAGCCATAGCTAAACTGATCCAGCAGAGCCAATAGGTCCACCCAATGGCAAACTCGAAACGTTTACCTAAATATCGATTAATGAATTCTAGAAACGAATGTAAACGCGTATCCGACAATAATAGCTCGCCCAGTGCTCGCATCATCAAGTAACAGAAGAAACCGCCAATGGCATAAGCCAACAAGATCGACGGCCCCGCCTGTTTGATCGCTGAACCGGAGCCTAAAAAGAGCCCGGTTCCAATCGCGCCACCAAGCGCAATCATCTGCACGTGACGGCGTTTTAGTTTACGGGCAAGTTGCTGATTTTCCATATGACCTCAACTTTCCTTTAATCCAATTTGATAATAATTTTCATAAAAATACAGATTTTTTCACGTCCATTCATTTTATGATAAAATAATCCGCCGTGCAACTTTTGCCACCGAAGGAAACCGTAAAAAACGGGTTTTAATTGCCATGCAGGATTTTTTCTGGTATCTTTAATTACTTTGATTATTACTGGAATACCAGTCATTAGAGCTAAAGGAGTTTACTTATGCCAACTAAAACAACTGATACTTTCTGGAAACGATTCTTCAAGGGCGTCGTCATCGCCCTCGGCTTTATTTTACCGGGCGTCTCAGGTGGGGTTCTCGCCGCCATTCTCGGCATTTACGAGCGACTGTTGGGCCTTATGGCCCACTTCCGTCGTAACTTTAAACGGGACTTCTGGTACTTTGTCCCCGTCGGATTAGGAGGCATCGTCGGGATTGCCCTGCTTTCCGCCCCGCTGGAATACTTACTCGCACACGCTCAGGTGATCGTTCTCTGGGGGTTCGCAGGGGCCATCATCGGGACCTTACCAGCCCTGATGAAAACTGCGACTAGTCGGGCACCACGTGACTGGCTCGACGGAGTTTGGTTCTTCGGGACCTTCATTATTAGTGCCGGCCTACTTTACTTTATGAGTGAGCTGTTTGGGACCTTGCCCGCTAACTTTGGTGGTTTCATCGTTGCGGGAGCGCTGATTGCCTTGGGCGTCTTAGTGCCGGGACTGAGTCCTTCCAACTTGCTACTTATTTTAGGCCTTTTCACACCCATGCTGACGGGCTTTAAAAGACTAGATATCGTAGGCGTCTACTTACCGATCGCCATCGGTGGCATCCTGGCGATGGCGTTGTTCTCGAAGTTGATGGATCACCTATTAGTGAAGTTTCATTCCCGAGTCTACCATTTCATATTAGGTATTGTTCTGGCTAGTACCATGCTGATATTGATTCCGAATCCATATGCGGCTGAGAGTATCTCATATGCGCATGCCACACTCAGTACCTACCTATTCAGCGCCATAGCTCTTGCTGTGGGAATCGCGCTGGGGTACTGGATGAGTGCTTTAGAAAGTAAATATAAATAGTGCCACTGACCGTTGGCAATCTTGACGAGTGCCGTTGAATGCCGTTGTGCGGTCACGGTTAACCAAAAAACTGAGCGTCGGAATGTGAAAATTCCAGGCGCTCAGTTTTTTTGGTTAACTACTCAATCAGCCACCTTAACTTTGATTGCGACGTCGCCGCGGTTGCAATCGTCGTAATTCATTGACTTGTGCTTGAATCTCACCTAACATTTGTGTTTGCATTTTCTGGATTTCAAGCATGTTTGGTTCATCTTGTTGAATTAAATGATCGACTTTCGAGTGCAGGACCCGAATCTCCTCTTCAGACATCGAGTTCACTTTAAAATCATTGGCCGCTTGTAGCCGATCATACTCAGCTGCCCGATTCTGACTCATCATGATCAATGGTGCCTGGATTGCTGCGACCATGCTTAAAAATAAATTTAATAAAATAAAGGGATAAGGGTCAAAATGATGGCTAAAAATTGGTAAGACGTTGAGCAACATCCACACGAGCATCACCACGACAAACGAAATGATAAACGCCCAGCTCCCCCCGAACCGTGCGACCCCATCCGCGACCCGTTGACCAAATGTCAATGAACTTTCCAGCTCGCTATTAACATCGACGACCCGATACGTGTGGTTAGCGAGAATCTTAGATAATTGCGCATTGACCTTATCATTTTGTTGATAATCGTTCTCGATCATCGCATCCATCTTTGCTAAGCGATAATGTACGAAATGCTCACTACAAATGAAACTGCTATTATGGGCCTGCGGAAAATCTTTTAAAATCATTTGCCGCAAACTAGTTTCCAATTCTTCTAATCGCATACCGTCCACAACTTGGTAACGTTGTTGATCGACAATGCACACTGCTGTTTTCGCCATTAGACACACACCTTTCTCTGATCCCGGTGTGAGAATTACGTGAACAACGCGGCCTCCTTGATTAGCAACCGGAACCTGACATCGCAAAACCACACCTCACACCATCTATTTAATTATACAAATTTAAGGCGCATCTGCCCAGTTAAAGACCACCAATCAAAAAGCGATTATTATTCGCCGACCTGAAGTGACGAGTTTCCTCGTATTCAGCTCATTGAATAATCGCTGCGTTCAGACGGAGAGTTCGTCCATCAACATCATGGTCTGATACTGACCATCGTCTAAGACTGCCACCGTCTCGGGAAACTCCCGTTGGTAATTGACTGGTAAATCGAATTCCATGATGGCATCGTGCTGCGCATCAAAGGCCACGGTGACTTGCCCATTACGTGCGATCAGGGCAAATTGCAGGACCCGTGGCAGGCGAACGACTCCCTTTAGATTTTGATCAATAATATCCCAAATGCCATCAATCACCGCGCTCGGTAGCTTGGCGGCTAACCCTAGCGTTGCAAACCGTTCTTCATCTTGATCAAACATGCTAATCACCTCATTACTCAATTCGGCTTAGTTATCACGAACAATCACTGCGACCTCTTTTTCAATCCGGATAAATAAGCCTTGTGAATCCTGTCGAAAATCATTTTCTAACGTGGCAGACAGCGGTTTAATGCGGCCAACGACGGTGCCAGTTGTCCCATAGAGTTCGATAGTCTGACCATCTGCAGCCCACTTAACTGTCCAGTAACTACCTTCTAAGGCCTCATCGACGAAGTACTGAGTTCCCGCCAGCACAGCTTCATTAATCACGCTACTTTCATCCGCAGTCATTCCCGCGTCTAATTCCCACTTAAGTTTTTGATTAACTTCCAACATGTCTCCTGGAATCAAATTTTGCATGATTATTCCTCCACTTTTGTTCATTTACTTAACATCATACCACAATCACAACTAATATCAGGCATTCAAACTTATCGGTATCAGTTGTCAGTCAGAAATTGATATGGTATTGTTATGATAAGAAAATGAGATTATTAGAAAGTGGTGAATGACGTGTTGGCTAAATTTTTAGCTTGGATTAACCTTAAGCGCACAATTTTTGCAGTTATGGTTATGTCAGGGGCGCAGTCTGCGCTTTTTCCAAGTTGAATGACCACTAGCCATTGCGAAGTCACGAGCAGCTGACGACAATGGGTCGTCTTTTTTTGTCCGCTCGTGGCCGCTAAAGGAGTCCAATATGTTATCACCACTTACCCGTCGTAACCTAACCCTCAGTTATGGTTATGCGGCCTGTGCTTTTTTTGGTATCAACACCCTCTGGGTGATCTTTTTACAGCAACAAGGCCTATCACTCGTTGAGATAGGGCTATGCGAAAGTGTTTTTCATCTGACTAGTTTTCTCTCAGAAGTTCCCTCCGGCATTATCGCCGACCGCTTTGGTTATCGGCCTGTCCTGATCATTAGCCGCCTGATGGCTATCGGACACGCCCTCATCATGTTGACGGCTCACAGTCTCGGCTGGTTTCTCCTAGCATTCATCCTACAAGCCTGGGCGTATAATCTCCAGTCTGGTACGATTGAAGCGGCACAATATGACAATCTCGTCAATACTCAGGCCACGCAACATTATCCACGCGTCACGACGATTCTCAACACGACAATCGAAGTGGCCGATACGTTGGGTGTCGTGTTGGCTGGCTGGTTAATGCCCCAGCATCTTTCAGTGACGTACTGGGTCTATTTAGCGGCAGCGCTCATTGCCATTCTGGCAATCAGTGGACTGCGCGTTCCCCAGCGCCAGTTGACCAAGACTCATTCAGCACAACCGTCGTTACGAACGATCCTTCGTGCTGCCGCGCATCTGTTAGTGACTCAACGTCGTTTACGGCTTTTAATGATCTTTGACGCGCTCTTTTCGGCACTCGGAACAACTTATTACTATTACTTTCAAACAGTGATGACTGCTCAGCACTTTAGTGGGAGACTAATCACGACGATCCTCATTGCGAGTATGGCCCTCAATATTGTGGCGATCCAACTGACACCTTGGCTACAGCGACATCAAACCCAACATCAGTTACTTTACGGGCTCTGCCTAAGCATGATTATGGCCCTACTTAGCGCATTTAGTCACGCCATCGGTCTACTGGTCCTCATCTATTTAGTCATCAATAGTTTGATGGCACTGATTGAGCCACTGTTTTCCAACTACTACAATCAGCTGATTCCAAACGGGCAACGGGCAACCCTACTGAGCGTTGCCAGCATGGTCTTTAGTTTAGCGATGATCAGCGCTTTTCCTCTGATTGGCTGGTTAATTCAACGGGTGGGGTTTGCCGTTACTTTCGGTAGCTGTGGCCTGCTGACATTGATCGCCTTGCTGAGTCTTTACGGCTATGCCCGGCGAAGGGCCGTCCAGCATTGAAAACCATAACTAATCACTGACATTACTGCTGAGAGATGTTCCCCCACGACTTGACCGGTTGCTTTTGACCACCCCGCAACCAGATACTAATCGCAATTGCGTCACCATTAATCATACACGTGAACGGTAAAGTGAAGGCCCCCGAGAATCGAAAGGATTCCTGGGGGCCTTTTCCGTCGTTTGGGGCTGTTCGGCCTATTAGCTAGTTTGAGTGAGCCAGATTCGATCGTTCAAAATGTTGCCGAATTTCCTCAGCGATGGCGCGCATTCGCTTTGGCGTATCTGCTTGTGCCAGCCGATAGCCGATATAGTATGGTGAGACATTAAATAGTGGGACCACTTTGGCAACAATCTGGTCATCCCGCGGATAGAAAAATAGGTTATAACTATCACACTGCCCATGAAAATACGTATTTAGCGTATACTGGACGACCTGTTGCACAGCATCGGCTAACGGTGCAATCGCGGTAGCTGGAGCAGCAACGTTGATTTCGACAAATCCCATGATAGGCCGATCAGAAACAGTCACTTGGACCTGATCGACCGCCAACACTGAATACCCAGTCAAATTGGCTGCTGTCACGTTAGCGTAACCATCGGCGGCCATTAAACCAACGATTTGCATGTGTGGATGCCGTAAACTTCCACCCGAGTGTGGGCCAAAATTTTTATAGCACAACACCGATTTGAACCGACCACTCGCAATTGTGGCTTGCCAGTGCTTCAGAGCAAACGCGAAGACAGCGCGGTTTTGTGCGGATGAGTAAGTAGCAATATCGCCATCATGGCGGGCCGCCTCGATCACGATCGTTTGCCAGGTAGCTTGCAAGGTTGGAAATTTATTCAATAGCCAGATACGATCTGCATCTTGCGCGATAATATCAGTCAACTGGCCCGGATCGCAAAAAGGACAGGCATTGTGCGGGTGCCGGATATTTTCTGGCTTATCCTTCGCAATGGCCGTATCAAAGATTAGTGGCTGGATTGGCAAGGTTCCTCAACTTCTTTCATAAAATAAGAAAACGGGTCCGACACACTAATCAGGTGCCGACCCGTTTGCCGCTTATACGCATTAGTTCATTGGTTCTGGTGTATCAGCGCCCGGACCAAATTGGACATCCGCCATCGTGATCCAAACAACAAATTCCGTTGATGCTAACCGCCAGTACTGCGGGTCCGACGCCGCCGGTAGTGATTGTTCAAAGAGCGCAATAGCCAACGCGTTAGCCGCATTGTCCGCAGCAACTTGGACACTCGCCCCAAAGGTCTGGGCGGCCGGAACGTCTGGAAAACGGACATCCCAGTAGGTGCCTTCATCACGAAAAATGGCTGGATACTTAACTTCCACATAATTGTGATTCAATTTCATCACTCACTTCTTACAATCATTTTAAGGCTATTATACCGAAAACGGTCGCAAAAGCCCAGCTCAAACATCATGATTGCCGTAAAATTAATCAGCTTTTGACACATGGTACGAGCCATTACTATCCGTCGTGACCTTATAGTTCCCACTGATTGAGTTTTCACCATAGTCCTTCGCGTCATTTAAATTATCGTATGTCGAGCCGGCATGACTACTACTGCTACTCTTTTCAGTACTAGTTGACGCCGTTTCACTCTTTGATGAGCTGCTGGCTGTTGAAGTACTGTGAGAGGTGGCGCTACTTGTGGTCGTTTGATGACTGGTCGTCGTGCTATGCGAACTAGCCGTTGTATTGCCAGCCGTCGTATTAGTGGCAGTTGAACTGCTATAATCACCAGTAGTTGTTGTCTCGCCAGCACTAGTGTCCGTGTCCGCATCCGTGCTTGCAGCCGTTGTTTCACTGGTACTCTCACTACTTGAGCTTGAATGCTTCTTCTTTTTCTTCGATGAGCTAGATGATTTCTTCGAAGATGATTTTTTGCGCGCCTTGCTGCTACTTGAGGAACTCGTGGTTTCGACTAAGTCTTGGTTGCTAGCTGCTTTGACAAAGTAAACGACTGTTCCACCGAGCGCAATCACGATTAAAGCCAATAGCCATAACGAAACGTGATGTTTTTTTTGCGGTGACTTAGGTGCTTGCGGTTTCTTTGGATCGTTCGGTTCCTTAGGTGCATGGGATCCCTGTGAACTCGCCTTACGTCCCCGCTTGCCACCCGTAGCCTCTCGCGCTTTTAAGCGTGACATGCGCGTCTGTTTTTGTTCAGGCATTAACTATCGCACTTCCTTTCTTGCTTCCGCCAGTTTACCATATTTTGGCGGGCTTGTCTTAATGCTTAATAAAAGAAACAATATTATTTGTGTCGATTTTTAATATCGACGTTCATTAATTAATTGCTTGTAAATTATCATAATAGTTGGCAAGTACACCATAAATATATGGTACCAACCATAACTGGCCGATTCCAGCCGTTAAGATACTGAGAAGTTCCCAGCCCAAAAAGCTTAAATGCAACACGAATAACTGCCACTTGTGCCCGTGCATCAACTGACGGCTACGGGTGACCGCATCACGATAGCGTGGCCGTGCTTGACCAGCAGGTGTTGCAGCTAACAAGTCCTTATACGCATAAAAAGTCTGTGAATAAGCGTACGCCTTAATAATACCCGGAACCACCAATAGCAGGCTCCATAGGAAGATAAGCACAGTTTTATAAATAATCAGACCGACCAGTGCCCACCCATAACGTTTCGTGAACCCGACCGTTGAGTCACTGACCGGATGGATCTGGCGTTCTGGTTGTCGGACCCAGTCCAACATCGCATAACTCGTCCCAATCCGAAAGATTTGAACGACCAGCCAGACACCAACTTGAACCAGTAAAAACCCAGCTATTACAGCTAAAATCAACGATATATCAGAACCAGTCAGGGTCCCCAACTGCTTAAAAGCCGTGTCGTCAGTCGTGGAACTGCCCGACGACACGCGATCTGAATAATTGGCCATCACCCCGAAAATCGTTAATAAGCTAATAATAATACATAATAAGATGGCATCTTTCCAACGCCCCTTAAAGAGTTGCTTAATTTCGGTTTTAAGTTCGGCCCTCGTTTTTTGAATCATTGCGCCACTCCTCCACTACTTGTTTAATTTAGTCCATTTTCCGTTTTTTGTCCCCGTTAGTCAACGGCAAAACCCTAAAAAAGCGCTGGCAAAATGCCAACGCTACGAGTTGAATCATAATAATTGCTTATGCATAATCACAACGGGGGCCCCATCTTCATCATACGGGCCGGCCGTAACTCGATAACCACACAGTTCGTAAAAGCGCTGGGCAGTGAGTTCACCATGAATCTCGCCATGAGTAAAACCACGTTGCGTGGCCCACTCCTCAGCCGCTGTCAATAATTGACGACCCCAACCATGACCGCGATAGGCCTTCCGAGTGCAGACTCGACCAAATCGCATCACGTGGTCAGCTTGTGGTTCTAAACGTAACGTTGTAATTGGTAAATCAGGCTGTAAATATAGAACAGCGTATTCACGCTGATCAGTATCCTTGACGTCAAATTCAACGTCAGCACTGATTCCACGCTCTTCAACAAATACAGCCTGACGTAACGCGTAGGCCGCTGCCCGATTGGCTGGTGATGCTGAAAAAATAATTTTCATTTTAGTAGGCCTTATCAATGTCCTTCAACCAGGCTAACGCTAATGACTTGTCACCTAAATGGGCCCCAATCACTGGACCAAAGTACGTGATATCGATCGGCATGTCTGGATAAATTTGTTGTAACTTTTGTTTCCAATCTTCAGCGGCAGCCAAATTATTCCCCTGAACGATAATTGCTCGCAGCGGATAGTCGACTTTTGACTGTGCTTCAGCAAAGAGGTGCTCAACTCGCGCTAAAGCTTTCTTAGTTGAACGAACTTTCTCAAAGGCGACGATTTCATGGCTCTGATCATCAAAAGTCAACAGTGGCTTGATCCGTAACACGCTTCCAATGAAGGCTGACGCATTCGATAACCGACCACCCCGGACCAGATTTTGCAAATCATCCACGATAAAGTATTCGCCCATCGAGGCCCGCAGATCATCTAGGCGTGCCAGGATTTCTTCAACACTGTGACCAGCTTTAGCCATCCGCGCGGCTTCAATTGCCAAATAGCCCATCAGACGGACCGTGATCTGGGAGTCATACGGATAAAGTTTGATATTATCGACCATATCTCGCATGTTCATCAAGCTATTATAAAAACCGGAAATCGTGCTAGCAAGATGAATACTGATGACCGCATCATAACCTTGTTCACCCAAGCGGTTATAGAATGCCACCATTTCCCCCACGGGTGGTTGGGACGTACTTGGGAACGACTTAAATGATTTCATATTTGCGTAAAAGTCGGCCGTTTTAATGTCGACACCTTCTTGATACACTTTTCCATCTATAATAACCGGAATCGGCACGACATGAATATCGTTGTCCGCGACCTCTTGCGGTGTCAAATAGCTCGTGCTGTCAGTAACAACAGCAATCTTCATGACTTACACCTACTTCTCATTTAAATAATAACAAATATCATAGCATAAAACTAAGTTATACTCTACCTTCGACCGTTTGGAAAGTCATGGCTCAAGAATTCGGCTAACTGACTTGTTTAACCGATTGAGCAGAATCCGGAGAAGGTTTTGTTCATCTTGTGGCCATTTGTCAAAAACTTCTGCTTCAAACTGTTGATAATCCGCATTAATCTTGGTCAATGCCGCTGTTCCTGCCGGCGTGACCGTGTAAACAAGTTGGCGGCGGTCACGACCAATCGCTTCCTTACTCAAACGTTCTTTTTTGACTAGGCTAGCCAGTTGCCGACTTAATGTAGATGTATCAAGCTGCATGGCTGTCGCCAATTTTTCTTGCGTATTGGCCCCCGCTGCCAACTGGATCAGCAGTTGCCATTCCGCAACGGTGATTCCTTGGGCCTTAGTAATTTTTTTCAACATGGCAGTTTGCAACTTAGCGGTTTCCGCTAAGGCCGTTAAACTTGACTTCATGACAGTTCATTCCTCTCAACAATAATTCACATCGGTCCATTGTGACTTAATTTACCCCGCCTGATGATTAAAAACGTCCCAATTTTTAGAATCAAAAAGACTCAACTGAGCTTTGCTGACGCAAGCACGTTTCAGCGTAAACTGGCTGATCCAGTGCGATTCCATCGTAATTAGCACGCTTTAACCATCACTTATGCGAATAGCAGCACACACAATGAATACATTTGTATTATACAATATAGAGTGCGTAATTACGACTACTTTTTATTTAAAATACCGTTAAAGTAGTTTTTGCATATAACATTTTTAGATTCAAAGCGGTCATCCGCTAATTGCTTGTTTGACAACTAGCAGCGTCAGCGCCTAACTTTATGCGTCAACGCGGGGCGCTAACTTGTTTTTAACCGTTCAAAAACGGTATACTAGTACCCGGTTAACTGTATTTTTACAGTGATAACGAATATCTTAGAAAGCGAGTGATCACATGTCCTTTGATGGTTTATTTACCCATGCCATGGTCACCGAATTACGCCAAACACTAGTTGGCGGTCGTATTTCAAAAATTAATCAGCCATACCAAAACGAGTTGATTCTGACCATTCGTGCCAACCGGAAGAATCACCCAGTTCTACTATCGGCTGACCCGACGTACCCGCGGATTCAGACAACACAAATCCCTTACGTTAATCCGGCCGTGCCGACGAACTTCGCAATGATGATGCGTAAATATTTACAAGGTGCCATCGTGACCGATGTGTCGCAGGTCGCCAACGACCGGGTTGTGCACCTGACCGTGACGACCCGTAACGAACTCGGTGATGCCGAGACATTGACGTTGATTATCGAAATCATGGCGCGACATAGTAACGTGATTCTAGTTGATAATCAGACTGGTAAGATCATTGACGTCATCAAGCATGTCGGTGCCGATCAGAATCGCTACCGACTACTTCTACCAGGCGCGACCTACATCGAGCCCCCCAAGCAAGACAAACAAGACCCATTTACACCGAATACTGATTTTCACACCTTAGTCACGGATTACCCCAACGAAGACGTGTTGGCAAAACAATTGCAGCAGCATTATCAGGGATTCGGCCGTGATAGCGCGCAACAGTTAGCTGCCGATTTACATCAGCCTGGCAATCTTGATCACCATTATCAAGCCTTTTTGGCACAGTTTGATCAGCCTCAGTCGACGTTGATCACCTTACCAAATCATAAGACCATGTTTGCCGCGGGACCGTTTGACCATTTTGGCAAAGCCACGCGCCAGTTCGACTCATTGAGCAGTCTGCTTGATTTTTATTATGCAGATGCGGCCCAACGGGAACGAGTTCAACAACAAGCCGGCAATCTGATTCGGGTGGTCAAAAATAACCTGAAGAAGAATCGTAATAAGCTCAAAAAGTTGGAAAAAACCTTAGCTAACACCAAGCAGGCCGATGAGCTGCGGTTAAAAGGTGAAATCTTAACGACCTATCTACATGAAGTCAAACGTGGGATGACTGAGATCACTTTACCAGACTATTATCACGATAACGCGCCGTTAAAGATTCAACTATCTAATCAGCTCTCGCCTTCCCGGAACGCGCAGAAGTATTTTTCACGTTATCAGAAGCAAAAAAATGCCGTTGGCTTCGTTGGTGAGCAGATCAGCTTGACCCAAGCTGAAATTGATTATCTGGACAATATCCAGACCCAAATCGAGCTTGCTAGTCCCGCTGACATCACCGAAATTCGTGAAGAATTGACGCAACAAGGCTACTTAAAGCAACACAAGACTAAGAAAAAGCAACGCAGTTCACGTAAACCGAGTCAACCCCAGGAATTTACTGCGAGTGACGGGACGCCGATCTTTGTCGGTAAAAACAACCGGCAAAACGATCAGTTAACATTGAAAACGGCCCGTAAGAGTGACTATTGGCTGCATACACAAAAAATCCCAGGCTCACACGTCATCATTCATTCAGATGATCCTAGTGACCAAACGCTCACAGAAGCCGCGAATCTCGCCGCATACTTCTCAAAAGCCCGCGATTCAGCAACCGTTCCGGTCGATTACGTCCAAGTTCGCCGAATTCGCAAGCCCAATGGCGCCAAACCTGGCTTTGTGATCTATGAAGGTCAGAAAACATTGTACGTTTCTCCCAATGCTGAGCTTGTTGAACAACTGACACCGCACGCGTAAACTGGTTTTAAGAGTACGCAGTGATCAATCATTAACCAACAAAATCGCGCGTCCAAGATAAAATTTCTGGACGCGCGATTTTTAGTACTTACTGGCAGTGCTTCAAACGGTAACGGTTCAAACTTCCCGCCGCCGAAAGAATAGCAGGCCTAACACTAAGAATAAAATAATGTATGCAAGATTGCCCCAAAACAACTGGACATCCGTGAGCTTGGTAATTTTACTCAGCGTCGGTAATCCCAACTGGGCTGAAAAGTTGAACATGTTGAGTGGGTTCCATTTGAGCCACGTATACTTCCGAATGAGTGCGATCATGGGAATATTAACCATTCCCAGAACAAAGTATCCGATGATTCCGACCGCGACTGCCGCACCAGAACTCTTGAAAAGAGCAGCAATTAGCAGCACTAGACTTAGCAGTAACCACGTATTGAGAAATTCACCACCAACGCCCGCCAACCAATCATGCCAAAACTTGGCCCGCGTAAAGATCGCAAATTTATCATTTACTAAGCAGACTTTAAGTAAGATGGCAAACAGACTGCTACCGACATACAACAATAGACTGTAGGTTAACAGCACGAGCCACTTACTAACCAAAACGAGTGGTCGTGAATAACGCTGCGTTAACACGTGCTTGATCGTCCCAAATTGAAATTCCATCGTGATCATCGTGGCCGCCGCTGCTACCATAAAGAAGACGATGAACTGCTGCGCTTCAAAATTAGCGGCAAACATGGTTTTGGCGGGAAAAATCGTCGGCTTGATCCGCGCCAAAATCGCAAAGATCAGCGCTACGGTAGCCAATATCAGTCCACACCAAATCGTAGACTTCTTCTTAAATAGTTTTGTGAGTTCTTGTCGATATAACGTCATCATCAGTACCACTCCCTAGGCGCTGGTTGTCGCCAGTAATTTTAAAATCGTACTTTCCAAATCAGCCGCCTCATGCCGAACATCCCTGACCGTCAGTCCGTGACTAGTCAGAACATGAAGCACATCTGCCACCTGATGGTCCGGTGCTAAGTGGACTTTCACAACCGTGTCGGCAACTACTTGATAGCCGGCCGCCACCAAAACCGCTTTCGCCTGACCGTCATGATCAGTTTTCACAATGACAAAATGATCGGTCGTCGTTAACAGTGCTGTCATCGTTGTTTTCTCAATAATTTTACCGTGATCGATAATGACTAAATCGTCTGCTAGCTTTTGCAATTCACTGAGAATGTGACTAGAAATCAAAAACGTGACGCCCGCCTGTTTTTGCTTCAAGATAAAATCGCGTAACTCCTTAGTACCTTGTGGATCCAAACCATTCATCGGTTCGTCCAAAATCACTAGTTGCGGCTGATTCAAAAAGGCCAGGGCGACACCAAGCTTTTGTTTCATCCCCAATGAATAATGACGCGCTTTTTGATGGATATAGTCGGTCATGTTTAGTGCGGACACCACCGCCGCCAATCGCGCTTGGGCATCGGGCCCGTCCGCAAACAAACGCAAGTTGTCCCAACCGCTCATATACGGATAAAGACTCGGATACTCGATTAGTGACCCCACCGTCGCCAAGATGGGATGATGATCGAATTGCATCGATTCACCTGCGATTTGAATCTCACCATCCGTGCTAAGTAGCCCTAAAATTGCTTTCATAATTGTCGTTTTTCCAGCGCCATTCGCGCCCACCAGGCCCACGATCCGTCCCTGGGTGCATTCAAAACTAACGTCACGCAAAACTGGCTGGTGGCCGTAACTTTTATTCAGATGTTTAACGGTTAAAATTGCATCGGCCATTTAAATCCCCTCTCTTTCAAGATGGCAAACGTTCTCATAAGCTGTCGACACGTTGCGTCCCTCCTTAAACGATAAGTAACCCTGCCTAGGAAAGATCACCATTCAGACGTTACTGAATTATAGCTCGCTATTCATTTAAATGTTGGTTTTCTCGGGCGCACACCAGTATTTTGGTACTTTTAACCCCCACCACGCGAAACGACGATTAACTAACCAATCAACGTCGTCATTTTTGTCACATTAGGACTAAGCCACACGCCCGCTTAAACGCATTAGTTGTGCGCATGAATCAAAAATAGGTGAACACTAGATCAGCCACATTGCCAACCTAGTGTTCACCTATTTTTCGCTTTTGAAATGAAATTTTTGGCGCCATTCCGGGATTAGCTCAGGTCAATAAACCGGATGATCCAGCACGGTCCAGTCCGGGTAGGTCTGATCGCTTGGGTCAAACTGCCCGGATAACAACACTGCCTTTGCTTTTAAAACCAGCGGTGACGCATTAGCTTCAGTCAACGCATGCAACGGCACCCGTGATGCTCCATGCGAATCTTGACCATCAAAGTTAGCGACATGTTCGGCCAGCTGCCCAGTCGTCCGGGTCACTCGGTAAAAGACCGCCAGATGTTGGTTCATTCGCCACTGCTTGAACTGCCAGGGATACCGAAAATTCGTGATACCCAATTGCGTCAATTCAGTCGGGATTAACCCGGTTTCTTCTTGAATCTCACGGCGAATCGCGGCAAGTAAGGGCTCACCATCGGCCAAACTGCCACCTGGTAAGTCGTAGCGATTCGTATAGGGACCACCAAACTTTTTAGTAACGACCAACGCATGCTCATCGCCAATAATCCCATAAACACCAAATGCACGGTGATAAATTGCCATTGTCCCACGTCATTTCACGTTTAAACAGCGTCGTTAAGCGTAAGCGCTAGCTATCTTGGTGTCAAGGCAAATCTGAGTGTTTACTGTAACGGTAAACATATCAGACGATTGTAAGTTTACTATTTTAGTAAACATTAATTCATCGATTGTGTTTACAAATACAATAAACAGTCTTATAATCAGTAACATTGGAGGTAGCCTCATGGACTTAACTAGTTTAACGATTGATGATTTAAAACGCGGCTGGCATCAAACAGCCACTGCCCGGTATTGTAATTACTGTGATGCTAGCTGGGAAACGACTACAGCGGCGGCCACGATCGAACAACACTTAACGATCGTCCATGGTGGTATCCAGTCACCACTGATTCACTTAGCGAGTCGCTACAATACTTTAACCACTAAACAGCAAAATTTACTGACTGCTTTTGCGACTGGCATCAAGGATGCCGACTTGGCTAAACAATTTCAATTAGCGGCGGCCACGATTCGACATCAAAAATTTACATTTCGTGAAAAAGCCAAACAAGCTAAATTGTACCTGGCCATCTATCAATCCGTCTTTGAGAGTGGTCAGACGCCCAATGATTTGATTGTCCTGCCAGAACAACCTGGAATTATTGATGACCGCTTTGCGATTACTGAAGACGAAGCGGTCCAAACATTGAAGCAGTACTTCAACTTTGATCATGACCCACTACAATTGAAGCGGTGGCCCAAAAAGCAAAAGACGATCGTCACAATTCTAACGCGGATTATTGATGAAATTCCGATGAACCGGCCAATCAATGAAGACGAGCTCAACCACTATTTACAACCGATTTATTTTGATTACACCACGCTGCGCCGTTACCTGATCGACTACGGCTTCTTAAAGCGTACCGTCGATGGCCGGCAATACTGGCGCACAACTACTAAGGAGGACTGAACCATGCAACCAGTCGAAAAACATCGCTTACAACAAAAATACAAACTTGCCCCAACTTATTACGGCGTCATTCAAATTACCAACGAACGCAATCATAAAATTTGGATTGACACAGTGCCCAATTTACACAACCGCTGGGCCTTTTATCAACTAAATCTTAATAAAAACTTTTACCGGTCCAACCCGTTACAGGCTGATTGGAATCAACAAACTGCCGCTGACTTTTCATATCAAATTCTGTGGCAAAAGGAAACGACCGATGTTACTAATATGCGTGCCACGCTCAAAGCACTCAAAACCAAATGGCTGCACGATTTACAACCATTCGATGACCATGGCTATAATCGGCGCCCTAAAGATTGGCAGGAAAACTAAATGACCACCACTAAACCAAACATGCACGCCGTTGCTATTAATCCTGCAGCCTGGCCGCGCCAAACTTATTTTTACTATTTCACCAAGATAGCCCCCAGCGGTTTTAGTCTCACGGTAAATATGGATATTACCGCCACCTAGCTTGGACTAAAGCCCACCACGTTAAATTCAACGCGGTATATCTATACCTAGTGAGTCGCTTGTTGACCACACATCCCGAAATGCGCATCGGCTATTTGAACGATCAACTGGTGACCTTTGACGTGTTACATCCGTCTTATACGATCTTACACGCTGACCGGACAATGGCTAATTTATGGACGACTTACGACACCGATTTTGAAACGTTCTATCAACACTATTTAGCAGACCAAGCTGAATTTAGTGCACTTCCAGGGCCCATGCCGAAAACACCACAAACACCTAATCTGGTTAATATCGGCTGTCTTCCAGGAGTCCACTTTAGTAGCTACACGCCCCTCCCATTCAAACCACTAGATAGTTTCTTTCCAATTTTTCAGGCTGGCCAGTTTAAGAAGGACGCTGACAAAACAATCATGCCGCTAAGCATTACGGTCAATCATGCCACCATTGATGGCGATCATCTCAGTCGTTTTTTTAATGAACTCCAGTCATGTTTGGAACAACCAACACAATACTTAGCCTAACCATATAGTCAAGGCCCGTTATGTGCATTTGTTATCCAGCTTAAACACCGCTCGTCAGGTCTTTTTTTGAAGCGAATGAGTCACTAGCTTAATCAGTGTTATTTACCGGTGTTTGTTCGCTCATCAGATTGCGCCTTTCTTCAAGCAACCACACCGTAACCACTGTCCAAGTAGTGCCGGCCCTCGCCAGTACAATTCTAAGAAATTCTTATGCTAGCCTTATGAAAACGCAGTAGTTGAGTCTGCTTCAAATGGGTAAACTAAAGACATTAATTAAGAAAGGAACTGATGTCTATGCGTCATTCACAAGTCTTAACGATCACGGTGAAACAACCGCGGCCTCGGAGTGCTGATCCAGCTGTCATTTATAGAGTCGATCGCCATCCTTACTGGCATTGGAACCTAATGAACTAATAAAAACGAACCGTGCACTGAATCGTAGTGGGCTCAAATGCGCGGTATTAAAAATAATCCCGTTCGATCAGCCGTGTGGGCCACCTGATTGAACGGGATTATTTTTGGTTGCAAGCTCTGCGGGTATCCGGTACACTGAAGCCATCAATGAATGGAGGAAATGCCAATGGCTGAGTACCTTGACGCTGACCTAGCTGTTTTGACACCATATCTGGAAAAGCTGGGTGCAACACCCCATCGCGCCCAACTGATTACCTTGCTCAACTGGGTACACACGACTTTTCCACAACTCAAGGCACGGGTCGCCTGGAATCAACCGATGTTTACTGACCACAACACATTTATCATTGGGTTCAGTACCGCCAAGGATCATCTGAACATTGCACTTGAATCACATACTTTGGATAGCTATCGGAACGCGATCACGGCTGCTGGTGATAAAACAACCAAGATGTTATGGCAAGTTGCTTTCGATGCGCCAATCAATCACAAGCTACTTGCAGAAATCATTCAATATAATATGACTACTAAACAAACCATGACGACCTTTTGGCGCCCTTGATGCGTCAGCGTTCACGACCCCGCTTTCATGCCTGAATCCGAGTCGTGAGCGCTTTTTAATGCTTAAACTCAGACTGATTGTCAACGCACTTAAATCTAGTTGACATAATTTTAATTTTTATCAGTTGCAGCCAAATTAATGATTTTTTCAAATGTGAAGCGGCCCGCGTCATACTGGTACTTGATGACTGCACAGTTATGTAACACGATGCCTTGCCGCTCAATTTCGTCCATTGAAAGCCATTGCCGCAAAAACATGAAGCTAGCCCCACCGTGACTGACCGCCAACACCTGATGATGATCCGGACGTGCCATCACCGCCGTCAACGTTTTGACAACGCGGTCTTGTACCTGCAAATCACTTTCGCCACCGTACTGACAGAAAAAGTCACCATGACTGCGGCGCACGGGGTCCGGTTTTGGATTTAACACTTCCGACTCACCTTCGAAAACGCCAAAATTCCACTCTTTGATACCCTTTAAACGCTCATAAGGTTGCTTGGTCACTAATTCTAACGTGTCACTAGCTCGTTCCTGCGTTGAGCTGTACGCATGATCAAACGTAATCCCTTGCGCCTGAAAATACGCACCCACGCGTTGGGCATCCGCAATTCCTTTGGGGGTTAGCGGCGAGTCACACGCCCCCTGAATCTTCTTCAGCCGATTAAAAAGTGTTTCACCATGCCGCATCATATATAATGTCTTTGCCAATTTAACTAACCTGCCTTTAATTTGTCTTTAGATAAGCATACCATAAATGAAAGCGCTATTTAAAGCGTCCTATACATTGGCCAGTTAGAGCCTACTTTTGCCTACGAACGCGCAAAAAAGCACAACCAGATTTTAGTCTGGCTGTGCTTTAAATAGCGATATTGATCAAAAGCTCAGACTAAAAATCCGTATCTTCATTTCCCTGATTCAACGCTGTCAACGCCGCCTTTAACGTGTCGCCATGTGCAATCACCGTGCCGGTAGCGTGGCCCGGTTCACCGGTGGCTTCCACTTCATCATAAATTTGTAAATGATTGTAGGGAAATGTATTCGCCTGAACATAGACTGGCTTTAGCCGGTTAACATCCGGATAGTCGTACATCACCTTAGTCAGTGCTTCGCCTAATTTCACGTGAAGTAATAGTCGGGTCACGCTCGACCCACTGGCCTTACTGATTAACGCCATCGTAGCAATGCTCATCGGTTCAATCGTAGCAAGTTGCAAAGCTGTATCAGCAATCGCTAACCGAACTGTATAGAGCCCGGGCGCACCCATGGCGAGCACTCGTTGCTTGATTTCAGCGTGTAAAGCTGTAATTGCCTGATTTTCCGCCTTATCACGAATCGGAAATACTTGGACCGCACCACGGACATTGCCACGCAAATTATTTCCCGCAATAATTTCACTTACCCCGAAAATTGTCACATCGGTGCCGTCCGTAATCACCTCGACGGCGGGCGAATCGTTGGTCTTGATCTGCTCGCGCGGCAAGCTATTGTTGATTTGGATCACTTGGTAGCCATCCTGTACTAACTTCTGGCCCAGCCGGTAATCATGATAGGTGGTAAAAACAATCAACGGCTTTTCAATCGCTAAGACGTTTAAAATATCCGAATACTGTTTAGGTTCAACGTAACGTTTTTTGGCCAATCGTGGAGTCATCGCCACACTATTAGGGTTAGCGTTGATCAAAACAGGCTCATAATCAGCCTTTTTCAAGTAGAACAACAGTTGTGAGACCAAATAGTCGTTCCCATGGTTGGTTCCAATCCGGTTAGCACCCGTGCCAATGACAACGACTCGCCGACCAGTAGACGGTTGACTTTCGTTATCAAATTCGTACGTGGAGTAATAAGTACTCGTCTGCTCAGTAAATTCCCCGGCAGTCGGTTCGACCTCCTTAAAAGTCGGTTGAATTTCATTTTCCAACGCAAAGTTGCGAACCTTAGCCACATCCGTTTGCCAGGCAGCGGCCGCATCTTCATCGGTAAAGCCAAAATATTTGGCTCGACCCAGCGCGTGGACGTCAAACGGCCGTTCACGCAAGGCTCGTTCAATTTCTAAAATATGACTCAGTTTATAAAAGTAAAAAGCATCAATCTTGGTTAGCTCGGCTAATTCATCGATTTGATAACCACGATTCAGGGCTTCAAGTAAAATCAGCATGCGCCCAGCTTGCGGATGAATCAACCGTTGGATCAGTTCACCCTCCGAATAGTTCTGGGGTCGATTAGCAATCACGTGATAGCGAGATTCGTCCGTAGACCGCAACCCCTTCAACAAGGCTTCTTCCGTTGAACGACCAATACCGATCACTGAGCCTGTCGATTCCGTCACGGTGTCTAGTTGATGACTAACTTTCTTCAACACATTAAACGGCCAAACTGGTATCCGGCAAACAATATGATCTAAAACGGGTTCAATTAAAGCTGTTTGTTTACGGTAGGCTCCGGGCAGTTTGACCTCTGCCAAACTTATCCCGACCATTAGATTACCAACAACTTGTGCTAACGGATACTCGGTTGCCCGCGCGGCTAACGCCATCGTCCGATCAAAGTACGGTGTCACTTTAATCACGTAATAGTTTTGCGTGGTCGGATCAAGTGCAAATTGAACGTGACAAGAGCCGGTCAAGTGTAACTTGCGCATGATCTTGAGTGTCGCCGAGCGAAACTGTTGGTATTCTTGATCCGTAATCGTTTGCGTTGGGGCAAAAACGATTGAATCAGCGGAGTGAATCCCAACTGGATCAAAATTTTCCATCCCACTGACTAGTAGCGCGGTGTCCTTCTGATCACGGACGGCTACAAATTCGAGTTCTTTATAGCCGACGATACTCTGTTCGACAATACATTGTTTGGTCCCTGAAACTTTGAATCCCATTGCTAGTGCCCGTTGCAGTTCGTCTTCATCTTCACATAGTTGGCGACTCGCTTCGATTCGGGGTGCGACCGACTTGACGATCACTGGAAAACCGACGTGGCGCACCACGGCCATCGCCTCAGTCGTGCTAGCCACAACTTGTGAGGCAATCACGGGTTCACCCATATCTTTCAACCGGTTGCTCATCAGCGCTGGGTTGACAATCATGTCGACCACGTCTTGATCCCACTGTAGCAACTTCACGTGATTATTTTTTAACACATTGTTGCGAATCAACCCTTGAATTAGGGTGACTGTTTGGACGCCACCAAGTGAAGGAATGAGGCCATCAGGCTGTTCAGTTTCAATAATTTTGGATAGTGCGGCGACGGTCAGTGGTTCTAAATAAACCTTGTCAGCAAACCGATTTTCAGCCGCCACGGAGTAAGCATTGTTATCGACGAGGACAACAGCAATGCCCAGACGCCGAATTGCCGCACCGATTTGGGTCACCGCCGCGTCGTGTTGTCCCTCTCGGCCAATGTCATTATGCCCAGCGCCGATAATCAACACTTTCTGTAAGGCTTGATTGTTCACCAGATTGGCCCCCTTGCTTGTTGCATCGACTCAACAAATTCATCAAAAATATCGCGCGTTTCAGTCGGACCAGGAGCGCCATCTGGGAAAAATTGCACTGAAAACGCTGGAAAGTCCCGTAGACGCAGTCCTTGAATCGTCCCATCGATCAAGTCAACAAATGTCGTGATTAACTTATTACGATCAACAGTATCCGCATCTACCGCGAACCCCTGGCCCTGAGCTGCATAAATAATTTGGTTCGTAATCACTTCGCGGATTGGGTGGTTAGCCCCATGATGTTCAGGTGATAATTTCATAATTTGGGCGCCATTGGCCATCGCAAATAGTTCGTGGCCCAGTCCGATGGCAAACAGTGGCACCCGATTTTGAATGTTCTTGATCATCTCAGTCACACTGGCTGGTAAGTCCTGCGGTTTGCCGGGCCCAGTCGATAGAATGACGCCGTCTGGATCTAAGTTTAAAATTTCCTCAGTCGTTGCCGTATAAGGTAAGACCGTGACGTTACAAGCACGCTTACTAAGTTCGCGCAAAATCCCGTGTTTGAGGCCAAAGTCGATGACCACGACATTGAGCCCCGTCCCCGGATTAGGAAATGGTTTCGGTGTTGCGACCGCTGCCACCTGTTGATTAGTCAGCACGGTCGCACCCAATTGATCAAAGGCATGGGCATCTGCAACGTCTACGATACTGGCTTTCATCGGGCCACTTGCTCGGAGTTGCTTCGCTAAGTGCCGTGTATCAATATGGCTGATGCCAGGAATATTTTGTTGCTTTAAATATTGATCCAGTGACCAGCGCCGCTGCCGGTTGGTCGAAATGCTAGCGACATCCCGAACAACGACCCCCTTAACGGTCGGTAAAATTGATTCGTAGCTATCATGGTTGATCCCATAGCTCCCAATGGTTGGCTGCGTAAAAGCAACGATTTGGTTATGATAAATTTGATTAGTAATAATTTCTTGATAGCCCGTCATACTCGTGTTGACGACGATTTCTCCGGTAGAAACCGCTGGCGAGCCAAAGCCTTCACCTAAATAGGCGCTGCCATCTTCAAGAATCAAATAGCGGTCTGCCATTGCGATCCCTTCTCATCTGTTTGACTTTGTCGTACTAGTTAATAATTTCAATACCATCGTGACCGTCGATTTCATTGACCGTCACTTTGATGCGTTCTTGACGCGCGGTGGGAATGTTGCGACCAATAAAATCAGCGCGAATCGGCAATTCGCGGTGACCACGATCGACTAGCACCGCCAAGGCAATGCTCTGGGGCCGACCGCCACCCATTAATGCGTCTAAAGCCGCGCGAATTGTTCGGCCGGTAAATAGAACATCATCGACTAAAATGACCCGCTTATCCGCCACCGAAAACGTTAACTGATAGTCCGTTGAAAGCCGTGCTTGATCCAGCGGCTGATCATCACGAAATGCCGTGATGTCTAACTCGCCAACTGGAATCGCAGTACCTTCAAGCTGTTGTAATTGGGCTGCAATCCGCTGCGCAATATAGACGCCGCGGGTTTTAACGCCCACTAAGACGACATTTTTAATGCCTTTGTTCTGTTCGATAATTTCATAGGTGATCCGGGTCAATGCCCGTTTCATCGCCATTGAATCAACAACTTCTTTTTGCATAATTGCCTCCCAATTTGTGGTTATCGCTTTTTTGAGCAACCCGTACGACAAAGAAAGACGGCCGGACAAGGTGTCACGGCCGTCGACGAAAAGTTATTGTTAACAGTTTGCCTTTCAGTCTCGCAGGGCCGGATTAAAGGACGCTCATTACTGTTAGATTAATGATTCCCATCGGTTTTGTCAAGCTTAGCCAAGGTTGTCGTAAAGATTGGTGGTAGTGGTGCTTCAAAGGTCAATAAGTCACCCGTTACGGGGTGCTTGAATCCCAATAATTTGGCGTGTAAAAATTGACCGTGCCCCTTAATCGTCTTTTTGGGGCCGTACAGGGGATCGCCCACCAGCGGATGTCCAATAGATTGTAAATGAACGCGGATTTGATGCGTACGGCCAGTCTCCAGCCGGCAACTAATCAAAGTATAGTGCTGATAACGTTTCAGTACTTTAAAATGGGTGACTGCTGGTCGCCCGGTCTTAACGATGGCTTGCTTTTTGCGATCCTTCGGTGACCGACCGAGTGGCGCATTAATTGTCCCCGTATCCTCTTTAATCACTCCGTGAACGAGTGCGACGTATTCTCGCAAGTTAGTTTTCGCCTTCAGCTGGGCCGCTAACGATTGGTGAGCCCGGTCATTCTTTGCGACCATCAATAATCCGGACGTATCTTTATCGATGCGATGAACGATTCCTGGCCGAAATTCACCGTTGATCGTCGACAACGGACTATGATACAGCAAGGCATTCACCAAGGTATGGTTAGGGTGCCCAGGGGCTGGATGCACGACCATCCCCTGAGGTTTATTGACAACCAAGACGTCATCGTCTTCATAAACAATGTCTAATGGAATGTTTTCTGGCTCAATCGTTGTTTGTTGAACCGTCTGTGCGGCAACGACAATTTCGTCACCTGGTTTGACGTGATACTTGCTCGCCTCGAGCTGACCATTGACCGTCACCTGATCCGTTTTGATCAGCTTATCAACTTGCGACCGCGTCCAGACCGACTGTAGTGCCGCTAACACTTTATCCAAGCGCCCTGTTTGGTCAGTAATCGTGAATTGTTGTTCCGTGGTCGCTCCTGCCACGTTATCAGCTCCCTGTAACTTATTTTTCAAAACTATCATCCCGCAGCACGCCGATCAAGATAAAAATGACGCCCACGGTTAAACATGAATCCGCAAAGTTAAAAATTGGAAAATTAATAAAATCAAGTTGGAACATATCGACGACGTACCCAATACGTAACCGGTCAATGAAATTCCCCAAAGTTCCCGCAATCATCAGTGAAATACCAACCTCATATAGCCATTTGCCACGTAAGCGCCACAGCAAGTAGCCCATCACGATCAAGGCAATCACTGAAATCAAGTAGAAGAACCACATCTTGCCTTCTAAGATACTCCAAGCAGCCCCGTTATTATGTAAATTTGTGAGTGATAATAACCCGGTAACAATACTCGTACTGGCACCCAACGCAATATGACTCACAATCGCTGCTTTGATAACTTGGTCAATAATGACCAGCGCTACCATTAAAATTAAATAGATCCACATATTCTGTCCTCACATTTCGCTAAGCTGTGTTTAATTATACCAAAAGACGGCGTCCTTGTACGAAACTCCGGCAGGAAAAGCGCGGTTTTTATTGCAGACTTAATAACTAAGCACCTTTCGAGTATCCTCCCAAAAGCATCGGCACCTGGTTAACCATCCCCCAGTTGAAGCAACGAGCCTGATGATTGGTTGCACCGCTCAGCTGCTAAGCGAGTTAGTCATCATCGGTAGCTCACAAATTAAACGTGTGTGATTGATTCGCTGTCGCAGTCTTCCAAAAACAACGCAAATAAAAAGCCGACCCCCACTGGCATCGACTTATCGGTCAAGCTTTAGAACAAACCTGAGATTTTTCCATCATCACTAATGTCCATATCGAGTGCGGCCGGATGTTTTGGCAGTCCCGGCATCGTCAACACATTCCCGGTCAAAGCGACAATGAAACCCGCACCTAACTTCGGCACAAATTCACGAACATTAATTGTAAATCCGGTTGGTGCTCCGAGACGTTTGGGATCATCGCTCAATGAGTATTGCGTCTTCGCCATGCAGACTGGCAAATGATCCCACCCTTGCTTAGCAAACGTTCTCAATTGGCGCTGAGCTTTCGCTGAATATTCGACATTGGCTCCACCATACGTCTTAGTGACAATATCGTTGATTTTCGTCTTAAGATCCGCATCCGCTGGTGATAACGGTTGAAAATGACTTGGCTGAGCACATAAATCAACCACTGCGGCAGCTAAGTCGGTTGCCCCGTCACCCCCACGACCCCAGACATCAGCCAAGACTGCATCGACTCCAAGATCGGCACAATAGTCTTTGACGGCATGGATTTCGGCGTCAGTATCGGCCGTAAATTCGTTGATGGCCACCACGACTGGCACCCCATAACGTTGCATGGCATGGATATGATGTCCTAAATTAGCCGCACCGGCTTTCAAGGCCGCCACATTTTCGGTTGCCAAATCTTGCAAAGCCACGCCACCATGTAACTTTAAAGCCCGAATCGTCGCCACGATTACCACGGCATTGGGCGCTTGTCCGACCGCTGGCACGTTAATATCCATGAATTTCTGACCACCCAAATCAGCACCGAAGCCCGCCTCGGTTACCGTATAGTCGGCTAGATTCAATCCAGCTTGCGTGGCAAGTACACTGTTACAACCATGCGCGATATTGGCGAACGGACCACCATGAACGAGTGCTGGGGTATGCGCCAGGGTTTGAACTAAATTTGGACGTAACGCGTCTTTCAAAAGTAACGTGATCGCGCCACCGACGTTCAAATCAGCAACTGTCACTGGTTGACGGTCATGTGTGTAGCCAATTACAATTCGATTAACACGTTGTTTCAAGTCCGCAATATTTTCTGAAAGACAGAGAATGGCCATCAGTTCACTCGCGACGGTAATGTCAAACCCATCTTCACGAGGTACACCCGACGTTGCACCACCAAGGCCAATCACCGTATGCCGGAGCGCCCGATCATTAATATCCAACGCGCGCTTCCATTGAATTCGACGCTGATCGATACCCAACTGGTTACCTTGTTGAATATGGTTGTCAATTAAGGCCGCGAGCGTGTTGTTCGCAGCCGTCAGGGCATGCATGTCGCCGGTGAAGTGCAAATTGATATCTTCCATTGGAATCACTTGTGAGTACCCGCCACCAGTGGCGCCACCCTTCATCCCCATAACTGGTCCTAATGAAGGTTCCCGCAATGCAATCATCGTTGACTTACCAATCTTAGTCAACGCGTCACCTAACCCAATAGTCACGGTTGACTTTCCCTCACCAGCAGGCGTCGGGTTAATCGACGTTACTAAAATAAGGTTGCGTTGAGTTTTCTTAACCGGTAACGGTAATTTGAGTTTAGCCTTCGTGCTCCCATATTGGTCGATCTGGTCAACCGTCAAGCCCGCTTTAGCCGCAATCGCCGTAATCGGTTCTGGTGTCACTTGCTGTGCAATTTCAATATCCTTCATCAATTCTCCGCCCTTCTGTTTTTACTTACTCCATTATAACAATCTTCCTGAAATTATGAACATTATTTGTATATTGATTGTTTTTATTCGTATCTATCGACTAGTTGCTAGGTCAATCAACTGATTGCGCGCCTTTTTCAACATCAAAAACCGATATTGATTACCATCGATTTGAACTTTCAACCCACCGCGTATCGGGACGATCAATTCGAGTTGATCACGGGGAATCACAAGCCAAGAATGGTTCAAGACCGTGCTAAAAATAATGAGGTTATGATTGATTGTTACGCGCCGCAAGCTGATTTGAATCGCGACCAAGGCAATAAAGAGCGCCGCAATGACGAGTAACCACCACTTAAACTTCAAGATTTCTAGCCACAAAATAATCCCCGCCATCAATACTAGTGCCGTCCACGACCAGACGATCACACTTGACGCTAGCATTGGTTGGTATTTAAAGGTATGCTTATCGTTATTCACAGTACAAAATTCCTTTCACATTGGAGTGAGTTTGATGCAATTATATACGGATGCCGCGACCACACCCGATAATCAGCGCAGTGCCGCGGGAATCTTAATTATTGATCAGGGCCAACAACACCAATTCAAACAGGTCTTGCCAGACAGTGATAATCATACCGCAGAATTTCTTGCCGCCATTGCTGGCTTTAAAACTTTATTAGATTCTTATGGTCCGCAAGTCAGCGTCTTTTTCTATACGGATAGTCAAATCGTCGCCGAAAGTGTCGCCAAGGGTTACAGCAAAACTTTCAGTGTCGAGCTGGCGACTTTGCTGCACCTGCAAGACCAGTGCCAATTAGTAATCACCCAGTGGATTGCCGAAAGTGATAACCATGGCGCCCATCAATTAGCACAACAAGGCTTACATCTTAGTGACTAATCAGCCGGGGCCAAATAAGTTTCAATTGGTCGTTGATACTGGTCCCAGTTATGAGCACCAGTTTGAACATAATCGGCTAACAACTTACCAATCATGGGTCCTGTTGTTAAACCAGATGAACCTAACCCGCTAGCTACCAAAATATGTGGGTTATCCGGAATTGGACCGAAGAACGGCGCAAAGTCACGCGTGTAGGCACGCGTACCCACTTTTACCTGCGTAATTTGATCCTTAGTCAGGTTGGCATCAAGTTTGAGCCCGCTAGCAAAGAGATCATCTTCAACCAGACTTGAAACCTGCAAATCGTAGCCCTGATCATTTTCGTGCGTCGCCCCGACGACCAATTTGCTGCGCGTAAAGGGAATAAAGTCTCGTTCACCTTCAGGCATGAGCACTGGAACATCGTCAGCCCAAGTCTCAGGCAGCTGCATTTCAATCAACTGCCCTTTTTGTGGCCGAACATCAGCAACAATCTTCATTGGCAACAATAACGGCTTTAGCCACGCCCCGACTGCTAAAATCAACGTGTCATAGCTTTGCTGACCATTAACCGTCAATAGTTGGCCCTGGTCACCTAAACGTACCTTACCTTTATGACGGACCAGGTTCCGCTTTTCAGCGTATTTCAGTAAATTATGTGCAAACTTATCGCCATCGACCCGCGCACCACCACTCACAAACACACCGGGTTGGGGCGCCGTTAGCAGTGGGATCCGTTCTTGGACTTCTTCAGCAGTTAATTTCTCAATCGTTCCCATCTGGGGTGCCGCTTGCCGGCGCTTTAGAGCTAAATCGTATAGCGCCTGCAGATCATCTGGATCGGCACGAGTCACAATCGTTCCTGCTTGTTGATAAACAGAATAGCCCATTTGCGTGTCCGCAACAATTTCCGGATACAAAGCAGCCCCGGCCTTAGCGAGTTGATACCAACGCTGATTACGACGTTTGGATAACCAAGGTGAAATAATCCCTGCTGAATTCTTAGTCGCTTGACCAATACCTTCATCATAAATCGTGACGTTCAGGTCAGGGTTCTGGCTTAAATAGTACGCCGTGACCGCCCCAACAATGCCACTACCAATAATCGTTACTTGTTTTTGCATTTTCCAACGCCTCCACAACCAATCTGCTTTCATTTTAGCATACTCGAATTTGTTGCGGGTGGCTGATTCAGTTGGATTAAAGTCAGACCATTGGTAGATGTTGCTGGTACTAGCTTTGCAGCGATTAATTTAATACCGTGGACTGGCTCTTTGCCCCCTATGACTGGGACAGAGCAATCAATAGTTGTTGCCGGACAAAATTTTCGTTCGTCCAGTGTAAATAATGCTGACCTGGTGCATGAACTAGGTGACCAAGCTGGCACCACGGTGATTGTTGGTACGCCGTCAAGCGTTGGTCAGTGACTAAAACTTGGATTGGCAGCGTCAGTACCCGCTTTTCAGCGGTTCGAAGCGTCGTTACTAATTGTGGTAAGCATTGCGCTTCAGTCAGAATACTCGGGTTCGCGTAAGCTGCTAAATCAATACGGGCATTGGCGACACGTTCTGCCAGTAGGTTTAAAGGATTAACTTCTGCTAAGAGTTGCTGAAGTGTCAAAGTTTGTCGCTGTTGTACTAGTTGCGGATAGTTTTCAATAAAAGATTGGACGTTTGCAAGAAGTTGTGGTGCCATCGCGGCATAGGGTGGTTCAAGCAAAACTAAGCCACAAACATTATCTAAGTGCTGCTGGGCATATAAGAATGCGTAACTAGCGCCTAAACTGTGGCCCACCAATAATAAGTTGCTCACGTGTTCATGGTGAACCACATCCTCAAGATTGGCTAAAATATGCGGGACAGTGCGCACCATTTGACTATGAATGCTACGGCCCACGCCAATCGTGCCATTAAATGCTTAAAATTATAATCAGTGGCGTCCCAGCCAAACGCCGGTAAGCACATCAACGTCGGCTGTTGTGGTCCCGCCGGTCGGTACTGATAGTACACTTGTCCCAATTCCGTCATTAATTGATTCATGATTACTTTCCTCCCACAATGACAGACATCGTAAGTAGTTCCAAATGCTTTTTATTACAGATAGCTTTACAATCAGTCATGCATAGTCTAGTCCACAACTGATCAGTAGAAAATGGTTTTTAACCGCTTCGTTAAATCAACTGACCATTAAAAAAGTTACAAGATTTAAATAATCGTCACATTTTGACCATATTTTCGTTTTACACTTATTAATACGCACGACTATATTGTTTTAAAGGACTTTTGCCATGTTAGTTATTGTTTGGATTCTTTTAGTTTTATTGTTAGGGCTCATGGGTTGGTTGGAATACCACAATCTTCAGCATCCGGTCATCCAGCCAGCTAAAAACCTGGCGCCGCGCGCACAGCTCCAATTGCAACATCAAGTGCGGCAACACGTGACCGATCAAGCACCACGATTGAAATGGTTATATTATGGAATGGCAGCTTGCTGGTGGCTCGGTGTTATCAGTTTACTAGTCAGTTGCTACTTGGTCAGCGCAAAATTAACCCTGTTGATTTTTCCGATTCGGAGTGTTGTCACAAGCATCGCCTTAATGATCGTTGGCATCATCTTGCTAATGATTCCTGTCTTAGTGTGGCCGACGCAAAGTTATGATTACTTGATTGGTCACTCAACTCAAGACCATCATTGGCAGCTAGCCGATACCGCCACGTTCGAACACTATCGTCGCTTTCAGATTTGGTTGGTTTTGGCATTAGACGTCTTCATCCTGATTGGTTGGATTAGTTGGGCCTACCGGGTCAGCACCGTTCCCATGGTCACTATTGAGTACCTACTAATGGTGGTGGCAATCGCCGTACCAGTTGTGGCATTGATCACGCTGTTAGCACAACTGCCATACTTACATCAAAACCGATACTTGATTCCGGTCAGCGGGCGCTTTGGCACCCAGCATTATCATGCGAATCAGGCACTCATGCAACAACAACCGGACTTAAAGTCACGGCTAATTATCGTTAATGTTGTTCGGATTATTGGTTACGCGTTGGGGTTGTATGCTTTATGGTTGTTATATGCCAACATTCTTGCACCGGCCTTTACGGTCGATACCAGTATCGTTTACCCCGCAGCGGCGTTTGCCATCATCGGATTGTTAATCGTGTTAACAACGGGCGGTGTGTGGCTTCCCCGTTTCTATGATTACTTGCAATTATTAGATAACAAGACCTTGACGTTCAAATTGGCCGGTAGCGACCGCTTCCGTCGTTTTCGTTTTCATTTGTATTACTTCAAGTTGGCATTCAGTATTTTATGGATCGTTATCTGGGCATTGATCATCGGTTATATTTATTACTTTGGCTAGGTACGCTCACCAATAATACGCAAAACGGTACTCAAACTAATCTGAGTACCGTTTTTTAGTGTCATTTTATGAGACTTGCCAGCGAGGCCAACTTGAGCGCCAAAGGACTCAAAATAAGTGTCGCCATTGCAGCGCAAGAGCCATTACTGTTATATTACTGCGTTTTGAAGAGCGCAACAAAGTCAGCTTGCGCGCTCGCAGCTTCAAACGTTCGCTTGGACAGTGTCGTCACCTGCCGATCATTGAGCCACAGCACTTGGTAATCTGTAAAAGCATGAAGGTCGCGAACGTCATGTGTAATCATCAAGTAGGTTCGCTCAGGATGGGCTTGCATGACCTGAAACAACAACTGCACGTTTTCCCGATCGACCGCTGCTGTTGGTTCATCCAAAACAATCAATTCGCGATCAACTTGTAAGAACAGCAATAACTGAACTAATTTGCGTTGGCCCCCAGAAAGCTGACCATAATGCTGATCCCACAACGGGGCCAAGAATTGATAAGCTTGGGTATCAATAAGTTGTTGGAGCTGTTCAGTTGTCAATCGTAGTCGTCCGTGCTCGATGCCCAAAACCAGTTGGGCAACGTCCCGCACACGAATTGAAGACAGTAACGGGAGTTGTTGGTTCAAATAAATGGCTGCTTTAGGTAGGTCTAATTCACCTTGTGCCGGCCGCAAACCAGTGATGATATCAGCCAGCGTCGTTTTTCCAGCTCCATTTTGACCAATCAAAAAATTGACACCGGGACTTTTTAATTGAAAACTCACGTCCTTGAAGAACGGTTGCCCATTTCTTGAAAAGTAATATGCTAAGTGCTCAACACGCATCATTATAAGCCCTCCGTTGGCAGAATCTTAATGTGCCGATAGCTAAATCCGCCGATAACCAATAATACAATCAGACTCAGAAGATAAGTCGTCATAAAGTGGCTGACGGGGCCCACGCTGATCATCGCAAAAACATTGGTAACTAAGTAAATGGGACTAACCAGGTTGAGTAATGGGTTATTGGCAGACACTGTCAGCATGTTACTTAACATAAAGGTACCCACGACGATAATCATCGCCAGTGCATTTCCAATCATATCGACAGTTTTACGTCGGAGTGCCAAGGCAATCAAGGGTAAGCCAAAACAAGTGACTGGTAGATACGTAAGCAACACGGTCAACCATAAGCGACCTAGCAACGATAAAAAGGCCAACTTGAAAGTAATCGCGCTCAACAGGGCCACCAACAATAAAGTCATCAAAATTATACCCAAGCTGACCAGCGCTTGACTGACAAGAAAAACTGCGGGGCTAACCACCAAGGTTCGATATTGTTTGAGATAACCCTGCTCGCGAAGAATGGCTACATTACTGGCAGTCGTTAGACAATTTGAAAAAATCATCCAACCAATGTAGGGCATGACTTGAGCCGTATAAGTTGTCAGCGATAAAGGTTTAAAGAAAGCGCTACTGACATTCATGATTAAAAAGACAAGTGGCAAACAGATCGTGTAAATTAACACCCCGGGAGTATCCCGAATGACCTTAAAAAAATACTGCGTGTAGCCCCCCACTTGAATGCTATATTTGTGCATCACCATCACACTCCTTTTGTTAATCTAATTGTTTTATTATATGTTTATCATTTATCAAAAAGCAAGTATTCTTATATCAGGCATGTAAGTATGGCCGGTTTACAAAGTTTTCTGCGACTACCATTCTGAATAAGATAAGCGTACAATGAGAATAATTTTCACGAAAGAAGGTTTCATTTATGATTCGAGCTGTTCAAATTACTGATGCCCCTACGATTCAGAAATTAAACGCTGACCAACTAAACTATGACTATCCCTTAATAAATACGACTCAAAACTTAGCTCGCTTACTGTCACAACCAGAGCGGCATATCTTGCTAGCAGCGACCAGCGCCAATGATCAACAAGTTCTTGGCTATGTCCATGCTGAAGTTTATTTAGAAACATATGGTCCAGCACTATTCAATATATTGGCACTCGCCGTTAGCACTACCGTACAACATCGAGGCGTTGGTTGTTCCTTAATGACCGCATTGGCACAACAAGCGCGCCTTTATCACGTCGCTGGTATTCGATTGAATTCCGGTATCGAACGCCAAGGCGCGCACCAATTTTATCAGCAAATTGGTTACACCGCGACTAAGCTTCAAAAACGTTTTTTCTTGGACCTCGAGTCTGACCAATCACCGACTGAATGAGCTTACTCCCAACTCATTATGTTTTGATGCTCACCAACAACCTGGCAACATCAACTACAACCCCGTTGACTACCTGTTGTGGTTCGCGGTTTTGGACTAATTTATAACGATTATTAGTCTAAAAATGACTAAACGTCACCGTTCGAGCCTGCGCATCAATCCGGACATCCGCCCCCAATGGCGTACTGAGCATGGGGACTGTATGGCAGCTATCGTAGTCGTAAATAATTGGTAATTGGCGATCCCCCAGCACCTCCTGTAAGATATCGATTGGCAACCGCCCGCTGCCTTGATCATCGTACAACGCGTGTTTTCCCAAAATAATGCCAGAGATTTGATCAAAAACACCAGCCAACGCTAACATTACGAAATTTTTTTCCAGCGTTGCTGCAGTTTTCTCGGCATCTTCAATAAATAAAAGCTCGTTACCAGTTAATTTTGGAAAATAAGGTGAGTTAAAGAACCCGTACATGGTGTTCAAGTTCCCACCGATCAAACGGCCAGTCAAAATGGGGGTCGCCGTATAATGCCAAGTATTTGCGTGCATGTGTTTCGGATGTTCAAAGGTCTCCCAATTGACCGCTTCATCCGTCCACTGTGCCGGTGCCTGTTCGGTTACGGCCTGCCCCGGTGCTGCGCGGTAGACTGTCAGAAAATTCTGCCAAGTGGTTGTCACGATCTCTGACTCTAAGGCGCCAAGTGAGGCTACTAAGGCCGGTCCGTAAATCACACGACAATTAGGCGCGTGCGTTTGCACCGCCAATAACACGGCCGTCGCATCGGAGTAACCGACAATTGTTTTGGGATGCTGATTGAGATACTCGTAATCGAGCATTGCTAGCACCGAATTTGCGTTCGTCCCACCAATCGTTGCCATCAAGATGTCCAGCGAATCATCATGAATTAACGCGTTGATTTCGGCCGCCCGTTCTTTGATGGAACCAGCACGGTAACTATCCCGTCGTCCCGTCAAATTACCGGCAACTAAGGTCACTCCTTGGGTTGCCAAGAACCGTCGTGCGCGAGCATAACGGTTTGGCGATAATGCCGTAATCGGCGTTGATGCAGAAAATGTCCCAATTTTCATTGTATTCCCACCCCACAAGATTAAAATATAATTAAAATAAGTGTAGCACTTTTTAATCTTAACGTACTTCCAATCGACGTATTTCCTCAAAAAAACGACTTTCAGCTAATAACTTGCTGAAAGTCGTTTAGTAATCAACTGGCTATGCTCGTTTTGAGCGACTTAATTGACTTATTGTGTGACCACGTTTGAGCGGTTGGCTGAAACGTAATTCCCTTTATTCGTTAAATAATAGCGTGAGCCACCCGACCGTGAGTAAACCTTCGTTACTTTAATTCGATCACCAGCGGCGTGGTAAGCGTGTCGATTAGACTTAACAAAGTTTGAAGATTTATAGGTGTAGAGTCCCACTTTAGCCTTGATCCAGCCACTGGAAGGTACTGATTCATAGTACCAATGATCAGATTTGGAGACCTTCGCCGTGATATAACCACCACTCACCTTAATTCGATAGAAATTCCCACTTTTAACCAATTTACCACTGTAGATGCCACCCTTTTTCAAGGTTTTACCCGTCGAGGTTGTCAAATTAACATCTTTGAACAAAGTGCTCTTTTCACGAAGTTGATATAATCCGTGTTGGCCGACCCAATAGCCGGTGACGTTCTGTGATAAGACCCATTTATTTAGACCACTTAAGTAAACCAGCTGCTTGGAACGACTCTTAGTGACTGACTTGGTTGCTGTGACCTTGTAGTATTTTTTCTTAGCGCTACTGGGCACTTTTGTGCCGTCATAATAGCTCGACGCCCCATTATTGAGGTACACATGTTGCCCTTTCGTATAACTGCTGTAGGCATACGTCGTGCTAGTTGAACTGGTCGACGATGATGCCGAAGTCCCGGAAGTCCACCAGCTTAACGGGTGGTATGTCGTCACGGAAGCACTGTCATACAAACTGTTATCAACATATTGTCCTAGCGAAGATAAATAATAGCTACTGGAATATTGCCACAATGAGAACGAAATCGTCGGCTTCGAGGAGTAATTTGCAATCCACTGGGCATCAAAACTTTGCCGTGCCGTGTTGGCGTATGTGGTTGCAAATGACTGGTACGAATAAAAAATCAACTTCTTGCTCGTTAACGACCGCATCTCAGTATACCAAGCCTTGACAGCCGCGTTGGCCGCCGTGCTACTCATGGAAGTCGTTTCAAAATCCAAGACGTAGAACTTCGTGTTCTTATTTGCGCGTTGATAGAACTTATCTGCCTCGGCTTTGGCAGTCGCGGTACTCGTAAAGGTCGCATAGTCATAGGACCCGAACGGAACACCATATTTCACATAGAGACTCTCATTAGAGGTGTGGTAGAGATCCTCATAACTGCTCCCATATTGCACCCGGTTGATGACAAAATCAGCCTGACTCTTCAAACTTTGAACCTCGGTACTCGTTAACTGACCTTGCCACTCTGAGATATCCGGCACCGCCGCGTGTGCCTGAACGACTCCGATACCACCTAAAAAACAACCCACGAGCAGCAGTATCAACCGCCACTTTTTCTGCATGACCAAATTACTCGCCTTCCCATCATTAGTTTGATATGTACGTTTACTGCACACCTTATCCTACCGATAAAATGTGCAGATAAGTTCTCAAACTGATTGCAGTCACTTTACAATTTGTTTACATTATAAACCAATGCAGGAAAGTGTGATTTACTAGTGAAATGATTCATGTGGAAACTTTTCTAATCGATACAGGCCTTCATCATCCGGGTAGATTCCTCCAGGCTTAGGTCGATACCCGAAGTGTTGGTAAAATAAGTGCGCAGTCACGGACGCTGGAATTTCTACACGGTGGGCATGACTGAAATAGACATCCTGTTCAAGGGTATGCAGAATTTGACGCCCCCCCCCATGCCTTGAACCTCCGGATCAACAAAAATCGTGAACAGACTGTACTCACCTGGGCGCCCCCAGTATGACCCAATCGCCCCGGTCGCAACGAGTTGCTGCTGAAAATAACCGACATAAAAGTGCGTCGCAGCAGCTTTTTGGCATAGCCAAGCCGGTGTCATCTGGGTAATGAGCCGATCCAAGTATGCTTTGGGATAGTCACCCTGATTACTCGTCAGTAATGTGCGCGCAATCAGTGCCGCCGCTGCTGGCGCATCCGTAGTTTTAAAACGTCGAATTTGTAATTTCATATGACAACTCCTCTCGTATTGCACTATTCTTTGCTCGTTGCAATGAACAAAGAATATCTTTTTGATCGTCTGCCGATACCAATTTAACAATGACTACTTAAGCTTCCACAAACCAAGGTTCTAAAATTTTTAACGTGGCTTGCTCAAAATCGATACACACTTGCGCCCCATATGGAAGTGCCGTTCGCGGAAAAGCGTGACCAAAATTAATATTGTACAGAATTGGCAATTTCAAATCGGCTGTCTCATCGATCAAAATTTGGCGGTATTCCTGATAATAATGCTCATTCTGCGGCTTACCTACAATCACGGCGGCTACGTTTGTCAAAATCTCAGCTTGTCGCATTCGCTGCAGCATCCGCTTGAACAAATCTGGCTGCGGCTGCGCGTCACTCGTTTCGATAAACAGAATTTTTCCGCGCCATTCGGCTGCACATGGAATCAGTCTGAACTGTTCCGCAACTTGCCGTTCGTCTGGATAACGGGTCGTGGTCAATAAATCATAAAAGCTGTCCAGGCAACCACCAAGTAGCGTCCCACTGATTGTCCCGTGACCACGTAACACTTCGTAATGGTGCATTTCGGTGTGGGTCATGCGCCGTGTTCCCTGCGCCGATTCACTGAAATTTGTTCGTTCGTCATACCACACGGGACTGCTAATAATGCTTGTCTGCTGAGGATTTTCAAAGTAACGCTGCCAAGTCTTCGTGGTATACGGCAACATCGTCGGCCCTAATTCGGCCAAGTCGCTTAAAAAATTGGGGCCATAAAAAGTTTGCAGTCCAAGCTGATAAAACATCAAATGATTGATCGTCGTATCTGAAAAGCCTGTAAACAGTTTAGGCGACCGCCGAACCGCCGTCTTAAACTGCTCATCAGCCATCAAAAATGGCACGGTTCGATACGTATCATCACCGCCAATTGCCGCCACAACTCCACGGATACTTGGGTCTAAGAAAGCCGCCTTCAAATCGGCGGCTCTTAATTCAGGGCGTTGCTGTAAAATCAGTCGCCCTTTCAAAGCATTCGGCATCATGACTGGGACGAGCCCTAATTGGCGCATCCGTTTTAGCCCCCGATTCAATTGATGCTGCTGCGTGAGTTCTCCGAGCGTGCCGCTCGAAAGACTGACGACGGCCACGTGGTCACCAACGTGCAATGGTGCTGGTTTTAACATATTTTCACCCTTTCTTAATTTAATCTAAAATTAATTTTATCATCATTATATAATATTTTAAATTGCTATTTAGTTTTTATTCATTTTCAATGTAACCAATGACTAAATAGGTCACTGAGTCCGCTGCTCTGCATGACTCAGTGACCCGTCGCCCTATTGTAGCCAATCTTTTATGTCAACCAAGCGAATCTTATGCGTACCCGCTGACCATCGTTCTGGCTGTGCCTTAACCATTGTCAGCAACTCTGTTAGTGACTCGGAACCAACAATCAACTGTTGCAGTAATTCAGAAATCAGTGGAGAACGTGGTTGCGCACCAACTAATAAACAATGTTCACCTTCAAAGGCTAACACGTCACCTCCCGCCCGTAAACGCCCAAACGGTCGGTGCAACTTGACGGTACCCAAAATCAGCAAGCCACCTTGTTCAAATAACGTTTTCAACAACCAATAATCGAGTTTAAAGTGGTTAGACCGTTGTCGTAAATCGGCCGGCAATGCTTTAGCTACCGGTATAATCGTTTTGAAATTCCGACTATACTGCTGCCACGATTGAGCCCAGTCCTCACGCTCACAGATAAATCGCCGGGGTAATGTCAATTGACCTGCATAATCACAAATTTTTTTAATCGCCGGATCACTCATTATTGACGGACTGGCTTCAAAAGTAGGACGCAATTGTCGTATCAGTTCAATAAACTCCGCTAGATAATCGGCAAAGCCTGGCGTTGCTAAATTAATCAAAATTCGCTTAGCGACGCAATAAGTCACCGCATCCTGATACGTCACCTTGGCGTGCTCAATGGCATCTTGATAGGCTGTCATAATATCAAACAGTCGTGGGTTGGTATAATCTAAAGTTGTCGAACCAGCATGTTTATAATAATTATAAAATGGTTGTTGCACATATGCGACTCGCTCACAGCAACTCAACATGTCCAGCAAAATATCTAAATCCTCGTAGACCATCCGCTGGTAACGATATTTCTGCCAACACGAACGTGCATATAATTTATTTCCGGAATAAGCATTATTTAGACCGTATTTAAGATAAGCCGCAATTGCCACGTGATCAGTCGCATCTGGCAAGCTCAGCAGACTAGTTGTGCGGTGAGTCGCCGCGTAGATTTTACGAACATCACAAACGACGATTTGGGCATGACTACGCTCAGCCGTTGCTACTAAGGTCGCATACATCGTCGGTTCGACCCAATCATCAGCATCGACAAAACCTAAATAGCGACCATGCGCGGCGGTAATCCCCGCATTACGTGCAGGTCCCTGTCCTTGGTTACGTTGATGGATAACCCGAAATAGGTGCGGCCAGCGCTCACAATATTGGTCACAAATTGCAGCCGTGCCGTCCGTACTACCATCATCAACAATAATGACTTCTAAGGCCGCTAATGTCTGTTTTTTTTATGAGGTCAAACAACGCCTTAACCAGTGCTCCTCATTACATGCAGCCACAATAACAGAAACTTGAACTTGCATACTGATTCCCCCAACGCTCAAAATGATTTCGCTTACATTATGACACACATGCTTCGCATATCACAGCACGGATCCATGATAAGGATAATCATGCGCAGTCGTGGTCTGATACTCTCGTAAATCGTCGATACGTCCTGCTAAATTAAAATGAACTGCCGAAAGCCCATCAAACTGAGTCATCCGGTCAGTAACAGCGGTGAAGGACCACTGGGCAAAGATCATGTTGTCAGTTACTGACCACAACCGCTGAATCGACCACGCCGTTACCCGTTGAACTCTTAATTGATGTTCAATCCAGGCTTGAACTTCCGCTAATGATAGATATGCTGGTCCATAGCATTCTTGATAATAACAATCGACCGCAAATATTCTTGGTAACGCTTCAAAATCACGAGTGACCCACATCGCAAAATATTGCTGGACTTTTGCTTTTCGGTCCCGAAGTAGTGCCGTTTCGATTTCGGTCATTTATAACACCTTCCGTTTTAAGATTACTTTTTAGAGGCCGTAATTCTAGTTAATAAACAGGCGATTACCATTATTTTAACATCACTAACAATTAACAAGACCAAATATTGACTAAACAAGTCTATCAGTTGTATTCAGCAGTCATTTCTGGCACAGTTAACTTAATCATAATATTAATAAAGTGAGCCGATAAATATGATCAAAGTTACTAACCGACACTTTCAAGATGTGCCTGCGCTGGAAGTTGTTACTACAACCCATTTAGACCAACCGCTGCCACTAGTGATTTTTTACCACGGTTGGCAGTCCAATAAAGAACTCGTCTTGACCCAAGCACGTAAACTGGCTCGCAAGAATTTACGAGTCGTCTTGCCCGATGCCATGAATCACGGTGAACGACACCAAATCGTTAGCCAGATTCCTTCATTTACTTTTTGGAACAGTATCCAAGGTAATCTTGGCGAATTCGAGCTAATTGTGAATTACTACCGGGAGCGTAAACTCATTTTGAATGAGCAGATTGGTGTCGGCGGTTATTCAATGGGTGGCATGACGACCGGGGCTTTATTGACCCATCATCCTGAAATTAAAGCAGCCACAATCATTATGGGGACCCCTAACCTGAACGCGTACGCCCAATTAGTCCGCAAACATGCGCAGGCCCATGCTTATTACATTCCCAGTGATTTAGCCCTATTGACGAGTTGGCTAGATCACTATGATCTTAACCTGCAACCGGAAACCATCAATCATCGGCCACTTTTATTTTGGCATGGTACTGAGGATGAACGGATTCCTTATTCACAGTCTCGTAATTTCTTTGACCGCGTGCATACCGCCCCGTATGCTGAACAAGTGGCATTTATCACGGGTTATCAAGCCAAACATCTGGTCAAAGTGCCTCTGATGAACAAAGTTGCTAATTTCTTCGATTATTATTTAAATTAATTATCAAAGGCTCAACCATGGTTAACGTTAGCCTTAAAAGAGCGTGCTTAGTCGGTCACCCGATTAAACACGCTCTTTTAAGGCTACTCAAACTATCTGTCACACATTGTAATGATCGTTATTGTCAGCTACAAGTTCTTTGAATTTCTTATTTGCCAAGCACAACCGGCGCCTATAGCTGAAATCAATGCTGTACTAAACATGACTGTTTGAAAGCCAATTGCATTCATCGCAGGTACCCGACTACTCACTGTAAACACCACCACAGCAATTGCCGTGCCAGCCGCACCTCCAAGTAACCGAAAAACGTTGTAAATTCCGGCTGCCTTACCGATAACTGCCGGTGACACTCCCCCCAAAACTGCATGCTGTAACGCGGGGCCCGCCATTGACAATCCCATCCCAGCAATTGCCAGCGGAGCAATCATCATAACATAAGCAACATGGTTGGCAACTAGGTAACCAAGCATGAAATACCCAAATGTTTGAGATAATAGCCCGATAACTGCCACAATCGCTTCCCCGTAGAGGTCCACAGCTTTGCCAGCAAATGGCGCAACTAATACTAGTGTCCCAGTCCAAGGTAATAAGGACAATCCTGCCTCCCACGCATTATCATGCTGAACAACTTGTAAGAATTGGGGTAAAAAGAAAACGACTCCGTACATCGCGGCATATAATAAAAAAGTCGCCACATTTCCCATCGTAAAAATACGCTTTTTAAAAAGCGTTAACGGCATTAACGGTGCAACGACATGTTGCTGTCGCTTGATAAACCAAGTGCCTGCAACTAAGCCAATTATCAGGCCAACGAACGGACCAAGTCCATTAATACTAGTCGAACTGGCAGCTAAGGCCCAAATGATTGCGGTCATCGCTAACATTGAAAGACCTGCGTCCGTTAAATTAATTGGTGTTGCTACCCCGGTACTTTCTGGTAAATAGAACCGGGATAATCCTATGACAATCAGGCCAAGTGGCACATTGATCCAAAAAATCCACTGCCAGGTTAATTTAGCTACAATTAGACCACCCAGAGCCGGCCCGACAATCAGTGCCAGTCCACCGATACCGCTCCAGATTCCTAAAGCTTTCCCACGCTTCGCAACTGGAACTGCAGCCGTTAAAATAGCCATTGACATCGGTGTCATGACGGAGGCCCCAATACCTGCAATGACACGTGCCACTATCAATAATGGCATTCGATTGGCTAATGCACAAAACACTGAACCCAGCGTAAAAACTAAAATGCCGAGATTATAAACCCGGCGGCGTCCAAAGCGATCACCTAATGCAACGCCCACAAGTAACGTTGCTGCAATCGCGACATTGTAAGCGTTGAGGGCCCACTGTAAACTGGCCTCCGAGATGTCGAAATCAATTTTAATTGCTGTTGACGCCGTTGTCACAATCATTGAGTCCATCATTGCCATAAAAAAGCCTAATGAAGTTAACGCTAATAACCAGCCAAACTGTCGCTGTCGATTTTCCATGTTTTCCGCCCCATTATCATTTATTCAGACTTACCAATGCTGAATAAGCCTACTCACAAAGTTTAAATCTACTATGTCAATCTTTTTCTTAGATTTAGTTGGGTGGCCACCCACAATAGTTCAAATATTTTTGAACTATTACAGCGTACCATCCCACTAACGATTCGGCAACAAAAAAATACCAGTTCAAAAGACCAATCGGCACTTAAGAACTGGTATTAGTCAGAATCACAGTTGAAGACCGCCCAAAATACTCAGCAATTTAAAGGCTTTGATAAAAATGGGTAACATAGTGATCAAAAGTTTTGGGGTTCAACATGACGTATTTTTCACGTGCAACTTTTTTGACGGTTATTAATCCTGCTTTTTCCAGCAATTTAAAATGATATGAACCAGCGGTTTTACTAATCCCCATTGCTTGTCCGACTTGCCCACAAGTAACGGCCTGATCCTGCAGCTTCAAATACTTAACAATGTTCAGTCTAACCACGTCAGCCAGCACTTTAAATACTAATAGCTGCTGGGAATCAACTTCAGACCGCGGTATTTCATTTGCCAATATTTTTCACCTACTTTTACCAACAAAGGTCGCTTGCTTATTCCGTCCGTGCTGGCCGAATTCGTTTACCCCAATATTGGAAATAATCTGTCCGTAACGCACCGTTATAGAGTTTCCGGCGTTTCGTGGCTTTTTGTCCATAGAAGTCTTCAAATTCTAAGTCACTGGTCAAGATATACTTGCTCCAACTTGGCAATTTACTGTAAACTTGGCCCATTTGCCGATAGAGAATCCGGACACTATCCCGATCGCTTAGCCGCTCCCCATATGGTGGGTTCGCAATTAGGACCCCGTTGATCTTGTCAGTCGTAAAGTCTTTGACGGCCAGTTGTTTGAAATGAATGTCATGCAACAACCCGGCTTCCCGCGCATTCAGCTTGGCGATATCAATCATTTTACCGTCAATATCGTACCCACTAATATCCAGCTCAGTGTCGTAATCGGCTAAACTATCAGCTTCGTCTCTCAATTGTTGACTCAGGCCAGCGGGAACCCAGTCCCACTTTTCGCACGCAAATGCGCGGTTGAACCCCGGGGCAATGTTGCGCGCCAGTAAAGCGGCTTCGATTGGAATCGTCCCCGAACCACAAACTGGATCAACAAATGGATTATCCGGATACCACTTAGCTAACATCACTAAGGCAGCGGCCATGTTTTCTTTTAAGGGTGCGCCCCCCTTTTCGACTCGGTAACCCCGTTTGAATAAACTAGAGCCAGTTGTATCCAGCGTTAACAACACGTGATCCTTATTAATAGCCACTTCTAATGGGAACAAAGCGCCTGTCTCCGGAAGGTGCCCGCTCCGATGATAAGTATCGGCTAACTGATTAACGATCGCCTTTTTGACGATAGACTGCACGTCGGGAACACTGTGGAGTTTAGAGTTGCGCGATTTACCTTCAACTGGAAATTCAGCGTCCATCGGCAATAACTGGTCCCATGGCAATGCGAGAGTCTTTTCAAACAACTCATCGAACGTATAAGCATCAAATTCACCAACGATGATCTTGATTCGATCAGCCGTTCGTAACCACAAGTTGGTCCGCAAAATATCTTTGATCGTTCCGTTAAATCGAACCCGGCCATTTTCAGTTTGAACTTGATACCCTAAATCTCGTAATTCACGCCCCACTAATGCTTCAATTCCGCTAGCGGCGGTGGCAATTAATCTAAATTTTTGCATAGTTTCCTCCTGCGACGCCTGTTCTGTAGGCGCATCTTGTTGAGTAAATATTTCCACTAAATTGGTTTCCTCACCTAGTTTAGCATAAGTTGCTAGTTTGCTAACTGATCGAATAAAAAAACTGGGACAAAAGCGAACTTTTGTCCCAGTCTCCTGTCTAAATGTAAATTCCTGTAGGCCATGTTTTGTACCTAGTTAAAGTACAGGGTCTGTTAACTAGGCGGTAATCATCTATCTCGAGATTACTAATCTCCCCCCACATTTAGTTCAGTTCCTTATGTGAAGCGCCCCTACCGTAGTTTGGGTTGCCCGCTCGTGGGGTTTACCGCGTTCCAACTCAACCGTTTCCAATTGAGTATCGTCACTGTGGCACTTTTCAGGAATACTCGGGCATAGCCGAAGCCTTAGCCGTTTTTTCCGCCGTTACCGATAAATCGGTACCCCGGCTTATTTTTTCACCGAGCACGAACACTACAAGCATCGCAGCTTGTGCGAGCATGGACCTTCCTCAGCCGACATAAGCCGACCGCGATTACCCAGAATTTACATCGAATCACAATTATAGACGGTGTGATTCATTTTGATTATTATCTAATTGGGCACCAAAGACATGACGTTCCAAGTTAGACAAACGTTTCAGAATATCCATATTCGTCACCGTACTAGTCGGTTGAGAAGATGGACTGGTTGCACCGACAGCGACTTGCTTGGTAAGCTCGTCAACCTTGGCCCGTAACCGTTCATTTTCATCTGAAAGTTGTTGGTTATCTTTAGTAAATGACTCATAGTCCTTAATGACATTATCTAAGAAGCCGTCCACGTCGGCAGGATCATAACCCCGCATCTTTGGCTTAAACTCTTTTTGAAGGATGTCTTTGGGAGTAAAATTACGTTTAGCCATATTTAAAAACACCTCATTGTTATTCGCGCGATACCCATTCGGCATCCGCATTACTTAAAACATTGTAGCAGACTTTATTCAAAATTAAAACCATTATTCTGTTTTTCTGCATATTCATTGGCACTTTCCTGTAACCAGTCGAAGTCGATCAGGGTCAATGGGTACGGATGAGTGTCACTAAAGTTCCGAATCAAATCATAGTCATACGTGGGTTTCCCGGGGTTATCTGGATCATATACCAGAGTGGCCGCATCCGTATGGGTAACCATAAATTCTTGGTAATTTTTTAATTGTTGCGGATTTTCATACGGTTGTTTACTGACTGGTGCATGAAAATCGACTTGGGCCAGCAAAGTCTGTAATTTAGCTTGGTTATTTTCATTCCAGCGCCCACCAAATTCACCATATGGTAACATCATTGCCACTTTCAATTCTGGATATGTCTTTTTGAGCGTTAACCCTACTTCGGCTGTCCACTGTTCAATACCGAGCTGACCACCCGTTATCAGCCAATCCATACCATCCTCGATCTGCGTCGTTAAGTAATTAGTTAACGCAAACTTAATAACTTTTAGTTTATCATCCTGATCACCAAAGACATTCAACTCGTAACTCCGGTAACCACTAAGCCACAACCGGCTCATAAAAAAGTCTCCTTTCTGTCACTAAATCGGTCTAAATCAGTTAAAAACTCACAGATATTTCACATTCCCTATTAGTTAATGGTAAAATGTAACATTATTAGGAGGTTGATTAATGTGACGATTCGCTATCCAAACGGTCAAGTTTATCGCCAACCCGGCCCAACTAAATCGAAATCTTCCAAATTTGCCAACGTCAATTTTGGCGATCGTGGAATGAGCTTGGAACAAGAAATCAATGATAGTAACGCCTATTATCTTGAAAATAATATCGCAGTTATTCATAAAAAGCCAACGCCCATTCAAATCGTTAAAGTCGATTATCCCAAACGCAGCGCCGCTGTAATCCGCGAAGCTTATTTTAAACAAGCTTCTACTACTGATTATAACGGTGTCTATCGGGGGAAGTATTTAGATTTTGAGGCCAAGGAGACCAAGAACAAAACGGCTTTTCCGCTAAAAAACTTTCATGAGCATCAAATTAAGCACATGCGCCAGTGCTTAGCTCAAAGCGGAATCTGTTTTGTTATCATTCGGTTTGCGAGTTTGGGGCGCCTATTTTTGTTAACAGCCAGCGACTTATTTACTTATTGGGATCATCAAGGAGATGGTGGTCGCAAGTCAATTCCACTGACGGATATTGAACATTTAGCCGCGGAGCTACATTATCAAATCAATCCACGCATTCCCTATTTGGATGCGCTTGATCATATTATTGATGAGACCTCATCAATTCATTAAAGGAGAACATCATGGCAGGTAACAATGAACAGAACTCACGGGTTGCTCGCAGAAAAAGCCAACCTAAACCACCTAAGAAACACTGGTTTCGGCGGATTATTTTATCCTTAGCTGCACTGTTTGTCATCGGGGTACTCGCTGGTCTAGCACTTTTCTTCTACTATGCGCAGACGGCACCAACAGTCAAACAGAGTGACCTTGTCAATACGGGGACCGTTAAGATTTATGACCAGAACGACAAGTATTTGACCTCTTTGGGAACTAACGACCACGAATACGTTAAGTCTAGTAATATCCCATCCACACTTAAGAATGCCGTCGTCTCAATCGAAGATCGCCGTTTTTACAAGCATAAGGGGGTCGATTATTACCGGATTCTTGGGGCTGCAGTCGGCAACTTAAAAGGTAGCTCACTCGGGATGCAAGGTGGGAGTACCTTGACCATGCAACTCGTTAAACTTGCGGTCTTTTCCACCAGTACTTCGGATCGAAATTTGAAAGTCAAAGCGCAGGAAGCCTGGATTGCGCTTAATCTTGAAAAACATTACAGTAAATCTCAGATTCTGGAATTTTACATCAATAAGGTCTATATGGGTAACGGGATTTATGGTATGGGGACTGCCGCCAAGTATTATTACGGTAAGTCATTAAAAGATCTGAGCCTTAGTCAACTCGCACTGCTCGCAGGTATGCCGCAATCACCAACCTACTACGACCCGACGACTTATCCATCATACGCAACTAGCCGCCGTAATCTGGTGCTGGAAGCGATGTACGATAACAAGGTCATCTCCAAGAGTCAGGAAACTGCTGCTGAAAAAGTCAGTGTCAAGACGGGCTTAACTAGTTCGGGACGTTCAAGCCTAGCGAAGCATGAAAAGACAAATAAAATCTTGGATGCTTACCTGAACGAAGTCCGTCAAGACCTCCTCAAAAAAGGTTATAATTTAACCGATGGCGAGAAAGTTTATACGAACATTGACATGGATGCCCAGAAACGGCTTTATGACATTGCCAACACGTCTCAATACGTCAACTATCCTAATAATGGAAAACAGACTTTCCAATTAGGGGTATCGGTTGTTGACTCATACACTGGCAAGGTCTCAGCTATGATTGGTGGTCGGAAAACCGGTAATGTCACGTACGGAACCAACCGAGCTGTCTGGACATCACGCTCAAACGCTTCGACGATGAAACCGATTCTCGATTATGGACCAGCCATTGAATATTTGAATTGGCCAACTTACAAGTCGTTGTCTGATACGAAATACAAATATCCCGGGACTAACATTTCCGTGCATGACTTTGACAATAATTACTTGGGCAATATGACGATGCGTGAAGCACTGGTTCAATCACGGAACATCCCAGCAATTCGGGCCTTACAAGCCGTTGGTAAAAGCCGAGCCAAAACCTTTGCCAATAACCTTGGGATGAACCTCAAAACCGTTAACTATGCCAACGGGATCGGTGCTGGTGTTTCCACCTTACAAGTTGCCGGTGCCTACGCTGCGTTCGCCAACGGTGGTGTTTATCATAAGCCATACTACATCCGTAAAGTGACTACTTCTGATGGCGTTACGACATCGTATACTAGCACTGGTAAGCGCGCCATGAAGAAATCAACGGCATACATGATTACTGATATGCTGAAAGGGGTCATCAATAGTTCTACTGGGACGGCGACAACCGCTAAGATCAGCGGCGTTTACCAAGCTGGTAAGACTGGTACTGACAACTATGCTTCTCAGTATAAAAACAAAGTACCATCCGATGCCGTCGTTGACTCATGGATGGCCGGTTACACGAAGAATTATTCGGTCGCCGTTTGGACTGGCTATGATAAGTCCACCGAAGCTGGTGGTTATCTAGATACCTCCAACGAAAAGATTTCACAACAAATTTATCGCGCCATGATGAATTACCTTCAACAGTATTCACCAAACTCTGATTGGACCAAACCAAGCTCAGTTGGCACGACTAAGAAGAACGGTATCGAAGAACTTTACGTTGTTGGTCACCTCTTCTCCAGTAGTGAAGCCTCGTCAGGAACCGCTAGTTCAGCTAGCTCTAGTTCAACAACAACGGGTAGTTCAAGCACCAGCACAGAAGCAAGTAGTCGTAGTTCGGAAAGTAGCAGTAGTAGTTCCGAAGCTTCTTCTTCCTCAAGTAGCGCCGAAAGTTCATCTTCTGAATCTAGTTCAGAAAGTAGCAGCAGTTCGGAAGCAAGTTCAAGCTCCGAAGCAAGTTCCGAAGCGACTTCATCGGAAACACCGACCGCTGATACCAATAACACGACTGAAGGACAATAAGAATCACCCAAGACCACTGAATTCGATTCAGTGGTCTTTTTTTATGTGCACTGTTTTACCGAAATAACACACAAAATTTACATAAACTAAACTCAAAATCAACGTTAACACGGCGAATTACCACTACAATACAAAGTAACTTAATAAACTGAGCAAACCAATTAAGACAAAGGAGTTGCATATCGTGGTTGCCATTAAGCTACACGAATTATCCAAAAGTTTTCAAGGTCCGGTAATCAATCAACTCAGTCTGACGATTCCTGATCAACAAATCACGGCATTAATTGGCCCGTCCGGTTCCGGCAAATCAACGCTCTTAAACATGATTGCGGGTCTCACGACACCTGACAGTGGTCAAATTTCATTTGATAATCAGCCCATTTTTGACGCCGCGACCCATTGGAATCAGCCCCCTGCCCAGCGGCACTTGGCGATGGTTTTTCAAGACTTTGCCCTGTGGCCGCACATGACGGTCCAAGAAAATGTCGCTTTCGCTTTAGAAAAGCATCTGACCAAGCCGGAATTGACTGCTCAAGTCAACTGGGCCCTCGAACAAGTTAGTCTGATTGACTTCCGACATCGTTATCCACGTGAACTTTCGGGCGGGCAACAGCAACGGGTCGCCCTTGCACGGGCACTAGCGACCCAACCGGATTTGATTTTATTCGACGAAGCTTTAAGTGCGCTTGACCCCGAACTGCGCACACGGCTTCAATTAGAAATTCGCGCCCTGATTCACGACCAGCATCTGACGGCCATCTTTGTAACTCACGACCGTCCAGAAGCCTTGCAAGTTGCCGACCACCTCGTATTACTGCAAGGGGGCAACGTGGTGCAGACGGGCACACCAGCACAGCTGTACCAACAGCCAAAATCTCAATTTGTCGCCAATTTTATGGGCACCCTTAATCAGATCAACGCGCACCAGGCCATTCGCCCGGAATATGTCGCAGTCAGTCAAACGGGTACTCAGCAGCCCACTTACCAAGGCTTGGTGCAGCGTTCAACCTTTATGGGCGATCATTTTGATACTTACGTTCAAGTCGGCGCCTATGATTGGCACGTCAAGACCCAGCTACCCTATACCACTGCACCGATCACATTAAGCATCGATCCACATCAAATACTAACTTTTTAGGAGTTGACTCACATGTCTAAAGCAGCAATTATCACATTATCCACGCTCGGCGTGCTCGCAATTGGCACGTCGCTTTATGTTAATCAACATCAGAAAAAAACGTTAACCGCCAACGCGCAAACCAGTCAACAAGTCTTAACAGTATACGCTGCTGGACCTAAACCCCTTTCTGATCAAATCATCCACGGTTTTGAAGCCAAAACTGGCATTAAAGTCAAAAGTTTTGACGGCACGACCGGGAAAATTTTAAGTAAGGTCAAGGCCGAGCAAGGCAATCCCCAAGCTGATGTGCTGATTTTAGCTTCAATGGCCGCTGGCGTCGATTTACAAAAGAATAGCCAGCTATTAACCTATCAGCCTTCTCAAGCTAAACACCTGAATAAACAATTTAAAGATACTAGCCACCAGTTGATCAATTACAGTGCTTCGGCAGTCGGCATCACCTACAATACGCAGCACATCAAATCGGCACCGACAGACTGGTCTGACTTGACAACCACTCCGTATCGCAATCAAGTGACCATTCCGGACCCCCAAACCTCTGGTTCTAGTTTGGACTTCATTAACGCTTATCAAATGAAACACAGTACGCAACTACTTAAAGCCCTTCAAGAAAACGGTGCCGATATCGGGGGTGCTAACAAGGAAGTACTCGATGCAGTCATCACTGGCCAAAAAATCGCCGTCTTTGGTGGGGTCGATTACATGAGTCTAACAGCTATTAAAAAAGGCGAAAAAATTGGTTTCGTTTATCCTAAGAGTGGGACTTTGGTCAATCCACGACCGGCGATGATTTTGAAGGCTAGTCGTCATCAAGCCGCTGCCAAACAATTTATTGACTATCTCTTATCAGCTAAAGTTCAAAGACAAATTCAAAAAAGTAACTTAATTCCAGGTACCACGAGCACTTTGACCGATCCACGCAATGGCGAAGCCATCAAAGCCTACACGGTCAATTGGACCAGTGCCAACGCGGCCCTGACTAAAAACGTTGTCGCATTCAATCAGGTCTTTAGCCAATGAGTAATCATCAAATCCGCTTGTCCTTATCAATCATCACCAGTTGCTTGTTGGCAACTCTGATTATCGGCCCGTTAGTCGCCCTGATTGGTCAAACACTAGTCGGGCAATCGCCAAGCCAGCTATGGTCACAACTGACGCAGCCAACCAACCGTGTGAGCATTCAACACAGTCTGTTCCTCAGTGGGGGCACGGTCGTCGGGACAACCCTGCTAGCCACCCCTTTGGCATGGATCATGACGCACACCCGTTTAACAAAGCTCGCCTGGTTGCATTGGCTCTTGTTAGTGCCATTCATGACACCACCATATATTAACGCGATGGGCTGGTTATATTTCTTTCAACCACACGGATTACTGGCTCAGCTTAATCCGAGTTGGCACCACCAATTTCAGTGGCTATTTTCACCGTTCGGGATGGTCATTATCATGAGTCTGCATTTGTATCCCGTGGCATACTTAGGCTTACGCGCAGCCCTCATGCAATTCAACCAGCGCTGGCTTCAAGTGGCCGAAGTTCATGGGGTCAACACCTGGCAACGACTAGTGCGAATCACATTACCAATCATGTTAGTCCCATACTTAGCTGTATGGATTTTAGTCTTTACCAAAACCTTGGCTGAATTTGGAACGCCAGCCACCTTTGGTCGGAGCATCCACTTCGAAGTTCTGACGACTACGATTCAAAAGGACCTCAGCCAGTGGCCCTTAGATTTCCAAAACGGGGTACTCACCGGCACCCTCCTACTGACCATTGCCCTGATTGCCTGGGGTATCCAGCAATGGTTGTTACGCCGGCCAGCTGTTAAGTTCACCGGACAACGGTCAGCGTCACAATATCGGCAGCTTGGAGTGACAACATTAGCAGGCACTTTCGTCACCCTAGTCATCAGTATTGCTATTGTCCTGCCATTCAGTGCCATCGTGCTCCAATCGCTACTCAAACAACGCAGTCTTGGTTGGAGTCCGTCTAATTTGACACTTGTACACTATATAGACCTCTTACGCTTTGATAGTCCTGCCTGGCAGGCCATTGTTACGACCGTCGGATTGGCATTACTGATTAGCAGTCTCAATGTGATCGTTGGTTTATTCTTGAGCGTTGGGAGTTTAACAAAACGTTTTCCCAAGTGGCTGCGACAGTTATGTCATACCTTGGGCGCATTGCCACTCGCAATTCCAAACGTCGTCTTAGCATTGAGCTTAATGATGCTCTTTTCACAGGTGCTGGCGTTCACCAAATTATACGGCACCCTAACCATCCTCCTGATCGCGGATGTCACCTTATTTCTACCAACAACGGTGCAATACTTGACGACCGCCCTCAAGGCCTTTGACTCGGAATTGCTGGCTAGCGCGCGCATCTTCGAACCTAGTTTCGGCCGCATTATCCTAAAAATTGCACTTCCGATTCTATGGCCCGCGCTACTCAACAGCTTTGTGATGGCTTTCATTGCCACGAGTCGTGAATTAGTCGTTGCCCTATTGTTACTGCCTTCCGGTATGACGACCGTTTCAACATTTATCTATCAATCGTTCGAACAAGGTGAAGCGGCCGCCGGTATGGCCCTAGCGGTATTGACGGTAGCATTGACATTCATTGGACTGATTGCAGCTAATCACCTGCAATCAGCTACTAAGCCAGTACGCCAGCCAAACTAGCACCCAAACGGCATCAGTTGGCACTCAAATCGGTAATCGTCAGTAACGGAAAACGACTTTGTTTTTTCGTCATCGCCTGTCCCAAACTAAAAAGGCTGGCCGCACGAGCGTCAATGTTGACGTCGTGTGACCAGCTTTAATCATCTCTGACAAGTTATTTAGAATCGTCGGCCGAAACATCACCGGTTTGTTCAACCTCTTCAGCTTCATCGCTCGGCATGTTAACAACGGTGACGTTAGCCTCCGTATTACGAACAACATACGCTGTCGTTGAACCTAAGAACAGGCGAGAAATCGCATTAGTCCCAGAGCGACCAATCACGATCAAATCAATATTTTGGGCCTTGGGAACATCGACCGCAATTGTCACTTTGGGTACCCCAGTTTGCCGAATTGTTTCGGCGTGCAACTGGTGGGCTGCAACTTGATTCTGGGCCCGCTCCAACAATTTCTTACTCTGGGCTTGATCAAAACTCATCATATCTGGCGCCGCACTCGTAAAAACATCTGGACTGTAGACGCCAAATCGATTAACATCGATGACATTCAATAAAAATAACTGGGAGTCAAAAACCTTCGCTAAGGCAATCGCATGTTCAAGTGCATAATAAGCATTATCGGAACCATCTAATGGGACTAGGATTCGTTTATACATGGTTGAGACCTCCTGATAAGTTCAATGAGTTACAACATTTATTATCATAATCATAACTTATCTATAATCATCCAGCACCCAATATGCTTATTAATTGTCAAAATAAGATAGCGGTTTATTGATGTTAATCTTAGTACCGTAATATTTTTGCTTGATATACTTTTGAATATCCGCCCGATGGTAAAGTTTAACTAGTTTAAGATAGCTAGCACGATGTTCGTTCTTAGCGGCCGTTGCTAAGATATTAACATTATCCCTAGTACTCTTATTCAGACTTTCGTGGAAAATCGAATCCCGTAAAACGTGTAAATGTCCTTCCAAAGCAACCGTATTCGAAATCAAAACTGCATCGACACTTTTAATGATCCGGGGACCAGTAGTATCATCGATCTGTTTGAATTTCAGATGACGGGGATTGCTTGTAATATCCTTCACTGAACCTAAGACACCAAAATTAGCTGCCAGTTTGATCAGGCCCGCTTTTTGGAGCAGTAACAAGCCTCGCGAAGCTTGTGAGGGATTGTCAGCAATTGCAATCGTAGCGCCATCCGGAATTTCATCAACGCTTTGATATTTTTTGGAGTAGATTCCCATTGGTTCCAAATAAGTCGTTCCTAACGCCGCCAACTTGGCCTTGGGATTCTGCTGATTATAAGTTTGGTAATATGACCAGGACTGAAAGGCGTTCACATCAACGTTACCGTCCGCCGTGGCCTTGTTCAGCTGAACACCATCAGTGATTTGTTTAACCTTAATCGTTAAGCCCATCTTTTTGGCATCTTGGCTTTTAGCAATGTGCTGCCAGACTTCATAGTCCGATCCCATTGATCCGACCGTAATCGTGGCACTCTGTTGTGCACGGGCCGAATAACTCGTTATTTCATGTAATCCCACACAAATACCAACAATTGCAGCAATACCAATCAACCACCATGCTAATCGTTTCATCGGCTAATTCCCCCTTTATTAATGATGTGTGACGCTCTTGACGAGCCAATCACCAAACAGCTGTACAGCAAAGACTAAAATCAAAATGATGATCATTGCGAAAAACGTCACGTCGTTTTCAAAGCGGGCGTAACCAATACTGATTGCAATATCACCCAAGCCGCCCGCGCCGATCGCACCAGCCATCGTCGTCAGACCAATCAGGCTAATCACCGTCACGATTGAGACGCGAATCAAATCAGGTAGTCCCTCTTTCAAATAAACCCGAAAAATAATTGCAATGGGACTAGATCCCATGGACTGAGCAGCCTCAACGATTCCTTGGTCAACATCGAGTAACGCATTTTGCACTTGCCGGGCATAAAAAGGAAAAATACCAAAAACTAGTGGGACTAACGATGCCGTGGTCCCCACCGTTGTTCCGATTAAATAGCTGGTCAACGGCGAAATTACGGCCAACAGAATAATAAATGGCACCGAACGGAGTAAGTTGGTTAGCTTGTCTAACACTTGATACGAGGGGCCATCAGCTAAAATGCCATGGGGCTGTGTCACCACTAACAGTACCCCTAAACCCAACCCCAGTATTCCTGCAACCAGCGCGGAAACTGCGGTCATATAGAGGGTCTCTAACGTTGCTTGAATAAATTCAGCTTTCATTTGTAAGACATTCGGAATTAATGCTGTCATTAGTCCACCATTCCCTTCACAACTTCTTCATTGATAATGCGAGTGTGGACACCTTGAGCCGACATATTAGTGACCGCCACATTGAAGGCCGTTAAATCCCCCGTAATAATCGCAATCATGTCACCAACATTTTGACCATCGATCTGGTCGATATTGGCAAACAAAATGTTAACGTCGACCCCCAGCGTCTGCGATAACTGCGAGACAATTCCCTGCTTTGTTGATTGACCAACGAATTTGAACGCAATCAGCTCTTGGTCCGCTGCTAATTCACTCAATTTAATCGTTTTAGTGATTCGCTGAATGGCGGCCCGAACATTGGTAGATGTTTCCACAAAATCAACGGTCAGAGGTGCTTTGGGGGCTGTAAAAACCTCAGCAACGGGGCCCCGCTCAATAATCCGCCCATCAGCCATAACGGCGACATGATGACAAATACTCTTGATGACTTGCATTTCATGCGTAATGAGGACAATGGTAATCCCTAGCTCGCGATTGACCCGTTGTAGCAACTCAAGAATTGCCGCCGTGGTCTTTGGATCAAGCGCACTAGTTGCTTCATCAGAAATCAAGATTTGCGGGTCAGTGACTAGTGCCCGTGCGATTGCCACCCGTTGTTTCTGCCCACCAGATAATTTATCTGGGTAGGTCTGCGCATAGTCCGTTAACCCAACGAGCTTCAGTAGCCGTAATGCTTTGGCGCGTCGGTCCTGTTTACTAATTTTTTGACCCAATAATGGATAAATAACGTTTCCCAACACGGTCCGTGATTGCATCAAGTTGAAGTGTTGAAAAATCATCCCAACGTGTTTCCTGGCTTGACGTAATGCAGCTGGCGATAGCGTTTGTAAGGCCTGGCCATTGACGACTACCTGGCCCGTTGTCGGTGACTGTAATAAATTGATCACCCGTACCAAGGTACTTTTGCCAGCGCCGGAATATCCAATAATGCCATAAATATCACCCGTCTGGATCTGTAGATTGACATCTTGAACCGCGTGAACGACTTGGTGCCCGTCGTCAAAAGTCACTGCGATGTCTTTTAAATCAATGATTGCCTCTGTCATAGTCTGCTTCCTCCCATTAAAAAACGCCCATCGTCTCTAATCTGATTATCAGATTAAGGACGAATGGACGTTTTTCCGTGTTACCACCTTACTTCAAATGACCCTCACAGGCCACCGCACTTCAAGTACCGCCACTGAAAATTCTTAGCGAGACTCTAACCGCATAACGGGCGTAGCCGTCAACGCTTAACCCCGTCAGCTCAGCGTTGAAACTTGCATTATAAGACCATCTTCAACGTTGCGAAATGGCTACCTCGCACCAACCGGCAGTTCTCTAAGGCATTCCAACAACGGCTACTCATCTTAGACGTATTTATTAATATATTTACTTGGTTGTTTACAGTATTGCGCTATTTTAATGAGAAGTCAACATTTAATTATAACCATTTTTTAATTTATAGTGGTGCCCACTGATTTTGGTCCAATGATGTGCATCCCACCGGCTTACCAGGACAGGAAATCCTGGTGGTCCTGTTTTAACCTCAGTACGCTGCGCCAATGACGTGGGCAAACGCCATTGATATGAAACAACGACTAACCCATCCCGAAAAAAAGTGGTAGCGACGCCTCGCACAGGCAATCGCCACCACTTTATTTAAAATCAGTTTTCCCCGATAAGCTTTTCAGCACAGTGTTTAAGACTGGTCTTCACCTAATTTGAATAACGGAATCTTCGGACCAGCATTTGCGCCCGTCTGGCGTTGTGGTTGCGGAGCGGAATTCAAGCGTTGCTCAATACTGCGTTGGCGCTCTGCTTCCACCTGGGCAGCCGTTTTTAAGTTACGCTTCTGCCAGTTCAACAGAATTCGGTCCATATACGTCAAGTTATAGACTTGACGCAGAACTGCTTCCCGCAATGCCAATTCGATAACTTCCGGTTCATAATGGTCTTCGTCGAACCACTTACTAATACTTTCCATTTCGATCGGTGATAAGTCACGGCCAAATTCCGTCTGAATTGCCCGAAAAACCTTTTGCCGACTGTTTTCACTCGTGGCTTGTTCCGAAGCTTGAGTGCTAACTGGCTGCTTTTTGAGCGCAACTGCTAACTTATCATACAGGCCGTCAAAATTATAACGGTCATGAATTTTTTGGTCATCAGCCGTGATCGATTCAATCGTCAGCAATTTTTTGGCTAACATTTCATGTAGCCGCTGAAAAACAGCATTTGTCGATTCACCTAAACTCTTGGCAATTACCGCAGCATCTGGGAATTGATTACCCTGATCAATTAACCGTTTGAACTGCAAATAAACCAATAATTCATCGTTTGTGACCCCAATTTCACGATAGTGGGCCAATAATGCGTTCGCAATGGTCGTTTGACCATCATTCACTAACGCGGCAGCTAAGGACTCCATCTCGTTATCATCCTTTCACTATTAAGAGCGTGAGACTAGGTCCCACGCTCTTAATAAAACTAACCTTCAATTAAAGTTTACGGGTAAATCCGGTTCAACAACCGTGGGAACGGAATTGTCTCCCGCACGTGATCTTCGGCCGTAATCCAAGTCAAGAATCGCTCGAGTCCCAAACCAAAACCAGCATGAGGAACACTACCATACTTACGTAAATCTAAGTACCAAGCATAGTCGTCTGGATTTAAGCCGGCTTGTTTGATATGGTCAAGTAAGTAATTGTAATCAGTTGCTCGTTCTGACCCGCCAATAATCTCACCATAGCCTTCTGGGGCTAATAAATCCGCACAAATCACCACGTCGTCCCGGGTTGGATGCGGCTTCATATAAAATGGCTTGATGGCTTTCGGGTAATTCAAAACGAAGACGGGTTGATCGAAGTGATCAGCCAAGAAGGTTTCTTCTGGTGAACCAAAATCAACACCCCAATCCACGTCAAAGTCATTTTCTTTTAACAATTCAATGGCTTCATCGTAACTGATTCGTGGATAAGGTAACTTGGTGTACTTCTTCAACGTTTCAACATCACGACCTAAAATGTCGAGTGCGTATTGACAATGATCAATCACACCTTGAACAAGAAAGGCAATATAACGTTCTTGAACTTCCAAACTTTGTTCTTGATGCATGAAGGCCATTTCTGGTTCAATCATCCAGAACTCAATTAAATGCCGCCGAGTCTTGGACTTTTCAGCCCGGAATGTTGGGCCAAAAGTAAAGACCTTTCCGTAGGCCAAAGCTCCGGCTTCGGCGTATAACTGACCACTCTGTGATAAGTAGGCATCCCGATCAAAATATTCAGTATGGAACAATTCAGTTGTCCCTTCAGGTGCACTCCCAGTCAAAATTGGTGAGTCCATCTTAATGAAACCTTCTTGATTAAAAAATTCATACGTTCCGCGAATGACTTCATTACGAATGTTCATGATTGCCCATGGCCGCTTAGAACGTAACCATAGATGCCGGTGATCTAGTAAGAAGTCCACCCCATGTTCCTTAGGCGTAATTGGGTATTCTTCACTTTCACCAACGACTACAATGTCTTCAACTTCGATTTCATAACCGAACTTTGAACGACTGTCTTCATGAATCACACCCGTAATCCACATACTGGCTTCTTGCTTAACTTCCTTAGCGAGTTCAAAAACTTCTTCGCTAACTTGGCTCTTAACAACGACACCTTGGAAAAAGGCGGAGCCATCACGTAATTGTAGGAAGGCAATCTTACCACTTGAACGTTTATTAGTGAGCCAAGCCCCAATCTTTACTTTTTCGTCGACATGGTCCTTAGCATCGATAATGTTGATCTGTTGCACCATTTACTTACATCCTCCAATTACTTTGCTTGTTCAGCAATTTTTTCTGTCATAAACTTTTGTAACCGTCGATGGGCCTCTCGCAAGGAATCGATATCAGTTGCATAGCTTAACCGTAAACAACCGGGCATGCCAAACGCCTCTCCAGGCACTAAACCGACATGGGCTTCTAATAACACTGCCGTCACAAAGGCCGGTGCATCTGCATAGCCTGTTAAACGCAATGCTTCCGTAATATCTGGGAACAAGTAAAAGGCTCCCGCTGGTTTGCCAGCAGGCATCTTAAACCCAGGTAAACGCTCGATCAGTGGGTATAGTTCGTTTAACCGCGCTTCAAAGCCCTGACGCATCGTTTCAACAGATGATTGGTCACCACTAAAAGCTTCAATCGCAGCATATTGTGATACGGCGGCTGGGTTGCTAGCAGCGTGACCTAACACGACCCCCATCTTAGCCATGATGGTTTGTGGCCCGGCAGCATATCCGATACGCCAACCAGTCATGGAATAGGCTTTTGAAACCCCATTGATCAAAACCACGTGATCCATATTAGCATCATCTAATTCTAACACGGATGTAAATTCATTACCGTTATATAATAACTTTTCATAAATTTCATCCGCAATTACCAAAACGTCGTGTTCAACGGCCCAATTCACGATCGCCGTCAATTCTGCACGGCTGAAAACCAGACCGGATGGATTCTGTGGCGAATTCAAGACTAAGGCCTTCGTCTTAGGCGTCCGCTGCGCTTCCAAATCAGCAGTGGTAAACCGCAACTGTTCATCGGTGCTAACTTCGACTGGCACACCACCAGCTAATTTAACTTGCTCCGAATAGCTGACCCAGTATGGGACTGGTAATAACACTTCATCGTCGGGATTCAGAATAACTTGGAATAACGTAAACAACGCCATTTTTGCGCCATCCGTTACGACGATCTGATTAGGATCAAAATGGTAGTGATGGTCAGCCTCAATTCGCTGACTGATGGCTTGTTTTAAAGCTGGTAATCCAGTTGCCGGTGTGTAGAAACTCGCTTGACCATTTTGAATACTATCAATGGCTGCTTGCTTAATGTTATCCGGGGTCTGAAAATCCGGTTCACCGATTCCTAAATTGATAACGTCAACGCCGTCCGCCATCATTTGCTTGGCAGTCGCACTGATCTTCAATGTCGCTGACGGTTGAACCTGCATTACTTTACGCGATAATTCCATGTACATCCGCACTCCTTTAACCTTAAATGTTAATAATTGATTTCAGCTGGTTTCCATTAGAATACTGCAAAATTTCATAACATAAATTCTTTTTCTGGTTCAAGTACGTAATTTCCCACACGACCGTCCCATCATACTTCCCAAGCGTCGCTTTGATAACCTTGCTAGGATTGCGTTTAGACCAGACCTTTTTCAAGGCTTTCGTACGTGAAATCCCAGCGGACTGTTTGATAACGGTCGTTTTATGATGTTTATTCGCGTTAATTAACGCGTATACCGGAACATTTTTACTCGACGTTCCCGTAACGACGTAATAACTACTGGTGCCATTGTACTGTGAAAAGGCCGTCGTGGTCTTTAGCTTGCCCTTGCTGACGGCCAGACTATACGCCGTCTTCTGGGCTTGGTGCATTGGCCGTTGTGCGGCCCATAACGTGCCATAGACCGCCACGATAATAGCTAAAATGACGACCAGAATAATCATAATGAGTCGCTCAGGGCGCCTTCTACGTTGAACTCGCATATGCTCTTCCTTTCAAAAACAGATAAATTAATTATAGCAAATTTAACTGATTGCGGAATGGTTTCTTACTTAGTTTTGAAAAAACTTTGAAGTTCCTGCGTAATCATCGTCAATGAACCGGTTGCGGGCGGCAACGTTTTCGGTAAAGCTTTAAGAATCGTCTGCCCGTATCGTTTCGTCATCAAACGGTCATCGAGAATCACCGCTGCCCCTCGGTCTTCATCCGTCCGAATCAACCGGCCGATTCCCTGACGTAACTTCAATGCCGCTTTCGGTAACGCTTCGTTATAGAACGGATTGAGTTGTGCTTGCCTTAGTTGTTGATAACGGGCCTTGGTTGTCGTCTGGTCGGGCGATTCAAACGGTAATTGCGTGACGATCAACAATTCCAACTGTTCTTGTGGCAAGTCGATCCCCTCCCAGAAACTACCGGCACCCAGGAGAATGGCATCGTCCCCCTGCATAAAGCGCCGAAGCAGCTTTTCACGACTACCATTGACGCCTTGAGCCAAAATTTCGCGATCACCAGGTAGATCCGTTTGATGCAAACTGTAAAAGACTGCTTCAATCATATTCAGTGAATTGAACAAGACCAACGTTTGCTTAGGCGCTGCCATCACGATGTCGTGAATCGCATGCGTCAAGTATGCCACGCGCTGCTTGCCACTGGGTGCTTCCGCCGCAGTAGCATCCGTAGCGACGAATAGCCGTGCCTGGTGTTCTAAATCAAACGGTGTTGATAATCGGTGATGCTTAGCCGTTGCTTGGTCAATATCCAATTGCGAATAAACGTACTGAGATTTCCCAGTGGCAAATAGCGTGGCACCAGTTAATAGTGGCGCACTGAAGTAAGGATATAGTTGCGTCTTAAAATACCCTTGCGTATCGATCAAGCTACCCGCGAGCGTGAGACTGCCGCGATCATGCCATTGATTAAGGCTCACCCAGAAGACCCGTTGTTCCCGCGAAGCTGGCACTAACCACGTTTGTAATAACTCATAGCCCTGACGAAGATGTTGAAGACGATTGTCAAAGTCGTCGAGGACGTGTTGTTCACTAGGCAAGATTTGCGATTGATCATGTTGATACTGCTCATTTAATTGTTGAAACTGTAAAAAACAGTTTTCAATGGCCGTTTGTAATTGTTTGATCAGCGGATTGTGGGCCGCAAAGAAATCAGTCAACTGATCCGTGGTGATTCCTAATTCAGCAGGCTGATTGCCGCCCTTTTGTGCTGGTACAAACGTTCTGGCTAGCGCCGCCTGCAGTTGTTGCAGGTGTAGGTCAGTATCATTCAATGAATTATCTAATAATTTCAGACGATAATCGGCCTGTGGTTGTTCCGCGAACAGTGCCCGTAAATTTAGACTATGTTCCGTGTCAATGCGACTGATCAAGCTGTGGCAGGTCGCCATGTAGCCATTGAAATCAAACGTCTGCCGTGAGTCACGAACGACGCCATCTGCCAGATGCTGGGCCTCATCAAGAACCAGCAGTGGCCGCTCTTGACGGCTACCCAGTTGGGCCACGTGGCGCATCAGGTAGGCATGATTGGTAATGATAAAAGTCGCTTGCGCGGTCAATTGATCCCGAAAGCGTAAGAAATCTTCCTTAAAAAACGGGTCATCAGCTTTCAACGAGGCCACGCCATGATGGGCGATTTCGCTAAAGTACGGCGCTTGATACGTGCTCAAGTGCAATTCATCCAGATCACCAGTCGTTGTCATCGTTAACCACACTAGCACGCGCAACTTCAATAATTGCGTTTGCTTCGAATGTTCATGCAACGCCAAGCCACGGGCAAACCGGTTTAAATCAACGTAATGCTGATTACCCTTAATCACAACCGCCGTCACAGGATTAGGCAACAACTGATTCAACAACGCCACACCCTGATCACGTAACTGCGTTTGTAAGACCGTCGTCGCCGTGCTAACGACCACCTGTTGACCATCCTGTGCCAAGTAGGCGAGTGGCAGCAAATACCCGAGTGTTTTACCCGTTCCGGTCGGTGCTTCAATCAACAATGGTACTTGTTCAGCAGACTGTTTTGAGTAGTGCCGATAAATCTGGTTCATCATCCGGGCCTGTTGTGGCCGATAAGTCAAGCGATCACCAAAGATATGCTGCTTTTGTGCTTTTGTCAACGGATAGCGTGCCGCTTTACGACCCGCGGCTTGCTGTGGCAATCGCTGTTTACGCAGAGCGAGCCCGTTTTTGATCACTAAGTCAGTTGGTAACTGCTGTGGATGTTGTTTGCCCTGTTGAAAGGCGTATGCAAACAAGTCAGCCGTTTCACGTGGTAACTCCGGTGCTAATTGCACCATTTGTTGTAACGTGATCAATGGTAAGTGTGCGAGCCGCTGTTGTAACGTGATAAACAAGTGGGCCGTAGCAATTGCATCACTATCCGCAGAATGTGGATGATTATGGTCAATCGCAAGCAAGTGACTCAAGTCCCGCAACCGAAAACTCGAAGCAGTCGGTAACAGAATTTGGCTAAGAGACACAGTATCAACGGCCTGAATTGGTAGTTCTGGATAACCGACACGCTGCAATTCTGAATTGATAAATGGCAGGTCAAAGTTCACGTTGTGGGCGACAAAAACAGTCCCTTGTAATAAGCTGTATACCGTACCAGCCAGATCATCAAAGGGTGGTGCTTTGCGCACCCGTGCATTGCTGATCCCCGTTAAATTCTCGATAACGGCCGGAACCGTTGTTAACGGATTAACGTCCGTGGCAAATGTATTAATTATTTTATTATTCTTAACAAACGCGCAACCGATTTGAATAATCCGGTCGCCGTCCTTCACACTAGTTCCAGTAGTTTCAATATCAACTACCGCATAAGTTGTGTTTGGTTTCATGGTCATTTCCCCAAGTTATGGATTGTAAAGATGTTCATTAGATTGGTTACCGCTTGAATCCGTCATCAACACTAACGCTGATGTTCGACCAACTAATCGATCTTTATGGCATATCACGTGCGATGTGTTTGTAATCAGACTGAAGGCTGGTCCAAGTAGCGCTACACTTGGTCTCGACCACTAACTTTAACGGTTCGTCGGTCAGCCCAACTTAGCTGAGTTCAACCTACTAAACTGTGCCAGTGACACAAGTCGTCCTGATGACGCAAGCCGCTTGGCTCATCCCCCACACCGATCGTCACACATACGTCACGTCGATCATTGTAAATTATAGCATATTCGGCGTAGGGAACTCAGCCCGACCAACTCTTAAGCCAAATTCGTCAGTCTGAGGGCAACGGGCAGAGACTGGTCCAACTGGCCAAGAGTATGATTGAGCAATGATAAAGTTCATGAAAGTGTCTCGGCGTACATCTGCCATAACACAGTCAGCTGAGTACGCGCGCTTGAATAGCCGGCACTGCTGCCCAAAATTCACTTTCCTAATTAGTGAATTCTGGGCCACGTAGCCCGTCACAAGCAGCTCAACTTCTTTTTCATCATTATCGGACTGATTTCTAATCATTTACTAATTTTAACATAGTAATCGATCTTCGTCTGCCGTTGATAACCAGTCTGTCCGTATGCCCCTCACGTGAATGATTTAATTTAATTAAATTGTTACTTTCCAAACCAGTTTAACTTACATTTCAACTGAATTCAGCGCGTTCGCCGGGGTTAGCATGGCAAAAGAAGCGCTAATAAGGTATTATGAAGCTATTATTAATCTACTTACAGAAAGGCAGCGACACGATTGAAAGATCTAGCTACCGGTACTAGTCATGCCAAAATTATTTTAATTGGCGAGCATGGTGTGGTTTACGGACAACCCGCCATTGCCTTACCGATTTCGACCATCCAAATGCAGGCCATTATTCACCGCCGTGATGCAGCGCAGACGGTCAAAAGCCGTTACTTCAACGGCGACTTTAAGATGATGTCTGCCAACTTAGGCGGTATTCAGACGCTCATTAGAACCTTGCTTGCACGTTTTGATGCCCCCGAGCAGGGCTTCGATATTCACATCACGAGCGACATTCCTTCTGAACGCGGAATGGGGTCCTCAGCCGCAGCGGCCGTGGCCGTAACGCGGGCTTTTTATGATTTCTTCGACCGACCACTCTCCCACCAAGAATTATTGGCCACTGCCAATGTGGCGGAAAGTTACACGCATGGTCAACCCAGCGGCCTAGACGTTGCGACGGCCAGTGCCAAAAGTCCCGTCTGGTTTGTCAAGGGTCGTGAGAACTTTCCGATTCCGGTAAAGCTTCCCGGCTATTTAGTCATCGCGGACACGGGTATTAAAAGTCAGACCAAAGTTGCAGTGGCGACCGTTCGCAACTTACTAATGGTTGAGGGCGCGACGATTCAAGCACGCATTGATGACTTGGGCCGATTGACTCGTCAGACCCGAACCGCGCTTGAAGATGGTGACATGGGGGCCCTGGCAACAGCCCTAAATGGTGCGCAAGATGACTTACGTTCCATGGGTGTCAGTCATCCTGCCCTTGAACAACTACTCGCAGTGGCTCGCCAAAATGGTGCGCTCGCTGCCAAATTAACCGGTAGTGGTCAGGGCGGTTGCTTGATTGCGCTCGCTCCGGAAGCCAGCATCGCCAACCAATTATCACAAAAATTGGCCGCAGCCGGTGCGACTGCGACTTGGGTCGAACCACTTTTATGCGATGACTAATTTTAATTTTGGAGGAAAAGACATAGTGAAAACCGTTACGGCAAAGGCCCATACTAACATTGCGTTAGTTAAATATTGGGGGAAAAAAGATGCGGCGCTAATGCTACCACAAAATGGGAGTATTTCGCTGACCCTTGATCACTTCTATACCCAGACCAGTGTGACCTTTGATGAGCATCTCGATACTGACCAAATTTACTTTAACCATCAACACTTACCCACGGGCAAATCAGCACGAATCAGCCAGTTCCTCGACCTTATTCGCCAGCGCAGTGGTCAAACCAACTATGCAACGGTCAAAACTGAAAATCATGTGCCGACCTCAGCTGGCTTAGCCTCTTCCGCCTCCGGATTCGCGGCCTTAGCAGGGGCTGCTAGTCGTGCGGCTGGCTTACAACTAGATGCGGCTGATCTATCACGACTAGCACGCCGTGGCTCAGGTTCTGCGACCCGCTCAATTTTTGGCGGTTTTGTCGAATGGCATGCCGGCCATGATGATCAGAGTTCTTACGCGGAAGTCTTACAAGACCCGGTCGATTGGGACATTCAAATGATCGCCGTTGTTTTGAAGGCCACCAAAAAGCCAATCAGCTCAACGGACGGCATGGCACGGGTCGTCGCGACATCCCCCTACTATCCAGCTTGGATCACCACGGCTGAGACGGACTTGAAGCGAATGCGCCAAGCCATTGCCGATCGTGATCTCACTACTGTTGGCCAAATTGCTGAAACGAACGCAATGCGAATGCACGCGCTTAATTTGAGCGCTGAGCCCGCCTTTAACTACTTCACTGCGGATACACTGACGGCCATTCAAGCAGTCAACGACTTGCGTTCACACGGGATAAACTGTTATTATACTTTGGACGCTGGCCCAAACGTCAAAATCATTTGTGCGGGTCAAGATACCGACACCATTATGACCGGGTTACAACAACATTTTGACGCTGATCAATTAATCGTCGCTAAACCAGGTCCAGGTATCACGATAACGGAAAAATAATTCAGTTTAATTTAAAATGATCAGCGATGGTCATGAAAGGATATGATGGCATGATAACGGTGAAAGCCCCTGGAAAACTCTACATTGCCGGTGAATACGCCGTAGTGGAAAGTGGTTATCCAGCAATTATTGTTGCACTAGATCAATTTGTGACGGCAACGATTTCACCTAGCGAAACGATTGGGAGCATCGTTTCTGAGCAGTATCAAGAAAACTCAATCGTCTGGCGACGTCAGGGAGACGCGATGGTTTTTGATAATCGTGACAATCCCTTCCATTATATTTTAGCAGCGATCAATCTCACTGAAAGTTATGCCCATGAATTAGGGCGTGAACTTGGTGTTTATCATCTCGGTATCAATAGCGAACTCGATAGTGCTGATGGTAAAAAATACGGTCTCGGCTCTTCAGCAGCAGTGACCGTGGCAACCGTCAAAGCACTATGTCAGTTTTACCATTTACCGATGGATAAAAATAAACTGTTCAAATTAGCCGCGATTGCCCATCTATCCGTGCAAGGCAATGGTTCGCTTGGTGACATTGCTGCCAGCGTCTATGGTGGCTGGATCGCCTACCATTCATTCGATCGGCAATGGTTACACCTACAACAAGCTCAGTCAAGCTTAAGTGATTTGTTAACAATGCCGTGGCCCGACCTAAAAATCGAGTTACTGACCCCTCCAGCAGCCTTACGTTTGATGATTGGTTGGACGGGTTCACCGGCCTCCACATCACACTTAGTCGATAAAGTGGCCTTAGTCAAGGCGAAGCAACGCAGCGAATACCAGACCTTTCTAAAAGCCAGCAAAGCTTGTCTAAAACGTATGATCACTGGTTTTCATCACAGTGACTTGCACGTGATTCAAACCGAGTTGCGAACGAATCGTCAACTACTTCAGAAATTGGGCGATTTCAGTCACGTGACGATTGAAACACCCCTGCTGCAGCGTATGATTCAACTCGCCGAAAGTGCTGGCGCGGCCGCAAAGACTTCGGGCGCTGGTGGTGGTGACTGTGGGATCGTTTTGATTGATCAAACCATCGACCCACGACCATTATTAGCTGCGTGGGCTCACGATGGTATCGAACAACTTAACTTAAACGTGCATACGGTTCAGGATACCGTTTTACCAAATTCTTAAGCAGTTTATTGACGAGCCTGGCAGCCTTGCCGGACTCGTTTTCAGATTCTAAATTAATTGGAGGTGGCACCGTGCCACAAAGTCAACAATCTCATCGGAAAGATGAACATGTTTCGTTAGCTGAAAAGTATTTTCATGGCGAACAAGCCAATGCCTTTGACCAGGTCCGGATTCGCCACGACGCGTTGCCGGAAACTGCCGTGGCCGACGTCGATTTAGCCACCACCGTTGGCCAGTGGCATTGGGACAGCCCCCTCTACATTGAAGCGATGACTGGGGGCTCACAGCGAACGGGCGAAATCAACGCTCGTTTAGGCCGCATCGCTGCAGCTTGTGGCTTACCGATTGCGACCGGCTCTCAAAGTGTCGCCATCAAAGATCCCCAAGTAGCCCCCACTTTTGCCACGATGCGTGACCACAATCCGAACGGGCTGATCTTTGGCAATCTTGGTGCCGGCCACCCGTTATCTGCGGCCCAAACAGCGATTGCAATGCTCCAGGCCGATGCGCTCGAACTCCATCTCAATGTCGTTCAAGAAATCGTCATGCCAGAAGGCGATCGTGACTTTCATTGGCTAACTAACATTTCGGACTTAGTCCAAGCCTTAACGGTACCAGTGATCGTCAAAGAAGTGGGCTTTGGTATTTCCCGCCCCACGATGCAACAGCTCTACGCTGCCGGCGTACGCTACCTAGATTTAGGCGGTCACGGTGGGACTAACTTTGTCGACATTGAGAATCGCCGACGTGCTAACCGCGATATGGCCTACCTTCACGACTTTGGCCTCACCACGGTTGAGTCCTTGCTAGGCGTTCAGAACCGACCGGATGATCTCACGGTCTTAGCTGCTGGTGGCGTTCGACAGCCACTCGACATCTTAAAAGCGTTGATGTTAGGCGCTGACGCGGTCGGCATGGCTGGCACCGTGCTACACGCCTTACTCCATCATACGGACGACGAAGTCATTGCGATGCTGACGGATTGGCAGTCGCAATTAAAACGCCTATTTGCACTCGTCGGCGTAACGCGTGTTGATCAATTCAAAAGTAGCCGTATTCAGGACAAGATTCTGTTATCACCTGGACTTGTTAACTACAAGCAATCGATTAAAGATTAAAACAAAGCGTGTCATCACAAATTACGGAATGTCATTCTATACTTGTGATGACGCGTTTTTGTTATAACCAAGTATACCAAAAAAGCAGTGTGCCCCTATGGCAAGCACTGCTTTTTGATCGTGATAAAGAAAATAATTTTCATCATCTATTGATTGCTATTTTGACACGTATTGGTAGCGGTTCACGTACGTCCGTGGCTGACCAGCCCGTAGAACAACATCGCCAAAGCCATGATGATTAATAGCATCCGGCAAGGTTTGCAATTCTACGGCCAGCGCATGGTAGTCCCCTAAACGATACGACTGCGTTCGTTCGGGATTAGCGGTAAAGATAACTAAACCATTGCGATCCGTGTTGATGAGCAGTCGCCCGTGAGTCGTTGCCAACACGCCAGCGGGTTCATCCTGGTGGTCAAGCACATAGCAATCATCGTATTCCGTCCTGCCAGTTTCTTGGATCAATCGATCGAGCTGCGATTGAATCGTTGGCTGCTCACGAAAGTCATACGCTGGTGACGGGACGTAGAAGACGCCGGTCGGGACCTTCTCGTGATTCGTATGAACTAGCTTGGTCGAGTTGATGCGTAATTGCTGGGGATTGATCAGTGCGGCCTGACCATCAAGATTAAAGTAAACGTGACAGGTCGGATTGAATAACGTATCAGCAGTGGTCACCCCGTAATAGCTGATTTGAACCTCATCATCGGCCGTTAACGTATAGCTTATAGTTACTGTCAAGTCGCCTGGAAACCCATCGTCAGCGCTCGCTAGCGTTGTCGTCAATGTGACAGTGTCGCCATCAGGATCAAAACGGGCTCGAAAATTATGCGTTTGTAAGCCATGATCGCCACCGTGTAGCAAATGCCGGCCGTTATTTGGCGGTAAGTGGTACGTCTGCCCATTCAAGGAAAACGTCGCGTTACCGATTCGGCCAGCAACTCGACCCACTGTTTTGCCGACTTGATAAGGCGTCTCGATATAATCCGCCAAGTTATCAAAGTGAAGCACTAATGAGTGTGGCTGGCGGTCGACCTGCACTTCGAAGTCATACCACGTTGCCGCATAACTCAACACTTTTAGTTTGCTATGATAGATATTTTCAATCGTGTATAAATAGACTGACTCGCCTTGATACACACCAAATGGTACTGCAGAAATCGTACGCCTCATTCCCTTCGATCAGTGCGGATTGAACTAGTTCTGTGTCAATGTTTGCGTGGTGCCATCCACTTGAACATCAATCGGTTCCCCGGTAATCAACTTCAAAGTCGTCCCATTGTGATCAACCGTGACTTCAATAATCCGATCACGGAAGACTTGACGGAAAGAATACTTCGTCCATTGTTTTGGTAAGAACGGCCGATAACTCAGTTGTCCATCATGAACACGCATGCCAGCAAATCCTTGGACCATCGCAATCCAACCACCAGTCATTGAGGTGATGTGAAGACCGTCGACCGTATCATTATTGTAATTGTCAAGATCAAGCCGTGCCGTCCGGTTATAGAAAGCCACAGCCTTGTCTTCATAGTGTAAGTCAGCAGCTAACACGGCATGGATGGCTGGTGACAAGCTTGATTCGTGAACCGTCATCGGTTCGTAGAAATCAAAATTGTGTTTCAATTGTGTCTTTGAGAAATCATCAATAAAGTCATACATCACTTGTAACACATCACCTTGCTTGATATAAGGTGACCGTAAGATGTGGTCCCATGACCAATGCTGATTAATTGGTAATTGGTCAGCTGGAATTGCGGAAACGGGCGCTAAATCCTTATCCAGATAACCATCATGTTGAACAAAGATATCCAGATCCTTGTCATATGGTAAATACATCCGATCAACGATATCTTGCCAGTGGGCACGTTCTTCAGCAGTCACGTTTAAGGCCGCTGCTTGGTCGTCACTGACCTGATCTAAAATTTCAAGCGTGTACTTCAACGTCCATTGCGCCAAATAATTGGTATTAAAGTTATTATCAACGTTGTTTTCATATTCATCTGGGCCAGTGACCCCATGAATCATGTACTGCTGATTACGTTTGCTGAAGTGCACTCGGTCTGCCCAGAAACGAGAAATCTCCGTCAACACTTTACTGCCTTCATGTAAGACGTATGATGTATCACCGGTATAACGCGTGTAGTTATAAATAGCAAAGGCAATGTCGCCGTTACGATGGATTTCCTCGAAAGTAATTTCCCACTCGTTGTGGCATTCAATCCCATTGAAGGTCACCATTGGGAACAATGCCCCATCAAGCCCTTGTTGGCGCGCATTATGATAGGCACCATCCAACTGCTTATAACGATACATCAGTAAGTTGCGGGTAACTTCTGGTTTGGTAATCCCCAGGTAAACTGGAACGGCAAATGCTTCCGTATCCCAATAAGTCGCACCACCATACTTTTCACCAGTAAAGCCCTTTGGTCCAATATTCAACCGTGGATCATCACCATAATAAGTACTAAAGAGTTCAAACAAATTGAAACGCATGCCTTGTTGGGCCTCGGTATCGCCTTCAATTTGAATATCTGATTGTTGCCACCGATCGGCCCAGCCCGCTTCATGGGCCGCCAATAAATCATCGAAAGATTGGGCGCTAACCGTATCTGTCAGACGTTGAAGTGCAGTCATAATGGCATCATCAGTCGGATAATCCCGCGACGTAACCACGACGACCCGCTTTTCAAAACTAACGCTGGCCCCAGCTTCTAACGTACCGAAGTAGCGATCAACCGTGGCTGTATCAGTCACTTCGGCCGCTTTATGGGTTAAACTCGTCACATAACTAACTTGCATCCCAGAGGTAAACTGTGGGGTTCCAAAATCATTTGGTACCGTCTGAGCAATTAACCGATCATCCGTAATTTCGTGGACGTTCCAGAAATGTTCATCGTAGTTCGCATCTTCGTTCTTAACGTCAGCATCCAGTGCGGAAGCAACTTTTAATTCCACCGCTTGATCGCTCAAGTTTTCAAACGTCACCTTCTGAACCGAAAGTTCTTTTTGCGCAACACTCAAGAAACGCTCAAAGGTCACGCGAACCCGTTGACCATCTTGATCAACGATAAATGATCGTGTCAAAGTCCCGTGTTGCATATCCAAGTCAAGTTTAAAATCGCTGAAGTTGGCAGTTGCCAAGTCGATCTTAGTCCCATTGAGTTTGAAATTGATTTTGATGAAATTGACGGCGTTGATAACCTTGCCAAAGTATTCTGGATAGCCATTCTTCCACCAGCCAACCCGGGTCTTGTCTGGATACCAGACACCGCCAAGATAAATACCGGGAAGCGTATCCCCAGTATAATCTTCTTCAAAGAAGCCGCGCATGCCCATGTAACCATTTCCTAGACTAGTCATTGATTCTTGCAGCCGTTTGTTTTCTGGTTTGAAATCAGTCGTCAAGACATGCCATGGATTAACATCAAAAATTCGTTTCATAAGTTAATTCCTCCTAGTTTTTGTACGTTTCTTTGATCAAACCAACTGTGCCCGCACCTACTGCAAGGACGATCCCAGCAAAGATGAACATGTTGGCTTGTGAATTGCCAAATAATGGATATAATGCAAAGCTCAATAAGGACGCAACAATTTGTGGCAGGCAGATTGAGCCGTTAAAGAGACCCAAGTAAGTCCCCATGTGTTCGCCAGATAAGGCGTTGGTTACCATCGTCAATGGATACGTATTCATTGCGGCCCAGGCCATCCCAACCAGAATAAATGAGACGACAAGTGCTGATTGACTGTGAATGAAGAAAATTGAGAAGAAGCCAATTGCACCAAGTAATAAACTCAAAGCATAACCAAGTTTATGCCGATTATTCGGAACCTTGGCTAAAACATATGACCAAACAACCGCGGCAACGGACTGAACAGCAGATAAGATCCCGTACCAGTTACCAGCGGCTTGGTAGCCTGCAGAACTGGCATTAGTGGTGTGCCAAACGTTGGCAGCCATTGCACCGGTTGAGTATGTCCATAAGTATTGAAATGCCATCCAGCAGAAGAATTGAACTGAGGCTACTAACCAGAAAACCTTTGGTGCTTTCTTCAAGAGTGCCAACCAGTTACCACCAGATTTATTAGCGCTTTCATCAATGCCGTGATACTTCGCGTAAGTTACGGGATCATATTCCCGCACCCGGGCAATCGTGATAATCGTTGAAACCACTAAGATTGCTGCTCCAATATAAAATGACCAGATCACTGAATTGGGAATAACACCTTTACTAGCCGTATTGGCGACCCCGAACAAGGTCAACAGGAATGGGAAGATTGCCGCAATGACGGCACCAGTATTCAACAAGAAGCTTTGAATCCCATAGGCGTAACTCTTTTGGTCATCGTTGACCATATCCCCGACCATCATCTTGAAAGGTTGCATTGCGACGTTAGACGATAAATCAAGAAATGCCACGGTAATCGCACCAAAAACTAAGGCCGCCATGGAAGCGTAACCAAATCCAAACGAGCCAGAATTGGGTAGTAGTAACATCACGATTGCCGCAACGACTGTTCCCAGAATCAAGTAAGGTAACCGTCGCCCGCCTAAACGTGGGGCCCATGTTCGGTCGGATAAACTCCCAATGATCGGTTGAACGATCAAACCAGCAAGGGGTGGCAAGATGAAAAACCAGCCAAGGTTATTTGGATCCGCGCCTAAAGTTTGGAAGATCCGGCTCATCTGTGAGCTCTGAAGTGTAAATGCCATTTGAACACCGAGAAAACCTAGACTCATCATCCAAATCTTATTGGATGACAGTTTCGGTAATCCGGCCGTTGTTTTAGATGTTTCTTTCACAATAAAGCCTCCCAAAAATAATATCAATCGCTTGAGTACAAGTTAGATTATAAAACCGCTTCCAAAATTATGCAAGCGTTTGCGTGAAATTGCATGAAGGCGTTTTACTTATTGACATCCGTGCCTATTTGGCATGAAATCGGCTAATATCAAGGGTTCAAATAGTATTAGCTGATACATCGATTCATATAAAATTCACATATAATTCATAAAAAAGTCATTATATTGCATGCTGTTGCATGAACAAATAGATGCAGACGCTGAAACGTTGCGTGCCGTTGCACTAATAAACCGTTCCAGCCGACGGATATCATTTTGTAAATAAATAATAATTTTCAATAATCGATTGTAAATCAGCATCGCTTTCCATTACCCGACACTAATTATTCAGTTTTAAAGCGCCAATACGCCATTTTCTGTCGAATATTGGCGCAAAAAAATCGTGTGTTCAGGCCGACTTAGCATAAACACACGATTCCGAATAATTCAGTTATTAATCCGCATTGGCAATCTTTGCAAAGCCATCTTGTAAATCCGTATTTTGTGAACTAGTGAAGTTAAACGTTGTGGCAGTGGCACTGTCTTGCGAGACCAGAACGTCTGGCGAACCATTATGGAAAACATACAGATACGTAATCACGCCACTAGACGCGTTCGGATCAGTGGCCGCGGCAACGACCTGGTACTTCGCATCGGTATCAGCAGCCGTCGTCCACTTGAGCTTGACTGTGTCACCATTGACCGTAATCTTATCTTGGTACTGATTGTTTTTGATGTCTGAAGGTAAATTCAACTCACCAATAGTTACCGACTGACCATCATAAGTCCCCTCGTACGATTGGTTCATGGTATCTTGCCATGACGACATAAACGAGGCTAACTCGCTCGACTTGGTTGTCGACCACAATGCCGTCTGAGTTGCCGTACTAGCAGATGCCTTGGACGATGATGACGACTCGGCTTTTTCCGATGTAGCAGTGTGCAACGAAGACTTGGCCGTTGTTGTTGCCGTCGAATTACTCTGACGCTGGTATCCCAGCCAGTAATAGCCACCACCAAGTGCCACGGCTAATACCACGATCAAAATAACCCAAGACAGTTTTGACGTTGAACGTGGTTGCGCATTTTGACGCGCATGTTGCGCTGAACGGGTGCTAAGTTCAGGTGCAGTCGGTGCAGCTGAAATCGATGTACTGGCGCTCGGTGCTTCTGAAGCAGCCGTTGACGACGTGGATTGAGCAGCAGAACTTACAGCTGACGCCGGTGTTGGTTGCGCTGAACTGGCTGGGATAATCAGCCGCGCACCACAATTTTCACAAAATAACGCGTCAATATCATTCTTTTTCCCACAATTTGGGCAATACATAAACTCTTCCTCCAATATTACGATTGATTGGGTCCATTTGACCATCAACTTGCGTAGATCGTTCCCCCGATTTTACCACGAATCGAATGATTCATGACGGCCGCTGCTCATCACCTGTTCAGCGTCAATCGCACGCGGACGTTATGACTTAGTCAATATCATGTCAGGTTAGAGCGTCGCGTTTTCAGAGGTCGCCAAGAACCGTAAGCCCTTAGGAAAGAAATTTTTAACCGTCTTGGCGACGATTTTTCCAAACCCAACTGGCAACCCATCACAAGTTAAGACCCGAAAACCAGCTACAGGCGCACTTGTCAATTCAAATGTCTCACCATGGACATACAATGCCCACTGTTCACGCGTTATTTCAGTTTTGGGTAAGGACAAATCATCACTCGCTAAGGCTAACGCGTAACTTGGTTCAAACCGTTTCTTCTTAAACGTTCCCAATAAAATCCCGGGGCGAAAGACCTTGAGCTTTCGCGTAACGGGCATCATCGCTGGCACGCCGTATAACTGATCACCATGTGCCTGTAACACGAGCTGTGGTAAACCGGCCATTGCTTGTTTTTTTAAAAAGTCCGTCCATAGCTGCCGTTGCGTGGCGTTTAACTGTTCGCGAACCACTTTTTTGTCCTTGCCCACCGTCGTGCCATGATAGACCAATTTGGCAATAAAGTGACCCTCACCGCGCATCAAGTGCGGAAATAACCGGGCCGCTTTAGCCAGTTCAGGATTGCCATCCGCCCATTCCGGCTTTGCATCGACCATCCCAGCCGTCTTGGCCAGTGGCTCCAGCTCAAACTCAGGATAAGTTTTTAACAGCCAGGCCATCATCTGTTCGTCCTCTTCCGGTGCAAAGGTACAGGTCGAATAAATCAAATGTCCACCCGGACGCAACATCTTGACCGCTTCCGTCAAAATCTCCCGTTGGCGTTCAGCACACGCCGCTGGATAGTCGGGCGTCCAATACTGAACTGCGTCATGATCCTTACGAAACATCCCTTCACCCGAACACGGTGCATCCACCAAGATCCGGTCAAAAAAGCCTGGCAATTCCTTGGCAAGGGCAGCGGGTGTATCGTTGGTAATCACTGTATTGCGGGCGCCGTAGCGTTCCACATTATCGCCAAGGGCGGTCACTCGTTGCCGATTGATCTCATTTGTCACGAGTAGACCAGTCTGATGCAAATAGCTTAACAGATGCGTCGTTTTGCCACCCGGTGCCGCACATAAGTCTAACACTCGTTCACCAGGTTCTGGTTTTGCAAACTCGCCAACGGTCATGGCACTTGGTTCTTGACTGTAGACGGCACCAGCCAAGTGTTCCAGCGCATTGCCGTTCACCTTGCCATAATACCCAATTGGGCTATACGGAACGGGTGCTGTCATCTTGGCGCGCATCGTGGCCGTCACAGTCTTGTTCGGATTAACCCGAAACCCTTTTTCAACAGGGCCATCGAAAGCTGCCAAAAAAGCGGGCGCTTGATCGCCTAGTAGTCGTTGATATTTTTGAATAAATTCTGCTGGTAATTGCACCCAAATTTCCTCCTCAATTAAAAAGCATCCTCAATTAGATTACCACATTTTGCCCCGACTGTAAGGTAGCAAAGATTCGCAATTAGGTGGGATTTATGCTAAATTAAATTAATTAACTGCCGGAAATATGGGAGATGTTTGTTGAATATGGAAAGAAAACTAATTGCGTTAGACTTAGACGGAACCACTTTGAATGCTGAATCCAAACTCAATTCAGCGACGATCCAAACGATGCAACGACTACAAGCAGCGGGTCACATTGTTAGCATTATTACTGGTCGCTCATATCAGGGCTCACAAGCGATCTATGACCAGCTGCGTCTCAAAAGCCCAATGATCAACTTTAACGGTTCTCTGGGCCATTTACCTCACCAAACATGGGCCTCAGAATATCAGTTCACAATCAACAAAGCGATTGTCTTAGCACTCGTTAAATATCGCGAACAATTGGGGATCAATGAAATTATTGCAGAAAATAAAAACAGTACCATGACAGCGGGTCAAGATTTGATTGCTGGTCAATTCTTCCCAGAGATTGCTGACAGCCCCCGACTTACACCAGATACGTTGACTCGTAATCCGAATTCCCTCGTCTTGCTAGTCCAGCTTGATCGGCGGGCTGCCATCATTGACTGGATCACTGAACGCTTTGGCGATCAAGTTGACGTTGGTGTTTGGGGCGGCCCGAATGCCATCCTCGAGATTACCTCCAAAGGCGTCCACAAAGCCAAGGGTGTCGCCTACTTAGCGGATTACTTTCAAATTTCACGGCGCAATATCATCGCCTTTGGTGACGAACATAACGACCTCGAGATGTTAGCATACGCGGGTCTCGGTGTGGCAATGGCCAATGGTACTGACAAGATCAAAGCAACGGCTGACGATGTAACGGCCTATAATAATGATCAAAACGGTGTTGCTCGTTACTTGAACGATTATTTTGCGATTGCGGAATAATCGTTCAGATGCAAGTAGTCGACAGTTGTATCTTAAGTTGCTGACTGCGCATCACTATTAATTTTCGGACTTTACACTAGCTCGTAATCACCACTCAAAAATGGCACTTCCAGATAAAATTCAATTCTGGAAGTGCCATTTTAGTTGTTGTTCAACTATCAAGGGATTGCGTTAGCTAAGTTCAGTCACGCTCTTCAACGGTCGAATCAGCCACCTTCGAAGCTGATTTAGCCGCAGTATCAGTCTTAGACAGACGTTTTTCAGCCAAATATGAGTGACGCATACCATAGCTAAAGTAGATCACTAAGCCGACGATGAACCACACGCCCGCGTATAATTTTGCCTGGATATCTAAGCCCATAAAAACGAACAGTGCGCCTAGAAAGGCAATAGCTGGTAAAACTGGATAGAACGGCATCTTAAAGGCTGGTACCGCAATATCAACACCTTCACGACGCCGCAAAGCATAGATTCCCAGCGAGACAAACATGAAGGCAATCAGGGTTCCCGCTGAAATCAATTGAGCCAGAAAAGCAAACGGGCAAAACGCCCCAATGATAATAGCAACGATTGTTAACACAAGTAGCGCGTTGTTAGGTTGATTATGATGTAACTTGCCAAGCCACTTAGGTAACATACCATCACGCCCAAAGGAATAAATTAGCCGTGACCCTGCTAAAGTCATCCCAATCAGCGCAGTGAACATTCCCAGCACGGCAATGGCCTGAATAACACTGGCAACAATCGGATGGCCAGCTTGTCGTAATGCCCAGCCGACTGGTTCGGCGTTATTAGCATATGATGAATATTTGAACATACCGACTAAGACCAAAGCAACAGCCACAAAGAGCACCACCGCAATGACGAGTGAACCAAGAATTCCTCGTGGCATTGTTTTGCCAGGATTCTTAGCTTCTGCTGAATTAGCGGCAATCGAATCAAACCCAATATAAGCTAAGAAAATCATCGATACCCCGGCATAAATTCCTTGCCAGCCCCCAAAAGCACTACCATCAGCGTTTAAATGGTACTTGGGGATAAACGGGACGTAGTTTTGCACGTGGATCGCCGTCGCACCCACGACGATAAACGTGAGTACGGCTAACACTTTCAACACCACTAACACGTTTTCGACCCGGGAGGCCTTACTGATTCCACGTGAGAGCAGTAACGAGACCAGCGCAATCACCAAGACGGCAATCAGGTCGACCACGCCACCATCAGTCCCAAACGTATTTGACAAAGCCTTCGGTAGAGTTAGTCCTAATGGTGACAAGAGCCCCCGCAGATTGGCGGACAGTCCTGAACCGACGAATGCCAACGCAATAAAGTACTCCGCAAGCAACGCCCAACCAGCGATCCAACCAAAGAATTCACCGAACATTACGTTGATCCACGAATAAGCGGAACCGGCAAACGGCATCGCCGCCGCCATTTCAGCATAAGCAAATGCAACCAGGCCGGCAACGATGGCTGCGACGATGAATGAGAAGACTACCGCAGGGCCCGCATGGTTCGCAGCCACCACTCCGGGTAATGTGAAAATTGACGTTGAAACAATCGTCCCCACCCCTAAAGCCAAGAAGTCCTTGACCGTCAATACTCGAGCTAGGTGAGAATCTTTGTCTTCATATATGCTTGGATCTTCCTTTAAAGTTAACCGTTTTAATAACCGTTGCATCAAAATCCTCCTTATTTTACCAACCAATCTTGCCTCGGGGCCGTTTAACCAGACCCTGTTCAGCAGCAGCCATTGCCTCATCTAATACGGTTAACGCAGTATCTAATTGCGTCTTCGTGATGACTAGTGGTGGTTGGAACCGCAAAATATTTCCTTTGAGCGTTATCATGACGACACCCCGTTCAAAAGCGGCATAAATGACGTCACTGGCAAAATCAGGATCAGGTTGCTGACTCTGCCGGTCTGTCACCAATTCAATGCCCCCGTTCAGCCCGTACATCCGTACCTGCCCAATTTTAGGATGGCGTTGTTGAAGCGCTAAAAACTGTTCCTTGGCATAGCGGCCATAATTGGCGGAACGGGCAACCAACTGTTCATCTGCTAGAACGTCGATTGTCGCCAGCGCCGCCGCACAACAAACCGGATTGGCCGCCGTCGTAAAGGTGTGCGCCGGCGCTGCTAGACTCTCCATCACTTCACGGCGACCGATCACTGCACTAAGTGGTAATCCCGAAGCCAGTGATTTGCCAACGGACATTAAGTCCGGTCGGATTCCCGGGAAGTTTTGAATGCTCCACATCTTCCCGGTTCGTCCCATCCCTTGATTGACCTCGTCGACGGCAAATAAGATACCGTGCTGGTGACAAAAGTCATAGACTAATTGGACATACTCTGCTGGTGCCTTGCGGATACCGCCATCACCTTGAATCGGTTCAATAATGACGCACGCGGTTTCCTCCGCTGGTAAGTATGAGTCAAATGGTGCCTTGAACGCTTCAAAATAGCGTAATGCAAGTTCATGTTCCGTCTCATGCGGCAACGTACGATAACAATCAGGATACGGGACGTGCACGATCCCAGGTAGCAACTGTCCCATCTTACGGACCATATTCAGGCTAACTCCTGAGAGTGACATTGAGCCATACGTTGAACCATGATAGGCATCCGTATAGGCGACTATGTATTGTCGGTTAGTATAGGCCCGTGCAAATTTAATAATGGCATCATTGGCATCCGAACCAGAGTTACCAAAAACCACCTCATTATCAGTGCCGGGAGCTGATTTTGCCAGTCGCTCAGCCAATCGTTGTTCCGGTTGATGATGAAAATATGCTGGCGTGTAATGAATCAACTTGGCTGCCTGTTCCTGAATGGCCTTAACAACGCGAGGGTGCGTATGGCCCACGTTAATGGCCGAAGCACTGGCTAACAAATCGATGTATTGGTTGCCATCAACATCGGTAAGCAGGGCCCCGTGAGCATGGTCAATAACTAAATCATAGTAATTGATTCGTGCCGCCGTCGCCATATAATGGTCTTCACGTTCAATAAGTTGCTGATCCAAACGATGGTTTTGACTAATCATTCGCAAGCCTCCATTAATTTAATAAGACTTATTTTAATCATATTTTAATTTCTATGCAAGTCCTTGCGCCCATATTTTTGTTTACAAATACCCGTCTTTACCAGCACAGCCCTAGCTTTAGCGCTAATCAATTTTTTAATTAATAAGATGTAAATTAAAAAAATCACCGGTTCATTCAACCAATTGCTAACAGCGAATCAACAAGCTGGGATCATTTTAAATTGTGAACGCGACCACCAAACTTGCCTTGCTGGTCGCCATCATTTTCCTCAGCTCACCTGCTGCGCGCGAGGTCCGTGGCGTGCTAGTGCACGTTGGGAATGGATACGCGCTCCCACATTGAACGACACCGCTCAGTGCCACATAAGCGGTACGAAAAAACGATTATCATCCGCCCCCCTATCAAGGGTCAGACAACAATCGTTTGTTTACTCAGTCTCACTTGGCCTTAGGTTTTAAGTAAGCGGCTAGGCCCCAACAGACTAGCCCTAAGACGGTCGTTGCCACCAGCAAACGCAAGCTTTCTAGATTCAGCCCCCGTACGGACCAAGGATGGTAAGTTTGCATCATAGTCGGCACCGTGGCGGCCTCCGCTAACTCGCACCCGGTCAGCCAACCCGTAAAACTCGCAATGATGATTGCCAACACGCGGCAACGTGTTAACGATCTGATTCCGTCGTACTTGACTTGTAACTGATAGCGTGTTTTCATCGAAAAATCACTTCCTCGTGAATTCGCGACCTCGCGGCAATTTGATTAGCCTGAATATAACACGTGAGCATCGTGCCCCCCAACCGTCAAGTACCATTCACAAAGTATCTTTACAGTAAGTAACTGTCATCACGCCGCTTTACATTGTGAATGTAATCGTCGTCCCCCGGGTCATCACGGGCTGCTCGGGTGCTGGTAACATTCCCGCTTGACCAGCTTTAAGCCGCTGAGCTGCTAAGTGCGTAACGGCCGCATACTGAGTCGTTGTGATTGGCACCGAGCAGATTAGCTTTGTTCGTGACTGCTCAAATTGATACCACTGTGCGGCACGTAATGGCACTGGATGCCGCTGTAAATCCCCCACATGAATTTTAAACGTTGATTGACGGGTCACAATTGGGGCTGGTAGCCAGACCCACCGTGTTATTGCTTGTCCCATCTCACCACCACCGTTTCGAATTTGTTACCGTTATTATAGCATAGCAAAACGGACCGCTGCGCCCCATTAAGGGCATCCAACGGTCCGAAAATTCAATGTTGTTTTTTGTAGCCTGATTTTTCTAAACGTTTAACTTGATTTTGTAAATGATCGACCTTCGTCGTCAACGTGTCAATTTTAATCAGTAGTTGTCGCAGCTCGTCATCATGCTGTGGTTCCTCGATCGTGACATTCTGACTGGCTTGCGTTGTGAAGAAGTCAGTAATCGTACTCGTTAACAAACCAATAAAACCAATCCCACCGAACATCAGCCCGACCGCGATCACTTTGCCAACGGCAGTATGGGGCGTATCGTCACCATAACCCACGGTAGTCGCCGTTGTGATGGCCCACCACAGTGAATCTGACAGGCTTTGATGCTCGAAAACGGAAAAGAGCAACGCACTAAGAACAATAATCGCAATACTAATTGAAAACAGGTAGATAAACCCGGTGCTATAGATAAAGCGGTGAAAATCGTGCGTCCACTTACCATCCAGTCCGAGCTTCCAGAACAAATGGTGATATTGGACCATCCGTGCCAAACGCCCAAGTCGAAAGAGTGCAAACACCGGGTGCATGGGAATAATCCCCATCAAATCGAACGCTGAATGAATGAGAAAAGTCTTCCGATCTCGAGAACGAATTAGGCGCACAAAGTAGTCCACCGCAAACATGACTAATAAGCCGTTACTGATGCGGGTTTCAACGTGCCAATCACCGATATGAAACGATAATAGGATCACGTTAACTGCTGACCAGAGTGTCAAAAGTGTGACAATTAAGTGATACACCGCAATTCTTCGTTGCTGTCGCTGTTCTGTTTCCATCCTGCTTACCCCTATTTTATAAACTGGTAATAATATAGTCCACTTTCATAAAAATAACCACGATAAGTGCGAAAAATTAAGTGAGCTTTACTAATTCGTTACAACCAAGTCCCTAAAACAAATAGCACTGGGTATAGAATGAAGAACAGCGAGGCACTCTTGACCGTCGTAATAAACGTCTTCTTTTTATCTTGCACCTCAAAGAACGGGCGCATACCTTGCCACATAATTGGTAGTAAGAGTACGACCCAAATCGTAACAATGGGTGCTAGTCCCAGTAAGACGTTCACGAGCGGCCAAATGCCACCAATAACTAAAAACGCTTGAATCAGCCGTACCGAACCTGGTTTACCAAGGTAGTAGGCCAAGGTGTAACGATGATTCAAAATATCTTCATCACGGTCCGCTGTGTTATTAGCCAGTTGTAGGCAAAAGAAAATCAGGGTCAGTGGTAAACATAGTAAGAAAGTCGTTCCAACGATCGACCAAGTCAACGGATGCTGTCCATACGTCGATACGACCACACAGGTCAATTCAATTAAAAATGCAATTGCTAACGCCACGACCGTCTCACACAGCGGGGTCGCGTTGATTGGATAGGGCCCAGCTGTGTAAAAAATACCAATCACATAGCCAACTAATCCAAGGACGAGCACTAACCACCCAGTCCGCATGACAAGCCAGATTCCGGGAATCAATGAAATCAGGTACAATCCCAATGCTAAGCGGCCGACACCCGCTACGGGTAACTGCAAGCGACCAATCGGATTCGTCTTCTGCGCATAGCCTTCCCGATCACGAGCATGCCGATAATCATAATAATTATCAGAAACATTGACGGCTAAGTCAAAAATAAATACGCTAACTAAACACAGCGTCACGTTAAGCCAATTCACCGTACCTAAGTGATACTGCGCAATGGCGCTTCCGAGAACAAACCACATGATATTAAGTGGTGCCGTATAAATTTCTGTCAGCTCATAGAATACTGGCCAAGTTAGCCATTTTTTAAACATTTTAACAACTCCCCCACCGGTTATTTAAATCGTTAATTATCTATTGGGACCTTATTGACCATCGTCACCGTCGAAGACTTTAACTATCAAATTTTAACAAACTTCACGCCTAACGCAAGCAAAGCGGATAGATTTAACAAAAAAATTAGGGCCAGTATGCAACCGGTCACTTGGAAATCCCACGCCACATGCTGGCACCCCTGCTAGCCATCTTCAGACCAGCGTAATGACTTCATAGCAGCCATTAACATCCTTCAATGATAAGTATACCGTAACTAATAAATTCATACTGCCCATTTTAGCACTGATCCTAGTCAAACGTTGCCACAAGCCCTTCGACGACAGCAGCAGACCTAAAAAAGCATTTCAAGAGCCTAACTCTTGAAATGCTTTTGGGTGACTAATCTACTTGGTTTTCTCCGGCACTGAGAGTGGGAGGTCCAGCCGTGTTAAGTCAGCATAGCTTTCACGCTGCACAACAAGTTGACTATGTCCCTGTTCACAAAAAACAACGGCAGGTCGTGGATTCCGATTGTAGTTGCTAGCCATCGAATAACCGTATGCACCGGTATCTAGGACCGCTAACACGTCGCCTGGTGCAGTGGCCGGTAATTGCTGATTCCAGATCAACATATCACCTGACTCACAGTATTTACCAGCAATCGAGGCTACCTGTTCAGCTGGTAAGGCCGGATTCTTGGCTAATACCGCTTCATACTTGGCCTGATATAAAGCTGGCCGAATATTATCACCCATACCTCCGTCAACAGACAAATACTTCCGAATGCCCGGAATATCCTTCTCATCGCCAATCGTATACAGGGTCATCCCAGCGGTAGCGACTAACGAGCGTCCAGGCTCGATCCAGATTTCTAACATTGGAACTTGTTGGGCTGCAGTTTGCGCGCGCGTTTCCTTAATAATTGCATCGACAAAATCGGTTGGCTGCAGCGGATGATCTTCGGCAGTGTACTTCACGCCAAAACCACCCCCCACATTCATGATCTGTGGGTAAAAATCAAGTTCGCGTTGCCAGCGAGCAAACTCACTAACGAGCTTATCAACAATCATCTCAAAACCATTCACTTCAAAAATCTGTGACCCAATGTGACAATGAATCCCAACCAGTTTCAAATATGGTGCGGCTTGCGCGGCTTTGATAGCCTGGTCTGCTTGCCCACTGTCCAAATCAAATCCAAACTTAGAATCGGCCTGACCAGTTGAAATGTAATCATGCGTATGCGCTGAGATCCCTGGGGCAATCCGCAACATAATCGTGGTCGGCTGTTGCCGTTGCGTCGTCAACGTCGTCAGTTGTCGTAGTTCACCGAAATTATCGACCACGATGGTACCAACACCGGCATCTAAGGCCATGGTTAGCTCGGCCAGTGACTTGTTATTACCGTGAAACGAGACGGCGGCCATTGGGAAATCTGCTTGTTGGGCGGTATACAATTCACCACCAGAAACCACATCACAATGAATGTGTTCTTGGGCGATCAATTGATACATCGCGACCGTTGCAAACGCCTTACTAGCATAACTGATTTGATAGTCCACGTGGTTTTCTTCAAAAACTTGCTTGAATGCTGCGATTTCGGCACGAATTGCACCGGTATCATAGACATACAGCGGTGTTTGATATTTTTTTGCAAGGGTCAATGTATCGACGCCCCCGACCATTAAATGGTGCGCCGAATTTAATGCATCCGTCTTAATTTGTTCGTTCACAGTTTAACCTACCTTCTAAACTTTTAAAAAAAGCCGGCCACGTCATATTCGACCGGTCCGGCAATGAACAACCTATTCTGCTTCTTCGTCGCTCTTTAAGACACCACCAACACTATAGCGATTTTTCTGCATCTCACTTAAAATCACGTGAATGTGTTCTGCTGGTGCACCGGTATTCTTGCTGACCACGTCAGTAACATCTTTCACCAAGTTTTTAAGTTGTTCTTGTGAACGACCAGCAATTAGATCAATGTGTACGATTGGCATGAGGCCACGCTCCTATCTTAATTCACTATTTTCGAATGTTTTAATCTTACTTTAATCTTTTCTATTTTGCAAGCCACGACGTTGTTGATTTAACGGTTCTTTTCTAATGCCCAGCACGCTGACCAATTAAGGCTACCTTGCAAAACTAATCAGAAGCACAAACCGAAAACCCCCATTGATGACTAAACATGCTAAAATTAATTTAACAAAAATGATTATGCCACGATACCGCCATTGACTGCTCGTACCGTGGAGAAAGAAGGCCCCATATGTTGACTCATCAGTTTAATCCTTATTCCGCCTGCACTAGTATCCTAGTGGGTAAAAATGCCAGCGCGGATGGTTCGACCATGATTGGCCGTAATGAAGATTCACGCGCCGCTTGGGCGAAAAAAATGATTATCCACGCGCACCGCGAATTCGAAGAACCACAGACCTTCAAGTCTCAGGATCAAACTCATCCCTTTACCATGACCCTGCCAAAGATTCGTGCGAAATACACAGCCACCCCTGAATGGACTGCCGAATATGGCCTGTTCGAGGAGGATGGCATTAACGAGTACAGCGTGGCAATGAGTGCTACTGAAAGTGCTTACTGTAATACACGCGTACTGGCTGCTGACCCGTATGTTAAGGACGGCATCGGTGAAGAAGCAATGGTCACTGTCACCTTACCGTACATTCATTCTGCTCGTGAAGGCGTTGAACGTCTCGGGCATATTATTGAAGAACACGGCACCTACGAAACTAACGGGATTCTCTTTAGTGATGTCAACGAAGTTTGGTACATGGAAACTGGTGCTGGTCATTACTGGGTCGCACAACGAATCCCGGATGATGCCTATGCAGTCGTTGCTAACCAGCTTGCAATCCAAGAAATCGACTTTAGTGACCATGACAATTATCTTTATGCTAAAGACATTCGTAATTTTGTATTAGACAATCAGTTAGCTTCAATGGACAATGGACTGAATTTCCGGGAAGTCTTCGGTACGGCCGACCTTTCTGATCGATATTACAACACGCCTCGCGTTTGGTATGGTCAAAGATGCTTTACACCAAGTGTCACCCAGACGCCTGAGTCGTTTGACTTACCGTTCATTCAACGGGCGGATGGCTTAATTCATATTGACCAAGTCCAAGGCTACTTAGCGTCCCATTATCAAGGCACACCGTTTGATCCCGTCGGCCAGGGCACTGCTACGGAGAAACATCAGTATCGGCCCATCAGTCTCGCCAAGACGCAAGAATCACACGTCTTACAATTGCGACCGGACCTTCCCGTCACGCTGAGTGGGATTCACTGGCTGGCGATGGGTGTAGCCGCTGAAAGTGTCTACGTTCCATTCTATGCCGGTGCTACGACCACTCCAGCAGCTTATCAAGTTGCTACAGAAAAATACGATGCTACCTCAGCATACTGGATTTTCAAGCACGTCGGTATCCTAGTCGACGCCCACTACCATGAACTACACGGGGAATTACAAACAGTACAAAAGGAATTGGCGATTCAACTTGGTCACCACATTATTGTCACGGATCAGCAAGTTGCCGCTTTGACTGGCGACGAACTCGCTATGGCACTGACCAAAGCCAATCAAAAAGCCGCTGACCAGGCCTTGAACACAATGCAAGCTCTCGCCGCTGACCTGATAACTAAAAGCACCGATATGTCACCGTTGAATTACGATACTGATTTAAACCTATAAATCACACCCCCTATCCGTTTTTGAGGGTAACCATTATTAATGTGCCACGGCTTTCGGACTGGTCAAAATGCGCTTAGTTCCGTTACTATCCAAATAAAACTCGGTGCACGCCGTTAGCCTGGCAATGGTGTATTTTTTCTTAGAAACCATCAGCATGATTATTTCTAAGGGAGGTTACCATTGATGACCACGTTAAAGTATCTACGCCATAGTATCTTAATTGCGTGTTTTTTAAACTTGATTTTTGCCCTGACTCATTGGGCCGGCATTGCCAGCGACCATCTGTTGATCGCTACAAATTACGGGCTCAGCGCCCTGATTATTTTAATGGTTTTGTTGAACACGATCGTTTTGACACATCATCCGACAATCATGCTCCCCCAGCGACAACAAATTTGGCTGATCAACTTTGCTGCCCTACTGATTGCCTTTCTGACCGAGTGGTTATGAGCATTGTGCATATTGGTTGCGTTTTGTCATCACTTATCGCAAACTAAGGTTAATTCTTATATTAGGAGGCGCTTTTTATGAGTGATGTTAACAAGAAGTTCGATAGCAAGAAGGACCAGTTGAGCGGCAAGGCCAAAGAAGTCGAAGGTAAAGTAACCGGGGATCGTGCACGTGAGGCCCAGGGCAAAACACAATCCTTAATGGGCAAAGCTAAGGACAAATTAGCTGACGCAGAAGAAACTGTTAAGGGCGTCGTGGATGAAGCTAAGGATAAAATGAAGAAGAAATCTGACGATTAAAATTTGTCGTGGGCACGGCGCAAACGGATGGTGATCAAAATCACCATCCGTTTTTTTATGATTACGCCACTTCAAATGAGAGCCCCCATCGGCGCACACAAAAACAACTTCGAGTAAGCTAGTACCTCGAAGTCACCTGTGGGGCTGTTTAGGGTGATGTTTAACATTTTTTGATGCCGAGCGTAACAGCCAGGCTGTCAATTGGCACTGTTCAATTGTGTTTTGACCGTCGAACCCGTGCCCACTGAACCACGAACATCATTATCAGAACGACGGCAATTGCACCGATTGCGGCTGGTATCACAGTCATTCCGGCTAACTCAGGCCCCATCGGCCCCAGCACACCTTCACCAATGAGTGCCCCAAGAACGCCAGCAATAATGTGACCGATCCAACCCCGCGATTGACTGGGGCTCATGATAGCACCTGCAAAAGCACCAACCGCCGCGCCAACAATCATTACCCATAACCAATGCATGCTGTCATCCCCTTTTTAGCGGCGGTGTTTGAACTGCCGCACTTCTCGAAACACAGTCAATCCTAATTGCCCAATTGCAATCAATAGTGACAATTTACCCCAAAAACCAGGGGTCTGTCGTTTAATTTTAGCCATTACGGACACCTCCATCTTTTGATAACGCTAACAAGTGCTACTTCAACAAATCCTTTTATGCCTAATCACAATTACTGCGGCTGAAGCGCCTGGGCAGCAACGGTTCCGATCACAATAAGTATCATCGCCCCGCTCACGACTGGCAACAACGTCATTCCAGCAACTGTTGGCCCGAACCATCCAAAAGACAGCTGGCCACCAAGTGCACCGAATAAGCCTGCGATTAAATTAATTGTCGTTTGACGCCGACCATGTGCGCCTACCGCATTTGCAACGATACCTATTGTTAGTCCTAATATCGCAACACCTATCCATCCCATTGTGAACACGCTCCATCCCGATATTGTGTGATTAAAATTATCATAACTATAATATTTATATTGAGCAATCAAAATGCTCATTGACCCGACTAATTCAGTAATGATGCATATCATTTCCAGTCAAACTAGTGTTCAAGCTATACTGAGACTATCAAAAGCTTACTAAATAAGCGATGAATAAACTTAATTTTTTAATCAAGAGGTGATTGTCATGGCAACAACTTACGGCATTTTCTATAACGGACAAGCGGGTAATGGGCAAGCGGCAACCGTCGCCCATCAAACCGCGCAAGCGCTATCGAACCACGGCATTGAGTCTCAATTACTGACAACACCAGGAATCCCCCGGGCAATTGCGTTAATTAAGCAAACGCTTCCTCAACTGTCAGCACTAATTGTTATTGGTGGAGATGGCACACTGAACGTTGCAATGACAGCCCTAATCCAAGCTGAAGCACATATTCGTATCGGCGTTATTCCCATGGGAACGGTTAATAATTTTGCCACCCGCTACCAGTTACCAACTGACCCCCAAGCGGCCATCGAACTAATTTGTACTCAGCCGGCGACCCAAGCAGTCGGCATGCTAGTTTGTAATCAACGCCGGGCAGTCGTGAGTTCACTGACATTCGGTAATTTGGCTGACATTTCCAATGAAGTTCGACAATCTGAGAAGCAGCGATTCGGTAAATTAAGCTATCTTTACCGTGCTATTCGCCATATTGGTCACAATAAGTCACTGCCAATTCGATATCAATTCAAACACGAAGGAAGCCACACCTTAAAAACATGGTTCTGTTTGATTACAACGACCAAATCAGTCGGTGGACACGTCTATAGCGCGTCTGCTCCAGGAAAAATGCATATTAGTCTACTTAACAACATTGGCTGGCGGCAAGTAATTCCATATTTTTGGTTCGCACTAACGGGGAACTTGCAAAACTCCAAGGCCATTACACAGCTAACGGCAACCAGTGCACGAATTACGAGTGCAACTGGTCAAGCCGTGACGACACGTATTGACGGCGACCCAGCGGTTAAACTACCAATTGAATTGACCTATTTGACGGACCGCTTCGAATTGATCGTACCAGCAGTCATCGAATAACGACGTATTTTTTATTAATATAATCAACATATTGATTGCGTACTATTAACTTTTTGATTATAGTTAAACATAGTTATTAATTAATCCCAATTAACACAGGGAAAAAATAATAATGTTCACATCATAACTTTATTGGGGGGATTACGATGGCATCTGCTTATCGCAAATTTTGGGACAATCTTTTAAACTTTTCGGGTACAGCAACACGCTCTGAGTACTGGTGGCCCGTTATCATTAACTACATTCTTGGTGGTATTATCATTGCAATTATTCAGATGATTATGGGACACCCCATCGAGGATATTTACAATTGGAGCGATCTGAGTGTTAATACGATGAGTAAACTCATCGCATTAATCGTTTGGTTAGGAACACTCTCGTTGAAGTTTCGGCGATTGCATGACAGTGATCACACTGCATGGTGGATTTTAATTGACTTAGTTCCAATAATTGGGACCATTTGGTTCTTCATCTTAATGGTGTTGCCGTCACGCTCAAATCGTTGGCAATAATTTAACTAGGCGCAACTTTTATTGGCTAAGCGGCCCATAATGGTTGCGCCTTTTGTGACTGAGCGCTGGCAGTTAATCATATTAATAGACGCACTAATTATGTGAATGTTATCATTAATATAATAAATAACATCATTTCATTTAGGAGGTCCTGAGGATGTATCAAAATATTCTAGTCCCGCTTGATGGCTCTGATAATGCCTACATGGCTTTAAAACACGCGGTCAAACTAGCCCAGACGTTTAAATCTAAATTATTTCTGGTCAATGTTATTGATATTACACGCCTGAATGCGTATAGTCCTGCAGCTTACGGGGGAACGCTATATACAAACCTTCTAAAAGTCGCAAAAGATAATAGTCAGGACATTCTGGATCGTGGTCAGCAAATGGCTTCGGCAGCACAAGTCGAATCCCTACCAATTCAAGTTAATAGTTCACCAAAAGCTAGCATTGCAACTGATATTCCCCAAAAATATGCAATTGATCTAATCGTCATGGGCAAATCCGGCACCAACGCGGTTTCTCGAATTTTGCTAGGCTCAACAACCGCGTACGTCGTACAAAAAGCGGAAGTCAACGTGACAGTCATTAACACAATTGACGACCCTGATTAGACGACTAATAGAAGGAAGGAAAAATCAATGATCAAAGAACGCCCTAAATTCAATTGGCTTCATCTGCTCATTTTCATTGTGGTCGTCGAAGCAATCGGTGGTCTGTCGGCATGGCTCGCGGGAGACATTAAGGCCGTTTACAATGGGCTCAACTTGCCAGTACTATCACCACCAGATGGCCTCTTTGGCATCGTTTGGCCGATCCTATATGCGCTGATTGCGATTGCTGGTTACTTAGTTTTCCAGCAGGCTACGACACACCGTGACCGCCTCATGGACGCCACCCTGTTTGGTATCCAGCTGTTACTAAACTTTATTTGGAGCATCATCTTTTTCAACCAGTCGGCTTATTGGTGGGGCTTAGTCATTATCATTGTGCTTGATTTAGTCGTCTTACTTTGCATATTACAGTTCTATCGCAGTAGTCGGCTAGCCGCAATTTTGATGGTCCCCTACTTGGTCTGGATCTGTTTTGCAACTTATTTGACATTAGGCGTCGCATTATTAAATTAAATATAATCGCAAATCAAATAACGGTCCCATCAGTCATTGTTACTGATGGGACCGTTATCTTATTGTATTAAAGTTTTAACGCGGCTTAACTGGTGTTGTCACCGCCAGGGCCCCGTGTATCGGCACTGATTACCAATCAACTATTTAAAGCGTTCTACGTTGCCGTTTTCTTGAACGATACGGCACAGCGTAATCTTGTGGCGCATCTTCCGGACTGGCACTCGTCCAATGGCCACTACCCTTTTTAGCTGGGCGGGCATCATCTTTGAGACACGTAAACCGTGAGCCGTGTTTATCCTGGATAATAAAAATTCGACTAAATTCGTTGATGGTATCGACTACCGTACAATCCGTATGCTTGATGTTGAACACATCCGTATAAACTTTACTCATTATTGTCCACCCCCTAGGAATTAGTATTTAACATTGTTAATATACCGCGTCTTGAATGACAAATCCATAAATATACATCTGCTGGTTATTATTACTAAAAAATGATAATCGTACAGGTCACTGATACCCCGATATACCGCCTAATTCGTTTAAATTTTCGCCCGCATCAATCGGCCTTGATAAATGAGTAATTAATCAGATGCAGTTGCATAATTGATACCTGTTTTCATTGTAAAATCCTGGTCTCGTACGATATAATCAGAATATTCTTTTTGTAAGATTATTACAGTAAGATGGTGACGACTAGTCGCTTCAATGCTTTGGCGGCTTTATCGGCATCACCGAGTAGGTTATCAGTCCGCAAGCACGAACAACAGGGGGAGTATTCAATGAAAGTCATTAATGTCGCACTACACGTCAAGCCTGAGTTAACCACTCAGTATGAAGCCTTTATTCATGAGCTAGTGGTCAATTCATCACAAGAACCCGGCAACGGTTTCTACGGCCACTTCAAACAACTAGGTCATGACCATGACTACGAGATTATTGAGCACTGGCAAGACCAAGCCGCCGTGGATTTCCATAATAAAACACCGCACTTCCAGAACTTTCTCGCTCATATCAACGAGTATCTAATAACTGAGCCTGAAATTACCCGGATGGATCACTAACGACTTGGTACTGTAGTCACATGAGCGCAACTGACAGTCACCTATTGAATCACAAATTTGAGCCACCTTGGTTCAACTAACTTGCATTGAGGGGATGCTCCTGCGCGTACTCCTTAATGCTAAAATGCCAGCTGCCAAGCTGTAATCGCAAATCTGATTCCCGGCATCCGCTTAATTATTACCACTAATTTACAATAGCAACCTGTTCTTCACTAATCAGTAAAGACCGGTCATCGCCATTCGCTTCTATGAATCCTTAAAGCACATTTAAAAAGGTCTTACTAGCCAATAAACGCCAGTAAGACCTTTACGATATCTCAAAGACAACTTTTATAGTCTAAAATCACCTCAAAGTAAATTTAGGCCTCATCTAATTACTGTACGTCAATATCTGAGACTTGATAGAACGCATTACCAGTATCCGCTATATTCCAAACACTGAGTAACACTTGATAGCCTTTTTCATTAGCAGAAATATTGACTTGATGGGTTACAAATTCACTAGGGATGGCACCATTGTCATTATAACTAGCTATCTTCTTGAAATCACTAAACTTAAGTGGTGCGTTTGGATTCCAGCCAGGCTTGGTAATATAGTAATCCCAAGTACTAGTTTTATGACGAGCAGTTAACTGCCAAGTCACACTAAGATTGCCGGCCTTCACAGGTGTCTTATACCACCGTTTGGCATTTTGCTCGTCCAGTGGTGCAAAGTTAGCAATACCGGCACTGGCAATTTTGCCATCAATAAATGTATTTTGGGGCGCTTCAATACTCTGTGGTTCATACATAACCGAACCAATATTGGTATTCAAAGGCCCACCTGGATACCAAGTACTCCCCAGATAAGCTCTGCCACCCGGGTTCGTCACAAAGCCATGTGCTGAAACTTGAATCACGCCACAACCTAAAAACGCGATCATCATACCAACTATAATAAATAAGTACCGTAATACATGATTCTTCTTGGTGCTCAACATAAGATCCCCTCCTCAATTGTCACTATAACGCCCTGACAACATGATAGCCACCAAGATGCACAGAGGCCCGAAATCTTTTCTATGCCTATCGATTCCAGCCTAATACTGAACAAGTCTGGAATGGTTGCCCTTGTCTATCATTCCAGATCCATAATAAAAAATCCCTCATGTTTTTATGAGGGATCAATGAAACTACATGTTTATTGTGGAGCTATATTTCGATACGACTACCGCAGAACCGACAAGATCAATCATAAATATAATGGCGAGTCATCGGAAGGCCAGTTCCACTCGGCGCTTTCACTAATAGATATTGAATAACATCGATATTTCCGGCCTCAAAAGCAGCTGCACATGCCTGTAAATATAATTGCCACATGCGGTCAAATCGTTCCCCATAATTCTTGACGACCTGTTGTTCGACCTGCTGATAATTGTGATACCAGATTTCTAACGTCTTTTGGTAATGGCGCCGCAAGGGTTCAATGTCTGAAAATTGTAACTTAGCAGCCATAATATGTTTGAGATTCTCAGCAACATTTGGGATATAGCCCCCTGGGAAAATATATTGGTTAATAAATGGATCAACGCCGGCACCTTCATGTTGACCTGTAATGCCATGAATTAAAGCTCGGCCTCCTGGAACTAAGAACGCTTGAATTTTATTAAAGTACAACCCTAGATTTTCTTTACCAACATGTTCAAACATACCTACCGAGGTGACATAATCAAATTGGCCAGTGACTTCTCGATAGTCCTTTAACTGCACATGCACTTTTTCCTCCAAATGACGTTGCTTGATTTGCGCTTGTGTATAATCATACTGTTCTTGACTTAAAGTAATACCCGTTGCATCTAACCCAAACTCATCCGCGGCCATAAATAATAATGTTCCCCAACCACTCCCAACATCCAATAATCTTTTACCAGGCTGGGTTGCCAGCTTATTTAAAATATGTCTCACTTTATTGAGTTGTGCCTGTTTTAAAGTATCATCGTCATGTTCAAAGTACGCACAAGAGTAGGTCATGGTATCATCTAACCATAGTTTATAAAAATCATTGCCGATATCATAATGACTTTGAATATCTTTTGTACTGCTTTTTTCGGAATGTGATATTTTTGGCAAGTGTTTCAAAAATGAATTATGTGTCAAAAAACTGTCTTTTTGGCGGTAAGCAGAGGCAATTAATTCCTGAATGCTCCCGTCTACTTCAATATCCCCATTCATGTATGCTTCACCTAAAACCAATGTTGGCTGATTAGTTAATAGCTTAATTGGGATTTCTTTATTTAATCGAACTTTAACAGCTGGCATGCCGGTACCATACCGTTCAATTTGCCCATCCCAATAAGTGACTTCAATAGTAATATCGAACGCTTTACTAAATAAGTTTTTATAAATGATTTTATCTAACATAACAGTCTCCTATATAATGTTTTGTGTATGAAACATTATATACCTGAATTTGATTTTCTGGAAGATTGATTGTCTTTATTTCACTGAACCTGTATTGAACAGCCAACGGTATTTCTAATAATAGCAATGATTGTCAGTTTTATTTATACTGAAAATTATGCTGTTCATAATATTTATATTGATAATCTTAAACTACTGATATTAAATTCAGAATAACCTATTTTTTAAATACCAAAAACTAAGGTCTGTTGCCAGACATCAAGACTATTCAGCATCAATATTTACTGCAGTCATTACATCTAAATTGCTTAAACTAAATGGAGGTATTACAAATGGATTTCATTATCGCAATTGGCGGCCTCATCACTGGCATTGGCCTCATCATCAATGTCTTTAACACCCGGATCAAGTATGGCTGGTTCACTCACTATCAGAGCAAAAGTCGTCCACTTAATTATGTTAGTTTATTATTAATCATAATAGGGTTAATTATTATTATTGGCAAAGCCTATCTAAACGGACAACTAAATTAACATAAAAACTAAATTGCTGATGCAGTACAGTATTCATTTGTATGTTAGCCTATATAGTAGTAACGTGAAGTCTATATCATTTATAACTAATTCATTTATTCAAACTAAACACTACACTGGGGGATTCAATGATGAAACAGCAACAGAAATTAGCGCGTTTAACAACTGTTAATCAGCTTTTAGAACAGCTAAACACTTCAGTTCCAATTGAAAAAGTTGAAATCAGAAAATTAATTAGCCAAGCCTACGCAACTATCAACCAACCAGATTCAGTTACTAAGCGTTATCAACAAATACCCGACGCAATCAATGAATTAATCGGTCAACTTCAAGTGATGGCTGTCGCTAAAAAATACCATTTCTCATCTGAACAAGATCAGTTAATTGCCAACTTAACAACTTCTACAAATAAAATGTTTGCCCACGGTTGGTATGGCCTAATTGCCATGAGCGGTATTGGAAAGTAAACCTAGCAATTCATAAAGAGTGTTCCAGCTACGATTTGACCCATTGAAGGCATCCCCAAAAGAGCATCTTTTTAAAAGATTAGCGGGTCATGATGTCAATTTTTGTTACTATTTGAACTTAACTGTAGTATAAAAGGCGCTCAGCAAATGAGCGCCTTTTATGTTACTGCTACAACTTTGATTGTTGTTATATCAACGTTCCTACTTAACTTCCGAAGTATTCACAATCGGCTGCGTACCCCGTTTCGAAATATACACGCCTATAGATTTTCGTTGTTTTATGTTCTTTATAACAAGCTCTAAACAGGATTTTTAACCACATTTGTTCTTTGCTCAATTTATATTCGTTACTGGAATCGTTACGGCGTCATTACGGAATTTTACTGAGTGACCTCTTGATAAATATTCTTTCACGCTATTGAAATAACTCAAAAAACATAAAATAAAAAAATGAAACATGATTCAACTTGTGTAACTGATTACTGTTGGACCCTCACCCGGTCTAAATTTCTCTTTTTTCTTGACTTTCTGCACCCGAAAACTATCTATGCTCACGTCTAACCCGCGTGGACATTTTTTTGTAACAAAAGAATTTAAATTAAAGATCGATCGTACACGTATACGCGTGTAATGTTATAGTTGTAAGAAAAATCGATAAGCCTGATTTCAAATCGTCATAAACTACTGAAAGAGCGAAATGACGGACAATAAAAAGCGCACCGGCCAATTAAGGCTAGTGCAGTTTTTTCTTATTTTGTCTAAAATTACAATTTCTGTAGTTAAAAATCAATTTTCGCTATTATAACAGTTATACAATGAAAGCGTAAATTTCACAACAAACTAAAAAATAACGTACTTGAGGGGCGATTGAGGATTATAGACCCTGAACGTATGATGTTTTTCATCTATTTAATATTAACTTGGATAGCAATCTCATTTAATGCTCTGCTCAAAGCCTTGCTAATTTGACCCGGGGATAAGGGAGTACTTTTCTTAAAAAGCGTATCCAGCAGAACGCCGAACCCACCAATTGAATACGTTAGCATGTACTCATAATGCTGGTCATTCGAACCGTTTTTTCGCCAAGGGACGTTTACACTCAGAAGAAGCGCTACAATGGTTTGAATATGTCTTGTTAGCAAAGGAACTAAGAGATCGTTTCTAGCTAGCAATTCTATTTTGTCACGGTGGGGCCAAATAAATTCAAGCAAATGTTTAGGGATAGTATCCGGTGTAATGGAAGATCCTAGTAAGTAATCATGATAGTTAGATAGATATTTACAAAATGCTATATCTAAAATTTTTGTTTTTGTTTTGAAGTATCGATAATAAGTTCTTTTTGAATAACCCGATTCTAACGTCAACTGTTTGACTGTAATATGTTCAAATGATTCGTTTGCCAGCAGTTGAAACAAGGCCTCAATAAAAGCATCTTTAGATTCTTCAATAATCATTGTCCGAGACATGGCACAAAAACCCCTTTCAGTGGCACATGGCTTCATTATATTCAAAAATTTGCATCAACATAATATAATACTAGCAGGAGGGCAATAAAATGCATAATTTTGGTTCTTATTGGATATTACCGTTGATATTTATGTTTCATGACTTTGAAGAGTTAGTATTTGTCCCATATTGGTTAAAAGATCATAATCCCAAAATTCACGGACATGTTCTGTTTGGTGGAGTGAATCGCTCAGATATTTTAGCCGCTGGAATCTGGGAGGAATTTTGTATGTACTTATTGCTCGCAACAGTCGCCTACATCATGAACTCACCATTACTAGTTGCCACTGCAACTTTACCGTATTTTTTTCATTTGATCATGCACTTAGTTTTTGTCTTTAATAAACGTACCTATGTTCCTGGAGCCATAACAGCAATTATTGAATTACCCATAATAATCGTTTACTTATACGGCTTAACCACATTAACAAAAGCTTCGCTATGGGAATGGATTATCGTTGTAATCATAATGTTTATAAGCTTCATCAGTAATTTAAAATTCATTCATTGGATTATGGCAGAAACAATGCATAAACTTAGCTAACAAATAGCAAACAGAGACCCTTAAGCAGGGAACGCCTTAATGGATACCCTATTAGTCAGACCAGCGTTCAAATTGCAATGGCACGAATTTCAGAGCGGGCTGAGCTTCAGCATTTAAACGTTCACGGTTGCAGACATACTTACGGAGTTCGCTTTCGCAAATCTAGGGTTAGTTTAGAAGATATTAAAGACTTAATGGGACATTCTGATTTGGGAACTACCAGAAATTACGCCAAAGATTAAGGACGAAACAGTTAGCAAATTAAACAGGTTTTTACAAGATTAATTCTATAATTTAGCTTAAATTCTTGATTTCTTCACCACTGACTTCACCACAAAAACGCATTACCAACTTTTATAGTGGTGATGCGTTTAAAAAATGCAGTTATAAATCTTGTTATATCAACGTTCCTACTTAACTTCCGAAGTATTCACAATTGGCTGAGTACCCCGCTCCGAAATAATGGTGACCATCATGTTATTGATCAGTTGCAGTTTCTTATCGTCTGATAGCTGCATCCCCGTATCTTTCTCTAAACGGGCGATCGTGTCTTCCGTAATTGAAACGGCCCCTTCCACGATGACCTTGCGAGCAGATAGAATTGCCGAAGATTGTTGGCGTTGTAACATCGCACTGGCGATTTCAGTCGCGTATGCGAGATGCGTTAAGCGTGTCTCAACGATCTCGACCCCCGCAACATTTAGCCGTTCTTGAAGTTCTTCCGTTAACCGGTCAGAAACTTCGGTTGGATTACTCCGCAGCGTAATCTTCTTGTCGTCATCAAACGTATCATATGGATATTCAGAGGCCACGTGCCGCACCGCTGATTCACTTTGAATCTCAACAAATTGTTCATAATCATCCACTGCAAAGAGTGCCATACTGGTATCAACAACTTTAAACACGATAACGGCCGCAATTTCCACGGGATTTCCCCGGAGGTCATTAACTTTTAAAATGGCACTGTTAAAGTTGCGGACCCGCAGTGAAATGGAAAACTTACTGGTTAACGGAACGGTCATAAACAGCCCTGAATCACGAATTGTCCCGATATACTTACCAAAAAATGTTAACACGCGCGCCTCGTTGGGGCCCACAATTGTTAGCGAACTAGCCCCAAAGGCCGCAATAATAATTAGCAATGCGCCCAAAAAGATACTCGCAAAATGATCGCCAGTCGCACCGGCCCAAACCAGCCAACCGCCAACTAACACAAATGCGATCGCTAACACTAGACCAATATAGCCATTGATATGAAACACTTGTTTTTCTTTCATCAAGACTACCCCCTTTGGCCCTTATTATAGCATAAGCGCCTCACATGCTCGCAAAGCTAAGTTCGATGGCAAGTTCCAAAGTCAGTGATGGCGATCGCCTTCGCGGCCCTCCCGGCTCAGCTATTCAAACGTGCGTGAAGTCCATCCCCATCAACGTGACTTAACTCGGCTTGCCACTTTTCCGCTCCCGTCCCGCAAAACACCAGGTCGTCATCACTAGCAATAGCGTGAATGGCCAAGCGACTTGGTAGGGGCGCATAAACGCAGCAGTTAACTCAATTTTGGTTTTGGCCTTAATCGCTGATGCAGCAGTCCTTATTCGCTGGTTAGTATGTTTAACTTGACTGTGAACCTTTTGGGCCACCAGCTGATGAATTTGAGCTTTGATACGCACTGGAGCGGACTGCAATGACCGTGCTTTTAACACTTGCATATAATTGGCAGCAACCAACCGGCGGGCCTTAGCCGCCGTGATTGGCTCGTGGACCATTTGCGCGGTTTGCTCAGTTGCTAATTGGTGGTCAACCACGCGTAACGTATCACGTTTGGCTTGCTTAGGAATTGATAAAGTAGTGACCGTCGTCGTTGCATACGTTCGTATCTGTGTCTTAGCCGTTGTCAAATTAGCGGCTAAAGCTGACACAAAAATGGCTACGGCCAACGATGTGCCAATTTGCCGAAACACGCCAATCACACTTTGTGACGCTGTCAGTAACTCACCGGTAAAATCACCGGCCGCTAATACCGTAATTGGCCCAATAATCGTGCCGTAGCCCGCACCAACCAGTAACGCCGCCAATGCAAACTGCCAGTACTGACTAGGACTCATCAGGCTAAGTACCCCATAACCCGTAGCCATTGCGAGACTACCACTAAAGATCACGCGCCGCGCACCAAGCTTTGCTAACAAGAAACCACTGATTGGTGAAAAAATAAAAATCATCATTGAAGCGGGCGTAATCATAATCGCCGCCATCAATTCCGTCTTACTTTGAACTTTCGTGAAGAAACTCGGCATCAAGACTAATAGTCCCACCATAAAGACCCCTGATAATACGGTCGCTAACGCCGCACCGTTAAACTGTCGGTCTTTAAATAGGGCTAATGGGACCATCGGCGCTGAGACGTGGGCCTCCATCCAGACAAAGGCAATCAATGTTAGCGCACTAGTGACGCCCAGGCTCAGGACTACGCGACTCGTCCATCCCCAGTCATTACCTTTAACCAGGACCAACGTCAATGCCAATAAGGTCGTCATCACTAAGGCACTCCCACCGAGGTCTAGTTTTACTTGACCATGACTAGGGTGCCGCCATGATAGCCAGGCGATGCAACCACACAACGCGACGGCAACTAAAGGCACGTTAATCAGGAAAATTCCCCGCCACCCCCAAAATTGAGTGACCGCACCACCAATGGTTGGTCCTAACGCTGCGGCTAGCCCTTGCATCACGCCCAAGCTTGCAATGACCCCCGTGCGCCTGCTGAGTGCAACACTCTGAATACCAATCGTCATACTAGCCGGGAAGACGATGGCCGCACCAATACTTTGAATCGCTCGGCCAGTAATCAGCAGCCCGACACTGAGACTCAATCCAGAAGTTAGTGAACCAATACCAAAGAGCCCGAGTCCAATCAAGTACATCCGCCCACGTCCCCAGACATCCGCTAACCGACCGAGTGGAATCGCCAGACTAGCAAACAGGACGGTGTAAATATTCAGTGCCCACGACAGGTGCGTCAAATCAGTATTTAGTCCCGTCTGAATTGCTGGCAACGCAATATTCATAACCGTCGTATCAAGCATACATAGAAAAATGCCAATCATCATCATTGCAATTACTTTCGTCGATTTTTTCATCATAATCGCCTCCCGTTAAGTTAATGGGAGTATATCTGGTAAAATGGTCATAAATAAATACTTACGTTACAAAAAAGGAGATGTTGTAACCAATGAACCCACAAACACGAAAACGCCAAAATTTAACTGCGGTTTATGCGGCCTTACTACAGCTTATGTCGCAAAAACCACTCAGTCGTATTTCAATCACAGAACTTTGTCAGCACGCTCAGGTTTCTCGCACCTATTTTTACCGTAATTTCGCCAACTTCGATCAGATTATTTTGGCCTATCAAAAACAGACTATCCTTCAATATCTGCGCCAATTACCGCGACAATCAAAGGTTAAATTGCAGGTATTGATGACTCAATATTTCACTCTCATGCAACAAATGGCAGCGACAAATGCGTTATTGATCAAAAACGAAAAAACCCAGATTTTTATTCAAAGTTTCGAAGCCGTCTTTGCATTACTCATTAAACAAGACCGTATTATCGGTTCAAGCAATACCGCGCTTCGCCAACCGTACTACACGGCTTATTTTTCTGGTGCGGTCATCAATATGCTCGTTCATTGGCAACAGAATGGGATGGTTGAAACACCGGCCTATCTCGCTCAACAGGTCACTCGGTTCACTCTACGCGATAACGAAAGTAGGTCCTAAATAAAACGGGGTGCCGTTGCCGACATCCCGTTTAGTAGCTTCTTTAATTTACTTATCAACTCAGTCGCGATGGTAACGTTGTTTAACACGCTTCATCGCTTGTTTGCCACCGAACATCCGCTGAATTTTAGCCTGCTCCAACTGGCGTGAATTGAGTCCTTGATAGCTCATTTCACGTTGTAATTTTTGATAGCTTTGTAACCGTTCAGACGTTACCGTGCCCACCTCAACTGCTGCCCGTACCGCACAACCAGGCTCGCTAGTATGGGTACAATCATTAAACTTACACTGTGTCGCCAATGCGGCAATTTCCGCGAAAGTTTGATTTAAATCACCCATGAAGATTTGTAACTCACGCATTCCTGGTGTATCAATGACACAGGCGCCCGTTGGTAGCGGTATTAATTGCCGACTCGTCGTTGTGTGCCGCCCTTTGTCATCATCTGTACGAATCGATTTCGTCGCCAAGATATCCTGGCCCAACAATCGGTTAATCAAAGTCGACTTACCGACACCCGAAGAGCCCACGAAGGCCACCGTTTGACCAGTCGTTAGGTATGGTTGCAATTCATCCAAACCCTGACCCGTTTCGGCCGAACAAGCGATCGTTGGTACGCCGACACTGACATCCGCCACAGCCCGTAACTTAGTGGCTAGATCCGTGCAGAGATCCGCCTTGGTTAAGACAATGACCGGAAGTGCACCACTATCCCACGCAATCGTCAGGTAACGTTCTAACCGCCGCACATTAAAATCCGCGTTCAATGACATGCAGATAAAGATGGTATTAATATTTGTCGCAATGATTTGGCCGTCTTGGCGGTTCACGGCACCGCGCGCCAAGACACTCTGCCGTGGCGCGATTGCTTCAATCTGCGCCTGATTATCAGCGGATGAAGATAGGCACACCCAATCCCCAACCGCCGGAAATGCCGCGGGACTGGCCGCTTCATAAGCCAGTTTTCCCGTAACTTGTGCTGAACGTTCCCCAGCCGTCGTGATGACTTGGTACCAATCACGATGTTGGCCGATAATCCGGCCAAGTATTTGACCGTTTTCCTTAGTCAAGTCGGCTTGAACCGCCGTCGTCAATCCATATTTAATTAAATTAATTGTCAATTTTTATAATCCTTTCGCAAAGTGACTTACCCTAACGCTCTGCGAATTAAAAATGCGCCCAGTCTTATCCCAACTGTGCGCAAAAACCGTCCGGCATGTCTATCTGCCAGGCCATTCGTCACATTAGGGTACACGAAACTAAGCGGGTCCAACCCACTTTTTTCGCTCAACAACACCCTAACGAATGCCCGACATAAAACACCCCTCCTATATTTGATAATTACAATTTAACAAGTCTCACCAAAATTGTCAATTTAAATCGATTCACCACGGCAATTCAACGCTAATGTGCGCATTAAAGTCTTGCTGGCGCTTTAGTTTGGCTAACCGGGCGGCCTGCCGCTCTTGATAGCCCTGAGCAACAAACGTGTATTCTGGTTTATCAGCGACTAACAGTGGTAATTCAATATTACGGTCCGTCACCACGAACGTTGAAAAGCAGGTCAATCCCAAAAACCGTTCGCCGGTCTTCAAGTGTTCACCAATGATTTTAGTAAATACCTCGATTGAGCGGTGACCAACGCCCGAAACGTAAGATTCCGCACACATTGAGTCTTGTAACCGAAACGGCAATAAAAAATTGACCTGATCGACTGACACGGTCACCGTCTCAATTCGAGCCACTCGCGATGCGGCAATCGATGAATTATCATCGATAGTCGCCAAGATTTTTCCGCCGAAAACCGTGTCGTGCTCATTCAAATCAGCTGAAAACACACGGTGATTGCTAATTGATAAAGTCTGTGAAATATGAATTGGTTCCATGTCTGCACCCCGTCATCTTTAATTATTTTATTTATATCACTGCAAACGACCTACAATGTGATTAAAACAGACTAGCTAGCTCGATTGTTGTTCGGACACGTCCTTCCTGCTACGACCACCGAAACCGACTGCTTTTATCCTTATGTCATCGTCGGCTTTGATTCCGATTCAAGACACATCGTTAGAATGTGATCAGCCGCCACAATTAATCTGAAAGTGATTGGCTATACTTCGTCGCAAACGCCCAAAATTTAGCAACCACGGCAGCGCGATTATCTGGGCGCTTCATGAAAGCCATCTGACTGCGAATAGTAGGTGTCAGTGGAATTGCTTTAATGTTGTCAAAACCAGTGAGATCAAATGACCGCGCCATGACAACCGAGACACCATCACCCTGATTCAGCATTTCTAAAATGAGATCAATTCGTTGACCATCATAAACCATCTGTGGCGTATGCATTTTTTGAAATGCCGAAAACAACGGGTTATCTTCACCGATGGTATCTTTCAATAATAAAATTGATTCATGTGCCAGCATCGACAGACTAATCTCAGCTTGTTGCGCCAACGGATCGTCTTTCGGAACAAGGACCACAAACTGATCGGTCTCATTCAATAAAACGTCATAATTATTGGGTTGATCCCCGAAAATCCGTGTAAATACAATGTCGACATTCGTATGATCCAGTGCATGCGCTAACTGATCGACACTCGCCTCACTAAATTGTAATTTCACTTCCGGATACCGCTTCGTAAATGCCGTGATAATATGTAAAGCCTGGTATTGTGCTAAAGATGGTAGTCCCTGAACAACCAGCGACTGCGCATTATGAGCGGTATTAGCGGCCAGAACTTGTTGTAACTGACGCTCTTCGCGCAGAATTGCTTGGGCCCGTGGCAATAATTGTTGCCCAATCCGTGTTAACGTGACTTGCCGATGCGCACGTTCAAATAATTGGACCTGCCAATCGCGCTCTAAAGCCATAATGTACTTTGAAATGGTCGACTGTGACAAAAACATGCGTTCAGCACTGCGACTATAGTTCTGGGTCGTGGCAAGGTCAACAAACACTGCCAATTTCCGTGTTTCCATAATTAACCCTCTTCTAACTATTCCCATTTAGAATAGTTTACCACATATTCAGAATTGTTCTTATCCGAAACAAGCTCTAAACTAATAGCTGTTGTTTTTATCAATTAAATATTGAGGAGAGCTTGCGTGCCAATTGGAATTATTACTAACGTGTGTGCAATCTTTTTCGGGGGTATTGTCGGCGCATTGACCGGCAAACGAATGTCACAACGTTTAAAAGATGGGCTGAATATGTCCTTTGGGATCTGTTCCATGTGTATGGGGATTTACGCGATTGCACCACTAAAAAATCTAGCGGCGGTCATCTTTGCCGTTATTATCGGAACAGGTATTGGATTACTTTGTCATTTGGGAACTGCAATCAATCACGGCGCTGCCGCGATGCAACGTTTCATTTCACAGTTTGTCAAAGCACCAGCAACTTTTGAGAAACAGGCTTTTGAACAGACAATGGTCACGGTAATCGTACTATTTTGTGCCAGTGGAACTGGTATTTACGGGACTTTAACTGAAGGGATGAACGGCGACGCCACAATTTTGATTTCCAAATCGATTCTGGACTTCTTTGCTGCGGTAATTTTCGGTGCTAACTTAGGGTTAGTTGTTTCCTTAATTGCTGTTCCCCAACTAATCATCCTGACTGCTTTATTCTTAATCGCTCACCTAGTCTTTCCCTTGACCACTCCTGACATGATTCTAGATTTCAAAGCGGTCGGTGGTATTTTAATGGTTGCCAGCGGCTTTCGCATTATTGCCGTCAAGATGTTTCCGACCGCCGATATGATTCCGATGATGGTCGTTATCATGCCGATTTCATGGTTATGGATGAATTTTGTATTGCCATTATTATAGATAAATTATTGAAGGACAAATTAAAAAGCAGTTCTGAGCCCACAATTATGGCTTGCTCAGAACTGCTTTTAGTCAGCACGTAGAAGGCTTGCAATAGCAGGTCAACCCAGTCGGCCGATAATAAAATCCAGTGGCCATTGTTCACTAAACTTAAAAAAGAACGCACTAAAGTTAATACCAACAACACGCTCCAATCAGCCAACCGACAAGGGACGAGCCAAAAATCCCTCGTGAGTCGCAGGCAATTCTAACGGCGTCAACTGGTATAACTGTGTTTGATAGCACGCTAGTCCACGTTCTAAATCAAGAACCTCAACACGGCTGGGCGCATGGGTCAAACCACAGCCCACTAACTTTAATACCGCTTCTTTAGCCGTCCAAAGTTGCCACCCTAACCGATAACGATCTTGCACCGATAAAGCCTGTAATAGCTGCCATTCCGCCGATGTAAAGGCTCGCCGAATGGCAGTCACATCATATGGACGGACCTGTTCAACATCAATCCCCAGAGGTCCCGGACCAACCGCTACCATCACTAACTGGTGCGTGTGACTAACACTAACACCTAATCGGGGATGACTTGGAAAATAGGGCTGGCCCAATCGATGATAAGCTAATGGTACCGATAACACTTGCTGAATTAATTGGCGACTCACGGTTCGCTGAGTGACCCGTCGCATTTTTTTAGAAACATCGACCGGCATCTGAAGCCACTGCCGTTTAAAGACAACTTGAGTGATTGGCATTAACTTAAGTGGACCCCTTTATCCACGTATACCACGTCCCCGGTCATTCCAGTCGAGAGATCGCTTAATAAAAAGGCAGCCACGTTGCCGATCTCACGCGTTTTTACCGGTTCTCCATCAACTGTCATACTGCGAGATAATTTTAATAATTGCTGATGCTCATGAATACCCGTTACCGCCAACGTTTTGACTGCTCCGGCTGAAATTGCATTCACGCGGACTTGTTGTGGTCCAAGGTCACGTGCCAAGTAACGCACATTTGCTTCCAACGCGGCCTTAGCAACCCCCATCATATTGTAATTTGGTACGGCTCGCTCTGATCCAAAATACGTCAACGTTACGAGACTGGCTCCTGGTTTCAGCATTGGCCGAGCTGCTCGGGCAACTGCAATCAGCGAATACGCACTAATATTTTGTGCCAAATCATATCCAGCTTTCGTGGTATTCACAAAATCACCTTCTAACGTTGCTTTATCCGCATAAGCAATCGCATGGATAATCCCATCGATGGCACCATACTGTTGTTTAATGCTTGAAAATGCCCGATCAACATTGTCATCATCAGCAACATCACAGGCAATTAACGGCACATCTGGCGCAACAAACCGCTGTAAACTTTGCTTCAAACGGTCATTTTGGTAAGTCAAGATAACCTGGGCCCCCTGTGCAATTAATGCCTCGGTACACCCCCAGGCAATACTGCGCTGATTGGCCACACCCATGACCACAATGGTCTTACCCGATAAAATTCCATCCATACTTATCATTCCTCACTTATTTAAAATTGCCGATAACGGGCTTGGCGTTGCGTAACCAGTTCCGTCACCGACTTTGCTGTTAAAGCAGTTAATGTCTCGTCAATGGCCGTTTTCAGCGGTTGACAATCTGCTGCGGTTGCTACTTCAGGAATAATCCGATCAATAATTCCATCTGCCAATAATTCTGTCGGCGTCAAGCGCATTTTTTCCGCAGCTTCAGCAGCACGTTGCGATTCTTTCCATAAAATAGTGGCATAGCCTTCAGGCGATAACACCGAGTAAGTACTATTCGCCAACATCCAGACTTGATCACCACATGCTAAGGCTAATGCACCACCACTGCCACCTTCACCAACAATCAAACTCAAAAATGGTACTCGCAATTGTAATCCTGCTAACAAACAGTCAGCAATTGCTCGTCCTTGTCCCTCATATTCCGCATCGACACCCGGATAGGCACCCGGCGTGTTGATTAAGGTCACGACCGGCTGCCGTAATTGTTCTGCTTGCCGCATTAACCGCAATGCTTTTCGATAACCGCTAGGCGTCGCACAGCCAAAATGCCGAGCTTGATTCTCGGCCAAATTTTGACCCTTCTGAATACCAATAATGGTGACGGGCCGTTGAGCAATTGTTGCTAAGCCGGCGATTACAGCTGGATCATCCGCCCGTTGACGATCACCATGACAATCAAAAAAATCCTCTGTCAAGCCATCAATCAACGTTTGAATGCTAATCTTACTAGCATCCCGGGCTGCTTGAACTTGTTCGTAGGCCGTTACTTTAGACATCCTGATGACCTCCCTGAGTGATTGTTAATAATCGTTGTAGTGTTTTCCGTAAGGCTGGTCGGGGCACAATTTGATCTAACCATCCATTGGCCAATAAGGTTTCCGCCCGTTGGAAATCCGCAGGTGGTGTCTGTTGAATGGTTTGTTCAATGACTCGCCGACCCGCGAATCCAATGAGCGCTCGTGGCTCGCTCAACATAATGTCACCCTGCATCGCAAAACTAGCCGTGACACCACCAGTGGTTGGATCAGTTAAAATTGTAATATACAATAGTCCAGCTTTTCGGTGATTTGCAACCGCCGTGGACACCTTAGCCATTTGCATCAATGCACGAGCGCCTTCTTGCATACGCGCCCCGCCAGAAGCAGTAACCATCACAACGGGAAGTTTTTGGGTCGTACAAGTTTCAAATAATCGCGTAATTTTCTCACCGGTTGCCGCCCCCAAACTCCCCATCATAAATTTAGTTTCCATGACACCTAACCCAAATTGATAAGTCGCTAACGTCCCAATACCAGTCAATACGCTCTCATTCAAGTGTGAGGCTGCTTTGGCACGCTGCAACTTTTTTAAATATGCAGGGTCATCAAAACTGACGGGCGCACTTAGGTCCGCATCCCGCTCTTCAAAACTCGCCGTCAATTGTTGAACACGTTGCCAAGCAGGCAAGCGAAACCCATAATCACAACGGGGACATACCTTGAATTCACCGAGATCTTGGGTATAACAATCTTCATGACAAACTGGACAGCGCGTCAATAACGCGTCTGGAATATTATCCCGTCGAACAGCTAACTGCCGTTCAGTGGGTGCTTGAAACTTGCGCTTGGGCATCACTTAACCATCCTTTCAAAAAGTCTTGTTCGATATAAGCTGTGGTATAGGTACCACGGCCAACAGTCGAATCTGCAACTAATCCTGCTAAGAAGATCCGGTTCGTTTGAACCCCATCGATGGTCAATTCCAATAAACAACGATGCATCTTGCGACTGACCATCTTCCGATTAATACCGTGAACAATGATTTTGGCAATCATCGAGTCGTAAAACGGTGCAATCATGCTACCAGTCACCACACCAGCATCAATCCGGACTCCCAGTGTCCCCATTGGGTAGATCAACCGGGTGATTTTTCCAGGTTGCGGTCGAAAATCGTGGTATGGATCCTCCGCATTCAAGCGACACTCCATGGCAACACCATGAATTTTCACATCCGCTTGTTTAATTTTTAAAGGCATACCAGCTGCAATTTGTACTTGCGCTTTAATCAATTCAATACCCGTTACCATTTCAGTAACCGTATGTTCAACTTGCAACCGCGTATTCATTTCCAAAAAATAAAAATGATGCTGCTGATCCATTAAAAACTCATAGGTACCCGTATTTGTATAACCCAACTTTTTGGTTGCGTCAGCCACTAATTGTCCCAATTCGGTCCGTTCAGCAGTCGTGATGACCGCACATGGACTTTCCTCTAACACTTTTTGATGATTCCGTTGTAGCGAACAATCGCGCTCTGGTAGATAAATAACATGCCCCTGTTGATCGGCTAAGACCTGCACTTCGATATGCTTCGCCGGGGCAATGATTTTTTCTAAGTACAACCGATGATCATCGTATGAAGCTTGAGCTTCCTGCTGAGCGGTTCGAAAAGCCTTCGCTAAATCTTGATCATTACTAACCGCGCGAATCCCCTTACCGCCACCCCCAGCAGCGGCTTTGATCATAACTGGGTAACCTAAGGTATGGGCAGCTTGCATAGCCGCCTCAACATCCTTAAGCACCGATGGACTGCCGGGAATCACGGGTACGCCTAATCGTTGCATGGTCTGCCGGGCATTTTCTTTGTCACCCATCTGGTCAATCACCTCAGGACGCGGTCCAATAAACGTTAACTGACAATCCGCACACATTTTGGCAAATTCCGCATTCTCAGATAAAAAGCCGTAGCCTGGATGAATCGCCTGACACCCGGTCAAATTAGCAGCGCTAATAATTGCTTGCATATTCAAATATGACTGGTTGACGGGACTCGCCCCAATACAGACCGCCTCATCAGCCAGATGTACAAATAAGCTCTCCTGATCAGCCACTGAATAGACAGCGACCGCTTTAATCCCCATCTCATGAAGCGCGCGAATAACTTGGACCGCAATTTCACCACGGTTCGCGACTAAGACTTTTTTAAACAATCGCCATACCTCCTTCAGGCTTGCATTACAAAGGTTAAATCAGCACTAACAACCTCACGACCAGCACAGGTAATCACGCCATGGCCTGTTCCGATTTGACGACGCAACTTAGTTAACGTTACCATCGCTTCTAACCGGTCACCTGGGCGCACATCCGTCTTAAAATCAGCCTGCCGAATTCCGCCAAAAAAGACGTTATTACCATGATGTTCTGGCATCGATAGTAAAGCCACAACTCCCGTTTGAGCCAAAATTTCTAATAATACTGGCCGAATCATCGTTCTTCCGGTCAGTGTCTGACTCTGAAAAAACCATTCATTAATCGTGACTAATTTTTCCGCTGTTGCGCTGACACCTGGTTGGACCGCTACGATACGGTCTAATAATTGCAGCGGAAACCGTTGGGGAATTAAATCCGTAACTTCCATTAAACGGTCGTCTCCTCAATTGCAAACAATGGTTCATCAAATTCAACCATAGTTGCATTCTTAATTAAAACTTCTTTAACGATCCCACTAACTGGGCTAGGGACTTCGTTGATCATTTTCATCGCTTCGATTACACACAAGGTTTCCCCTGACTTGACACGATCACCCACCTGAACAAACGGCGCCTGTTTCGGGTCGGCAGCTAAGTAAGCCACCCCAACTAGGGGCGCCGTGACCATCGTTGTTCCCGATTGAGTCGCCACTTCAGTCGTCGGTTTGACCACTGGTACCGCGGAGTCGGTCACTGCCGGCTGTGAACGCGCTGAATTTGTCTCAGCAGTTTCAGCTTGTTTATTCAAATGCAGTTCAAAGGTTGTCGTCTTGACGTCCATGACTTGAGCGCTGGATTGATTAAACTGATTGATCAGGGCGGTCATCGCTTCCGTATCCGTCATACTCATACATTCACCCACTTCTTAAAGGCAACCACGGCATTATGGCCCCCAAAACCAAATGAATTACTCAAAGCATAGGTTGCGGCTTGATGTTGAGTTGCTGGCGTTACTAAATTGACTGGACACTCAGGATCTTGGTCCGTACAACCAATATTCGCAGGTAACTGACCCGCTTGCAGAGCACCAATCGTTGCAACAGCTTCAATTGCACCCGCAGCGCCTAATAAGTGCCCCGTCATTCCTTTAGTACTGCTGACTTGTACATCTTGACCAAACAACGCGCTAATTGCTTGAGCTTCGGCACTATCATTCGCATGTGTGGCTGTTCCATGAGCATTGATGTAATCCACATCACGCGGTTGAATGCCGGCTTCCGCAACGGCTTGTTGCATTGCACGTTTGGCACCAGCACCATCCGGTCGGGGGGCTGTCATATGATAAGCATCGCTAGTCGTTCCGTAACCCACGACTTCACCAAGAATCTGGGCGCCTCGGGCTTGGGCATGGGCCAACGTTTCTAAGACTAACGTCGCACCCCCTTCACCCATCACAAACCCATTGCGTTGACGATCAAACGGTAACGAAGCCAACGTTGGGTCAGTGGCTTTCGACAACGCAGTCAGGGACGCAAACCCTGCAATACCGATTTCGTTGACGGAAGCTTCTGAACCACCCGTGATGATCACATCTGCCTTTCCTTGACGCAAATATTCAAACGCATCGCCGATGGCATTCGTCGCCGACGCACACGCGGTCACAATCGCTTGACTGGTATTCTGTGCGTTAAATTGCATCGCGATATTACCAACAACCATGTTAATGATTGAATTAGGGACGAATAACGGTGAAACTCGTTTGGGACTCTTGTCGTGCATCTTGATCACTTGCGCTTCAATCGTCGTTAAACCACCGATACCCGAACCATAAATAACGCCTAATCGTTCTGGGTCAATATTTGCTTCATTTAGTCCGGCTTGCGCCATCGCTTCACTTGCACTGTATAGACCATAAACGGAAAATAAATCCAATCTTTTCGCTAATTTCTTTTCAATTCGTTCTTCTGGCTGAAAATCCTTAACCTCACCGGCAACTGTAATCCCAGTGGGCGTCGCGTCAAACTTCGTGATGGGCTTAATCCCAACTTGTCCCGCGAATAACCCCGTTAAAAATTCATCAACACTATTACCGAGGGGCGTCACCGCACCCATTCCAGTCACAACTACTCGTTCTGTCATTGGATAACCTCCCATATCTTATATCGTCATGCCACCGTCAACTGTTAGCACTTGTCCCGTTAAGTACGGTTGGTGCAATAAAAAGTCAATTGCTTGGGCAATTTCGTCGGGCGTCCCAAAGCGTTTGAGTGGAATATCACTTAAGGCAGCCGCCGTTACACGGTCATTCAATTGTGCCGTCATGGCCGTCGTAATCATTCCTGGGGCCACCGCATTACACCGCACTTGGCGCCGAGCCGCTTCCTTTGCCGTCGTTTTAGTTAAACCAATAATTCCAGCCTTACTAGCCGCATAGTTCGCCTGGCCGATATTGCCATGTAACCCGACCACACTAGCAACATTAACGATGGCGCCTTGTCGCTGTCGCTGCATGACTTTTAAAGCGTATTTGGTCATATTAAATGTGCCCAATAAATTTGTTTGAATCACACTCATGAAATCTTCCGCGTGTAGCCGCGTTAATAACTGATCATGGGTCACACCAGCGTTATTCACGAGTCCATCCAAGCGACCAAAATTTGTCATCACGGTCTCAATTAAATCAGCCGCCGTTTGATCATCGCTCACATCACCAACTAATTGCGTCAACCTTGGATATTCAGCCGTTAATGCTTGCCAATCGGCCGCTTCAATTTCATGATGAACGTTTAAAATAACGCTGGCCCCCTGAGCTGCCAACCGTTTGACTGTTGCCAAACCAATACCCTTAGCAGCTCCAGTGACTAAAATCACTTCATCCACGCTCACGTACCTCCTCAGTATCCTGACAATAATTCTGCCAATCTGTCACATCTTCAATTGACCAAACCCTTACCCCTGGCAATGTTTGTTTGGCAAAAGTTGCTAAACTATGCCCCGGTCCAACTTGAATAATCTCATCGACCTCATATGTCGCAATTCGTTGTAAGCAGGCCGCAAAGTGCGTTGGCGATACTAACTGTTTTACCAACGTTTCCTTGACAGTTTCCTGGCTAAAGGGGGTCACGGTCGTATTACTGATGACCGGAATTTGGGGTGCTGCAATATTAACAAATCGTAATCGTTGCGCCAACGCCTCACTCGCTGCTGCCATTAACGGCGTGTGTGAAGCCACCGCAACGTCTAATGGGACCACCCGTTTAACGCCGTGTGTTTTTAAATAGGTTCGCGCAGCTTGAATACCAGCTGCATCGCCACCAATAACAATTTGATCAGCTAGATTGTAATTAGCGGGATACGCAACCCCCACTGCTTGGGCACTTTGACAAGCGGCTGCAACCAGTGCCGGCGTTACCTTCAACGCCGCGACCATCTCCCCGGGATGCTGTAATCCCGCTCGTTGCATATATCTAGCCCGATCGGCAACTAACTTCAAGCCATCAGCAAATGGCAGGACGCCAGCTGCAATCAATGCGGCATACTCGCCAAGGCTCAATCCTGCTAACACGGTCGGACACTCATTAAGCAACGCTGTTAAAGCACGATATAACCCCATATTCATCGCTGTAATTGCAACCGGCATCCGTTGAGCATCATCGATCCAATCAGCAGTTACCCGCAGATCCCAGTCCAACACTTGATTAGCTTCGTCAATCGTGGCTTGGTACGCTGGTAACGTTTGATAAAGATCGGCCCCCATATCGGCAAACTGTTGTCCTTGACCACTGAATAAGATTGCCGTTTTCATAACTTAGTCCTCGCTAGTTTCCTGATGAGTCGCCACATAATCAACTAAATCACCAACCGTGGCTAACGCGTCATCCGTTTCGATTTCGATATCATATTCGTCTTCGATCTTATCGATCACTTCAAAAACGTCTAGACTATCAAGTGCTAAGTCTTCGGTAAAGTTCGTTGTCATCGTAATCTTGTCAGCATCCACGTCTAATTGTTCTACGATCATCTTTTTAATTTGGTCAAAAATTTCAGTTTTAGTCATTGTTGATTCCTCCAGAATTTTTAAATTAATTTTAAATGCTTGATTTCAGTTATCAATTAATACTCAATTACGGCACTACCGACGGATAACCCGCCGCCAAAACCGGTAAACACCAGCTTGTCACCACGTTGAACTTGCTTTTGGGCAACCATTTCGGCAAATAGAATCGGTTCACTGGCTGCCGCAGTATTGCCATACTGTGCAATGTTCATCGGTAATTGTTCCGTAGCTAAGTTTAATTTTTGACCAACGCTCTTAACAATACGTGCGTTGGCCTGATGAAGCACAAATGCTTTAATATCACTCGACTCGAGCCGTGCCTGCATCAACGCCTGCTCAATTGAGTGCGGCACTTGCTTAGTGGCAAAGTCATAAACCCGCCGACCATTCATCTGAAAGGCCCAGCGGTTAGAATCTGCACCATCAGTCCGTGTCGACCACGGATTCACCTGAGGTTGCTGTCCCGCCGTTAAATAATGCCCGTCAGCGCCAAACGTCGCGTAATGACCGCCCAGCCAGTGCCCAGTGGTCGTATTAGGCTTAGCAGTAATCAATAGACCACCCGCACCATCACCAAATAAAACGGCAGTGCTACGATCATGCCAGTCTACTAACCGACTCAAGGTCTCGCTACCGATTAACAAAGCGGTCTGGCCCGGTTGTAAGTATTGGTGAACCAACTGCATCCCATAAACAAAGCCCGCACAGGCAACATTGATGTCAAAGGCAATTGCTTTTTCAGCCCCAATTGCTGCCTGTACTTGAGGAGCCGTCGCCGGTGTCAAATAATCCGGTGACATGGTTGCCACGATGATCAAATCAATCGCCGTCGCCGCTAGCCGACTTTGCTGCAACAACTGCTGGGCAACTGAAACAGCTAAACTCGTCGTTGTCTCATCGGTCGCGACGTGGCGAGAACGAATTCCCGTTCGCTGCTTGATCCAATCATCAGAAGTCGCCATCAGTTGCGTTAGTTCTTGATTCGTGACTTTGGTCGTCGGCAGTGCCTTAGCACTCGCTAAAATCGAAAAATTAGTTGTCATGGTTGGTTACAATTCGGCAATACTTTTAAAAAACTTTCCCAAACGACAATCGCCGAATTGCCATTACCACCTTTCTATTTTGAATCAGTTGCACCAACGATAAAGGTTAAATCAGTTGTGCAGGCTGCCTTGTCACCGACCATCGCCTGACAACTCACCGTTCCCATGTTGGACCGTTGCTTGACCATTTGGACATGCAACTTCAAGACATCACCGGGACGGACAATTTTGCGGAACTTGGCATCCTTAATGGCGCCAAGATAAGCCGTCTTACCAGCAAACTTTTCAGATTTCAAAATCAGAATCGACGCGGCTTGCGCCAAAGCTTCAATAATCAACACGCCCGGCATGACCGGGTTACCGGGAAAGTGCCCTTGGAAAAATGACTCATTAATCGTGACATTTTTCGTCACCACGATCGATTCACCCGGATTTAATTCATCCACCCGGTCCATGAATAAAATTGGGTACCGGTTGGGGATTAATTGCATAATTTCACTTGCTTCTAACACACTCATAGTTAGTCGCTCCTTTCACGGCGTTTGGGAATGGCATTAAGTTAATCGTCCGGCCAAATCTTGTCAATTGATTTCAGCAGATTAATTTACAGTATGTTACATTTTTTAGTAGCCAAATCCCGGTAAGCTGGGCTCTAATCGAGCTTTATTTTTTTGCGAAAATTTCTTGACGAGCCATTTTTTGCGGTCATAATCCGTCAACGAACTGGCACAGTTTAGCAATTTGACTATAAAGTTTATAATCAAATTGCTAACAAGTTTTGACTTCAGCAAGCAATGATACAATCTGTTCAACTGTCACTAGCTTAGATGCACGCAAAAAAAATTGCATCTAAGAACTAGCATTCTTAAACACAATTGTTGTGACGATCTATTAATTTAAAGGATTACTCATCAGTCTAAAGCCATCACATCCATAAGATTTTAACGCCCATAACTTTTAACCTAAACGGCAACGCTTGTTAATTTTTGAACATCCCCAGAGATTGTTGGCGGTAAACGGATGGACTCTGATGAAACCATTTTTTAAAAGCTCTCGAAAAAGACCCTGGGTCTGAATACCCTAACAAATAGCTGATTTCAATCAAGTTTAGCGATTGATCTTTCATCAAGGGTACCACTAGGGTTCGACGCGCAATTTGGACTTCATCATTAAATGTGGTGCTTAAAGTACTAAGATGACGCTGCAAGGTTCGTTTACTGAGATTCAAACTTGTTGCAATCTCGTCAATTGAGAAGGAACCACTAGGAATTTTCTTCAACAATAGTGCTTGAACAGTCGCGAGCAATGATTGGTTGTGTTCAATAGCCAGTTTTTGTTGGTCTAACCCTGGTTGCAAAAATGCCCACATTGAATTATTGGCCGAAATAAACGCCCGCTGTAAGTCCGTGACTTGAAACTGAATGCAATTATCAGCCAATTGTTGAGGTCGAATGCCCATCACGGCATCAATCTGATCACCATACGGATACTTACTACCAACTGAAATTGGCTTGATGAGTTTTCCCGTACCTACTCGTAACAAGCTGATTAACAACAATTGTTCCGTCATAATCGTGAAACGCGGCAACTCGACGCCAAGACTATTTCCCAAAATATGAATATTGACAATATCTGGCTTGGTCACTATCTCTAAATGAACCGGACCTGCCAATGATTTATAGGTTGCCATGCGTGCAATCGCTTGTTCACCATTTTTAGCAGCTAATGCTGCAAAAAAGGACGGCATAAACGTATTAATGTTAGTAATATTCCCTAAACTAAGAATCATTTCATCCGTCAATTGGTTGTCGAATTCGTTCATTAACTGCCAATATTCCACATCAGAAAGCATTAATTGTTCTTGCCAAACCACTTTATTAATACCGGCAGCTTCAAGCAGGCTATTTAAATCAACGCCAAGGCTTGCCATAAAACACTGAAACTGTTCAGAAACCATAATCTTCACACTAATCACTCCTACTAACTGGCATGCATCATGATAAAATCAAAAACACGAGTCGGTAAAATCGCCTTAGCAAGTACCAGCGGTTTAGCCCCAAATCCAATTAAATAACGCACCCGTGGTCGTTTCTGATTGACCGCCTTCGAAATAGCTTTAGAAATAATTTTTGGATCAGACATCATTCGCGACGAGTATTGTCGGCGCATACCCGCGGCAGCCTTGGTCGCTTGTGTTTGATATGCACTGTGACGTGCTGAGGCTTCTAAATGATCCGCAGCAATGAATCCCCAGTTGGTTTTAATCCCACCAGGTTCAATAATTGCAACTTTAATGCCAAAGTCTTTAGTCTCCATTCGTAATGCGTCACTAAACGCTTCGACAGCGTACTTGGTTGCGTGATACCATGCGCCCATATAACTCACCAACCGTCCACCCATGGAAGAGGTATTGATAATGCGTCCTTCACGTTGCGCGCGCATATACGGTAAAACTAATTGTGTCAGCCGAGCCATCCCAAATAAATTAACCTCGAACTGTTGCCTGGCTTCATCAATGGAAACATCCTCCACAGCGCCATATGAGCCATACCCCGCATTGTTGATCAAAACATCAATGCGTCCTTCACTGGCAATTAAAGTTGCTACGGCCTGACTAAGCGACTGCTCATTGGTTATATCTAGTGACAAGGGCTTAACGCCGTATGGGGCTAGTGCTTCAAGTTTATTCAACCGCCGCGCCGCACCGTAAACAACGTGACCTTGCTGTGCTAAGTCTTTCGCTGTCTGAAACCCAATACCGCTGCTTGCACCCGTAATTAAAATAACTGCCATCTCAATGACCTCCTATGTTTTTCAATAACAATAGTTTACATAGAAAATCGCAACGGCTTAATGATTTATCACGTCATCATCATAACATAATATGCCATTTTTTGGCGCAGGCCATTAACAGCTGATATTAATCAACTCAAACAACTGCAAAATCACACTCATTACGCCTGGCGCTGTTGATTAAGCCATGATGGTCTAAGTATTTAAAATAGCTACACCACCCAAAATTCGCTTGAAATTAATTTCAGGCGAATTCATAAACATCCTGCTGCCAATTTCTCATCCTAATCACCATCCGCCAATGCCCCCGCTAACTAGCCGGCCCTGCACTTCCGATTGCAATATAACCCACAACAGGACGCTGAAACCCACCATGACACCTAAACACTGCCCTTCAAAGCCTGTTAGCGTCGGCAGTTGCAAGAGTCCGAGCTTGCGCCGTTTTTGACGGGCTAACTTAATCATGACTTCACCCGTGACCACAACTAATAGTGGTAACATCACTAGCCACCAACGGCTGCCGAATGAATCAGCCAAGCCGGCACTATTAAAATGTGTAACAACTGTTTGCGGTGCCAAACCAATCATAATGACACACATCAAAACGGCACCAGCCACAATTGTTCGCACGATCCAAGTAAAGACTCGCATTACGCTCACCTCATTTTTGACCCAGTATAGCAAGCTGGCGACAGCACGGACAGCAAAATGCGTTCTTTTAAACGGTTAATTATCGAAGCCAACTACAATCGTGCGACCAGCTAGCTTTAATGACACGGTTCAACTGGTTGCATGTCTTTTTTCTAATACCAACGCAAAGACTAGTCTAAATCAACTAAGCTTGATTGATTTTTACCATTAAATTATCGCCATCGAAAAAGTCGTTTCAGCACGATGAATCAGTACTGAAACGACTTTTAATCGATTGCTTTTAAGCGACTAGTTACCTAGTCGAGATTAATCAATGGTAATCATAGCCTTAATTGTCTTTCGATTTTGCATGTCTTGATAAGCCTGATTAATGTCGGCTAATGGATACGTTTGCGTAAATACCCGGCCCGGATTAATATTACCGTCCAAAACTGCTTTGAGTAAGAACTGTTTGTCATAAGTCGTAACGGAGGCGGAACCACCAGCAACCGCAATATTTTGAGCAAAGGTTGACCCAAGTGGCCGGTTATTATAATGTGGTACACCCACATAGCCTACGCGACCCCCATTATGCAAAACACCTAAAGCTTGGTCAATGGCCGCTTCAGTGCCGACACATTCCAACGCCGCATCCGCGCCGCCACCAAGGATTTCACGTACCTTCGCAATGCCTTCGTCACCACGTTCAGCAACAACCGCGGTCGCGCCAGAAGCAAGTGCCATTTGCTGCCGATCTTCGTGGCGACTCATCAAGACGATTTGCGCGGCACCCCGCAACTTAGCTGCAATCACAGCACATTGCCCAACGGCACCGTCACCAATAACCACGACTTTATCGCCCTTTTGAACGTTTGCACACCGTGCCGCATGATAACCAGTCGGCATCACGTCTGCCAGCGTCAACAATGACTTGAGCATCCCTTCCGTATAGTCACTAGGTTGACCAGGAATCTTAACTAACGCCCAATTACCATAAGTGAAGCGAATGTATTCTGCTTGAAAGCCATTAGACCAATTTGTGTGGCCCGGATGCCGATCACAAGTACCATCGAAACCAGCCAAACAAGCCGCGCACTCACCACAGCCATGGGTAAATGGGGTGATGACAAAGTCGCCTGGCTTGACCGTCGTAATGGCCGAGCCAATTGCCTCAACGATTCCGATAGCTTCATGTCCTTCGTTGATCGAATGGGCAGCCTTGTCATCACCATGCGCATATGACCACAAATCGGAACCACAAACACAAGTCCGCACGATGCGCACAATGACATCATCATCAGATTGTAATGTTGGTTTGTCAACTTCCTGAACAGATACTAGTCCAGCTTTTTCGAAAATTGTTGATTTCATCCTAATCACCTTTGGCCGCCTCAACCAAAATTCAATCAGCGGTCGTTCCCTTCATCATTAAAATAATAATATTAAAACTAATACACATATATTATAACAATAATCTGCACGTATCAGTTAATGATTGCACCAAGTCGGGTATCAACAAATACTTTAGTTACTCAGATAATTGTGACCAGACTCGCTTGTTACTTATCATTCAGAAGCTTTCCATAAAAAATGCGCCCAACCATGTTAGTTTCCTAGCAAGGTCGGGCGTCTTCCCTTTGTCGATTGACCACTTTCAATTCAAGCTCGAACCCACTTTAATAGTGCCGTAGCTGCCAATTCATGGAAGCGAGCGCCATAGGTTAGGCCTGCGTCATCACAGCGGTAATTTGATTGATGTAAGGTCCCATTGCCGCCTGAACCTAAGAATCCATAGAATCCTGGAATACATTCTTGATATAACGCAAAATCATCGTCGGCATTGCATAGCTGGGCAGGCACAATATCAAAATCATCTTTCAGAACACGTGATAGTACGGCGGTAAGTGCCGCGTTATTGTTGACACAGCTTGGTCCTCGGTCCCAATCAATTGTAGCGGTTTGCTGATTCATCTTGGCAGTTGCACGCACAATATCGTAAAAACGTACTTTAGCTAGATCCCGGTTAGCCGTGTTGAAGGTCCGAATCGTGCCTCGTAAATTCGCCGTATTTGGAATCACGTTAAAAGTCGTTCCCGCTTGGACGGCAGCAATCGTTAGCACCAGTGCTGCGTCTGGCGCAATATTTCGGCTACGAATGGTCTGTAAATTACTGATCAATTCACCAAGCGTCACGATGGGATCATGACTTGCTTCGGGCATCGCTGCATGGGCGCCCTGGCCCAAAATTGTGACGTCAAAATTATCATTACTAGCCATGAGTGGTCCAGACTTCATCGCTAAAGTGCCGACTGGTAAATTCGGCATATTATGGAATCCCGCAATCGCACGAACACCTGCTAGAACACCATTATCAATCATCATTTTGGCACCGCGGTGTCCTTCCTCCGCAGGCTGAAAGATCAGTCGCACCGTACCATTGAGATCTGCCTCATGCACTTTCAATAATCGCGCTCCCCCTAATAAGGCGGCCGTGTGAAAATCATGCCCACAAGCGTGCATCCGACCAGGAATCGTTGATCTAAAGGATAACTCATTGTCTTCTTGGATTGGGAGTGCATCAATATCCGCGCGCAACGCGATGATTGGCGCACCATGCCCAATCTCGGCCACCACCCCAGTTTCTCCCGGATAGTCTACCAACCGAATGTTCAACTCAGTCAATGTTTGCTTAATTAAAGCGGTCGTCGCGACTTCCTGTAGTGCTAACTCTGGGTGTGCGTGTAATTGATGGCGCAAGGTTGTCATCCAAGCTGCTAAAGTTGTTGTCATCATCTGAAAAGCCCCCTATAAAATTTTCAAGAAGATTGACGCAATAATCACTGACGCCACTGAGACGGTTGCAAAACCGCCCACTAACATTTTAGGTAACATCTGGTCTAGTAAATATTGCTTTTCCTCCGCAGTCGATCCCATAATTTCGGTCACTTCATGGGTGACGATATAGTCCGCGGGGAAACCAAATAAGGCAGTCAATGCACTTGCAAAAGCCATTTCGCGGCTAAATCCCAACGGTCGCGCCAATAAGCTAGATGCAATCCACATCCCTAAAACACCAAGAACGATCAACGTTACAATCGGGATCAAAATACCACTTAACATGCTGATTTTAACAATGTTTAGATTGGCAAAAATATAAGCTAGCAAACCATACATCAGCCAGTGAAAGACGCCCGCTTTCTCCAACACCGCATCTTCTAAAAAGCCCAACTGATGCGCGATAACACCAAACACTAAACAAATGATGTACTGATTAATCGTGCCATGGGCTAACTGGGCAGTCCATTCAGCTAGCCCAGTCACAGCAGCGACTTTAAATAACATAAAAGCTGAAGTATCATAAGCAGCCGGTAGTTGCCAATGCCGTAATTGAGGTTGAACTGATTTCACCTTCGCTGGTACGGTTGGTAGCGGGCCCACTGGTAATTGCGCCGTTGTTTGAACTGTCGCACTGGTGGCAGAATCAGCGGTCGCGACCGTGACGTCTACATGTCGGACTTGCAATAGTCGGCGACTCTCCCGTTTTAGCATCCACGCGGTTAGCGGATAACCGAGCATGCTGTGCATGACAAACATTGCCACCGGAAACGCCACAAGTGCGGTAATATGTTGGGCCTTGAGTCCAGCTGTCATCAGAAAGGCAGCCACTAACCCACCCGTCAACGGGGGCACACTGGCAACGATCGTGTGCCAATCAAATAAAAGACGGCCAATTCCCATCGTGAGCACCACTGTCCCAACCACGCCACTCAGGGCAATCACAACTGCGCGCCACTGTTTTAACAACAATTTCAGATCCATCAACGTCCCCATATGAACCAATAAAACGGCTTGGGTAATTTGAATAAAGGCAGTGCCAAATGAAGCAGCAGGGACAATGTTTTTGGGAACAATTGTCCAAAAACCCACTAGAAATAAGAGTGCCGTAATAAATACGGATGGAACATAGGCCCGACTGCGCGTGGAAACCCACTCGCCAAGCATCATAAAACCCATGACAACCATTAGAGAAAGAATTGCTACCATTACCATCACTTCCATTAGCTTAATTTACGATTGGCTTTTTCTAATCGTATTATCATAATCTAACAGAAAGCCAATCGTAAAACGAGCCGTTCAATCAGATTTCGTTTAAATCTAATCTCATTCGCAACGACACAAACGATTCTAAAGTATCGCACCTAGTTCCGATAAGATTCCAAATACTAGATTGACTGAACTAACTAAGCAAATTTCAATCAAAATTTAAATCCATGGGACAATGGACTGGGCGTTCATAAATAAATTGACGCCCCAATCGACCATCTATGCGGCGATGCGTATCAGTGAAACCATGGGTCAGGTATAAATGTTGCGCCACATGATTGGCATGATTGACCGCTAATAATATTGTTTGAATCATCGGATAATGACTGGCAAGATAACGTGGTAATTCGGCAAGCGCGTCAGACGCAACCCGCTGATGCTTAAAGCGATCATCAACAGATAAAGCTCGCAACAAAATCGTATTCACTTCCGTTTCACCGTAACTGAGCGGTCCTTGACCAACATGCAAACAGAAAAAGCCCACTAATTGGTTGCCATTCATAATCATAACGGCCGTTCGTTCTAAATCAGATTTGCAAGCACGAATAACTTGTTGTGGCGTCGCCGTGTACATCACATTAACCAGTTGATACTGTTGTATTTGCTTCAGTGCTCCCCGTGTCGTCGAATAACGTACTAATTGAATCATGACCATCACACTTCCATTTGACCGATTTAGCACTTAGTGTAACAGTCCGTGGTCATGACTGGGAATTTTAATAATTCAATTGTTGAATTGACTAACTGGCGCTCGATTCAGCCTGCACTACTAATCCACCACAAAAACGGCATCGGAAAAACTGCCCGATGCCGTTTGGTGATATTCGATTAAACCAGTTAATTTCAAATACGATTCAAGTACTTCATGGGCGCAACAAAATCTTGCCAGCAACTTGCCCGGTCTCAAGGGCCCGGTGCGCAGCGGCTCCTTCTGCTAATGAATAGACTGTCGCTGGTCGTATCGTCACGCGATGCGTGAGCACATCATCAAACAATTGATTGGCACGGCACTGACGAGCAGCCGCGCTGTCCAAATAATCCCATAAATCACCAGTCATCAAACTCTTGGATTCGGACATTAGCTTGACTGGATCAATTACTGGTGGATTGCCAGCTGCCATGCCATAAAAAATGACCCGCCCACGGTGCTTGGTAGTCGCCAGACTAACTGGTAGTGTCTTACCGACCCCATCAAACACCGTATCAAAAAAATTATGATGGGTCGTGTCCCAAGGATCATGGCGCATAAAAACGGTGGTTGCGCCAGCTTGATAGGCCAATTCAGCTTTCGCCGGTGTTGACGCCACACCATAAACAGCCACCTCATTGGCCACGAGCAGTTGCGTTAATAGCTGCCCAACACCACCGCTGATGCCATGAATCAAGACTCGATCGTGCGGTTGGTTTTGTGCCAAGTCATGGACTAAGAACTCCGCAGTCATGCCCTGCAATCCAATGCTAGCGACCTGCTGATCATTGATTGCCCGTGGTACTTTAATCGCCTGATCAGCTGGAACCGCGACAAGGCTAGCGTTGGCAAACGGCACGTCAACGAATAACACCCGATCACCGCGTTTAAAATTCGCCACTTGCTTACCAACTGCCACAACCGTTCCCACGCCTTCATAACCATCAATGTACGGTTGATGCTTTTCCAAATGATAGGTACCACGACGACGATAAATGTCGGCAAAGTTGAGCCCGATATACGTTGTTTTAACCAATACAGTATTTGCAGTAACGATTGGGTCCGCCACCTCACCGTACTGTAGGACCGACGCATCGCCAAAATCATTAAAAAATAATGCTTTCAACTAATCACCCGTCTTTTCTAACAAATCGTCAATACGGCCCGATGCTGTTACCAACGTCAAGAAACGGTGGTTCCAAATCCGATCTTGATAAAAATCAATCGTTTGTTGCGCACTCATCATGGAATTGGCCGTCGTTGTCGTCAACCCCCGAACCATTTCGAGGTGGTAGCCTAACCCATGAGCCATTTTAACCGTCGTATCCACACAAAACTCAACTTGCGCACCACAGATTTCAAGTGTTTGACATCCAATCGCCGTCAATTGGGCTTGTAAATCCGTGTGATAAAAAGCGTTGGCGTGCGTTTTCTGGACCACAATATCGGTTGCTTCAATTGGCAACTCTGGTATCATCTGCCAATCGGCAGAACCAGTGACTAAGTCAGCATCGTGATGTTGCACAAACACGATTGGCTTATTTTGAGCCCGATAACTCGTAATGCGCTGTTGAATACCCGCAATCACGGTTGCCAAATTGGCAACCGGTTGGGACCCGCGACAGACACCAACTTGCATATCAATAATAATCAGTACATCCGCCATGTTGAGCCCTCCTTAAATTAATTTAACTGGCTTGGTTAGCGTCAACTATTATTAACGACGCCCACAAAGCAGTAAGCTGTTTTTAGACTAGCACATTATCCTAGCGTTTCCCAGCATTTAATCGAAGTAGCCCGGCACAACAACATCGTAACAAACAAGATCAGTCAACTGTATCAGCCGTGCGACCATCCAATGCGCGCCGCATCCGTCGCGTATAGTCCCTTAAGACTGCTGTCGCTGGTTGGTGCGTCGCAATCAAATGCACGACTGCACTACCAACGATGACCCCGTCCGCAATTTGTGCCATGGCCTGGGCCTGGGCTGGCTCATGGATACCAAAACCAATTGCGACAGGTAACGTAGTCGCATGGCGAATCTTCGCCACCAGTGTTGTTAAATCAGTCGTGATGTGTCGCCGGGTCCCCGTGACACCTAGTGATGATACGACATAAATGAAGCCCCGCGCCTGCTGGGCAATCGCTGCGATACGTGCATCATCACTCGTTGGCGCAATCAATGGAATCAAAGCAATACCATAGTGGTCTAAGGTTGGTCGAAGTTCACCAGAGGCTTCTAGTGGCATGTCGGGAATAATCAAGCCTGCGACATTCAAACTTTGACACTGCTGGGCAAAGGCAGCATAACCAAACTGATAAACAATGTTCGCATAGGTTAAAAATACGAGTGGAATAGTTGTCTTCTCTCGAATTGCCACCACCAATTCAAAAACGCGTTGGGGTGTGATGTGTTGGTCAAACGCACGGAGATCAGCGGCCTGAATTTCGGGACCATCAGCCACAGGGTCTGAGAACGGAATGCCAATCTCAACGAGATCACAACCCGCTTCTGCTAACGCAACAACTTGGTCAACTGTCGCTTCAAAATTAGGATCACCGGCCACTACAAAAGCAATAAACGCCTTATGATTTTTAAAAATTGTTGTTAAATCAGTCATCAATTGTCACCCCTCGATACTTTGCAATTGCCGCCACATCTTTATCTCCACGACCGGATAACGTACAAATAATAGTTTGGTCACGTCGCATCGTTGGTGCTAATTGTTGTACGTAGGCGACTGCATGGGCACTCTCAATCGCACAGATCACCCCTTCGACCTTAGCAATCAGTTCAAATGCTTGTACTGCTTGGTCATCGGTGATCCCCACATATTGCGCCCGGCCACTCGCAGCCAGGTAGGCATGTTCCGGTCCGACGCCCGGGTAATCCAGCCCAGCCGAGATTGAATAGACCGGGGCAATTTGTCCGGCTTTATCTTGTAAAAAGAGTGACTTCATGCCATGGAAGATACCAGTCCGACCACGTTCAATCGTCGCAGCCGTCAACGGCGTTTGAACACCCTTACCCGCTGCCTCACAGCCAATCAGCTCAACTGACGTATCATCAAGAAAAGCCGCAAAACTTCCAATGGCGTTACTGCCGCCCCCAACACAAGCCACGACGGCATCCGGCAAATGACCTGTTTGGTCCAGGATCTGCTGTCGGGCTTCTACACTGATGACACTTTGGAATTCATGTACCATCATTGGAAATGGGTGTGGTCCCGTTGCAGAGCCCATGATATAAGCTGTATCATCACAGCGCCGCGTCCACTCTTGTAAGGCCGCATTGATCGCATCCTTTAGCACCATTGAACCAGTCGTGACCGGGTGGACCTTGGCCCCTAATAGTTGCATCCGGTAAACATTCAATGCTTGACGATCCGTGTCTTTCTTACCCATAAAGACGTCGCATTCCATCCCGAACAAAGCAGCAATAGTTGCAGTTGCGACCCCGTGCTGTCCAGCCCCAGTTTCAGCAATCAATCGCTTTTTGCCCATCTTCTTTGCCAACAGTGCCTGCCCCAAGACATTGTTAATCTTGTGCGCACCCGTATGGTTCAAGTCCTCACGTTTAAAATAAATCTGAGCACCACCTAATTGATCTGATAATCGTTGTGCATGGTACAACAACGATGGCCGGTTCGCATAGTTATTCAACAAGTCAGACAACTCTTCTTGAAACTGCGCGTCCTGTCGGTAATGTTGAAAGGCGCGATCCAACCGCTGTAGCTCGGTCATTAATGTTTCTGGAACGTACTGACCACCAAAGTCGCCGTAACGCCCCGCCTGTGATTGATTTTTAATCATACTAATTCCTCCTAATTTCTGTTAATAATGGTGTTGACACGCCCGTTTGGTGCGCCCGTTGGACCATCAGATTGATTTTTTCACGGTCTTTATTGCCCGCCGTCTCGACGCCACTAGCCACATCGACCATTGCCGGGTACACCTTGTTGATTGCCGTTACGATATTCGTCGGTGTTAAACCACCAGCCAAGATAAACGGCCGGACGGGACGCTGTGATTGTAATTGATTCCAATCCAACACCTGTCCACTACCTGGACGGGCATTATCCAATAATAAGTAATCCGCTTGACATTGCGTAGCATTCGCTGGCGTCATCGCTTGAATCACCGGCACATGGGCGGCCATTAAGGACGCAATCCGAGGATCATCGGCGGCAGCATGTAGCTGGACCACCTGAATAATGTGCTGTTGCACGAGAGCTAAAATTTCCGATAATTGATTAGTTGTAAACACGCCGACTCGCCGAATACGCGAATCTAACTGCTGGGCTAGTTGGCGCGCAGTCGCCATCGTAATCCGTCGTCGACGACCGGGGGCAAATACCATCCCAATTGCGTCTGGGAGCGCTTGATTAACCATCACGACATCCGCTGGTTGCATCAAACCGCAAATTTTAATTTGTGTCATCCACGCACCCCCGCCCGCAGTTGTCTGACAGCTTGCTGCTTATCTGGCGCACGCATCAACGTTTCGCCGACTAAAATAGCGTCAAAGTCGGCGGCCGCCAACGTTTGTACTTGCGTCGACGTTTGAATGCCAGACTCGGCAATCACATAACACTCAGCCGGAACCGCTTGCCGCAACTGGCGACTCGTTGCAAAATTGACACTGAAATCTTTCAAATTCCGATTATTAATGCCAATAATCCGGGCCCCGGCCGCCACCGCTTGCTTAATCTCAGCCGTTGTATGGACTTCAACTAGCGCACTTAAATTCAGCTCATGAGCCAACGTAATGAAAGCCTGCAGTTGAACCGGTGTTAAAATAGCAACAATCAATAAAACCGCACTAGCACCAGCAATACGAGCACTCGCAATCTGACTAGCCGCCACAATAAAATCTTTACGTAATGTGGGTACCGAGACCGTTTGCACAATGGCTTGTAAGTAAGACAACTGTCCTTTAAAATACCGGGGTTCGGTCAACACTGAGATGGCATCGATCCCAGCAGCAACATAGTCTTGCGCAATCTGTAAATAGTCAAACTCAGCCGCAATCAGCCCCTTAGAAGGTGACGCCCGCTTAACTTCACCAATAAGCTGTAAGCCCGGCTGGGCCAGCATTGCTTCAAATGATAAAACGGGGGTGGTCATTTTTCGAGCTTGTTGAATGCGCTTCACACGCTCCCTAACTGGCACCTTCTGAACCCGTTGCTGACTCGCCTGGACGAGTTGATCTAAAATCATGAGGCCATCACCGCCTGACTACTCTGAATTAATTGGGCCAACTTAGCCGTGGCCGCTCCTTGATCGATTGTTTGCTGGGCCAACTCAAAAGCGGCCGCTAGATCCAACTGTGGCTTGGCAATATGCAACGCCGCGGCGGCATTCATCAACACCACGTCACGAGGGGCCCCCGGTTCTCCAGCGAGTACTGCCCGCGTGATGGCGGCATTAACTTGGGCACTACCACCAATAAGAGCCGCATGGTCACAACGCGTCAGTCCAAACTGTTCAGGCGTCAGGATTCGCGTTACTTGCTGCCCATGATTAATTACGATCACATCCGTAGGGGCTGCTGCTGAAATTTCATCTAAGCCGTCTCGGCTATGCACGACCATGGCATGTTTAACACCTAAACGCGTCAACACTTCGGCTAATGGAGCCATTAAAGCTTGCCGGTATACCCCTAATAGTTGCATCTCAGCATGAGCTGGGTTGGCTAAGGGACCCAGTATATTAAAAATAGTTGGAATCTTGATTTGTTGCCGGGCCGGAGCGACGAATCGCATCGCCTGATGATATTCGCGCGCATACATAAAGGCAAAATTGGTCCGCTCTAGCAATGCTAGACTCTGAGCGGGCGTTAGATCGATCTTGATACCGAGTGCTTCTAAAACATCCGCCGCACCACTCTTGGACGACGCCGCACGATTGCCGTGCTTGGTCACTGGTACACCCGCAGCAGCGACCACTAGCGCAGTGGTCGTCGAAATATTAAACGAATTCGACCGGTCACCGCCCGTCCCAACGATTTCTAGCGTGGGCCGTTTAACTTTAAAAGGTAACGCCTGGGAACGCATCGCAGTTGCTGCACCAGCAATTTCATCGATAGTTGCCTTTTTGATGGCTAAGGCGGTCAAAAAGCTCCCAATCTGTGCGTCGGTGGCCTGACCTTTCATAATTTCCGTAATGACTTGTTGGCTCATTGTAAAGTCTAGATTTTCTTGGTTAGTGAGTTGTGCAATCGCTGTTTCAATCATAAGTATTCCTCCACTCTCGTCTGCTTAATGTTTAAGTGCTAAAAAATTACGGATCAGTTGCTCACCAACGGCGGCTGGCGTCATGATTGATTCTGGATGAAATTGAACGCCGTACAGCTGACGGCCCACATCTTCCACTGCCATGATTTCCTGATCATCGCTTGTCCCAATGATTCGAAAGTTAACGGGCAAACGGCCCGCATCAGCTACCAACGAGTGGTAGCGCGCTGCCATGAACTGCATCGGACAATCTTTAAATAGTGATGACGGCTGCACGTGCATTAACGTGGCTTGCCCGTGAACTAAATGCTGGGCGCCTTGCAGCGAACCGCCAAAAGCGGTGACCATCACTTCTAATCCCATACAAATCCCCAATATGGGGACCTGACCAGCTAATTGTTGCACGACTTGTGGACTAACTCCCGTGTGGGCTGGCGTCCCCGGCCCTGGTGATAAAATGATATGGTCAGGTTGTAATGCCTTGATTGCAGCAACCGTCAAATCGTCATTTTTAATGACCCGTACATCGGGCGTCAGACGACCAATTAGTTGATACAAGTTATAAGTAAAACTGTCATAGTTATCAATTAATAATTCCATCTTTAACTCGTCCTTTCGCGTCTTGTACTGCATTAACGATCACTCGCTGTTTATTCTGGCACTCCTTAAATTCTTGAGCGCCGATACTGTCAGCAACAATGCCCGCACCCGCTGGAATCACTAACCGTTCATTCATCCGGTAGGCCAGCCGGATGCCAATCGCCATGTCTAAATTACCGTTACAATCCAAGTAACCAAAGCAACCACCATAAGCACCCCGCGGCACCTGCTCATAATGATTAATCAGGGTCATTGCTTCAAACTTAGGCGCGCCAGCTAACGTCCCAGCTGGAAAAGTAGCGGCAAGCACTTGGAGTGCTGTAGTAGTCGGCGCCACTTCTGCGGCCACCCGAGACCCTAAGTGCATGACTTGCGAATAACGAATTAATCGCCGTAAATTAGTCACTCGGACACTTTTAAACTTTGCAACTTGTCCTAAATCGTTACGTCCCAAATCAACTAACATATTGTGCTCGGCAATCTCTTTAGGGCTGGTTTGTAATTCATGAGCCAACTGCTGATCCTCGGCAGGTGTTCGACCACGGCGTCTCGTCCCGGCCAATGGATACGTCGCGATTTGTTCCCCATCCTTCGTCACTAACGTTTCTGGTGAGGCCACCGTCATTTCGAAATTAGCCTGTTTAAAATAACAGGTATACGGGGCCGCTGTTTTTTGAAGTTGCTGATAAACTGCCAGCAATGACCCGCTCATGGTCCCCAAACATGGATTAGCATATATCATTTGGAAAATATCACCAGCGTAGATGTGTTGGCGAATTCGGTCAACCTGACGCGCATAGGTCGCTTGGTCCACTTGCATGTGTAATGGTTGCTGCAAGTCAAATGGTGGCAAAGCTATTGGTTGCTGCAATTGTTCAATAATGGCGGCTAACTGTTGCGTTAGAGCCGTTTGAGTCACGGCGTAAGTTGCCGCTAAATCCGCAGTTGGAATCAGCTGTGTCAACCCAAGCTCATGATGTCGATGATCATAGACGAGCACACTCGTAACTAAGAATAAACCTAAGTCATCGAGATCTGCGGTTGCTGGTGATTTCAAATGCAACTTGGGTACAAATTGTTGAACATACTCATAGCCGAAGTATCCTATCAAGCCCCCCGTAAATGGTGGTAATCCATGAATTCGTGGTGTTCGATATTGGTTTAGAATGGCTTGGAGTGTCTCATTAGCTGGTCGTTGGTGCTTGGCTAGTTGCCGACCCGTGAGACTTCGCTGTGGTTTAAAACTAAAATAGCTATATCGTTGGTGCCGATCAATCGTCAGCGCGAAACCGTTCCCCATCTGGTGGATAATTTTAGCAACCGCAATGGGGTCAAATGTGACGAGTGGTCGTTTGACCATCACTGGTACGTAGGGATAATGATCCTGATAAGGAATCAAGGTTGGTAATGTTGGATTCATATTGAACCACTCCTCATTAATAAGATAGTTTTACTTGAGTTGTGGTTAATTGCCATCGTTGCTGCATTGAACTGCCCCCTATCAAAAAAATCCGTCCATGACTAATGACAGTCAAGGACGGATTTTTCCGCGGTACCACCTTGGTTGGACACCAAATTACCCCATTCAGGTTAGACTTGGGTCCCAGCTTAGCGAAATGCAAACACATTCCCGGGAATTGACGACTCCCTATCGTCGCGAGGTAGTAGAACAAAACTGTTCGTTAGTCGCGCCCTCAGTGGTCCATTTAATAATTTGCGTTCGATCGCACTCTCAGCAACGGCGACTCTCTTTACGGGCATCATTATCTTGATCTCCACTTCATCGGTTTCATGGACGAATATTAAGTTGTCATTAACATTAAAACTCAATGAGCAATTTGTCAACACTTTTATCTTAATTTAATATTATGTGACTGTGAAATTAACACTTATTAGTCAAGTTGCTGCCAAAAAGTCTTGTAGTAATGCCAGACCAAACCAGCAGAAATAATTCCGACGCCAACTAATACAATGATATTAATCACCATAGCTGCCGCCGCGAACAGCTGAATCAGCACACTATAGATCACAATTGTCAGCACACCCACAATACTGCAGGCCAACAAGTTAAGCATCAAACCAAGATTACCGCCGCCCCGATTAAACAATTGGGTCACATTAGTCCAATTCGTCAGCCGTAGCTGATAATCACGCTTAAAGTAATGTTGGGCAGCTAGGTACGTCCCCCAAGCAGCGCCCAATATTAGAGCCAAATCTAGGGCTAATGGTGCTCGCCCAGCGATACCCACCACTAGAACCATCACGCCATTAATCATGACCTGGAACCAATAACCCAAGTAAAACTTTTGTCGTAAGTAACGGGACATTGGGATTGGCAGTGCACGCACAAAGTCAAAGTTCATTTTATCAAGTGAAATGAGATTACCGACTAATGAGGTTTGATTAACATTGACGATCGCACCGGCCATCCCACTGACAAACCAGACACCGAGCCAGTTCAGCGATAGCCGGCTAAAATTAGGAGCGGTCCCCGAAAAGAAAACGGTCCCGACTAAAATCAATGGCAGCAGGATTGAATCTGTGAATAATTGTAAGGCTAAACTGGGTTCTTTCAGTAACTGAAACTGGTAGGTACGCAAAATTTTATTGCGGTTATGTTGTCGTGAATGTCGACGCGGTGGTGTTGCCACTAACACTGAGTTGACTTGCGTAAGCTGTTCCGCTAAGTGGGTCAAAACAAACCGTCCTGTCAGTGCGAACAAAATCAGCGAGATGACAATTAAACTCGCCCAGGTTAGCAAACTCGTCATTGTCAACGGCGTCGTGAAAACTTTAAAAATCGGTATCAATAGGGGTAATGCTGCGCGGTCAACCTGCGTTCCGGTGTCAGATGATGAGCCGCGATTCATGAAGTAGAGCCCGACTAGCACTAAGACAGCGTTAAGGCCTAACATGACGTTCATCACCATTTTTTGATGGGCGCGAAACACGGTTAGCTTGGTTAAGCCAAAAACTATTAGGGCGCACAAGCATAGTAACAGACTCAGTATTAGGCCATACATCAAGACGGCCATCAGCACACCTAACACCACAAAGATTCCGGCCCGTGTTGCGGTCATGATAAAAATTAAAAGTAACGGAATGGTAAAGGGTACCGTGTTGAATATCACGACCAAAATCTTACTCATAAAAATTTCTTGATTGCGGAAAGGTAACGGTAAGTATTCAACAAGATCATTGCCGGCAAAAAAGACGTTATAAATACCGGAGATACTCTGTGAAACTCCCAATAAGATAAATAACGCCACATAGAACGTAAACATGCCTGGCAACTTGCTAAAATCAAAGGCCAGCATCGTCAAACCATAAATACCAAGAAACATCAAGGCATTCAAGTAAAATTGCCGCATCAACTTCTTACTCAAGGCTGGCCCCGAAGCGCCCTTTTTACGTAGCCGATCCGTTAGTTGCGGATTCAACAACCTAAGATTAACGGCCAACAAAACACGCAACTGACTTTTATGCATCATGCTCACCCTCCAGCGCATCGACAAGGTGATCATCCGTCAACCGCCCGGCCATTTGTAAATATATCGCCTCAAGTGATTGTTGCGGATGTTGAGCTAGTAATTGTTCAACCGAACCGGTATAAATCAATTGCCCCTGCTTCAAAATTGCTAATCGGTCACATAACTGCTGCGCCGTATCCAGATTGTGGGTGGAAAAAATGACCGTCTTGCCTTTGGCAGCATGGGCCTTCATCAAATTTTTTAAATCAAAAGCAGCTTGGGGGTCTAACCCTTGCAGCGGCTCGTCTAAAATCCAAATATCTGGATCGGGAAGCAACGCCCCAATCAAAATGGCTTTTTGCCGCATCCCGTGTGAATAACTAGCCATGGGTTCGTCAACGTGTTCAGTCATATCGAACAGTGACACCAGCTGCTGTCGCCGTTGCTGAACGGCTTCCTCTGATTGCTGGTAAGCGGCAGCTATCAAGTCCCAATATTCCATCGCCGAAAGTTGAAGAAAAATATCGGGTGTGTCCGGTACGTAAGAGATCTTTTCTTTGACGGCTTGTCGTTGCTGTTCAAGGTCTAAGCCATCGACCGTAACCGTGCCACTCGTCGGTTTAATGATACTGACTAAGTTTTTGATCGTCGTTGATTTACCCGCCCCATTGTGGCCCAGCAAACCGAAGATTTGTCCTGATGCGATGGTTAAAGTAAGCTGATTCAATGCTGTCTTATCCCCATAACGCTTCGTTAATTCGTGAATTTCAATCATGTGATTATCCCCCTAGTCATCAGTTACGGTTTATTATACCGGAATCGTCTGAAAATTCGAAACCGGAGCGGTACGTTGCTCATTGATTAACGCTTCTGTCGCCAATGACTAGTTCCATCATGAAACTAACGATTTCACCGATCCAGAAGCATCAGTTAACCTCAACTTCTAGGGCAAGTTTCATCAGACTGTTGATTAAAAAACATATTGCAACCAAGAACCGTTAAATCACCTGCCCCCAAGATACTTATGATTCTAGTTCGATCAGGGACCGTCTTATTTTTAATAATTGTCATATACAAGCAAATCATTTAGGAATTTTCATCGCCATAAATCAAGCACAATTTATCCGCTGGCATTCCCATGTTAGGCCTTTTTGTTACTTACAATTCTGAAAGAACTCCACTAAGTCCAATTAAGAAGCTGGTACCGTTGCTGTAACGCAAAAAAGTTCTTCTCTGACAAGGCATCAGGCCCTATCAAGGAAGAACTTTAATTTACACTTTGTTATTTAAATAACGGCTTTCCATCGCCTGGCGGGCAAGAACAGCGTCCTCAAAATGCTGAAACGGCTTGTGTAACAGGTAGCGCCCCTTGTAGAAAAATGTCGCCACCCATTTTTGAGTATTGCTATCCCAGCTGACACCGATGACACCACTCTTATTACGCTTAGACATAATCTTTGACGGTAAATCAGTGTGATGATCATGAATTTTCAGATTGCTTAACCGCCCCATACTGGCAGCCGTTTTGGGATTACGTCGAATTAACTGCGACCGACTTTCTCGTGTCAAACACCCACAGCTTCTTGCTCGCCCATGCCGCAACGCGTACGAATCAGCTTTGGTCTGATTGCCACAGCGACACTGACACAACCAGAGGGCATTGCCATTTTTGGCAGTTCCACAACGTCTAATGACTGTTAAGCGGCCAAACTTCTGACCCGTGATATCGATTAAAGTAGTCATATTAACGCCTCCATTTAACGGCTAATTATGACGTTTCTTCAAAATTGCACTCACACCAACTAGTAAGGTTGCTGCAGTCAAACCAAGTAGTTCCGCCGCAACACTAGCTTGCCGATCATCATTGGTTTGCGGTAAAGTCGCTTGTTTGTGGGTGGCTGATTGATGAGCCGCGGTTGGCTTAACGGATTTAGTCGTCTTCGCCAGTTTAACCGTTTTTACATTGGCTGGTCGTGTCTGAGCAGGCTGTTCAACAGCCTGTGCTTGTTTGAGATCCACTGACCGCTTGACGCTAGCTTGTTTAGCAGTTGTTGTTGCGACGGTCTGAGCCTTATCCGGCGTCTTGACCGTTGCGACTTTATCTGGCGTGTCAGTCGTCTTAATTTTATCCGACTTATTAACTGTCACCGTCTTCACTGGTGTTTTTGGTGTCTCACCGGTTGAAGGCCTATCGGTAACGTAACGAATCGTTTGAACATCATCCACGCTAGCTGGCGTAACCATGACTGCCTGAGTACCCGTTACCACCGCATGATAGCCCGGAATACTGAACGCCGCGACGCGCTCAAAAGTGTGATCCGCCTGATTAGTCGACCAATTGCTATACGTTACGTCCCCGGTGACCTGATCAACCCGTTTAGTACGAGTGAATGTCATCGCTCTGACCGTATCATCGTGCAACTGCGTGCCAGTCGTACTCTGATAATGTACGGTTTGCGTGATTGTCTTGGTCTCGGTTGTCGCAGTTGTCACATGTGCAAGCTGAACCAGATAGCTGTGAACGACACCATCATCATTGAAAATAGCTCCTGAAACTGGATAGCTATCGCGGACAAGCACGTAGCCCTGATTACTGTAATCAGCAATTGTGTTAGCCGTGCGGTAATCGGATGATGTCTGATAATCGCCAGTCAAACTGACGGTCGCGAGCGTTTTATCCGTGGTGACATCAACATAGATGACCGTCGCCTTTTCTGCGTTAATCGCATACGTCACAATAATGTTGGTCGGTTGCGCCGCACTAGTTACTGCATCGTTTCCCGTGACCCGCGCCCGGTCAGCCGTATAGCCAATAATAACGGGTGACGTCACGGTGGTATAACGACCAGTAGCTGAAGTCCCATCCAGCCAATCAGTATAAACTACGGTAGGCTCAACTTCATCAATCGTGGCATCCCGATTAAACGTAATCAGTTGAACACTGTCAGTGCCAGCCGAAGCCCCATTTTGATACCGATACTTAATCGTTTGACTGACTTGTTTCGTCAGATCTTGGGCGGTCGTTCCTACTGGATACTTCGGTCCGTCTGGATTGTCTGGATCCATTGGTTGGCCCGGCGTACCCGGATTCCCTGGTGTAACCGTAACTAACTTATGCTTCAGTGTCACGGTATAAGTTTTAGCAAAATCATCGACATCGAACAGCATCCCCGATACGGGATAATTATCACGTACCAGTTCATAACCGTTTTTAACATAACCTGCAATGGTTTCAGCGGTCCGATAATTGGATTGTGTCCGATAGTCACCAGTCAAATTGGCCGTAGCGAGCGTTTTCCCCGTCGTGACATCCACATAAGTGACCGTTGCTTTTTCAGGTTTTGCCGCATAGGTGACGACCACCTGTGTGTCTGAATCTGTATTAGCAACTGAATCACGACCAGCAACCTGTGTTTTATCAGCCGTATAGCCAGTAATGACGGGTGACATCACGGTGGTATAACGACCAGTAGCTGAAGTGCCATTCAACCAATCAGTATAAACTGCGGTAGGATCAACTTCATCAATCGTGGCATCCCGATTAAACGTTATTAGTTGAACGTTATCAGTGCCAGCCGAAGCCCCATTTTGATACCGATACTTAATCGTTTGACTAACTTGTTTCGTCAGATCTTGAGCGGTCGTTCCTACTGGATATTTCGGTCCGTCTGGATTGTCTGGATCAATTGGTTGGCCCGGTGTACCCGGATTCTCTGGTGTAACCGTGACTAACTTATGCTTCAGTGTCACGGTATAAGTTTTGGCAAAATTATCGACGTCGAACACCGCCCCTGAAGTGGGATAGTTATCACGTACCAGTTGATAGCCATTCTTGACATAGCTCGCAATCGTTTCAGCCGTCCGGTAACTGGACGTAGTCTGATAGTCACCAGTCAAGCTTTTTATAGCGAGCGTTTTACCCGTAGTGACGTCTACATACGTGACCGTGGCGTTCTCTGGCTTAGCCTGATACGTGACCACGATGTTCGTGTCAGCATCCGCATTGCGCACCTCGTCATTACCCGCAATACGCGTTGAATCAGCAACATAGCCCTTAATTTCCGGTGAATCGACTGGCATGTAATGACCAGTCGTTGCCGTACCAGTCAACCAATCGGTATAAGTTAGCTTATTGTTAACCTCATCGACCGTCACGCTGCGCTTGAAAGTGATTGTTTGCGTATTAGCGTCGGCAGCAGTACTTTTATCCTGATACTGATAGTGAATGGTTTGACCAACCTGCTTAATCAAGTCTTGCACAGCCGTACCCGCTGGATATGTGGGCCCGTTTGGATTATCGGGGTCAATCGGCTCGCCTGGCGTACCCGGATTCTCTGGGGTGAGCGGCAGGAGTTTATGTTGCAATTTGACAGTATAAGCCTGAGTACTTCCGTCTTTATCAAACACAGCACCGGATGTTGGATAATCATCACTGACCAGTTCATAGCCCATATTAAGGTACTGAGCGATTCGATCTGCTGTCCGATAATTCGAGACGGTCTGATAATCACCAGTTATCGGATCTGTTGTCAGCACCGCTCCCGTTGTCGTATCTTCATAGGTCACCGTGGCTTTTTCAGGATTAGCCTGATAATAAACTTGTACATCTGGACTGAGATCCGTCCCACTCACCGTATCACGACCCGCAACACTGGTTGGGTCAGCCGTATAACCAGTAATCGAAGGTGAATCAACAGCCTCAAAACGACCAGTCATGGTCCCATCATCAGTCAACCAATCCGTGTAGACGACTGTGCCATTAACTTCATCCACCGTGACGTTACGACTAAAATTAACCGCTTGAACATTGTTCGGTTTAGCAGTGCGACCATCCTTGTATAAATACTGAATGGTTTGACTGACTTGCTCAGTTAAATCCTCAAAGTCAGTCCCCACTGGATATGTGGGTCCGTTTGGATTATCGGGGTCGATCGGCTCGCCTGGCGTACCCGGATTATCTGGCGTGCGTGTTACAAATTTATGAACAAGTGTAACCTGGTACTTTTGAACACTGCCGTCTTGGTCATAGATCACCCCGGCTGTTGGATAGTCATCACGGTACAATTGATAGCCCGCATTCTCATATGCGGCAATCGTATCAGCTGTCCGATACGCATCCGTTGTCCCGTACGCTCCTTGTAAGGGTTCCGTCTTAATGACCTTGTTATCAGTTTGGTCAAAATACGTGACCGTCGCATACTCTTTGTTCACGGTATACGTCACAGGAATCGTCGTGTCATCATCCTGCCATACAACGGCGGGATTGCCGGCAATACTGGTTGAATCAGCCGTATAACCAGTAATCAAAGGTGAATCAACGGCCTCAAAACGACCAGTCACGGCCCCATCATCAGTCAACCAATCTGTGTAGACGACTGTGCCATTAACTTCATCCACCGTGACGTTACGACCAAAATTAACCGCTTGAACATTGTCCGGTTTAGCAGTGCGACCATCCTTGTATAAATACTGAATCGTTCGACTGACTTGCTCAGTTAAATCCTCAAAGTCAGTCCCCACTGGATATGTGGGTCCGTTTGGATTATCGGGGTCGATCGGCTCGCCTGGCGTACCCGGATTATCTGGCGTGCGTGTTACAAATTTATGAACAAGTGTAACCTGGTACTTTTGGACAATGTCGTCTTGATCATAGACTACCCCGACTGTTGGATAGTCATCACTGACCAGGTCGTAGCCCGCATTCTCATATGCGGCAATCGTATCAGCCGTCCGATACGCATCCGTTGTCCCGTACGCTCCTTGTAAGGGTTCCGTCTTAATAACCTTGTTATCAGTTTGGTCAAAATACGTTACGATCGCCGTTTCAGTCTTGGCCAAATAACGATACGTCACGGTACCGCCCTGATCAGTTAACGTGCCATTATAGGCTAGTCCAGTATTGGGTGCTAACGCATAGCCCGTCTTGGGTTTGGCTGCCGTCGTGTAGGTCAAATAGTCCGTGGCCGTTGCGTCCGTAGCATGTGTCGCCGTACCAGTTTCCGAAGCATCTACCTGAGTCTCACCATTAGCATCTACATGTTCGTAGAGGTACTTAACCGCAATATCGCCAATTGTCAAGGTGCCAGGAATGACTGAAATGGTATAGTTTTTATTCACCGAATCATCAGCATCAGGAGTGGCCGTAATTGTCTTAGTTCCAACCGCACTCATGCCGTTGGTCACACGATACTTTAAGGTCTCACCATTAACTGTCCCAGTAACCACCGCCGCCAAATTCTTTTGCGTCCCATCCGACCAATAAATCTTGTTGGGAATCGTAATTGTTGCTTTGGCTGGATCAATTGTCAGCGTTCCATTGACATACGAAATTTTATAATTACTGGTATCGGCTGCCGTAGTCCCAGTCATTGCATAAGTGCCGACCGTAGTATAAGTCGTCGCACCACTGCCATCTGCTGCAACTGCGGTAAATGCTAACTGATCATAATTGGTCCCGCTAGTAACAGTTGCAGTCGTGCCATGTGCTCGGCCGTCATAAACTGCATTATCATCCTTGACCGTGACTGTCAGATCTGCTGGCGTGATCACCAACGTCCCATCCGTCGTGGTAACGGTATAGTTTTTAGCCAAAATCGCCGCTTGCGTGGGATCCGCTAACGCGTATGTCAGGTCGTCATAGGTACCGACGTTCGTGTCAGTCGTCGTGGTAAAGTCAAAATGATCATACACGGTTCCAGTCGTTACGGATGTCCCCTGAGGCTTGCCATTATAGGTCACTGTACCACTAGCTATCTTTAACTCGAGACCAGCAGCCTGCACCGCACCAGTCGTGGTGAAAACGGCCGCATCATCCAGAATATAATTCGACCCCAGCGCAGCTTGAACTGCCTTCCGACCAGCGTCATTAAGGGTGATTGCATATTTGCCAGTGTCCGCACCGGTCAAGTTAGTTTCGGTGCCTTGATACGTATAAGTAAAATCTGCCAACGTTAAAACACGTTGACCGACCTTGCCGGCTACGCCTGGTTTAGCATCGCCGATTTCGCCGTTACTAATTTGAAGGATATTTTGCTTTGTTGCATTTTTAACGGTGACTACCGGCAACATTGTCAATGATCCCGTATACAACTGTGAAGGCCGAAGTATAATTAGCCCATTCTTACCAGTGGTGGCTGTGATTTTTACAGGGACAATGTTAATTGTAAAGGTATAATCGGAGGCCCCAGTCGAAAAGGTTGGGACAAAGTCATCCAAATCACTGGTCGAGGTATCGTAAGCATTATAGTCTTGCATAACCCGGCTCATCCCAGCTTTACCCGCTGCATTGATCGTCACTGAGTAACTACCAATTTGGTCGAGCGTTGAAAAGTCCGTATCTCCGGAATATTTCGTGACCTGCCCATGTTCATCCGTATACACAACATCAACGTAATCATTGACATCAGCAGAGTCCAGAAAAAGTGCATATAGCAAATTGACCTTGTTGCCGTTTACATCTTCTAAGTAATTGCCCGCTGCATCTTGAATGTAGTAGGCGACGTCGTTAGCCGGCGTCTCATCTGGAGAACTAATATGAGATTCTAGATCCGCCAGCGACGCCTCGCCATAGTCCATCGACACGGTCCCCGTAGTGACTAACGATACGGTCGGCTTCGTTTCAGCTTCACTGGTGATAGCTGAAACCGCCTGTACTGTAGACTTAGTGACCGGCGTGTTTGCTGACCTGCTCGCTAGCGCACCCGTCAATGGGAGTGCCCGACTTGTCACTGCAGTCGTAATGGTCGGTGCTTCAGCAGTAGGTATGCTGGCTGTTTTCCCAGTTTCCGTACGCGTTTGGCTAGCTGTCGTAGCATCAGTGAGATCATTTGCCACTGATGAACTTGTCGTCTCAGTGTTTAGCACATCTGTGTCAGCACTCGTAGTAGCCGTTTTAGTTACGGATGCTGATGTGGCTTCCGTGTCAGTAGATTTACTGGTGACACTTGGTGCACTAGCACTTGCGCCATCAGTACTTGATATGCTAGCACTTGAGTCAGCGCGACTTGAAGCAGTACCGACTTCGGCAGCTGGCTTCGTAGCTGCTGTCGACTGACGATTACTGGAAGCTGATGTTGCCCCAGTTGAATCAGTAGTCGCTTTAGTATCCTGAGTCGCGGCCGTTACATCAGTAGCAGCTTTTGCATCCTGAGTCGCGGTCTTAGTAACTGTCGCCGTACTAGCTGATTTTAGTACGACGGCATTGCTCGGTTCTGCCATGTCGGAACTAACGCTAGCGCTATTGTCGGCCGTGTCAACCCCCGTACCCGTTGCGGCTTTCACTTGTTCAACTTGGCTAAAAGTCAAACCGATGCCAACTGAAAATACTGTGATACTAGCAGCCACCCAGCGCCGCCCCGATTTATAAAGCTTATAGTGAGACTTACTTTCCAATCCCAACTTATTTAAACGATTCCGCATAATTCTGCCTCCAAAGTTCAACCGTACCTGGAGCAATCAAGTTATTTAGCTGAGTAATATTTGGTGCGTTTCGTACCGTGCCGAAACGATTGTGTTAATCATCAAACTATCACCTAATTGACCCCTTCAATCATCAGTATACGTTCAAATAAGTTGAAATAACAAGTGCATAACAAAAAATAGACGAAATTATTTTTGAGATTATTTAATTGTAGTATCAGTTCACGCTATAACACTGCATTAAAATACTGATATAACCAACATATTGACACACTTATTTTGAATCTGGCTCATCCACATCCCAGTTCGGTACTTATCAAACAATGTATAGCATTTGTTCTACGGCCAAAATCGTTTACCAGCTATTTAGCAGCACCAAACAATTTTTATCGCCCGCCAACCATATCACCTAATATTGTTAAGACGCGCAGATCATGAACTGTTTTTCCACACCAAAAAGCCCCTCTGAATAGGTTTCATTCAAAGGGGCACGGACATGCGCACGATGTTCTCATTTAAGCTGTTACCAACACACTTCCGATGAACGCCAGCCTCTTACGTTCAAAAACCATCGTCAGCCGTCTGAAGACGGTCTGGTTTCGCTAGTAACTTCATCACTGACACACCCTAATCTAAATAGGTACTATGCATCCCAATATAGCCTAAATTCGTTCCCATTGGTTTGGCCGCGACTAATATTGGATAAATCTGATCATAAAAGTTTGAAGCAGCCTTCGAAAGGCCCTTGTTGCGTAGCGCCTCCATTTGAAAACTAACCACTAATTTATTTAACACAGCAATTGAATAGCGATGATGCTCCAAATCGGCTTTGGCCATCAACCCGATTTTACGTTCACGGTCGGTAAGACTAGTGTCGAGAACGAAGTCAACTAACTGACTCAATAACGCCTGTTCATCGACCTGATGTTTCCCCGTACATCCAAACATCGGCTTTCACCTAACTCTCTTTTATTTTATCGTGCTCGCTTTGAGCAATCTCCCGTTTAGTTAACCCGGCCGCCAGCTTAGCACTAGTTATACACGTCAGGTACGCGACAACCCTGTTCAAATAAATCAGTTTAGTCTGATATCAAGTGATTCATATTCAGCTAATTGACGCATCCCAAGAAGCATCGCGTACTCGTATTACTATCATAATACTTCAAATTAGGAATTACGAGCTATCTCGTAAGATTGTTAAATTATAAATCCAAGCACAGCATGCTCACATTGTGAACCGACCTAAATTGGTCGATGATTTGACGATTGAGCGTGTCACTAACTTCGCCAATAAAAAAAGCTAGTTAATCATTAAAAATGATTAACTAGCTTTCCATCATCAGCTCAGCCTAAGCTGCAACCGATGATTGTTGACGTTGTGATTTAGCCACGACGACGTTCTGGGATCCGAGCAGCCTTACCATGTAAGTTACGTAAGTAGTATAACTTGGCACGACGTACACGACCTTGACGAACGACATCAATTGCGGCAACGCGTGGTGTGTGTAATGGGAATGTCCGTTCCACACCAACACCGTTACTGATCTTACGAACAGTATAAGTTTCGCTGATACCGGAACCATGGCGCTTGATAACAACACCTTCAAATAATTGGATCCGTTCGCGAGTACCTTCAACAACTCGTGCATGAACACGAACTGTATCTCCAGCACGGAAATCAGGGATGTCCGTACGAAGTTGTTCATTGGTGATCTTTTCGATCAATTGGTTTTGACGCATAATGTATTTCTTCCTTTCGCCGACATTCGTGACAACCTGGTCAGCGGAACATCGTTAATGGGCACAATAGCCAATAAATAGAATACCATATTCGAGGGTGGGCACGCAAGTTTTTTTGAACTCTTCACGACTAACTTGTCCTAATTAACGGCATAGCCTACACTTCCGACTCATCCGCCTTGATATCTGCTAACATCTGTTTAGCTTTTCCTGACAATGATAGCCCCGTCAACATGTCCGGGCGCCGTTCATAGGTCCGTTTCAGCGCCTGTTCTAAGCGCCAATCATCAATTTTTCCATGATCACCACTCAGTAAGATATCTGGTACCTTCATACCACGAAAATCAGCAGGACGCGTATATTGTGGGTATTCCAGGAGACCGCTCGAAAAAGAATCCCCCGGAGCCGATTCCGAATTACCAAGCACACCTGGTAAGAGCCGCACCGTCGCATCAATCATGACCATTGCACCCAGTTCACCACCAGTTAAAACGTAATCACCGAGCGAGACTTCATCGGTGACTAATGACCGAATCCGCTCATCATAACCCTCATAGTGGCCGCAAATAAAGGTCAAGTGTTCTTCCTGAGCAAAGTCTTCAGCAACGTGTTGATTGAACTGGACTCCCGCCGGATCCAATAAGATCACGCGACCGGGTGCCGGGTGTTTTTCCTGAACGCTGGCCAAAGCATCAAAAATTGGTTGTGGTTGGAGTAACATGCCCGCACCACCACCATACGGATAATCATCCACATGGTTATGCTTGTCGGTCGTAAAATCCCGAAAATTAGTGACATCAACATTGATGACGTCATTTTCAATGGCATTGCCAATCATCGACTCATGAAGCGGCCCCGCAAACATCTCTGGAAACAGGCTTAAAATATCGATTTGCATTAATCAATCAACCCTTCCATTAGTTCAACAGTCACCACGCCCGCATCCAAGTCAACATCTTTAATGACCTGGGGAATCTTAGGTAGTAAGACGTCAGACTGACCATGATCCCGTTTGACCACCCAAACATCATTCGCACCAGGTGACAGAATCTCTTTAATAGTCCCTAAAGGCTCGTCAGCGGTCGTCACAACTTGTAGGCCGACAATCTGGTGATAGTAGTACTCACCCGCTGGTAAGGCATGTAATGCTTCAGCAGGAACTTTGATCGTCCACCCCTTATAGCGCTCCACATCATTGATGTTATCGAGCCCTTCAAAGGTAAGAAAGTACAGCCCCTTTTGCTCACGGGCCTTCGCGATTTTGACAGTAATCCCGCCAGTCGTTTCATCTGGGGTTTTAAATAAACTCAATTGTTGCCCTACTTTAAAGCGTTCTTCTGGAAAATCAGTCACGACAACGACTTTCACTTCACCACGAATGCCGTGGGTGTTAACTAGGGTGCCAACACGATAGTAATCCATTAGCTTCCTCCTCTTAATTAGCTTGATTGTTATTCGTTTTAAATGTCATCAACATGTTACAACTAATCTACTCAACGACGGTCATCGAGATACTTTGACTCGTCCTCAAAAACCGGAACAAGATATAAAAAAACTCTTAAACAAAACATCACTGCTTCGCTCAAGAGTTTTTTTGTTGTCCGTCTTCGATCGTAAGCCGGACACGTTTAGGTCCTGAAACTCGGACACTATACACAATTGTCCGAATTGCCGAAGCAACCCGTCCCTGCCGACCAATGACCCGGCCGATATCTTCGGGATTAACCGTTAAGTTGTATTCAAGATAACGCGTGGTTTCCTTAAAATCAACTTTAATATCGTCTGGATATTGAACTAACGGGGTGACAACCGTGGTGATTAAAGCTTTAATATCTGCCATGATCTATTACCGCTTTATTATTTAGTGAACTTAGCTTCGTGGTACTTCTTCATGATACCGGCCTTAGATAAGATATTCTTAACCGTATCTGAAGGTTGGGCACCATTGTTCAACCAACCGAGGATATCTTCCTCTTCAAGTTTAACTTGGGCTGGTTCTGTAAGTGGGTTGTATGTGCCGACTTGGGCGATAAAACGACCATCACGTGGTGAACGTGAATCTGCGACAACAATCCGGTAAAATGGATTTTTCTTAGAACCCATCCGCTTTAGACGAATCTTGACTGACATTTAAACACCTCCCGAATTCTTTAACAGGTAATAATATACCAGTAAATCAATAGCTTGTAAAGGACTTTTTCTTGACAGGCTAAAAAAACTTATAAATTAGCGTTTGCGACGCCGCATTGCTTTGGCTAAGCGCTTTTGTTTTTTCTTCTTAGTTTGACGAACCATTCGCTTCATGGCCATTTGTTGCATCTTACCACCGATACCGCCACCGCCATTGGCACCACCCATGAGACCTTCCATACCAGCAAAGTTCCCTTTGGACATTTGATTCATCATCTTTTTGGTCTGGTTGAATTGCTTGATCATCCGGTTGACTTCATGAATTGGCCGCCCGGAACCAGCCGCAATCCGTCGACGCCGAGATGGGTTCAACAAATCCGGATCTGCTTTTTCGGCATTGGTCATCGAATAAACGATTGCCCGGATATGGGCAATGTCTTTCGGGTCCATGTTGATATTTTTCATCGCTGGATTGTTAGCCATGCCGGGAATCATCTTCATGATATCTTCCATGTTCCCCATCTTGTCAACTTGGTCTAATTGGTCGATAAAGTCATTGAAGTCAAAAGTGTTTTCCTGAATCTTCAGGTTCATTTCTTCGGCTTGTTTTTCGTCATATTGCTGTTGCGCCTTTTCAATCAGCGTCAGCATATCACCCATGCCAAGAATCCGATCCGCCATCCGGTCTGGATGGAAGACATCAAGATCAGTCATCTTTTCGCCTTGACCGACAAACTTGATTGGCTTACCAGTGACGGCCCGAATTGATAGTGCAGCCCCACCACGAGTATCACCATCTAACTTCGTCAAGACGACCCCGGTCACATCCAGCTTATCGTTAAAGCCCTCCGCCGTATTAACGGCGTTTTGACCAGTCATCGCATCGATCACTAACAAAATTTCGTCAGGATGAACGAGATCTTTAATATTGGCCAACTCGTTCATCAACTGCTCATCGATTTGTAACCGACCAGCCGTATCAATAAACACGTAATCATTGTGGTTTTCTTTCGCCTGTGCCATCCCTTGACGCACAATCTCAACGGGATCGACATCGGTTCCTAGTTGGAAGACTGGAACGTCGATTTGGCGACCAACTTGTTGCAATTGTTCAATCGCGGCTGGCCGGTAAACGTCGGCCGCAATCATTAATGGTCGGGCATCCTGTTCGTTCTTTAATTTGAGGGCTAATTTTCCGACCGTCGTCGTTTTCCCGGCCCCTTGGAGCCCAGCCATCATGATGACCGTTGGAATCTTCGGCGATTTGTTCAGTGGAACTGCCTTTTCACCCATTGTTTTCGTTAATTCTTCATCAACGATTTTAACGATTTGTTGGGCTGGATTTAAACCTTCCAGCACCTTTGCGCCGAGCGCACGTTCGCGAACCGTTTTAACAAAATCCTTGACCACCGTAAAGTTAACGTCGGCTTCAAGTAATGCTAACCGAATTTCACGCATGGTTGCTCGAAGATCACTTTCCGAAATCTTCCCCTTGCGCCGTAAATTGGTCATTGCTTTTTGTAAACGTTCCGTTAGGCCTTCAAATGCCATTAGTGTCACCTAACCTTTATTATTATTCTGAGTCAGCTTCCAAGTTGACTAGTTGTTGAATCATCTTAATTAACTGGGTATCCCCATGGTAATTTTGCTTAATATAGTCAGAGATCGCGTCAACTTCGTGATTACGTTCCACAAAGTCGTGGTAGAGATGCAGCTTAGCCTCGTAACCTTCTAAAATCTTTTCGGTCCGCTTGATGTTATCATAGACGGCCTGGCGCGAAACTGAGAACTCCGCTGCAATCTCGCCTAAGGAATAGTCATCAGCGTAGTACAGTTGAATATAGGCTTTTTGCTTATTCGTTAATAACGGTTCATAAAACTCGAATAACGAATTGATTCGATAATTTTTTTCAATTTCCATGTGGGGACTCCTCACGCTTATCATACAGACTACACACTAAATAAGAGTACCGATTTTATCGCCATTCGTCAACTATCAGTCGCCATTTGTGGTAAAAATAAATGGTAATCGTCCTCGTGCTGAGAACAATTACCATTTCGTTAACTGGCTTTCAATTTAAGACCATCATCAACTGATTTAACCCGTGATAATATCTTTAAATAACCCGTAGACAAAGTCATTGGCATTGAATGGTCGTAAATCAGTCACCTTTTCACCTAAACCAACGTACTTTACAGCAAGATGCAATTCATTACGAATAGCTAAGACGATCCCACCACGTGCCGTACCATCAAGTTTAGTTAACACAATCCCACTGACATCCGTCGACTGTTTAAACAACTTGGCTTGGTTCAGCGCGTTTTGCCCAGTCGTGGCATCCAGCACCAGTAAGACCTCGTGTGGTGCATCAGGGATTTCACGGGTGATGACCCGCTTGATCTTTTCCAATTCATTCATCAAGTTGACTTTGTTTTGAAGCCGACCAGCAGTGTCCACAAAGAGCACGTCATAATCTTCGGCCTTAGCCTTCTTAACCGCGTCAAAGCAAACGGCCGCTGGATCACTTTTTTCGGCCTTAGCGACCACGTCAACCCCGTCTCGTTGCCCCCAGACTTGCAACTGCTGGATTGCACCAGCTCTAAACGTATCACAAGCCGCCAACAAGACCTTCTTGCCTTGCTGCTTGTACATGTTCGCCATCTTACCGATTGTAGTGGTCTTACCAGCACCATTGACCCCGACAAATAAAATAACGGTTGGACCACTCTTAGCCATGTGAATCGAGTTATCCTCGCCTTCACCAGCTTCACCGTACATATCAACGAGCTTTTCGACGATGACGCTTGAAATTTCTTTCTTGCTCTTCGCGTTCTTTAATTTAACTTCGTCACGTAGCTCGTCACTAATTCGCATCGCGGTCTCATAACCCACATCAGATTCGATCAGCGTATCTTCCAAATCATCGAAGAACGCTTCGTCGACATGGCGGAAATTAGCCAAGAAGGCATTGATACGATCACCAAACGTTTTCCGCGACTTTTTCAGTCCTTCATCATAACGTTCTGCCTCAGTTGGCTCCGGCTCAGCCGATTCCGAATCAGCCGCCGCATTAACAGTCGGTGCGGCGGATTCAGTCGCTGTTGGCGCTGATGACTTGACTGCTGGCGCCGTACTAGCTACTGATTCTGACATAGCGTTGTCTTCAACTACCGCATCAGACTTAGTCGCTAACGCCACGTCGCTCGCGGCCGCTTGACTAACTTGTGCCGCACTCGCACTTAATGCAGCTAGTGACTGGGCAACCATTGCACTGGCTGTGAGTGGCGCTTCCGACACCGTCGCCGATTGCATTGGTGCTTGTGAACCAGACTGTGCACTCACTGCCGCCGTGCTATCGGCCGGGGCTTCACTAGTAGCTGCCGATTTTACTGTCGCTGGTTCGTCCGCAGTGCTTGTCGCTTCGCTTACGGCTGTACTGGACACCGGTGTCGCAGTTGATTCAGTTGTTGCGCCCTCCGAGCGAGCTAACTGTTGTGACGAAGGGGCCCGGTCGTCACTGACCGGTGCGTTAGCTTGACTCGTCGTTGCAGGTGCTTCACTGGCAGCTGACGTTGTTTGAGCGTCATCTGATTCTGGTAAACTAAACGCTTTTTTTAACCGACTAAATAGTCCCATCTTCAACACTTCCTTTAATTATTTTTGTTCATCTTTTAAATCTGCCAAGGAGACTGAGACCATCTTGGAGACACCTGACTCTTCCATGGTTACCCCATAAAGTACGTCAGCGTGCATCATTGTTCCTTTTCGATGAGTAATGATCACAAACTGCGTTCCCGTTTGAAAATCATTCAAATACTGACTGAACCGATCCACATTGGCATCGTCTAACGCAGCTTCGGCTTCATCTAAGATACTGAATGGCACGGGGCGCACTGCTAAAATGGCAAATAATAACGTAATAGCCGTTAACGCCCGTTCCCCACCAGAAAGTAAACTTAATCGCTGAAATTTTTTGCCCGGTGGCTGGGCCATGATATCAACCCCACTGGTCAATAAATGTTCTGGGTCGGTCAAGATCAATTCAGCCTTACCGCCGCCAAACATCTGTTCAAAAATCGTACTAAATTCGCTAGCGACTTGATCAAATGCCGTTTTAAAGCGAGTGGCAACGGTCGTATCCAAATCAGCCATTGTTTGCAGTAAGTGTTCCTTGGCTTCAGTTAAATCGGAAGCTTGGTTATTGAGAAAGTCAAAGCGTTCCTTGACCCGCTCGAATTCGTCAATCGCGCCGAGGTTTACCGTTCCAATCTCATCCAAGCCCCGTTTAAGCAGTTTCAACTGTTCTGTAATCGCAGGTAACGCTAAGTCACTGACGTCAGCTTGTGCTGCGGCAACTGTCAACTGGTACTTTTCAGCCAGATCAGCCGTGGCGTGGTCGACTTCGCCAGTCAATTTTGTTTGGCTTAATTCCAAGCGACGGTAATCATCCGTTGCGGCCGCTGCGAGTTGTTGCAACCGAACTTGCTGGGTCGATAATTCTTCAACCTGATCATTAAGCGTTGCTAGCTGTTGTTCACACGTTTTCCGTTGTTCTTCAACCGCAGCCTGTTTAGCCTTAGCTGTTTTCAAGACCGTATCGCGTTCTGCGACCGACATTTGCTGGCTCGCTAACGTTGTTTTAATTGCTGTTAAATCCGCTTGAATTTGCTTTTTCGTCTCTTCATTTTGCGCCAAGGTCGCCTGACATTGTTCTAATTGTCGTTGCGTTTGTTTCACGTGTTCCTGCAACGTAATCAGTTGTTCACGCTGGGCTTGTAATTTCGTCGTTTGAGTCTGTTGATAACTTTCGTAATCCGTTTGCTGTTGTTGGACTGTTTTCATTTGGTCCTGATAGTCTTTAAGCTTAGCCGCATTAGCCGCTTGCGCTTGCTGATTACGAGCCACTAAGTCTTCATAGCTATCATCAGCTTGCGTCTGTTGCTGCTCATAAGTTAAAGCCTTAACTTGACGACTTAGCTGTGTTTGCTCGCTCTGTGCCGCCTGTAACTGGGCCTGTGTCTGACTAAGGCGATCCTTAAGTTCACTTAGTTGTTGGCGGGTCGTTTCAACCTGAACCGTCAAGTCTTGGTTAGCTTTTTTAAGGTCTGCTAGCCCTTGTTCATAGGTTACTAATTCAGACTGCATCTGGGCAACGTTAGCTGCAATTTTTTCCGCGGATTGTTGCTGTTGGAGTAGCCCATTATCATCATGGCGAGTCGCACCACCGGTGATGGCCCCACTGGCCGCAATCGTTTCACCATCAATGGTTACCAATTTGCACCGAAAACGTCTGCTCCGTGAAATTGCCATCGCGTGGTCTAGCGTGTCCACAATCGCCGTTGTTCCTAACAAGTAACGTTTGATTGCCGTCAATCGTGATTCACAATCGACCAACTCGCTAGCCACGCCCAACACACCAGGTTGTTGTGATAAATCGCGCTCAGTGTTAACGGGAAGTTGACGAGCCGTGATCCGCTCGATAGGCAAAAAGGTTGCCCGACCGGCGTGATTTTGTTTTAAGAAATTAACAACAGTTTTAGCCGTCTGTTGTGTGTCACAAACAATATTTTGCAACTGTCCGCCCAGTGCAACTTCGACCGCCTTAGTATACTGATCAGGAACGGTCAGGAGTTCTGAAACGGCCCCGGCAACGCCACTAAACTGTTGGCGATGTTGTAAGACCATTCGAACGCCCGCATAAAAGTTCGTATAGCGTTCCTGAACAGCTTGCAACGCCTCTAGCCGTGACTTTTCACGCTGCATCAAGCCAGCCGCGTCTAACCAACGTTGCTGTTGCTCGTCGATCCGCTCTGCATTCGTTTTTACTTGGGCTTGTTGGGCTGTTAGCGTGGCCTGCTGCTGACTGACTTGATTTTCTAAATCACGTTGCTCACGATTGTGCACGTCTACGGTCGTCTGCACCCGTTTCAAGTTAGCCTGAGCCTGTGCTAGCCGTTCTGCTAACGCTGTGCTCTGACTGCCAGACTGTTGATGTTGCTTAACGAGGTTCTTCGCTTCGTTATTCAGTTCAGCCTGAACTTGTTTTTCATCAATATAAGCATTGCGTAATTTTTCCAGCTCATCAGCCAACTGCTGACGGCCGGCCGCACTCGTTGCCGTCGTTAACTCGGCAACTTGCGCTTTGACTGCCTTAACTTGGGCTTGCTGCTCAGATAATGTTTGTTCTAATTGGGTTTGTTGCTCGGTTTGCGTCGCAATCTGTTGCTCAGTTGCAGTCAAACTGGCCGTCAGCCGTTCCTGCTCAGACTGTTGGTTTTGCCGCCGTTCAGCGTCAACCCCTTGTTGTCCTTGCGTGTTTTCGATGGTCTTAATCAGCTCAAGATTTTGTGCTACCAGCTCATCTTTTTGCTTTAATTGAGCTGTCTGCTGGGTTTTTAAATTAGCTAGCTTGGTTGCCCCAGCATCAACTTGTTGCTGATACTTAGCCACTAACGCCTTGGCACTAGCTAACTTTTCATTGACACCTTGCAGTTGATCACGAGCAATCGTCAACTTCTTAACGAGCCGCGAACGGTCCAAATAATCAAATTTTTGTTTTTGATCTTGATAATCCCGGGCAAGACTCGCTTGTTCTTCCAACGGCCCCTTTTGCTGATTCAATTCAGCAATGATATCGTTCACGCGGTCTAAATAATCCGTCGTTTCCGCTAATTTATTCTCCGTCGTGAACTTATCCTTTTTGTACTTTAAGACCCCAGCGACATCTTCGATAATGCTGCGGCGCTCTTCTGGTTTCGCATTAAAGACCGCCTCAACACGACCTTGAGAAATCACTGAAAATGAGTCTTTTCCCAGACCAGTATCAATCATCAAATTCGTAATATCTTTCAACCGGCAACTCTGATTATTAATTAAATAATCGCTGTCACCGTTACGAAAGAGTTTCCGCGTAATACTAACTTCTGCGTAATCCAAAGGTAAAAAGTGGTCACTGTTATCAAACGTGATCGTGACTTTAGCCATATTCAACGGTTTTCGATTAGCCGAGCCGGCAAAAATGACGTCGGTCATCTTAGTGCCGCGTAAACTTTTGACGGCCTGTTCTCCGAGGACCCAGCGAATAGCTTCAATAATGTTACTCTTACCACTACCGTTTGGGCCGACAATTCCCGTCATTCCGGCTTGAAAATCAATTTTGGTTTTATCAGCAAATGATTTAAATCCGCTGATTTCTAATGATTTAAGTTGCATTCGACACAAACTTCCTGTAATTATTAATGGTTACTTTTGCTGTAATTGTGAATAAGCTTGCCGAGCAGCGCTCTGTTCGGCTTCCTTCTTGGAATGCCCCCAGCCCTCACCGATTTTTTGACCATCGGCAAGTACGGCAATCTCATAAGACCGCTCATTGGCTGGACCATCTTGTTCAATTAATTGATAGTCGATTGCGACATCGCCATCCCGTTGCAAGTATTCTTGCAAGGTCGTCTTATAATCAAAAACGCCATCAAAACGACCCTCATCCAGCTTAGGAAAAATTACTTGATGAACGAACTTCAAAACAGGTTCCCGTCCTTGATCCAGGTACAGTGCCCCGACAAATGATTCAAAAATATCACATAAAAGTGAATCTCGTTCCCAAGCATGCGCTTTTTGTTCGCCCTTGCCTAACCGGATGTACTGAGGAAAGTCGCATTCACGGGCAAAGCTTGCAAAACTTTCTTCACAAACCATGGCGGCCCGTAAACGAGTCAACTTACCTTGGGGCATGTCTTTATAACGTTTGTATAAATATTCGGACACCACTAACTCCAAGACGGCATCCCCCAAAAATTCGACCCGTTCGTAATACTTCAACTGTTGGTCCTGATGTTCATTGACATACGAGGCTTGTGTAAACGCCTCCGCCAATAAATCGGGATCGTTAAACACAATGCCAAACCGTTCCTTCAACATTGCAGCTAATTCTGTAATCATTTGAAACTTCCTTTCGTTATCATTCTATCGACTAACCCCATTGGATCAGCCAGTTATCACAATCTGTTACTGGTGGTGCCTAACTTAGCATGAATCATTATTTAAGGTGGTCATTCATCTGCCGTTCGAGTGCTTCCGACATGTATTCAGTGCTACTCTTACACGCAATGTTCAGTTTCACCCAGCCGTGGCAATCGACCGTGGATGATCAGAAGCCAACAATATAGAAACACAAGTTAAAAGTCCGCTTAAGTAAGGATTCATCTGATAATCAGTCAGTCAACAGGTCACACATTGCATATCATAACATTATACTATGATTTAGTGGTCAATAACAATGATATCGGTACTTTCGTAGTCAGACAAGCAAAAACAGGTAACCATGTTGGCTACCTGTTTTTGCTTGGTCAATTAACTTATTTTGCTTGGTGCGCTGCCACGTAATCGACGACTTCGCCGACCGTTGACAATTTTTCGGCATCTTCGTCTGAGATTTCGCTACCAAAGGTGTCTTCTAATTCCAGTACAAACTCAACAAAATCGATGGAATCAGCATCCAAATCGGTTTGCAAGTTCATTTCGTTGGTAATCGTTGCTTTATCAACTTCGAACCGATCAGCAATGATATCCGCAATTTTATCGAAAATTTCTTCTTTCGTCATGTAAAGATCCCTCACTAACTTGAATTCACTAAAGTATTCTAATCGTTTTCAGCAGGAATGTCTACACTTGCTTGCTGATTAGCTTGTTGATTAGCAAAATATTCCGCAACTCCTGGGACGATATCCGTACTGACCATCTGGCGAATTTGACGGATAGTATTCACGATTGTTGGCGCTTTGCTGGAACCGTGCGTCTTAACGACCGGCGCCTTCAATCCTAGTAAGACCGCGCCACCGTACTGAGAATAGTCCATTTGAGACCGGATTTCATTAAACCCATTTTTAAGCAATAGGCCGCCTAACTTGCCACTGATACCGGTGTTATAGACGGCATCTTTCACTAAACCGAGCATGGAACGCGCCGTACCTTCAATGCTCTTCAAAACGGCATTACCCGTAAAACCATCCGTTACGACGACATCAGCAACCCCGTTCAACAAGTCCCGGGATTCAACATTACCGACAAAATTGATACCGTCAGTCTGTGACAAGAGTTCAAACGCTGCCTTATGGACCTTATTTCCCTTGTCGTCTTCCGTCCCGTTGTTGAGTAAGGCAACCCGTGGATGCTTAGCTTGCATCATCCGTTCTGCATAGTACGTCCCTAACACACCGTATTGTTGCAAGTTCAGTGGCTTACTATCAGCATTAGCACCAATATCCATCATCACAAAGTTCGATTGGTTAGCATTGCGTACCACTGGCAATACCGTCACTAATCCCGGTCGGTCGATGCCCTTGATCCGGCCCACGATAAATAACCCGGCTGCCAGAACGGCCCCCGAATTACCGGCAGAAAAGAAGGCGTCCACCTGACCATCCTTCACGGCCTGAGCCGCCATTACGATTGATGAATGCTTCTTACGGCGAACGGCACGTACGGGTTCATCCTCCATCGTAATAACTTCATCAGCATTGATGATTTGAATCCGATCACGGTTCTTCAGTTGCGCGTTAATCACGTCGCGTTGACCATATAATAAAAAGACCGTATCCTCAAACAAATCACGAGCCTGCTCGACCCCCTCGATCACAGCGTTAGGGGCGTAATCGCCACCCATGGCATCAATCGCAATTTTAATCATTGTGTCACCATTCCTCTCATCACAGTACTGTATTTAGGTTATTAATCGAGCGTCCCCACCGCAGCCAACTTCTGGCTCAAATAGGCGGCTAGTGCCCGATTATCCGGTTGACTTTGCCAATCCGGTTGCTGCACGATTGCGTGGGCATCTTGCTGGGCAACTTGTAGCACGGTCAAATCCGCAATCGGATCACCCACTTTAAATTCCGGCATTCCCGATTGCTTGACCCCCAGCACATCACCGGCTCCTCGTAATTCTAAGTCTTTTTGTGCCAAAACAAAACCATTTGTTGTCTGCGTCATGATCTGCATCCGCTCAATCCCTTGCTGGTTCTTGGGATCAGCCACCAAAATACAGTATGAAGCCTTGGTCCCACGACCGACGCGTCCGCGTAATTGATGTAGTTGCGCCAAGCCAAAACGGTCAGCATCATAAATCATCATGATTGTGGCATTCTTGACGTCAACACCCACTTCAATCACGGTCGTGGAAACAAGTAACTGAATGTCTCCCGCCTTAAAAGCCGCCATGACCGCGTCTTTTTCCTCAGGTTTCATTCGACCGTGCAACAGTCCAACTTTAACACTCGCCCCAAAATACTCTTGTAAATTAGCTGACAGAGCCTCGGCGTTTTTAACATCCAGCGTCTCGGATTCCTCAATCAATGGTGTCACCACATAGGCTTGCGATCCATTGTCAATCTGTTGATGAACAAAGCTTAGCGCCGAATTAGCTTGGTTGCTCCGTACCCAAGTGGTTTGAATCGGTTGCCGACCAGCCGGTAATTCATCAATTTCAGAAACGTCCATTTCACCATACGCCGTAATCGCCAATGTCCTTGGAATTGGTGTTGCCGTCATGGCTAGTGCATCAGGTTGCCCGCCTTTTTGACGAAAGGCGGCCCGTTGGTTAACCCCAAAGCGATGTTGCTCATCGGTAATAACTAATCCCAAATTAGCATAAGTCACCCCGTCCTGGATCAGGGCGTGCGTGCCAATCAATAAGTTGATCTCACCAGCAGCCAGCGCTGCTAACAATGTCTTGCGGGCAGCTGGCTTGGTCGCACCCGTTAACAGTGCGACGTTGACATCCGTGTCGGCAAAGACCTGGGCCAAGTTATTTGCGTGTTGTTCAGCCAAAATTTCGGTTGGCGCCATCAACGCGGCCTGATAACCAGCGGTAATCGCCGCATACATGACAATGGCAGCCACAATCGTTTTCCCGGACCCCACGTCACCTTGAAGCAACCGATTCATATGCTTCGGTGACTTCAAATCCAAACAAATTTCATTGACGACACGTTTTTGGGCGTGGGTCAATTCAAATGGCAGTGTTTTAATAAACGCCTTTAGTCGGTCATTGTCATAAGCGATCGCAATACCGTTCGTCGTCGCGTCCGTTTGCTTCAGAACTTGCATTTGCATTTGAAACAACAAGAACTCCTCGTAGGTCGCTGAGCGTCGAGCGGCCGTTGAATCGGCTTGACTAGCTGGGAAGTGCATATCATGAATCATTTGGCGCCGCGGTAACAGTCGGTATTTAGCACGTAAGTTAGCAGGCACAATGTCCGTAATGACCGGGGCATATAACTCATATGCTTGTTTGATCATCTTCTGAATCGTCCCTTGCTTGACCGTCTTGCTGGCCGGATAAATCGAACCAAACGCTGAATCCGCATTATTGGGATTGATGATCTTCATTCCCGTCAAGCTACTGCGCGTGGCGTCCCACTTGCCATAAACGGCTAAATCTTGGCCAGTCTCAATCTGTTTCATCAAGTATGGTTGATTAAAAAAAGTCACCATATAGACGTCATGGTCGATTAATAAGCGAAAATTCAGACGATTCTTCTTACGGCCAAACCGTGCTAGCACAGGTTCAGAAGCCACGGTACCCTTTAGTGTCACCTTTTCTTGATCGGCGATTTCATTGACGTCTTTGACCTGTAGATCTTCATAGCGAAAGGGATAATAGGTCAATAGATCTGCAATCGTATTAATCCCAAGCTCCGCTAAACCTTTTTGGCGGGCTGGGCCGACACCACTTAAAGTTGCAACCGCGTCACTCAACTGTTGTCCCATGCCTGACCACCGCCCTTTCTAAAATAATTGCCTTTACCAATATTAATTATACCAAAAAAACGTTTCAATCCCGTGGGAAGTATCCGTCCGTACAAAAACAGGCCCCAGCATCACTGCTAAGCCCTATTTTTAACGGTTAGTCCTATTCAACTGACACAAGGAATGGGTAAACTGGTTGGTCACCCTCATGAATTTCAATTTCTAATTCATCATCCAACTCTTGCACCTTAGCTGCCAAATGATCAGCGTCAGTTTTAGTTGCATCCTTGCCGTAAATAATCGTTACGAGTTCGCTATCTTCGTCGAGCATGGCTTTGACCATATCCAAAGCAGCGGTATCGCGATCTGGATTCGTAATTACGATTTTGCCATCAACTAAGCCCATGTAATCATCTTTCTTGATTTCAAGGCCATCAATCGTCGTGTCGCGAACAGCATGTGTGACTTGACCACTAACAACCGTACTCAAGGTTTCTTCCATCGCGGCCTGATTATCGTCTAAATCAGCTTCAGCATTGAATGCCAACATTGCAGTCATGCCTTGCGAAATCGTCTGACTGTGGATAATTTTAACTGGGACATCGGCAACTTCCGCAGCTTGTTCAGCTGCCAAAAAGATGTTTTTGTTGTTTGGCAATACTAATGCTTGTTGGGCACCACTGTCATTAACAGCTTTGACGATATCCGCGGTACTTGGATTCATTGTTTGACCACCAGCAATGATGTCGGTGACACCCAAGCCCTTAAATAGCTTGCCGATCCCATCACCCGATGACACAGAGATGATCGCATAACCATGCATGTCAACTTGTGGTTGTGAAGGTAAGGCGGGCTCAGCAGCGGCTTGCGCTTCGTCTTCCTTATCATGTTCCATGATGGTTTCTTGTTGTAGACGCATATTATCAACTTTAACTTTGATCAACGCCCCAAAACGTTGGCCCCACGTCATGACATCGCCAGGATGTTCCGTATGAACGTGCACCTTAACGATTTCATCGTCGTTGATGACAAGTAATGAATCGCCCAATTTTGCTAAGTACTCATAGAAAGTGTCATAGTCGAACTTGTGATCAACTAACTTACCATCGCCGATTCGCACCATAATTTCGGTACAGTAGCCATACTTGATATCATTCGGGTCTAATTGCCCCTGCACACTTTGATGGTGGGCAGCATCAATCATCGAATCCATTTCAGCATCGTCCGGAACATAGTCCTGTGATTCGTCGACCTTGCCGCTTAATGAGTCACTAAAGGCTTCCAGCACGAAGGTCAGCCCCTGACCACCGGAATCAACAACCCCAACTTGTTTTAAAACGGGTAACAAGTCCGGCGTGGACTTCAATGCAGCTTCAGCAGCCGTAACGACGGCATCCATAACTTCACAAATATCATCGGTCGTTTTAACAGCTTCCTTACCGGCACCAGCAGCTTTGCGGATGACAGTGAGGATAGTTCCTTCAGTCGGCTTCATAACGGCCTTGTAGGCGGTCTGAGCACCGGCTGCGAGGGCGGCTGCTAAATCGTTAGCGGTTAAGCTCTCCTTATCCGCTACGGCTTTAGAAAAGCCCCGAAAAATTTGTGATAGAATCACACCAGAATTACCACGGGCCCCCATCAAGAGTCCCTTGGCTAAGGCTGACGCTAGGTCGCCTACTTTTGTACTGGTTTCTTCACGTTCATATTTGGCACCGCTGGCCATCGATAAGCTCATATTAGTCCCGGTATCACCATCTGGTACCGGAAAGACGTTCAAAGAATTAATAAATTCAGCACGTTGGTTCAGCTTTTGTGAAGCAGCCTGCACCATTTTGCCAAATTCAAGATTAGTAATCGTGGTGATTTTCAATTTCAAAATTCCTCCTTGGCTTCCACCAACATCAATTTAGTCGTTCATTACCCGGACACCTTGGACAATGACGTTGACCGAATTGGCCGTAACGCCAAGCATGTTTTGTAAGTTATATTTGACCTTGGCTTGGACATTGCGTGAGACTTCTGAAATTTTGGTCCCATAACTGACGATAATGTTGACATCAATAGCCACCCCATTATCCTCTTGGCGAACAACCACACCGCGCGCATAGTTTTCGCGGCGTAAAATTTCATTAACATTATCACGAATCTGGTTCCGACTCGCCATACCGACAACCCCGTAGTTATCCGTTGCGGCGCCACCGACGACCGTCGCGATAACATCATTATCAATATCAATGGTTCCAAATTGCGTTTTGATTTTGACAGCCATGAAAATAGCCTCCTTGTTTTAACGCGTTCATTTACGATAGTTTATCATAGCACAACCACTCTTGAAAGAAAAATTAAGCGACTGCTTAACAGAAGCCCGGAAACTGGGAATTTAGCAGTAAAGTAAAATTACTTGATAGAAATGTATTGCAACCTTTATTAATCTATGATAAATTATTCTAGTGAATGATAAAGACGACCTTTTATCAATGAATTACCGAAGGAGGCAGATCAACATGGCAAAAGACTACGTTACAGGCAAACGGACGCACTTTGGTAACACGCGTTCTCACGCTTTAAACCACAGCCGCCGCAGCTGGAAAGCTAACTTGCAAAAAGTTCGCATTTTAGTTGATGGTAAACCAAAGAAGGTTTGGGTTTCAGCTCGGACTTTGAAATCAGGTAAAGTTACGCGCGTTTAGCGCAGCAAATCGCCAGCACATTTTTTTGTGGCTGGCGTTTTTTGTTGTCTAAAATTACTAATTTCTCGTCAACTTTTTATAAAGTTTATAATTCAGCCTTGACCAGCCCATTATGATGACCTGAATCATTGAGGGTGCTTGCCGTACCATCGTCGGAAACAACCAGCTGGGTCTGACCAAAAAGTTCTGCTTCAACATAAGCTTTCCGGTTAGGTCTACTAACGACCACCGACCTAAACATCAGCACGTTTCACCAACAAGCTCCCCGATGATACGTCGTTACTGCATATTAAAAGACCGGTTGATGAGTTTATGACTCACCGACCGGTCTTATTTTAGCTGAAACCTTGGGGTACCCTACGCATCTGCCATGCTGTCATCACGACTTTGAATAACAGCTAGAACCCCCGCATCAAAGCTAAAGTGACCAGTATTGCCACTGAATTCGTTACTGGCCCATGAAATCGGGTACGCATTATAAGCAGCGTCCAACTGATACTTTTCATCGGGTAACGTGAGATGCATCGGCATCAGCGGTACAAACGCCAAATAGCGTTTATCCGCTTCCTTCGTGATCTGGTAGTCCCCTGGTAGAAAGAACCGAACCGAATTTTGCTTATCAATCAGTTTGATCTGCGGAGCCCACTGACGAAATACCGGATCAAGTACTAACCACATATTGGCCAGTAAATGGTCTAACCGACCACCCGTGGCACCATATAGATGCACTTCATCCGGTTGCAACTGCTCGAAAATGGATTTAATCGCCAATTGTGTATCCGTATGGTCTTGGTCGGGTTTGACAACGATAGCGCCCACCAACGCATCTTTGACAGTCTGGAGTTCAGCCGCATCAATTGAATCAAAATCACCTACGACCATCACGGGCTGGATACCACGTTTCACCAAACGCAACGCGCCACGGTCAGCGCCGACCCATGGTCCTGGAATCGTCGTTAAATCTGCTGGATAATTAGCGGTCGGTCCGCCAACCAGTAAGTTTACGATGGTTGCCATTAATTGGTCGCCACCTTCAAATCTTGAATACGTTGTGCAGGGTCCGCACTGTCATAGACATACGAACCAGCAACAGCGACCGTAGCACCAGCGTCATAGCACGCCTTGACGGTCTGGTCGTTGATTCCACCATCAACTTCAATCTCAAATCGATAACCGTGTTGTTGCTTCAATTCGTTCAACGCCGCAATTTTAGCAACCATTTGGTCCAGAAAATGTTGACCACCAAAACCAGGATTGACGGTCATAATCAAAACTTGATCCACTAGTGGCAATAATTCACTAATCATGCTGAGTGGTGTTCCGGGGTTCACGACCACTTCGGCTTTCACACCAGCATCTTTGATTAATTGTAAGGCGTGATAAATGTGACGGGTACTTTCAACGTGCACACCAATCAAATCTGCACCGGCCTTTGCAAACTGCCCAACAAACCGCTCTGGGTCCATAATCATTAAATGACAATCTAACATTAATGACGTTACTGGCCGTAAATCCGCCACAGTACTCATTCCGAATGACAAGTTGGGGACAAACTGACCATCCATCACGTCAATATGCAACGCATCGGCACCGGCATTTTCAGCCATCTGAACGTCACGTTGAAGGTTCGCAAAATCTGCACTTAAAATTGAAGGGGCAACTTTAATCATTAGTCTCACTCACTTTTTCTTATTATAGATTACTTTTTTATTTTTAATGGTTTCATAGAATTGTAAATAATTATCATAGCGACTCGCTAACAGCTCCCCAGCTGCCAATGCCTGTTTAACCGCACATTGCGGTTCGTTAATATGCACACAGCCTCGGTATTTGCAATCAGCGCTAAGTCGCACAAACTCTGGAAAATAATGGGTCAACTCGTTAGCGGCAATATCGAAAACTTCATAGGATGAGAAACCCGGCGTATCAGCGACCAACCCATCCGCAATCGGGATCAAGCTGACTTTACGGGTCGTATGTTTCCCACGATTCAGCGCCTGCGAGATTTCACCAGTCGCTAACGCCAGCCCTGGTTGTAAATGATTTAGCAGTGTTGACTTACCAGCACCAGTTTGGCCCATGACAACCGCCACATGACCAGCCAGAGCCGTTTTAACTGCGGCTAAGGCAGCTGGTGAAAATGCGGTTCGTTCGCAGATGACCTGGTAACCAATCTGCCGATAAGCGTCCGCTAATGTTAATCGTTGTTGGTACACCTCATCGGTTAGTAAATCAGTCTTCGCAAAGTAGAGTAAAGGTTCAATACCTGCCACTGCCAAAGCTACCAGTTGTCGATCCAATAAATTCGTTGAAAATTCTTGTTCCGTTGTAGCGGTTACCACGATACCTAAATCAACATTAGCCACTGGCGGCCGTACCAACTGGGTCTGTCGATCAAGAATATTTAACACGTAGCCCTCTTGTGGGGTCGCCGCATCAAACTCCACATTGTCGCCGACAAGTGGCGTAATCCGCCGCTTCCGGAAATTCCCGCGTGCACGGGTCCGATACATTTGGCCATCAGCATAAACGTCATAAAAGCCGCTTAGCGATTGCCGAATTTGTCCAATTTTCAAATTAGCACCACCTTTTATATTATTTGGTACGGTCCACTTTTCTCTATTGTACCAAAAAAGTCATGCATTGCGCATGACTTATCTTTATTTTGTTGCATTTTTGCTTGTAATATTCTTCTTTTCCATGATCGTAACCCCGTTACGCACGATTCGGTAATGCCCCTTCGTATTACCGGTCAGCTGAAACGGTAAACTAATCTTAGTCGACCGCATGATTGCAATATCGCGATAAACGGTCTCAATCATATGGGTATCATCATACAAATAAATCTTAACATCGTTGGCCTGGGCAGTGGTGGCCGATAACGCTTTGTATGGCACCGTTAGTTTAACATAAAAATTCTGTGGTGTCGTCACGTTATTATCACTGCCCCTTGACATGGTCACCGTAATAGTCGACCCAGTCCGGACATTGCCACCGCCATCTGGATCTTGATCATAGGAATAACCTGCCCTCTGTTCCGAAGAGTAGCCCTGCTTAAAGTTAACATTAAGATCATTTGCCTCAGCATAGTCCAGAATATCGCTCTTGCTCTCACCAGTTAAATCTTTTAGCTCGGCGTAGCGGCTACCAGCGCTGACCGTAAACGTCACCGTCGTATCTGTCGGCATCACGCGACTACCAGCGACAACATCCTGACTGATGATTTGTCCTGCTGCAACCGACGACGTACTGTAAGTTTCCTTAACTTTGAACCCCGCCGATTTAAGCGTCTGTCGAACATCATGGTAATTATCATTGACATAATTACCAAAGCTCATAACCTTGGCACCGTTGCTGATAACCAAATTAATGCGAGCACGTTCTTGGACCCGCGTCTTAACACTGGGCGTTGATTTGATCACCTGATTTTTGGCTACCTGATTACTTTTAGCATGTTGAACAGTTCCGACCGTGAGATGGTGTTTTTTGAGGACCTTAGTTGCGGCACGCTGACTTAAGCCCGTTACTTTCGGCACCGTCGTCATCTGTGGCCGACTTAATTCCAAACCGACGATCACGGCCACGACTAATAACAAAATAATACCGCCCCAAAAGAGGAGCCGACGCCGCAACGGATGTCGTTTGGACCAAGAACGTGTTGGTAACGGTTCTTCATCAGCATCTGTCTGACTCTCAGTCGTTTCAGCCGGGCGCTGGAGTGTTGGTTGCTTGCTTTTATGCGCCACGACCTGGGTCTTACCGTCTTGATTGGCCGCAATTGCTGCTTGAATATCCGCACTGGGCATGATCTTAGTCTCATCATTACCGACATCTTGCGGTACAAAGCGCTTTTCGCCCGCACGGCTACTAGCAAGCACCGTCAATAAGTCAGCGGCCATGTCCTCGACCGTAGCATAACGTTCCCGTGGATCTTTCGTTGTCGCCTGCAAGACGACGTTTTCAAGTGCCTGCGGAATATCCGCATCAAACTCTCGCACGGATGGCATTGCATTTTGAAAATGCTTTAACGCAATGGAAACTGCCGTCTCACCCTTGAAAGGAACTGAGCCTGTTAACATCTCATATAAAATAATCCCTAACGAATAGATATCCGATTGTTTTGTCGCCATGCTACCGCGGGCCTGTTCCGGTGACAAATAATGGACCGAACCTAAAATCGTGTTAGTCTGCGTCATGGTATGTTCAGATAACGCAACTGCAATACCGAAATCAGTGATTTTAGCATTGCCCTGCTCATCAATTAAAATATTTTGTGGTTTTAAATCCCGATGAATAATATTATGCGCGTGGGCCGTTGCCACGGCACTTAATATCTGCTCCATGATGTCGATTACTTGCTGTAACGGTAACGGAAAGTTCTCTTTAATATAATTTTTAAGATCCATCCCTTTGACGTATTCCATGACCAAGTATTGCATGCCATTTTCTTCGCCAATATCGTACAAACTGACAATGTGGGGGTGAACAAGTTCCGTCGTTGCCAGTGCCTCACGTTGGAATCGCTTGATGGTCTTAGGATCATCACGTAAGTCTAACCGGAGCAGTTTGACCGCAACATCACGATCTAATATTAAGTCATGTGCCAAGTAAACGTTGGCCATCCCACCTTCACCTAAGGACCGAACGATCCGATATCGTCCGCTAAGGGTATAGTTGGGTGTCATTTACTGGCCACCTCACCATCAAGCGCCATCAGCAGCGCCGTAATGTTGTCCTTACCACCAGCTGCATTGGCTAATTTGATCAACGTCTCACACTTCTGGGTCGAAGTCTGCGTCGTTGCCAAAACCGTCGCAAGCTGTTGGTCAGTCACCATATTCGTCAGCCCATCTGAACATAATAACAATTGGTCCCCAGGTTGTATCTGGTAAAGGTTTGTATCGATATCCGCATCTGGTGAGATTCCTAGTGTCCGCGTAATAATATTTTTCTGCGGATGTTGTCGGGCCTGTTCGGCTGAAATCTCTCCTCGCTTGACCAACTCATTGACTAAAGAATGATCCTCCGTCAGTTGGTGGAGTTGCCCATCGCGAAAAAGATAGCCCCGACTATCACCAATGTTAGCCATCAAAAACTTTTGATCAAAAAGCAAAGCAGCGACCATTGTCGTACCCATGCCGTTTAGATCTGAAAATTCACGGGCTTTTTCAATAATATGCTGATTTTCATCTTGAACTTCACTTGCTAGCCACTTGACGGCATCATTGGGTTCCTTGAATGTTGTATTTTCAAACCGAAAACCCATGTGCGAGACTGCCATCTCGGAAGCGACATCGCCCCCCTGGTGGCCACCAATACCGTCCGCAACAATTGCAAAATTGATGCCCGCTTTATTTTGAAAAAAGCCGACATAGTCCTCATTTTCTTCACGTTGTTGGCCAATATCCGACCGGTATGCAAAATCCATTGTTTACCACTCCACCATTATTTTTTTCGCAAACAAGCAATGAAAAAGCCGTCGGATAAATAATCATCGGGATAAATCGACAAAGTCTTTTCCGTTCGATCAGTTTTCAAGTCTCGTTCAGTTGGCGTTGTTTGCAACTCAAAATCTGGGTGATCCGCTAAGAATTTGGTAATCACATCCTGATTTTCCTGTTGCAAAATCGTGCACGTACTATACGTCATGATACCACCTTTTTTCAAGGTTGGGGCGACTGCTGTCAAAATTGCCAGTTGAATTCGTTGCAAGTTCAAACTATCCTGCAACTGTTTCTCATAGCGAATCTCAGGCTTCCGGCGCATCAATCCCAGTCCCGAACACGGAGCATCGACTAAAATTCGATCAAAACTTTCAGCATTAAACTGCGTCTCAACTTTACGAGCATCGAGTTCGGTGGCTTCAACGCGATCAGCAACGTGCATGCGCGCCGCATTTTGGCCGATCAGTTTCACTTTATTAGCATGAATATCAAGGGCAACGACTGTGCCACCCTGCTCAGCATCTAAACTAGCCGCAATCTGGGTCGTCTTGCCCCCGGGGGCCGCACAAGCATCCAAGACTCGATCACTCGGCTGCAGATTGAGTGCTGGCACAACTAATTGTGCACTTTCATCTTGAACTGTAAACATGCCATACCGCATCGCTTCAGTATTAATAGCCTGACCATCCGTTGCAATCAGCCCTAACGGTGAGATTTCACTCGGCGTAATTGTCAAACCATCATTAATCAGCACCGTTGTCACATCTTCAACCGTCGACAGGGCCGGGTTGACACGTAAGGCTTGCTTAGCTGGTTGGTTCAATGATGATAAGATTCGCTCCATCTTTTCAGCACCTAATTGACGCCGCAATTCTTGAATCAACCATATTGGCATGCTATAAGTCACACTCAACCGTTCATCAGGATCCTTAATCGCATCAAAACTCGGTAATCCTGAGCGATCCATTTGATGTAAGACGCCGGTTACAAACCGCCGAATGCCAGGGTGACCTTTGACCTTAGCAATTTCAATCGTTTCGTTGAAAACGGCCCGTTGTGGAATCTTATCCAGATACTGCCATTGATACAATGCGCTCAATAAGAGTTCCCGTACCCAAGGGTCAATCTGGTGCGGATGTCGAACAAACGGGGTCAACCAGTATTCGAGAGTCAACCGATGTTGAATGACACCGTAAACCATATTTGTCAGCAGATTAATGTCACGCCGATCCATCTGATGATCATTGATTAACTGGTTTAATTGCAAATTTGAATATGCACCGTTCTTAATCTTCGCTAAGGCGGCGACCGCTAACCAGCGGGGGGTATTACCAACTGTACTCATTTATTAATAACCTGCTCTCCGGTAGCGAACTTATCTGCCGCCCCATTTAAATAGTCTGTAATTGTCATCTTCGGTTTACCAGCTGGCTGCAACTGATTGATTGCAATCGCTGTGTGGTCAGCAGCTGCAATCACAAGCTCATGTTTCGTCTTGCGAACCACTTGTCCAGGAGCTTGCGTGACCACTTCGTCAGCTAAGGGGGTCACATCCCAGAACTTCGTGCGCTTTCCATCCAAGACCGCATAGGCGATTGGTGCTGGCCGCATGCCCCGAACTTGATTATCAATTTCAACGGCCGTTTTTGTAAAGAAGTCTAAAACCTCTTGTTCTGGCCGAATGTTCGGTGCAAAGGTCACTTGGGATTCATCCTGTGGCACCGCCGTAATTTCGCCAGCAATCAACTTGGGCAACGTTTCCAGTAACAAGTCGCGACCAACTAAGCTCAACTTATCAAACATCGTCCCGGTGTCATCGTTTTTTTCAATTGGAATCGCACGCTGCGCCAGCATATCGCCCGCATCCATCTTTTTAACCATGTAAATGATAGTAATTCCAGTTTCAGACTCACCGTTGATAATTGAATATTGAACAGGCGCGCCACCACGATACTTAGGCAACAACGAGCCATGGACATTAACGGCACCAATTTTGGCAGCTTTCAACAATTTTGTTGGTAAAAACTGTCCAAAGGCGGCCGTCACAATTAAATCGGGCTGCAAGTCAATAATCTGTTGCATTTCAGGACTACCACTAATCTTTTCCGGTTGGAAGACGGGAATATCATGGGCAACCGCGACTTCTTTGACTGGCGAAGCTGTTAAGACGTGTTTGCGACCAACTTTTCGGTCTGGCTGGGTCACAACGCCTAGTACCTGGTATTGTTCTTTAATTAAACTTTCGAGAATCGGTGCCGCAAACGCGGGCGTTCCCATAAAAACGATTGATGTCATTGTCAAACTTCCTCCTAATCCCATTACATGAAATGTAAGGGTTCCACGTCAATTCCAATCTGTAGCCCTTGTCGTTGTTGCGCCTGCGTCTCATGCAGTAGCGTTGTCAGCGTCTGAGCTAAATTGGGTTCTTGTTTATATTTAATCACGATTTGATAATAATAACGGCGATTGACTCGTGCGATCGGCTTGGGCGTTGGGCCTAATAGAATCGTTGACGGTGCCAACCGCGGGCGTAACCATTGCAGTAACTGATACATGCGCTTGGCTGCTACCCCTTCATCTAAGTCACTCGCTGTAATTTGAACCGTAAAATAGTACGGCGGATAGCCACCCCGGTGCCGCATCTGCATCTCATACTTGAAAAAGCCTTCGTAATCGTGGTGTTGTGCAAACCGAATCGCATAATGATCCGGATTAAATGTCTGAATATACACGTGACCACTCTTTTCCGCCCGTCCAGCTCGACCACTCACCTGGGTTAATAGTTGGAAGGTCCGTTCACTGGCGCGAAAATCCGGCAATCCTAGGGCCGTATCGGCATTCAAGACACCGACCAAGGTCACATTAGGAAAATCCAGTCCCTTCGCAATCATCTGGGTACCAATCAAAATATCAGCTTCACCACTCCCAAACTGTGCTAAAAGCTTGGCATGGGCGCCCTTTTTACGGGTCGTATCATTGTCCATCCGAATAATGTTAGCGTCCGGAAGCAAGTCTTGCAATTCTTCTTCGACTTTTTCAGTTCCCGTCCCATAATAACGGATCTGACGACTATGACAGTTCGGACAATTCCGCGGAATGGCTTCTTCGTGACCGCAGTAATGGCACTTCATCGTGTGCGTATCCATGTGTAGCGTGAGTGAAATATCACAATTAGGACACTTCAAGACAAAACCACAATCTCGGCACAACACAAACGATGAATAGCCCCGCCGATTGAGCATTAGAACACTCTGCTCATGACGTTCAAGCCGATCCTGCAAGGCAACTAACAGTGGTGCTGAGAAATTGCTTTCAGCGTGTTGTTGCATTTCCTTTTTCATATCAATAATTGAAACCTTAGGAAGGGGCCGTTGATTGACCCGATCCGCAAGCAGTAAGCGCTGATAAACGCCCTTTTCTGCGCGGGCGCGCGTTTCTAACGATGGGGTCGCCGAGCCCAGTACGACTGGACAGTTATGATAACGACTACGCCATAAAGCCACTTGCCGAGCATGATAACGCGGGGCATCATCCTGCTTATACGTGCTCTCATGTTCTTCATCCATCACGATTAAGCCAAGATTTTTTAGCGGGGCAAACACCGCTGAGCGTGCGCCAACCACCACCTGAGCCTCACCTCGTTGGATTCGCCGCCACTCATCATACTTCTCACCACTGGACAATCCACTGTGCAAAACGGCAACAGCTTTACCAAAGCGCCCCTTCACGCGTTGAACCATTTGGGGTGTCAGTGAAATCTCCGGCACTAACATCAACGCCGTTTTTCCTTGTGCCAATGCGGCCGCCATCGATTGCAAGTACACCTCAGTCTTACCGCTCCCCGTCACACCCTCTAACAAGAACGTGGTGGTTGCGGCTTGGTCAACAGCTTGCGTAATCTGATCGACGGCCACTTGCTGTTCATCATTCAATTGTAATGCCTTGGTAGTCTTAATATCACTAGTTGCGTAGGGATCACGATAAACCTCGACGGCCACTTTTTTAAGCCAGCCTTTCTGTACTGCTGTACGAATGGCACCGTCCGTGACATCAAAACGAGTACAAAACACCTTTTGAGAGAGCTGTTCACCATTTAAAGTGAGCAACCCCTGGAGCACTGCCAATTGTTGTGTAGCCCCGGCGCGTACCTGGCCCACTGCAGCCTTTAGCGCTTCGTTAGTTAAGGCCGCTTTCACCGCCGTTTGCGTTTTACGCCGTGCTTGATTTTTAACTTGGTAGTACACATCGACTTGCCCAGCCGCCTGCAGCCGTAATAACTGGCTGACGATTGCCGGCGTCGTGGCGACGTCATCAAACGGCACCATCGATTGGTCCCCAAACAGCGTCGTTCGAATCGTCGCAGGCGTTGTTGCTGTTGTTCGCAACTGTTTTTCATACTTTGCACGCATGACCGCCGGCAGCATGGTCTGTGCACAGGTAATCTGAAATGAAAACGTGCTGGCAGCCAACCACTTGGTCAGTGCTAGGGCTTCAGTATTCAGAACCGGTGCTAGGTCAACGACCGCGTCGATTGGTTTCAGCTCACCATCAAAGTTAGTAACGTCATCAAGAGCTAACACAAACCCCTGCACCCGCCGTTTACCACGGCCGAACGGCACCACGACGCGCATGCCGGGTTGCACTTGTGATTGCCAGGCGGTTGGAATTCGATAACTATAAGGTCGATTTGTCTGCATAGTGGGCACATCGACTAATACTTGGGCAATTTGTGCCACACAACTCTTCCTCTCTACTTAATCATGCCTGTGTTCCTGCACCATCCGCAATTGCCGTCATCAAGATCTGTTTGGCAATTGCAGTTTTCGTTGTCAATTCCGTCGTAACTGGTTGTTGCTCAGGCCGCAACAGTGTGACCTGATTAGTATCACCATTGAACCCAACTCCCGGCTTGGAAACATCGTTAGCAACAATTAAATCTAATTTTTTACTAGTTAACTTACGATTGGCATTAGCCAGCAATGATTGCGTTTCAGCTGCAAAACCAATCACATACTGTTGGTGCTTCCGGGCCGCTAACGTTTTTAAAATATCCGGTGTTTCTGTCAATCGTAACGTTAAGTCAGCATGGTCAGCTGGCTTTTTAATCTTCTGATCAGCTAATTCAGCCGGCCGATAATCAGATACGGCCGCCGCCATGACCAAGATATCCGTATCATCAAAAATATCACTGACTGCCGTCAATAAGGATTGAGCCGAATCAACCGTCACGACCTTAACACCACTAGGCGCTGCTAAATGAGTCGTGGCGCTGATCAGTGTCACAGTTGCACCTAACTCCCGTGCGACTTGAGCAACTGCGTAGCCCATCTTCCCCGATGAACGATTCGTGATAAATCGTACCGGATCTAAGGCTTCTCGGGTTCCGCCGGCAGTGACGACAACTCGCCGTCCTGCTAATGACAAATCAGGTGTCAACTGAATCAGTTGATCTGTCAACCAGGCCAAAATCACCGCTGGTTCCGGCAAGCGTCCTTGACCACTGTAGCCTTCCGCCAACATACCCGTAGCAGGAGTTAAGACGTGTAACCCATCCGTCGTCAGCTGCTTCAAATTGCGCTGAGTTGCTGGATTAGCGTACATATGTGAATTCATTGCTGGCACCACAAACTTGGGTGCGGTCGTCGCTAAAATTGTCGTCGTTGCGGCATCATCGGCTAGACCGTTAGCCACCTTAGCAATCAAGTTGGCGGTAGCCGGAACGAGAATCATCACTTCAGTCCAGTCAGCTAACGCGACGTGGACGACGTGATGCGGGTCAGTCGTTGTGAATTCATCAATGACCACTGGCTGCTGCGTTAAAGTTTGAAAGGTCAATGGCGTGATAAACTTTGCCGCATGGGTCGTCATCGCAACTCGCACGACGGCGCCCTGTTTCATCAAACTACGAATCAATACTAACGCTTTATAACTCGCAATCCCACCACTAACGACTACCGTTACATGGCGTTTTGTCCATATACTCACTTCTTCACGTCCTTTGAAAAATCTCGCAACCGTGCCAGCGAGATTTTTACACTTTAATAAAACAATTGTATCAAGAATCGACAGTAACGTGAAGCTGAACGTCCGCGTCATTCTTCATAAAAAAAGTGCCAAGCCCCAGCTGGCTCAGCACACCGTTTTGTTACTAATCTTTGTCAGTTTCATCTGGATCGATCATTAGGTCACCGGCCGCAATTTCTTCCATGGCCCGACCAATCGTTTTAACCGATTTGTATTCGCTAAGCATTGGTGCTGCACCAGCGTCCAATTCATGGGCCCGCTTGCTAGCTAACATAATCAATGAGTAACGCGAATTAACTTGCTTCAATAAGTCATCAACTGATGGATATAAGATCATGATTCCGCATCTCCTAACATTTCTTCATACTCGGGCATGACCCGTTTAACACTAAACCGTTCACTACGAATAATAGCCTTGATTCGTTCAGCAGCTAGCGGGACTTCATCATTGATAACCGCATAATCATAATTACGCATCATCTTGATTTCATCAACCGCTTTTGCCATCCGCTTGTTGATCACACTCATATCATCAGTCCCACGACCAATGATGCGGTGCTTCAATTCCATCAAATCCGGCGGCGTCAAGAAAATGAAGACGCCATCAGGCATTTTTTCGCGGACTTGCATGGCCCCGTTAACTTCAATTTCTAAGAAAACGTCTTTGCCAGCCGCCAACGACTGCTTAATATATTTTAAGGGCGTCCCATAGTAATTGTCAACATACTTGGCATATTCAAGCATACCGCCGCTCTTAATTTCATCCTCGAACTCTTCTTTGGACACAAAATAGTAGTCCTTGCCATCTACTTCGCCCGGACGCATTTGCCGCGTCGTCATCGAGACTGAATATTGAAAATCGTTATCATCTGAGTCAAAGATTTCCTTGCGGACGGTACCTTTACCGACACCCGAAGGACCTGATAAGACGATTAACATGCCTTGTTTCGCCATGATCACAAATTCCCCTTAATTAAAATATGTTTTAAAGTTTATTTTGCACTTTTTAACCCTATATTGCAAGTATTATCAAGGTTACACAGCTTTTTTTCATTTTTATTCGTGAATTTTCTCAAATTTTAGGCTTGCTTTTTAGAACGCCTGTTCGTATAATGGAAACACAAACAAATGTTCGAGGTGGCTAATATGCAAAATCAACAATCTAATTTGAAACTAATTTCCAAGAACTTACACGCTTCCTATCGCCAATTTATGGATGACTTTACTGCTGCCCCGACCGTCGTTGCGCCGTTACTGCCAATGATGCCGGCTTTCCAGCGGGATTTGTTCTTAGCTCAAGCGCACACGGAACACTATCAAATCATGCTCCAGATGCAGCCTCAGCTCACTGAGTCCCGACCATATAATATTCACGGAGTGTTAAAAACCCTCGCTAGTGGTCAGTTGGTTCTAGTTAATCGGCAGTTACACCTGACCCACTTGGTCGACCCGGACGCCATCCGTTATATCAAACGCGTTTGGTTTAATCATTAATACTTGCATCAAAAGATGAAATCATGTTCAATACAACCTTGCGTATTCTCATGGTGTTTTTGATGCAAATCAAAAAGATTGATGTTACAGCTCCACTGACTTCCCTGAATGAGTGAGTACGGAGTACCTGTAAATCAATCTTTTTTAGTAACTTAATTTTTATATTGCTTCTTTTACTTGTCGCTCACTGACGTTATTTTTGAGTTGGATCAGCACGCTTTTCAATCCAAGCCAAGACCGTATCAGCAATGATTGCCATTAAAGCTGTTGGTAACGCCCCGGCCAAGATAATGGCACCACCATTCGTAGCATTGGTTCCTCGAATAATGATATCCCCTAAACCGCCGGCACCAACGAAGGTCCCAATGGCCGTAATCCCGATAGCCAACACTAATGCGTTCCGGAGTCCAGCCATAATGACGGAAAGTGACAGTGGCAACTCCACCATTCGTAACAATTGCCAACGCGTCATCCCCATCCCCTTACCGGAATCTAAAATACTAGCACTCACATTTTGCATTCCAGTATAGGTATTCTTGATAATCGGTAGCAATGCGTATAAAAAGACCGTGACGATTACCGTGTTCACACCTAAGCCCAAACCAATCATGATGATTGATAACATCGCTAGTGACGGAATCGTTTGAATCACATTGGCAATCGCGATCACTGTCGCACTCAACCGACTATGATGGGCAATGAAAATGCCAATTGGAATCCCAACAATTGCCGCAAACAGCACGCCATAAATTGAAATCAAGAAGTGACGTGAGAACTGGCTTAACACGTACACACCGTTTTGTTGGTAATAATATATCAACTGTTGCAGTAAGTTCATCTGAGCCATTATTTGTCACTCCCTTCAAAGTAATTATGTTTTTCAAGGAACTGTTTAGCCACAACTTCCGGTTCCACTAAGTTATTATCAACTTGATAGTTCAAGTTTTGCATCGTCTTTAAGCTGATTTTACCGTTTAATCGATTCAAGATTGGCTTCAACTTCGGATGAGCTTTCAAGATCTTGTTCGTTGCAACCGCACTCGCATTGTATGGTGGGAAGAAATTCTTATCATCCTTTAAAATCTTCAGATCATAACTACCAATCCGACCATCAGTCGAGTATCCGAGGATGGCATCCATTTTACCTGATTCCAAGGCATCATAAACTAAACCAATTTGCATTGGATAAGTCTTCCCAAATTGAAAGCCATACAACTTCTTAAAGGCAGGATAACCGTCACCTTTTCGTTCAGTCCAGATTTGATCCAAACCGACCGTCAGCTTCGAGGCTACTTTTTTCATATCACTAACCGTATTTAGATGGTATTTTTTAGCCGTCGCTTTCGTCACCATAAAAGCATAGGTATCTGCGAACCCATAACTTGGGAAATAGGTCATTTGATACTTGCTGTTGAACTGTGAGCGAACTTTTTGGTCAATCGACTTGATATTACTCCGATCCATCTTTTCGCCCAGAATCGTCGTTAAGTCCGTCCCAGTGTAACGAATCGCTGAAATATCAGCCTGATCATTCTTCAAGGCATTGAAACTAACCGTCCCAGAACCTAAATTGTTAATGATCGTCGTATTCAAATTAGAATAATGCTTAATCATATCTTGAATCATGTACGCCATGATTTGTTGTTCAGTCGTGTTTTGTGACGCAATCCGGATCGTATCGGATGAAGTTCCTGACAAACCCGGAAAGCCACAGCCGGCCAATAATAACGCACTGGCGACCGTTGCGAAAACACCTAACAACCACTTTTTAATTTTCTTCATCTTTAATCCCCCTTACGCTTGTGTGGTTCTTGGGGTAACCGCTGCTTCTAGTTTACCCAACAGCCAATCAACGATGAGGGCTAAGATAATCACCGGAATTGAACCGCCTAAAATTAAGTCAGTTCGATAGAGGTTTAACCCATTAAAGATAAAGTCCCCAAGGCCACCGGCACCAATGTATGATGCTAACGCGGCCCAGGCAATAACGTACGTTGCGGATAATCGAATACCAGCCATAATAACTGGGGCTGCCATCGGTAACTCAACTTTAACAATTGACTGCCAACCGGTCATTCCCATTCCCTTAGCCGCATCGATCAAGGCTGGATCAACGTCTTCCAGTCCAAGATAGGTATTGCGGAGAATCGGTAATAAAGAATAGATGAACAGCGCAATGATAGCTGGAATTGCACCAATCCCGAAAAACGGGATCATCAATGCCAACAATGCCATCGCTGGGATCGTTTGTAACATACTAGCGATTGACATGACCACATTCGCAATCGGCTTCACCCGCGTAAGCAGAATTCCAATCGGAACCGCTACGATAATGCCTAAGAACAATGAAAACGCCGAAATATACAAGTGTTGCCACGTCTTAACCAGCAGCTGCATGCCGTAGTTTTGTAGGAAAGTTATCATGCCTGTTCACCGCCTTCAGCGGGCGCATCGTCCTCCCCATGATGAATATTATTTTCAGCTTCATCTTCGTCTTCATCACCCCAGAGAGCATCATAAACAATATCGACCAGGGTGGCCCGCGTTACAATTCCGACCAGGCGATGTTGTTCATCTACGACTGGAATGTTCTTCAAGCCGCGTTTCAAAATACGTTCGACCGTATCCCGAATCAATGAATTTGACTGAACATAGAACAAATCAGTCTTCATAATGTCGCCCACACTAGTAGCCGAGTTAAAGTTGTAATCAACGTCTTCAATGCCGATCACACCCTTCAAGATGCCGGCTTCATCGGTGACTAACAACGAGTCAACGCGTTTATCATGCATTTGTCGTAATGCGACCGTCAATGACTTTCCTGGTGTGGTGGCAATTGGGTCTTTCAACATCACTTGCCCAACAGTGGTAATACTTGGCCGTGCTTGAATCAAACGATCCTTACCAATTAAGTTCTCAACGAATTCATTAGCTGGATGACGTAAGATACCGTCTGGCGTATCCACTTGCATAATGTCGCCACCATCCATGATTACGATTCGGGTCGCTAATTTTAACGCCTCATCCATATCATGGGTTACAAAGACGAACGTCTTACCTAAGCGTTCCTGCAAATCCTTAACGAGATCTTGCAAAGATTCACGGGTAATCGGGTCTAACGCCCCAAATGGTTCATCCATCAATACTAAATCTTGGTCTGCTGCTAACGCCCGAACAACCCCGATCCGTTGTTGTTGCCCACCGGAAAGCTCCGACGGGTACCGATCCAAGTAATCTTCTGGCAATTCCACCAGTTTGATCATCTTCTTAGCACGTTCATTCATTTTATCTTGGGGCCACTTTAGCAATCGTGGTACCAAAGTGATATTGTCTCGAATCGTCATATGGGGCATTAGCCCAATATTTTGAATCACATAACCGATTTGTCGCCGTAATTTAACCGGGTCAATCTGGCTAATATCCTTACCATTAAGTTTAATGGTACCGGAAGTCTGACTTAACATCCGATTAATCATCCGCATCGTGGTCGTTTTACCTGAACCAGACGTCCCGATGAAACAAACAAATTCACCTTTTTCGATTTCCAAATTAAAATCTTCAACGGCTACTTTGCCACCAGGATACGTTTTATTCAAATGTTCCATTGTCAGAAACAACCTCATCACTCCAATCATTTACTCAGTTTATTTCGTTGCCGAATAAACTGTACTGTAATTAAGCATAACTTATAACGAAAGCAAAATGCAAACGTCATGACATGTAAACTGAACATTTTATCGTTTTAACGGTATATTTTGGTAGTCGGAGCTTCAGATTAGCCACCCACTACCAACCAGCCCGACAGTTCATTAAAACGTGTCCGTTGACCCATATTTCGTCTATTTGCGTTTTATATTGTAAAGAATTATCGTCGCCTTGGCAATAATACCGAAACCTCACTCGACACTATCGTCACTAATTAACACCATCAAAAAAGGACCGACCATAGTTGTCCGTCCCTTGTGGTACCGATCAATTAAGCTTAATCATCTTTTTCCTCATCGGCCAGTCGCAATAACTCTTCCGCATGTTCAAGCGATAACTTAGTGACTTTAGTTCCCGCCAACATGCGTGCCAGTTCTTGAACCCGGGCCGCATTATCCAGCTTAGTCACACTCGTTTTCGTGCGTTTACCAGTAATCTTCTTGGCAATGAAGTAGTGGTGATCACTCATCGCCGCAACCTGTGGCAAATGGGTAATACAGAGCACTTGTGAAAAGTGTGCAATACCATTGATTTTCTCAGCAATCGCTTGAGCAACCCGACCGCTAACGCCCGTATCAACTTCGTCAAAAATGATACTGGTAATTCCCTGTGATTCAGAAAAAATGGTTTTCAAAGCCAGCATCATCCGTGAGAGTTCCCCACCAGACGCAATTTTAGCCAATGGGCGCATGCGCTCACCAGGATTAGTCTGAATATAAAATTCAACACTGTCCAGACCACTCCGATAGATCTGACCCTTAGTCGGTTTGAATCGTACTTCAAAGATTGCCTTATCCATATACAGATCTTTGAGTTCTTGATGGATCTGTCGTTGTAACACTTTCGCCGCAGCCCGCCGTTTATCGGACAACGCTTCGCCCGTCGTAAGTAGTTGTTGTTTCAGATCGGCGACCCGCTGGGCCAAATCTTCACTATTTTCTTCAGAGTCAGTCATCTTGGCTAACTCAGCCGCGATTTTTTGGTAATAATCTAAGATTTGTTGTTCAGAGTCCCCATACTTACGTTTTAACTGGGCCAAAACGTCCAGCCGCTGTTCGATTTCATCCAAGCGACCCTCGTCGAATTCTTGCAAATCGAGCTGATTAGAAATCTGACCGGCCGCGTCCTGCAGCCCATAAAAGGCATTTTTGACATTCACGGTAATCTCATTAAAGGCGGGGTCCAAATTAGCAATCGGTTCTAGTGCATTCATCGCCGTACCGACCATATCAACCGCACCAGTCGTCTCCTCACCTGCAGCTAACAATGTGTAACTCTGTTGAAGCGCTTGATTGATCATTTGGTAATTATCCAAGCGGTCACGTTCCGCAGTTAAACTGGCCTCTTCACCCACTTTGACTTGTGCTGCTGCGATTTCGTCCACTTGAAAGTTCAGCATATCTAAGCGTTGAGCCCACTCTTTTTCATTCGCATTCTTTTGCCGCAGTTCACGGTTTAACTGCTGATAACGATCATACTGTTGCTGGTAACGCTGCTTCAATTTACGAATTTTAGCGGTGGCAAACTCGTCCAGCAATCCCAGGTGTTTTTCAGGTTGCATCAACTCTTGATGTTCATTCTGACCATGAATATCAACAATTGTTTCACCAATCTGTTTCAAAGTCGTCGTATTGACCAGCATACCATTGATGCGACATGTATTACGGCCGCTTTTAGTAATCTCGCGCTGTAGAATGACGGTATTATCCGCATGTTCGATCCCCGCTTCATCCAACAATTGGGCCGTCACGCCGTCAGCCGGCAAAATAAACATGCCTTGCAAAACGGCTTTATCAGCACCGGTCCGAATAAACTCTGCCGAGCCGCGGCCACCCGCTAATAAACCGACTGCATCAATAATAATTGACTTACCAGCACCGGTCTCACCAGTTAAAACCGTCATGCCGGCTTCAAAAGCAATGTCTAAGTGTTCGATAATTGCAAAGTTCGTAATTGATAATTCTTGTAACACTGCAAGCCCTCCTTAAAAGCAATTGGTTACCAGCATCCGTTAGTTAATTTTGAAAAAAAGCGACCTGACACACGTGTGAGCAGGTCGAAGATAGCTTACTAATTAGTGATCACTCAGTAAGCGTTGAATTTTTTGTTGTAGCTCTAAAGTCATCGCTAACGACTTGCAAATAATCAGAACGTGAGCATCATCGCCTAGCGTTCCAAAAATTTCGTCATAATGCATTGCTTCAATCAACGTTGCTAGTGCTGGTCCGTTACCCGGCAACACCTTGATGAGGACAAATTTATCCTGAGTCGCATACGAGACATAGGCATCTTTCAGTGTCCGCTTGAGCTTTTTCTCCGTATCCATTTGTTTCTGAACTGGCATACTATAGTGGTAACCGCCCGTTGCCGAGGGAACCTTGACCAGCTGCATATCTTTAATATCGCGCGAAATGGTTGCCTGTGTCACGTCAATATCTTCAGCACGTAACAGCTTGACAAAGTCTTCTTGACGTTCAATTTCGTTCGAACTCAATAATCGTTTAATGTAGCGTTGGCGCTCTTGCTTCTTCACCCGATCACCCCCGGTAGCTATTCATACTTATTTAAACACATCATAAGCCAAAATGCATAAATATGAAAGTCCGGATTTCAATTTTAAGCTTGATTTAATTGTTCATAAGCGGCCGCCTGAGTTTTTTCAATCGACACAGTCGGCGCAATCCGTGGTGTTTCATCGGTAGCTTGTAAATGAATTAGAAACTCAATATTACCTTCACCACCCTTGATTGGTGAATAATCAAGCCCTAGAACGTTATAACCATTCGCTTGCGCAAATTCCACGATATCTGTCAACACCGCCTGATGAACAGCAGGATCACGGACAATTCCGTGTTTGCCGACATTCTCACGGCCAGCCTCAAATTGTGGCTTGATTAGAGCAACGACTGAACCACCGTTTTCAATAATTGCGTGTAATGGGGGCAAAATTAAGTGTAGTGAAATAAATGAAACGTCGATGGACGCGAAGTTAGGTTGCCCCTGCGTGAAATCTGCCAGTTTACTATACCGAAAGTTAGTATGTTCCATCACAACCACGCGCGGATCTTGGCGTAACTTCCAGACCAACTGATTACTACCGACATCCAAGGCGTAACTCATTTTTGCCCCATTTTGTAAAACCACGTCGGTAAAACCACCAGTCGACGAGCCAATATCTAGGACCGTTTTGTCGGTCACGTCAATTTCAAAACTTTTGAGTGCTTTTTCAAGTTTGAGACCGCCACGTGAAACGTAGGGCATCGGTTTGCCTTTCAAATGTAATTCAGTTGCCACTGGGATCTTCATGCCCGGCTTATCTAAGCGTTCTTCGTTGACACCTAAGATTTCACCGGCCATTACGGCACGCTTAGCCTTTTCGCGGGTATCAAATAATCCTTGTTGTACTAATAATACGTCAACTCGTTCTTTTTCCATCTAAATTTAAGTCCTTAATCTGTAAAATACGTTAGAAAAGCTGCAAGCAAGCCCATGCCTCGTTGACTAGCAGCACTAGCTTTTACTAACGCCGTTTGAGCAGCTGTTACCGCTTGTTCTAACGCTGTTCGTGCGCCTGCAAGCCCCAGCAAACCTGGATACGTATTCTTATGTTCATCGGCATCCTTATGCGTAGCTTTTCCTAACTGAGCAGGCGTACTCGTCACGTCTAAAATATCATCATAAATTTGAAACGCCAATCCATAGGCATCAGCATATTGTAATAGCAATTCCTGCACGGCTGGTTGCACTTGAGCTTGAATCAACCCTGCCTGGACAGCGTAGTGAATTAACGCCCCCGTCTTCTCGCGATGCAGCTGTTGTAAGGCTGGCAAAGCCAGATGTTGTCCCGCTCCAAGGACATCAGCAACTTGACCAGCCACCATCCCGCGAGGTCCGGTGGCCTGCGCTAATGCTAAGGTTTGATTAGCGACGATCAATGCCGGTAACCCACTATCCGCAATCCATTCGAAAGTCAACGGTTGTAAAGCATCCCCTGCAAGAATGGCAACGTCTTCCCCAAACTTAACATGGTTAGTCGGTTCGCCACGTCGTAGCTGATCATTATCCATCGCCGGTAAATCATCGTGAATTAGCGAATAAGTATGCATCAACTCAACGGCCACACTTGCCCGCAAGTTTGCAGCCGTCGTTGTGATATCAAAAGTATCTAAAATGGCTAACGTCAATAACGGCCGTAACCGTTTGCCACCTGCTAGTACCGAATAACGCATGGCGTCAGTCAGGGTTGATTGGTCAGAACACGCTTGAAGCTGCTCATCTAAATACTGATTAATCTGAGGACGCCACTTGGATTCAAATTCAGTTAATAATTGCTTATTCATTGGCGTCAGCTTGCTCAAACGGAACTTCGTCGCCATTTTCATTCATCATCTTAGTGAGCGTCTTTTCAGCACCTTCAAGGGTTGCTTGCAACTGCTTGCTAAGTGCCACGCCCTTTTGAAATTGATCCAAGGCTTGTTCTAAAGGAACATCACCCTGCTCTAATTGGTTTACGATCGTCTCTAATTGTGATAAATTCTGTTCAAAAGTTGGTTGTTCAGCCATTATTTTCCTCCATCAATCTTCGTAATCTGTGCCTGAGCCTCACCATCAGCCATGTGAATTGCAACCGTTTGTTCTGGCTGCAATTGTTTGACCCCGTGAACCACCTGTTCATCCGCCGTCACAAAGGCGTAACCACGCGTCATGATTTTAAGCGGACTAAGTAGATCCAACGATTGGACGGTCTGCGTCAGTTGTTGCCGTTTTTGCCGCACGACTAACTGGGTACCCCGATTCAGCCGTTGCTGCAAGTTAAGCAGTTGCGTTTGTGCCTGGCGAACTTGGTGAATCGGCGTTTGCTGTCGTAATTGTTGAAAAACACGCTGGTAGTGCTGGCTTGCCAGATTAAAGTTATTTTGACCAGCCTGTTTAAGTCGCTCATTTAAGAAGTCTAACTTCTGCAAATACCCTTCGTACAAGCGGTTCGGCTGAGTAAACACGTACGACGTTTGTAATTTATTAAGTCGTTGTCGATCGCGTTGAACGAAATTCTGAAATGCATTGAACACGCGGGTCTGGTCTTGCTTTAATTGTAATAAAACATCGTTATATACTGGTACCGCTAATTCGGCAGCCGCAGTTGGGGTGGCCGCCCGCACATCTGCGACCAAGTCAGCAATTGTCGTATCCGTTTCATGCCCCACGGATGAAATAACTGGCAGTTGACTCTGTGCGATTGCACGCGCAACCACTTCTTCGTTGAATGGCCACAGATCTTCGATTGAACCACCACCACGCCCAATAATTAATGTATCAAAATCACCTTGCGCATTGGCACGTTCGATCTGCCGACTAATTTCGGCCGCAGCCGCATCACCTTGAACTTGAGATGGAAACAAAACGATCTGCGCAATCGGAAAACGGCGCCGAGTAGTCGTGATAATATCGCGAATCACTGCGCCACTACGACTAGTGACCACTGCAATTCGCTTTGGAAAGCGCGGAAGCGGCTTTTTGGGTGCACTAAACAAGCCCTCAGCCGCTAATTTCTTTTTAAGTTGTTCGTAGGCTTGATACAACGCACCCACGCCGTCTGGTTCCATGCGTTCCACATAAATCTGGTAACTACCACTGGGCTCATACAGACCAATCCGGCCCACGACCAGAACCTTCATACCTTCTTCAGGCTGAAATTTGACCTTGGCAAACGCCGACTTGAACATAATGGCTGAAATCTTGGCATGGTCATCTTTCAAACTGAAATATTGATGCGTATTAGGCCGGGGACGATAATTAGAAACTTCCCCCGTTAGGTACACTTTACCTAAATACGGATCAACCTCGAATTTACGTTTTAAATACTGAGTTAAAGCTGTCACTGTCAAATATTGTTGACTTTCACTCACTTACATCACTCCACTTTGCAAGTTCCACCGTTGTCTGCATCAAGGTGGCAATCGTCATTGGACCCACACCACCAGGAACGGGCGTAATCAACCCTGCGATGCCTTGAGCAGAATCAAAATCGACGTCACCCACTAGTTTACCATTTTCATCACGATCCATGCCAACATCAATGACCGTCGCGCCTGGTTTGATATCAGCACCAGTGATCAGGTGTGCAATCCCCGTTGCAACCACCAAGATATCCGCCGTCCGGGTGACCGCCTTTAGGTCAGCTGTTTTACTATGTGCAATCGTTACAGTTGCGTTAGCATTTGTTAACAAAGCGGCCATCGGCTTACCAACAATGGTACTCCGACCAATAACAACCGCCGTTTTACCAGCCGGATCAACCCCATAGTCAGCCAACATCGTCATAATACCGCGAGGCGTATTTGCTACAGGATAATTACCTGGAAAATTGGTGATCAACTTACCAACGTTCGTCGGGTGAAAACCATCGACGTCCTTTTTAGGATCAATGGCCATCGTGATCAATGGTTCATTAATTTGGGCTGGTAGTGGCGACTGCACCAAGATGCCATGAATGCTGTCATCCGCATTGTATGCCGCAATAATGGCTAACAGTTCGTCCTGACTAGTAGTCGCTGGCAACTGCCGCACCACGGAGTGCATCCCCAACTTAGTGGCTTTACGATTCTTATTTCGAACATAGATTTGACTGGCTGCATCGTCCCCAACAATAATTACAGCAATCCCTGGTTGAATTCCCTGAGCAGCCAATTCCGCTACTGCCGTTGCCGTCTGCGCGTTAACTTTCTTAGCTACTGCCTTACCATCAATAATCTTCGTCACAAGTGCCACACTCCTCTTTCTCTGTCTGGTCTTATTTTAGCATATCACCACAATGATTTATGACCGGTTTACTAATAAGTTATTAAAAAAAGTCTGGCAAATCGCCAGACTTTTACGGTAGAACATAAGATTGTTCGGTTTTAGACTAATTGGCTTGGTTTTTAACCACTTTACCAAGCACCCCGCTAACGAATTTCCGAGAGCGGTCATCACTGAACGCCTTTGTCAATTCAATTGCTTCATTAACCGCGACCTTAGTTGGAACGTCGTCAACAAATTGCAATTCAAAGAACGCGATGCGTAAGATAATCAAATCGGTCTTAGCCAGTCGGTCCAACGACCACTTCTGACTTAAATAAGGCTGAATTTGAGCGTCTAATTCAACTTGATGTTCACGAACACCAGTTACTAACGTACTTAAATATGCGGGAATTTCAACTGCATCCGCTTCTTCAGGGTTGAGTAACTGTTGGAACAACTGATTTTCATCAGCGTCTGGGTTAGCATTCAACGCGAATAAAGCTTGAAATGCTTTTTCCCGGATTTCATGACGCGTTAAACTCACGATTCTTCACCATCTTCATTTTCATCGGTCTGGGTATCTTCATCACCAAACAAGTTGTTTGGATCAATGGCACTTTCAGTCTTCTCAGTCACGATACCAGTGATGTGGACATTGACTTCACTTAAGGCGAGGTCGGTCATAAATAAGATTTGTTGCTTGACCTTATCTTGAATCGCTAAAGCGACTTTTGGTACCGAAACACCATAGTCCAAGTATGCGAACACATCAACACTAATCTGATCATCGACGATTGTTAACTTGACACCCTTACCAAGATTCTTCTTGCGACCGAACAACTCATTTACACTGGAAGAAATCGTCCCTTGCATCCGGTTAACGCCATCAATTTGACTTACCGCGATACCAACGATTATTTCAAGCACTTCTGGTGCAATTTGAATTTGTCCTAAGCTGGGTTCTTTGCTTTGTAACGTAATATTGCTACTGTCAGCCATTTTGACATTCCTCCAATTCCATGTTTGCCGGTATTAGTTTTTCTAAAAATTAAGCCCGTGAAACGTACGTGGAGTCAACGGTGTTAACGATCAGCTTGTCACCGGCCTTAACGAAGAATGGTACCTGAATAATTGCACCAGTTTCCAACGTAGCTGGCTTGGAGCCACCGGAAGCGGTATCACCCTTAATCCCTGGTTCAGTTTCAGCAACTTCCAAAGTAACCGTGTTTGGCAAATCGATTCCCAACACTTCACCCTTATAAAGCGTTACTTGAACTTCCATGTTTTCCTTCAAGAACTTCAATTCGTCTTGAATGTGGTCGCCAGGAATTTCAATTTGTTCATAAGTTTCCGTATTCATGAAGACATAGCTGTCACCATCGGCATAAAGGTATTGCATCGTACTCTTTTCAATTGGCGCTTGTTCCATCCGCGCACCGGCACGGAAAGTCTTGTCTTGAACGGCTCCTGTCCGTAAGTTCTTAAGCTTTGAACGAACAAACGCGCCACCCTTACCAGGCTTAACGTGCTGGAATTCCACGATGCGCCAAATTGCATTGTCTACTTCAATCGTCAAACCATTTTTAAAATCTGCAGTTGAAATCATTTTTAAAAATCCTCCTCAAATATATCTTTATAACTATAACAAGACCGAGCCGCTGTGGCAACTGTCTTAACTATAAAATCAGTAAATCACGAGTTGCAGTCGTCAGTCGTTCATGGCCCTCAGCAGTCACTAAGACATCATCTTCGATCCGCATTCCGCCTAAATCTGGGAAATATACCCCGGGTTCAACAGTAATCACACTGTTTGCAACTAAGGTGCCAGTCGTGTTTTTTGAGATCAACGGGCCTTCATGAATGGCAAGACCAATGCCGTGACCCATACCATGATTGAAGGCGTCACCATAGCCCGCTTTTGTCAGCAAATCGCGGCCAACTGCATCCAGTTGAGCAGTGGCTGCTCCTGCTTGGACCTGATCGATCACAGCCTGTTGAGCGGCCTGCACCGCCTGGTAGGCCGTAACCAACTTATCATCCGGAGTACCTAAAGCAAACGTCCGTGTCATATCTGACGTGTACCCGTCCAAAAAGTAACCAAAATCAAGAGTAACAAGTTGCCCGGCCGTCAAGAGTGCTTTAGAAGCCGTCCCATGTGGCAAAGCCGCTCGTGCACCACCAAGTACGATTGTCGTGAACGACGGCCCACTTGCACCGTGCGTCCGCATAAACGCGTCTAACAGGTTGCTAACGTCGATTTCACGCATGCCTGGTCGCACGATACTCGTTACGTATTCGAAACCAGCATCCGCCAAACGTGCACTCGCTCGTAGCCGGTCAATCTCATCAACACTCTTGGTGATGCGCAACTCATCGACCACGTCTGGTAACGCAACCAAATCGCTGACCAAGTTCTCATCTAAGTAACTGTAGGCTGTATATGGAATCTCGGCCTCGAAGCCCATGACCCCAGTACCGGTAATATCACAAACGGCCCCCAGATAATCACGTGTAATGACTAGGTGCTGGTCATCATACTGACCGGCAAAAGCTGTCTGATAACGGGCATCCGTAATCAGATAGGCTTCCTGTGCCAGTACTAGCAGATAACCATCGCCAGCCATATCAGCCATTCCTGTTAAATATTGAAGATTAGCTCCATCTGAAACTAAGAACGCATCAATTTTTAACTGATCAAACTTATTTTGTAACCGTTCAACTCGACTCATTATTTCGTCACTCCCATCATTACCTCACGCTTCATTATACCAAACTTTCCAAAAACTGAAGGTAATGATTTATTGAAGGCCATTCGTCAATCAATTACGTTTACGGCTAAGCGGCCCGTGAACCAATAATAGTCGCGGGTATCCCTAGATTGCTTCACAAAAAAAGAGCCTCCCTGCAGAGGCTCTTCAAAAATTATTTTGCTGGGTAAACAGATACTTGGCGCTTGTCGCGACCTTTGCGTTCAAAACGAACGACACCGTCAGCCATTGCAAATAATGTATCGTCGCCACCACGGCCAACGTTTACACCTGGGTAAATATGAGTTCCGCGTTGACGATAAAGAATGTTACCATTCTTAACAGTTTGGCCGTCAGCCCGCTTAGCGCCTAAACGCCGACCAGCTGAATCCCGACCGTTGGCAGTTGAACCGCCACCTTTATGGTGAGAGAAGAATTGCAAGTTCATTAACATAGTAAAGTCCACCTCCGAATGTGGTTATCGTGTTTGTTCACGAACTCGGATGTAATCTCCGTAATTCGTGGCCACATCGTTCAAACCAAGTGTGAAACTTTCAAGTAAGGTTTGTAATTGTGTGTTCGCCAAGTCCAGCTTAGTGAAATCTGCAATTAATAGCCCACCATTGGTTTCATCACTTTGTACTACGGGTTGCAAGCGGGCAACTTGTTCAATCCCATTGATTGTACTAATTGCTAACACCGAAACCGCTGCACAAACGATGTCTTGTCCATAAGCACCTGAATCAGCATGTCCCGTCAACTTAAAAGCGGTCACTTGACCGGTCGCATTACGAGAAATGGTTGCCTGAATCATAAAGAATGCCTACTTTCTTAATTATGCATTAATTGTGTCGATCGTTACCTTAGTGTATGGTTGGCGATGACCCTTCTTAGTATGTTGGCCCTTCTTGGCCTTGTACTTGAAAGTAACCACTTTACGGTCACGGCCTTGCTTTTCAACAGTACCTTCAACCGTCGCACCATCAACAGTCGGCGTTCCAACCTTAGTTGTGTCACCACCAACAAAGACTACTTGATCAAAAGTAACCTTGTCGCCAGCAGCAGCGTCAAGTTTTTCAACGTAAATTGCTTGGCCTGCTTCAACTTTATATTGTTTACCACCAGTTACAATAATTGCGTACACGTTTGTGCACCTCCTTAAATTATAAATCACTTAGACTCGCCGAATGTAAGTGCCATTGCTGAACTTAAGACTCAATCCGTGCGGTTGTAGCTGTAGAAGTCCACAAATACAACAGGAAAATATTATCAAATTTTTTCATAATAGTCAAGGATTGATTTCACTTCACAAAAAAGTCCGTGAAACTAATGCTCCCTACCGTCATCAAATGGTGCATTTTTTTAATACACTTGGTTAAGTAATGTGGCGTGTAGATCATATCATTAGCTAACCAATCAGTAATCAGGCCGACTGTCGCAGAAACGTAATACGCGATTTGAATGCTGACCGGTACTTCCAAATCAGCAAATTGATCCTGAAAATCACGGTGAAATTTCGTCATCCACGTCGTCATCTGCTGATTGATCCGTTGATTGACCGCTAACTGGCGCTGATCTAACAATAGCGTCTCAAAGGCTTCCGCGTGCTGACTGATGTAACCGAGTGCCTTTGATAAGGAAAAAACATGCACCCGCTGTAACGGGTCAGCCGGATTGGTCATAATATCACCCACTGAAACCGTCACGATGGCCGTTTCAAACAATTCACTTACCAAGTCATCTAGGGCCTGATCAACAAATGCTGGCTTGTCTTTATAGTGGAGATAAAATGTTCCGCGGGTAACTGCTGCCGTACTAGTCAGTTTTTGCACGGAAATGTTATCGACTGTTTCTGTCTGTAATAGTGTAATTAATGCTTGTCGCAAGCGCCGCCGAGTTTTATCGACACGCGGATCAACTTCATGACTCATATCTGCTCCCTACTTTCATTTCATAATTAATATAACATTAATTACTAAGAGCGTCTAACAGATGATAATCAGCCGGACAAATAGTTAGATTACGTCTAAGATGGTTCTCAGTGATCTATCTGGCCCATTCATTCGACTGACACATGATTGATATGGGGCTCACCTACCTGCCACTATCATACTAGCTGGTTAGTCCTTACATGCCTTAGCATCAATTCAAAGCTAAATTGATCTTTAGGAACGCTGTAAAGGATTTTATCTTGACAACCGACCAAAATAACCGTTATACTAATAATGCAATTTTTGGGAAAAGTCTGGCTTTTCCTGTTAATTCGGTTGCAATGTACACTATTCTTGTTTAATATAGTCGTTATTGGACTAATCAAAGGAGGGACATACTCTTATGACTGTTGTTGCAAAACCATATAACACATGGGCATCACGTCGGCCAGTTGCTGGGAAGCAAAAGCGCATTCGTCGCGAAAAAGAAGTTGCTGCTATCCAACGTTGGGCTGCCGGCAAGACTGACACCATCGAAAAAACACCAAAAATCAAGTAATTAAAAAAGAACTGCTCATCTTGAATGAGCAGTTCTTTTTTAATTGATTGATTGTATAATGCCAATGTGCAAGATAAGAACTCCCGTTGACTAACGGTCATTACGGGAAGCAGTGAAATGCTTACTGCTTGCATTTTCTTTGGCAACAAAGTTTGAATAATATTGAATGCCACCAGCGATGGCGATGATCCCGACGATTGCAAATACTGAACCCATAAGAATTCTCCTTCCTTGTTACATGATTATTATCGTTTTGTTACAGTAACATTTCAAGTGAAATAAACTATTTTAGTCAGTTTTGTTAGTTTCTTTATCTTTTCTTAAGTATTTTAGGAGATATTGGTTCTTCGCCGTCGCCATTTAACAACCCCGTCTTGCAAAGCTTAAATTAATGATGACCGGACTTAGTTACCGCTATTACAGCGTTTATATTGTGTCGTTCTTCAAGCATTAATTGGTATTCATGAAAACAATTTCCTCGTTCACCAGGCTAACTTCATTTTTGACTTTCACCATAATGACCAATTATCTCAGCAAAATGTGCTTACTGTAATTTAGTGCTTTTTCATTACAAATATTACATTTTCAATTTCTGTTTACATATAACTGTACTAATGCCTAAAGATATTACGCGAGAATAACTGCGCGTTAATAATAACCTGCATTTTTCTATAGACAACAAAAAAATCCCTGTGAACAGGGATTTTTTGTGTCAAGCCTATTTCAAATATGTCACGAGTGAGACTTGAACTCACAACCCTCCGCTTAGAAGGCGGATGCTCTATCCAGTTGAGCTACCGTGACAACAACAAGACTAATTATAGATAAGAAGCTGAAGCGTGTCAATTTATTATTTAAAATTCGCACAATCAATCGCTATTCAGATTCGTTTAGGCGCCTGGTAAATAACCCGACATAATTTGATGTCCATCATTAAACAGGTAATAATTGAATAAGTTACTGAAAGGAGATTCCCACCGATGAAACAGAAAGCCTACTTTGTCAGTTGGCATCTATTTGTACTGCTGACAAATTATTATATCAACCAGTCTTATTTCCAATTGCCATGGTATCTCAACTCAACTATCAGCAGCTTGGTCACGCTAATTGTCGCATCCGACTTGCCGATTAAACACATCAAGCATACCAGTCAGCGCAAGCATCTGCACATGCTCAATCATTGGACCCTGCTCCCACTCTTAATGGCCGAGTTGATCATTAATTTTGACTTTTTGACCATTTCCAGCTTTGAAATGGTTAGTTTACTCTTTAAATTGATGAGCTGGTTGCTAGCTATATTCATCACTCATATCACCAGCCATTATTTTAATTATGAGTGCATTATTTAATTCCCCATAAATTGCGCACCAACCTGAACTTCGTGTTCATTCAACCAATTTACAATCAAGACACCGTCCAATCCACCACAACCTTGGTGTAGTACAATCAACGTATCTAATACTGTCTGGGGGAATCAACAATGCTTTTACGCCATGGCTTAACCAGTAACATTTATCTGAACGATTACTTAACGTTTATTCAGCAAGGGCGTGACACCTTTGAATTTCATCATAACTTATTAGTCGCACAGCACCATTACCACCTAGTCATCAACGCCCACCATGCCTTTAACGCTTTCTACGCTGAACAGAAGCGGCTGGCCGAGCAGCTGATGGACTAAATCAATTCTCGCATCCCATCCTAATAGTGCGTATAATATGTTTTGAGGTGAAACATATTGAAACTTGAAGCAATTGCCGGAAATATCGCGCATGCCATCAAAGATCGTTCAACTGACGGGCCCTACGTACTCGCGGTCGAGTTTACGGACAAAGCCACCAAGGGAAAGTCAGCCACTGGTTGTGTCATCGTCCGGATGCCAGATCACCAGCACTATACGATTACCAGCAATGACTTTCGGTATATGGATGCGGGCAAAGATACTTTAGCTGAGGAACTCGGGGCCTTCTTTGAATGCGACGATGATCTTGATCAACGACAAACATTGATCGACCAAGTTAATGACTTAGTTGCACAAGACGCCGATAACGACGCGCAATTAATGACAGAGGCTTAAAAAATAACCTAGTTACGTGATCAAATCGCGCAATTAGGTTATTTTTTTAATAGTTATTTGCTTGTCGTTGCTCATTGACATGATTTTTGGCCGTAAACGCCGTTTGTATCTCGTCCTGAGTAAAACCAAAATCAACTAGCCCAATCTTCAAGAAAACGTGCCAAGCGTGCTGGTAGCTCTCCTGACGATGGTTAAAGTAAGCATCATAGAGGAGGTGCTTGATCGCCAAGTACTGTTTATTCAAATCAGTCGCCGGCTTAGCCGCAATCGTAGTCAATTGCTCAGGCGTTACTGGAATCAAATGCGTCCACTGTTGAATTGCTGAGACAAGGAAGAAGAAGTCCATCGCATCTACGTATTCGTTCAGCAGCGTTTCGCGGTGTGTCTTATCAGGATCCGCTTTGCCACGATGAATCTTCCAAACTTTGAACCATTCCGACGTATTAGCCATTTCTGCCAATTCGACGTCCAGTGAGACCATCGCATTTTGCAACCGTTCTTGTGGCCGCCAATGAATCTGTTGACGGGCCGTAATATCGCGGTCTAAACGAATCGACTGTTGTAATAGCGTTGTTAGTTCTAACATCTAATACCCCCGTTACTTAAGCAAATACTAATGGATCCGCTTTTATTTCTAGCGAATCGATATTTTCTAAGTACCAATCACGCATGAACCCAAAGTGTAACAACACGTCAAACCACGAAACTGCTTGATCAGGATCATGAACAGTCAGGACCCATTGTTGACTACCGCCAGCTTCAGCTGCATCAAAGATATCAACTGTCAAACCAGCCCGCAGTTCAATTTGGGCACCATGTCCTTGCTGTGAATTACGCAACATGTGCTCATTCTTAGCCGCACTGACAAACAATTTGTCAACGATTGCCCGATCTAAATTAGCCGACCGCAGTTCATATTTAGCCGCGTTAGCAACGTCCAAAATATTAAAGTCGACGTTAAAGCCAAAATCATCTTGTAAGCAATGTCCAAATTTAATTAGCGTTGCGAGAACCGTATTAATTTGGTCAACCCCAGTCCCCTTCAACAATAATTTATTAATAAATAAATTTGTAAACGCCGAACTATTAAACCGTAACAAGCGCCGTTCTAAATGAATATAAAACAAGTTTTCGCCAGTTGTTTGTTCACGATAATATGCACCACCGTTGCCGTTGTTCACCACTTGATACAAGAAGGTGTAATCATCCGTCAGCGCCCCGTAAACGTGATACAGCGCTTCAGTATGCCGTTGAGAATTCAGCACCGCTTGTTCATCACCATGCATGCCCAATAACCGACTCATGAAGATCAAATAATAATCGGCATTCTGATATTGATGGGGAAACGTCACGTAAGCCGTATCCAGTTTAAAGTCTGCTAGCTGTTGTGCCGCCGCTAACAGTGTCTCCCCGTCAGTTGTATCAATCAGTTGGTCCATCAAGGCCGTAAATTTTTCACCATTAGCGAGTCCTTTTTTTAAGCCCTCATTGAACGTACTCAGCTTACCGTGAGTGCTCAGTGTTGCCGTGTCCATCTGCTTGTCCGTATTATTCGCCATCAGCCGCTACCTGCGCCTTCCCAATCAGCGTGGTCAAGTAGTCAACATAAAGACTACGGTTACGCTCATTAAAATTCTCAAAACTCTTAAAGGCGTTTTCAATCGCTTGTTTCTCATAAGCTAAAATCGTATCTTCCTTAGAAAGCGTTAAAATCTTAGCTTCGTTATCCTTCATGGTTGCATGGGCATTATTAGCTTGTTCGTCTTCATCGGCCAACTTAGTTAACTGGTCAATAATTTGCTGCCGTTCTTCTTTGATCCGACCAGAATCAAATAGTGAGTTACGTTGCCCATTTTCCTTTAGTTGCTGCCGCAATTCTTCTTTTTGCGCATCACGGTCTGATTGCGCGTCAATCAGTTTCTGTAGCTGATCGCTACCAGCTGAGATCTGCTGAATACGATCTGTATTGAAACGTTTGTGCGCGGGAGCCAGTTCAAACGTCTTTTGTAATTTATTGTATTCTTCCGAACTAAATTCAAAGGCGACTTTCAAAACGTTCAATTTACCAAACCGGCGCCGATCCCACCAGTTACCAAAGTAAATCTGAAATTCGCCGAGTTGGGTTTCTTCATAATAAAAGAATGGGTACTCATGAGCCAAATAATCAATTAACTTGGTACTCAAGTAGTGACTGATTGCCGGATAGACATCCGTAATTAAATCCACTTGGGCGTTACGGGTTGGATCCGGTTCCTCGTTAAGTAAGGCTTGGTGATAGTGGTCACCATCGATCAATTCGTAGATCAACCGGTCGTCACCAGCCGTAATTGCTTGGCGCACCGTAGTTACATAGTCTAACTTTTGTTGAAGTCGCTTCGTAAGCGCGCGCGTAGGTTGATCTTGTTTTTCAAGATCAGGCTGATTTTGTTTTTCCATAATAATCTCCTTGCAATCAATAATAATTGAAAACTTGCTGAATTGCATTGCTGTTCCTAATGTTACCGAAAATTAGTGCATTAATAAAGGTTAACACCACTAATTTACCAATTTTATAACAAAAACGGCTAGTTCGCCATTTAAGGTGCCCTAACCGTCGTATTTTTATCTCAATTAATGGTTTAGTACAATTCCATGTACTGATCACGTTCCCATTCACTAACTTGTTGACGGTATGAAGCCCATTCAAGCCGTTTAGCTTCCAAGAAACTCTGATAAATATGTGGCCCTAACGCCTTCTTCATCGTCGGATCTGTCTGGAACTCTTTCAGCGCATTGTGTAACGTTGATGGTAAGTCAGCGATACCAGCTGCAGCCCGTTCATCCTCATCCATAACATAGATATTACGATCAACACTCTTTGGTGGTTCAATACCGTTCTTGATTCCGTCCAAGCCAGCTTCAAGAACCGCTGCAAAGGCCAAATATGGGTTAGTTGAAGCGTCCACACTCCGTAATTCAAGGCGCGTTGACAAGCCCCGTGCACTTGGAATCCGAATCATTGGTGACCGGTTAGATGCTGACCAGGCCACGTAAACGGGCGCTTCATATCCAGGAACCAAGCGTTTGTATGAGTTGACTGTCGGGTTAGTGACAGCAGTGTATGACCGGGCATGCTTCATCAAACCACCTAAGAAGTGATAAGCGTCTGATGATAATTCTAAGCCATTCTTATCATTAGCATCATAAAAGGCATTGCCTTGATCATGGAACAAGGACATGTTCACATGCATCCCAGAACCATTGACACCGTTTAACGGCTTAGGCATAAAGGTTGCCCACAAATTGTATTTCCGTGCGATGGTCTTAACGACCAATTTGAACGTTTGGATATGATCGGCTGCAGATAAAGCATCCGCGTACTTAAAGTCAATTTCATGTTGACCAGGTGCAACTTCATGATGGCTGGCTTCAACGTTAAAACCAAGTCGTTCAAGTTCAAGTGCAATGTCCCGGCGGCAATTTTCACCCAAGTCCATTGGTGATAAGTCGAAGTAACTTCCCTTATCATTCAATTCGGTCGTTGGTTCACCCTTTTCATTCATCTTGAATAAGAAGAATTCAGGCTCAGTCCCACAGTTAAATGACGTATAACCTGCTTCGCGCATATCGTTTAAGACACGAATTAAGTTGTTCCGTGGATCCCCTTCGAACGGCTTACGGTCAGACGTGTAAACTTCACAGATAATCCGTGCAATTTTACCATGTTCCGTGTTCCAAGGCATGATCAACCAAGTTGATAAGTCAGGATACAGGTACATGTCACTTTCTTCGATCCGAACAAACCCATCGATGGATGAACCGTCAAACATCAACTTGTTATCCAAGAGTTTGTCGAGTTGTGAAACTGGAACTTCAACGTTCTTAATTGTGCCGAATAGATCAGTAAACATTAACCGTAAAAAATTAACGTTTTCTTCTTTGACGATGCGGCGGATATCGTCTTTTGAGTAGGACTGTTTTGCCATGAAAATCGCTCCTTAAATTGATTGACTAACGAATGCAAACATCTTAGTGTGCCGGATAATTGGGGCCCTTGTCGGACTGCAAGCCTCCGAGATTCAGGAATTCATCATGAAGGATTCGGCGCACATCGCGATCAGTTAGCGGCTTAGCCAAGTCAGCTTGCTTCTGCTCAGCTCGCTGTTTTTGGAGCGCATATATTTCTTTGATTCCAGCCATATTGATGCCATCTGCTAAGTAATCCTTGATTTCAAGCAAACGATCAACATCATTCAACGAAAACATTCGCCGATTACCGGCATTTCGTTCCGGCGTAATCAATTCTTGCTCTTCATAGTAGCGAATTTGTCGCGCAGACAAATTGGTCAGCTTCATAACCGTACCAATTGGCAAGACGGCCAACGAGCGACGGAGTTCCTTTTCCTTCATAACGACCCTCCTCTTTAATACAGACTTAATATTAGCAATGTTATCATCGAATGTCAATCATTCATGTTAGAAAATATCACACGTTTTATCATAGGTATACCAATTTATAATTTAGCTTAACCAACTAGCTAGCCGTTGGTCAATCGAGGCCCGTAATTCAGGGTGTTCCAATAGATTGATCCAGTCGACCGACATCTTGTTACGGAACCAAGTCAACTGACGCTTCGCATAACGACGTGAGTCCTGTTTGATCTTAGCAATTGATTCGTCACGCGTCTGCTCCCCATTAAAGTAAGGGAACCATTCGTGATACCCGATCCCCTTACCAGCCGGTAACATGGCGCCACCTTGGTCAAATAGCCACCGCGCCTCTTGTTCCAATCCGGCCGCTACCATTTGATCGACACGTTGATTGATCCGAGTATACAGCAGCGCTCGCTCCGCGGTCAGACATAAGGTATAAGCATCCAGTGTGTCACCGTGCGTATCCGCCTGCTCAGAAAAAAGCTGACCAGTTGTATGCACGTACTCCAACGCCCGTACGACCCGTACCAAGTTAGCGGGCGCAATTGCGGTGGCCGCCTGCGGATCACGCTGTTTCAACGCCATCCACGCCACATCCGAACCTTCGACAGCGGCACGATCAAACCAAGCTTGACGATACGCCATATCAGGTTCATTATCCGCTGGTCCAAACTGATAGCCCGCCAACAAGGACTGCAAGTAAAAGCCAGTGCCACCCACAATAATAGGCAGTTTACCCCGAGCACTAATATCAATGATCAACGCCGTCGTCCGACTGACAAATTCAGCGACTGTAAAACGCTGATCAATATTTTTGATATCGATTAGATGGTGGGGAATGCCCGCCTGCTCTTCCGGCATTATTTTAGCCGTACCAATATCCAAGTGACGATAGACCTGCATTGAGTCTCCTGAAATGATTTCACCATTCAGCTGTTTAGCCAGCGCTAGCGATAATGCCGTCTTACCGACTGCTGTTGGTCCCGCGATTAGTAATACTTTATGTTTAGTTACTGTTGTCACTCGTTTAACCTCCTTGTACCTGCTTACGAATTCTTCGTGCTAATCCAGGGTAGTCGGTAATCAGTCCCGCAAACCGATGACGATAACAGAACCGCATATCGCGTTCCGTGTTGACCGTCCATGGCCGCAACTGCACTTTTGGCAATAAGAGCCAGTGAACTCGCACCCAACGAATATCCGGATGATAACCGAGAACAATGTGTTGCGCATGAAGCCGCTTCGCAGTTTGAACCTTAGTCTTGAACAGGCTATCCGATTCGACCTCGGGCTGTAAAATATGCAACCGTTCGATCGACTTTCCGTAGAAGCTCGAATAAATTAGCGTAAACGGAACTTGATGATGGTTAAAATAATCCGCTACCAAGTCTTCGATCCCCTCATAATGAATCTTATTAGTTTTGATTTCCAGATTAAAAATACCAGTAAAGTTGTATTGAATCAATAATTGAACCACTTCATCTAAAGTCGGAATACGCGTTCCCGCATAGGCTGATGCATACTTAACACCAGCGTCCAATTGCTTTAACTCGACCAACGTGTGATCCACAATCCGACCCGTTCCGTTAGTCGTGCGGTCGACGAGCTCATCATGCATAATAATCAGTTGCCCGTCTCGCGACAAGTGTACGTCAGTCTCAATGCCATCCGCACCATCCTCGATAGCCGCAATAAACGCTGGTAACGTATTTTCCGGCCTGGTCCCCTTGCTACCACGATGAGCAATAATTTGAGTAAGCATTGCGTTTCACCCCACTTTTTTAAAAATTAGATTGAATTGATTGCTATCTCCGCATAAAACAAGCATAATAAAACTAACAATTGCTAGGAGGTTTTACTAATGAAATCATTTACCCGTGGCTTCTTGTTTGGGGTCGTCGCAACTGCTGGTGCCGTAATTGGCTCCGTCTTATCATTTAAGAAGCAAGTTGTTGATCCAATCGAAGACCAAGAAAACAAATTCGAAGAAAACCGGAAAAAGGCGATGCGCAAGAGTCGCTCAGCTCACAACGGTTAATTAAATAAAAAATGGTGGCCGAACAAGTTGTTGTTCTAGCCGCCATTTTTTAATACTTCGCTTTTTTCGTCTTACCTTCCCAACGTGCGTAACCGGGTTTTAAAATGTATAGCTGTGAATAACCATTCTTAGCTAATGTGACGACGGCCCGTGTACTTAACGTATGGGTTTGATCGTAAACGTAGATTGGCATATCCTTGCGAAGTTCGTTCATCCGAACTTTCAAACTGTTGAACGGAATATTCCGAGCCCCCAGAATATGACCAGCGTCAAACTCTTTCTTTTCACGCAAATCAATCACTTGTGCCTTACGCATTCCCGCCTGAAACGCTTCTTCGTCCAACATCGTGGACACCTGACGCCGTCGAATGTAACTATACAACTCATAAATAAAGTAGGCCGCGATTATGATAACTAACACGATGTTAACATACGCCATGCCGCTCAATGCACCTAAAACCACGTTATCCCTCCTAATTTCTACTTATCTATTTTACACAAAACCGCTTACTTTTACTAGGGGTAAGCAGGAAAAGCCGCGATTAAACTGCTGACTAATCCTGAATTCCCACCGATTGCTTTATGGCCGTACTCACCCACGGTTTAAAGGCATCCATTAAAACGGTCGGGGGCCTGAGACCCGCATCTAACCACGCTGTTAATTCAAAACCAAGCATCGCGGTATCACATTTATGAATCCGAATCGATCATCTGAATCTGACTACCATGCACCAGTAATCCCCGATTGTTAGTCAACCGTTTGACCGTAACGCCCGTCTTATGTTCCCAGTCAGTGATCAACTGCGGCAATTGCGGCTTTACTTCACAATGAACATCATAATGCGGATAAATACGGATCGTCGTCGTATTGATGGCTGTTGTGCTTGCCAGTTGCTCGGTGTGGTCCTCCGGGTATAAATAGGCGTACAGGTCTAAATCCGGGCCTAACAAGATAGCCCCAGCGCTAATACCGTAGATTGGCTTGCCCGCCAGCGCGAGAGTCCTCAGTCGTTCCAGCACGTGCGTTTCACGCAGATTCTTCAACAGTAAAAACTCGTAGCCACCATTCAAAATAATGACCGTTGCCGTATTCAATGCGGCCAAATCATCCGTCAATACATCTAGGAGCTGCACGTGCGCATATCCAAGCTGCTGAACCGTTTGTTGTAGTGCCACCATTTGGGGGTGATTTTTACCCGTGCTGACCGAATTGACAATAATCACAATTCTCGCACTGTTCTTAGCCACCGGCGCCACTAAAGTGAAAAAGGCGTCCGTTACGGCCACAGTGCTAAACGCCCGTGAAGACAATAATAACTTTACCATCCTGCTTCTCCAATCAATTCTGTCATCTAATTCAATTCACGCTAGTCGATCCGTATCCCTTGTGCCAAATCGCGTAACAGTTCATACGCCGCTACAACAGCATACCGACATGAAACTAAAATCGCGCATAGTCTGAGGACATGAGCCCAAATCAGCATCGGCAATTGGCGCTCAGTTTTTAACCACAACCTAATCAGCACAGTTTTTGGAGCTTAGTATAAAAAAGAAGCTCGGACATTACTTCCAAGCTTCTTGACGATTGATTTTAACTTAAATAAACCGTTGGGCCAATGAACCTGCTCCGATAACACCAGCGTCGTTACCTAAGACCGCTAACTTCAAAGCAGTCGTGTCGCGAATCGTTGGGAATGTGAATTGGTTAAAGTAACTGATGACTTGATCTAATAAGAAATCACCAGCAGCTGAAACCCCACCACCGATAATGATTGAAGATGGGTTCATCGTGTTCCCGACATTAGCTAATGCCAAGCCTAAGTAATAAGAAACCCGATCAACAACGCGTTTAGCCAAGACATCGCCTTCTTTAGCTAAATCGAAAGTGATCTTTGAACTAATTTCTTCACCGTTGTCTAATAATTGTTTCAACTTAGAAGCACCAGAGAATTCTTCTGCCATATCGCGAGCAACGTGAACGACACCAGTTGCAGAAGCGTATTGTTCCAAACAACCTTTCTTACCACAAGTACACATGTAGCCGTTTGGTTCAACCGTTACGTGACCAATTTCACCGGCACCACCGGCAATACCATGGAGTAAACGGCCATCGGCGATGATCCCACCACCAACACCAGTTCCAAGCGTTACAAAGACAACGTCACTACCGTTTTCGCCAGCGCCCTTCCAACGTTCGCCAAGTGCAGCAACGTTAGCGTCGTTATCCAGCGTAAATTTGATGCCAGTTCCCTTTTCGATTTGAGCCTTAACTGGTTGTAAGGTCTTCCAGTTTAAGTTGTAGGCACCGATAACCGTACCATTATCCAAATCAACGGTCCCGGGAGTCCCCATTCCAATTCCGATAAATTGAGAACGGTCCATCTTATATAACTCAATGTGGTGGTTGATGGAATCGATGATGTTAGGCACAATGTGGGCCCCTTCATCTAAAATCGTGGTTTCAATACTCCACTTTTGTTGAATATCACCATTTTCTGTTAAAATGGCAAACTTAGTTGTCGTCCCACCAAGGTCGACTCCGATTAACTTACGCTCCATGTTGCTAAATCCCTCCATTAGTCATGCGCCGCGTCTTCACGGGCGCGTTCTGCTTCTATCCGGTGCTCATGGCTCAATACGAGCTTGACGCGGGCATACATCTTCGGGTCAATGACACCAGCTTGATAGAGATGATCGATCTCAATGGCCATTAACTCAATGTCCCAAATTCGCTTGCCTACGTACACGTACACGCCAAATTTTTTAAGTAATTGTTGGACGTCGTAAAGTGTTTTCATGTGCATATCCTCGATTAATTATACAGTTAAATTAGCATTTGTAAAACCCATTTTTAGTAAAGCTAACCAGCCAATGACTAGAATAACCGTTGCCACAATTCGTTTCAGCGGCGCAATCTTGCCAATTCGTGGTACACCCAGCAGATAGCCTAACAAAAAGCCACCAACTAGACCCCCGACATGTCCCCAGATATCAATGCCATTCGAGAACATATCGAATACTAAATTCAAAACGGTTAGTAGTAAAAATTGGTTCGTGAGCTGGCGAATCACTGGATTTTCCCAGAACGATTCCCCAATCGTCAAAAAGGCACCAAAGAGTGCGAAACACGCCGTACTGGCCCCTACTGACTGATTATTGGATAACGCGAAACTCATAATATTACCACTAATGCCACCCAAAATATAAATTGCCAACATCCGCCAATGACCATACATTGCTTCAATTTGCATGCCCATAAAATAAATAACGACACCATTCAGTGCAATATGAGTAAGTCCCATATGTAAAAACATCGGCGTCACCAATCGCCACCACTGGCCGGCCGCAATTGCTTGATTGTTCTTAGCACCTAGTGAATTAAAAATCAGCATGGCGCCGTCGCCCATCAGCCACTCGACTAAGAAGACTGCCACAGTAATTCCAAGTAGCACCTGCGTGATAGCCGGTTCAGTTTGCCACCAGCGTTTAATTCTCATCATGTTGTTCATCCCCTGCTACCAAGAGTTCGTCTAACAAGACGTCATATTGATCAACCGGCCATTCAGCGTGTTCAAAAGCCATCTCGTCATAAGCCAGTGTCAACTTCTTACCCGGATAATCAGCGAGGTAACGATCGTAGTAGCCACCACCAAATCCAATCCGGGCGTGCCGGTCACGGCTGTACCCAAGACCAGGAACTAAGATCAGATCGATCTGTTGCTTGGCGACTGGTTCACCCGTGACGGGCTCTGGAATTCCAAAAGTCGTTCGCTCAAGTCGATCAGTCGCTTGGTAAGGATAAAAAGCCATTTGACGATGCGGCAGCGTTTTTGGAATAACCACCATTTTGCCCTCCGCCCAAGCTTGTTCAATAAGTGGGCGCGTCGCTACTTCGATGTCACTACTAATTGTCATGGCAATGACCTGGGCAGTTTGCCATGTTGGGCTTGCAAATAATTGGGTCTGTAACGCCTGGTTTTGCCGTTGCCGGTCAGCCGGCGTCATTTGGCTTAATCGCCCAAGCTGTTGCTTACGAAATGCTTTTTTCTCCACGTACGGCACCCCCGAAAATAAAATTGGTATAAAAAAATCTCATTCATTAACATGTCAAATTGAAAAATCAATTTGGCAGTTGCCAACAAATGAGAAACCCATTGTCTGATGACAATGTTACAGAAAAAACAACAGGAGTCCCCGTTGTTATTTTGTTTCACGATGTAATGTCACTTTGTGTTCCCGTGGACAATACTTCTTAAATTCAACCCGGTCCGGATTGTTCCGGCGGTTCTTTGAAGATAAGTAGTTGCGTTCATGGCATTCTGTACATTCAAGTGTAATGTGTACCCGCATGTTGTTGACCCTCCAAACTCATTCGCATATTACAGGGCCGGAACCCTTAACTTGAACTACTATACCATTAATGATTAAAAAATACCAGTATCAATTAAGATACTGGCACGAAAAAAGCTGATTTTTTACTTGTTATAATACTTCCAAAAGGCCTTATAAATCTGTGTGGCAGTTGTCGTGTTATAAGCACCGTTGGTTGCAGTAATCCCAGGAAAGGCAATGGCAATCACTACCTTAGGATTCTTATAAGGTGCATAAGTGACTAAACTCAGTGTTTCGGTAGAAGTGGTGCCATGGAAAGTTTCAGCAGTCCCAGACTTTGCGGCAACGGCTGGTGAAAGGTTCTCCAGTGCGCTCCCAGTCTTATAGGTACTTGTCCCATGGACCACATCCCAATACCCTTGGTGTACGACATCAAAGTATGAGGATGGGACGTCAATGGTATTCAGGACACGTGGCTTAACATTAGTCTTAACAGCCCCTTGAGACCCGTTAGATTTAGTCCCAGTAATGGCGGAAACGATGTGTGGTGCAATGCGTTGCCCACCGTTTGCCATTGTCGCAATGTATTGCGCCAGCTGAATAGTCGTGTAAGCATCGTAGTTCCCGTAGGACAAGTCTAACGCTTTACCAATATCCTTCTGTGCCGAAGAACCTTGGTAACCTGAGGCTTCACCCGGCAAGTCGATCCCGGTCTTAACACCTAAGCCAAACTCGTTAAAATAACCACGAAGTTTAGAGAAGACCGAATTAGACATCGTCAAGGCTTTACCAGACGCATAGCTGAAGTTACCTTCCTTCATGGCTAATTGCATCATATAGGAGTTAGAAGAAACTTCCATGGCAGTCGAAGCGTTAAGACTCAGACTAGTCCCACCATTCTTGTTAAACCATGACGACTTGGTGGCCGTTCCGGCTAACTTGATCGGCGTATCGGTCAAAGTACTATTCGTGGGTGTAATCACACCATCTTGCAAGGCACCCATGACCGTGGCACCCTTAACGACCGACCCCATAACGAAGGATTGGTTGATGGTTCCCAACGCATTTTCAGTCACTTTACCAGTGGATAGATTCCGGCTGGCACCTGCTAACGCATAAATGGCACCAGTGCTAGGGTTCATTACAACAGCATAGGCTCCTGGCGAGTAGGCATTGCTACTCCCCACCGTTTTGGCTTCAGACATAATGATACTTTGAACCTTTTTCTGGAACTTCGAATTAATCGTCAGCTGAACGTTGTCACCCTTCTGGCCACCGTACTTCTTAATCTCCTTCTGAATGACTCCATCCTGCGTCTTGACCTCAGTCTGCGACTTGGTTCCACGAAGGACATTTTCGTACTGCTTTTCCAATTGGCTTTGACCAACCGAATCATCACGAGAATAGCCTTCTGCCAGCAGAGTTTTAATGCTATCACTCGGTAACCCTTGCTTTTCGGTCGTAACTGTCCCGAGCACACTACTCAAGTCAGTCCCATTAGGATAACTCCGAGTCCAACTCGTTCCGACCTTAACTCCTGGCATTTCGGATTGGTGCTCACCGATTTCAGCAAGCTCCGTACTCGTCACACCAGTCGATTTGATATTGACCGTTGACAGCGAGTACGCCGAACTCATCTTATAATAAATCGCCGCCGCATTCTTTTGCGTAGACGTTAAATTATTAATGATATGTTTTTCCGCATAGGCGACTTCCCGTGCGTACAAAACATCATCGTCGCTAGACGTTTTAACCTTCTTAGCAACCGACTTTAAATTAGCCGCCCCCGCTAAGTAATAATCAGCCAAGTTCCGATCCGTTAATGTATCCGTTGGAATGGTTAAGTACTCACCTAACTTATTCGCCACTTCGTACATCTTAGTCGACGCAACTGACAGCCCCTTCGTGTATTGAATCGCTTGGTGGGATTTGTTTCCCACTAAGACCCGACCGGTTGAATCATAAATCGATCCCCGTTGAACGTTTCCCGTTGCCGTCGTATTATTGGCTGAATTCACCGTACTTCGGAACTTCTGTCCGTAGTCAACTTGTAAGTAAGCTAACTGCGCAATCAACGCAGCAAATAACAAGAAGACGATGAAAAACAAGAAGTTCAGCCGAAATGGAATATGCGACTTGTTGGGATCACGATTTATCGTAATTTTCTTAAACAATTTCAATTCTCAGGCGCTCCCATTCTTAATTTGGTAAACATTTCGCAAAAATTTACCAGATGATACTAGCAATCCTAGATAAATACCATACTTATGTTATTCTAAACGATAGACATAAAAATTTCAGCCGTTATTACGGATTTTAATGTTTTTTTGATTATTTTTCTGTTTGGCTGTGAATTATTAGAGATTGAGGTGGCAATTTTTGAAACTCCGTCGTTTTTTTGACAAGCGCACATGGCCATTATGGATCAGCTTTTGGTTACCTTTACTGATCATGACCGGTTATTTTATTTATCGGCACATGGCTCCCTTTGGATCAAGCAGTCTGTTAACGGTCGATTTAGGCCAACAATACGTTGACTTGTTTTCCTATTTCCGGCATACCCTACTGCACGATCCGAGTGCTTTCTTCTATTCCTTCTCCAAAACGATTGGTGGCGAGATGGTTGGGGTCTGGGCTTATTACTTAATGAGTCCCTTTAATTTAATCTACTTACTATTCCCTGGTCAATCAATCACTACCGGCATTTTTATCGTCACTGTACTAAAGTATGGTTTCGCAGGGCTATCCTTCGCCTGGCTACTAACTAAAACGCAGACGCAAAAGGGTTGGTTGGTGCCAACTTTCAGTACCGCATACGCATTGATGGGCTGGATGGTCGCCAATCAGCTCAACATGATTTGGTTAGACACGGTCGCCATTTTACCATTGGTCATTTTGGGACTGGAACGCTTGTTTACAACTGGTAAAGTCCGTTACTTCGCTGGCTGGCTGGCCGTCATGCTAATTGACAACTATTATATGGGCTACATGGTCATTTTATTCAGTTGTTTATACTGGTTGTATGGTGCAACTAAGTATTGGCAAAACGTGAAGACCTTAGCAACTCACGCCCTCAAATTTGCTTGGGGTGGTCTGCTAGGTGTCGCGTTCTCCGCATGGTTGCTATTACCAACTTTCTGGGCACTCATTCAAAGTAAGGCTCAATATAATGTGACCAAGGTTCATTGGAAAATTGAATACGCGCCCTGGAAGATGTTAGCTAAGTTCGTCACCGGTACTTTCAACTTCGATCAGATGCCATCCGGTCAACCGAACTTTTACGTGGCATGGTTAGCAGTTCTCGCCTTTGTGCTCTTCTTCTTACGGCGCCAGTTCAAATGGTCCGTGAAGTTGAGCGCCTTGATTGTAACCGCGACGCTTATCTTATCATTTTGTTACGAACCACTTGATTTATTGTGGCATGCGGGCCAATTTCCAGTTTGGTACCCTTACCGCTTCTCCTTTGTCTTTTGTTTCTGGGTCGTCTGGATTGGTGCCCAAGCACTGACAGACAAAATAACGATCAAACTGTGGCAAGCGCTAACGATGCTCGCATTGCTGGTCGGTTTGTTTACAACCATTTACTTGAACATTAAGAAAGTCACCTACGTCACCCAAGCTAATCTCTTAATTACAATTGGCTTGGCAGCAATTACATTGATTTTCTTAACGTTGCCTAAGGAACGACGTCTCATTTATCAAATCGTCGCGTTAATTTTAGTTGCGACTGATATGTCGATCAACGTGGTCGCTTCATTAAATAATATTTCCTACGTGTCACAAAGTGAGTTTGGTAAATACACGCAAGTCCTTGACAATGCCGTCAACAAAATTAAAGCTAGCAACAATCGTTTTTATCGAATTGGTAAGACGTTTACACGAACTAAAGACGATCCGATGCAGGCGGCTTATAACGGTGCTGATCATTTCAGTTCGACCTTCGAAAGTATTATCCCTAACTTTTTCGGTTCAATTGGTCAGCCGGATGGGGACGGTGTGGTCGCCTACACCAACGGGACCATGATTACCGATTCGTTACTGGACATGCAGTACTTTATGGATAAAACAGTACCGACATCCCAGACTGATAACGCGAACTATCGTAGCTACATTCCGGTCACCAGTACCAAGAAAGATCTGACGAATTACCAAAAATCGGCAAAGCTCAGCACTAACAAAGTCACGACCTACAAAAATCCATACGCCCTGGGTCTTGGTTTCGCAGCGTCTGACAAGATTACTAGCTTGAAAGTCTCCAAAACAACTGGCGATCCGATTGCCCGGCAAGAGTTGATTTACCAAACCTTGGCAAATCGTTCAACCAGCGGCTTGATCAGTGCCGAAAACTTTAACGAAGTGGTCTTCCAAAACGTTAAGAAGGTCACGACGTTAACTGGCGCCGTCTTGAACAAACAAAATTTAGCGAAAACGGGATCAGTTTACTTTAAGTTCACGCCGACAACCAATGATTCCTACTACATCACGCTCGGGCAAAACCTAACTACTTCGAATGCGAGTTACTACATTAACGGTAAGGAACTCAAGCAGTACCCAACTTACCGGCACACGATCGCTGTTAACGTTGCATCGAATAGCAAGGGCAAGACCGTGACATTCGGGATTCAGATGAAGAAGACTTCTCTCTGGTTACAAAACTTCACCCTCTACAAGTTGGATAATACCCAATTCAAGAAGTCGGCGCAGAAACTCCAGCAATCCCCTTGGAACATCACGGCCCACTCAAGTCGTAAGATTACTGGTACAATCAACATCAAGCATCGTCACCAAGTTTTGATGACGACCATTCCTTACTCCAAGGGTTGGCATGCCACTGTTGATGGAAAATCCGTCGCAACTAAGAAAGTGATTAATACCTTTGTTGCTGTCCCATTAAGTAAGGGCAAGCATACGGTCACCTTGACGTATCGACCGCCATTCTTAATCACTGGTAGTCTGATTACTGGGATTAGTGCACTCGCAACGGCTGGTTGGTTTATCGTCCGGCGTCGACGCCACCACGCCTAGCCCAGTTCACAGTCAAAGATGTGGTCAGCAAAAATCAGCGTTACCTGAATTGTTAATTCAGGCAACGCTGATTTTTTGTCCAAATATTAATCGCTATTGGCAAGCACTCACCAGAACTACTCGTTATTGGGCGTGTAGTCATACTTCGGGCCGTCACTTTGTTCATCATAATCAACTGTGAGATCATAGCCCTTAAAGAACCATTCATCACGGTCGTTGACATAGTAATTGACACCATCCTTTTCAACCATGGCAATCGGTTGATGGGGTTCGTCATCACGCATGATCCCGATTGAGAAGCCACTGTGAACTGCTGTCTTGCCATAAGTTTTGCCGTAAAAGCGCACCCCATTACCAGTGGTTACACCCATGTCATCACGAAACCACTTACTGGCCAAATCTGTAATTGTTATTTTCATTACTAACACCTCATCATTGAAATCGTTTACAGTAATTGTGCCCTTTTTGCCCATAAAACGCAACATTGACAGTCGATGAGCAAGCCAATGACCAGTTGCGTTCCTGAAATGACCGCTAAGGGAGTCTTTATTTACAGCGTCATTGTTTTGTGGTGTACTTAAACTACTTAAGGAGGTGAAACCCATGCAAGTGAACATTGAAACGGATCCCGGCACCTCAATTCCAACCGTCACACTGCATGTTCCAGTCGACTACCCCGAAACGGCCGCCCTCACTGCTGCTCTCAAAAATCTTTCAATTGAGGCCGCTACGTTAACCGTTTCACAACGTGGTCAACTCGTACAGTTACCGCTTACTTCGATCCTATTCATCGAAGCAACTGGTCACCAGGTCGCCGCCCATACGCTGGATAATGTTTATCGTGTTCCCAAGTCGCTGACCGCTGTGGGCACAGGCTTACCTGCTTACTTTCTTCGCGTCTCCAAATCTGCCATTGTCAATACCAAACAAGTCTATTCCTTGACCAAGACATTGACCGGGAACTTGATTGCGTTTCACCACTCACCTAAACAACTGTACGCTTCAAGACGCTACTATCGCCAACTCAAAATAAGTCTTGAACAGAAAGGACTGTTATAAATGCATAAAAATTGGTTTTGGCCCGTCTTCTTAATTGCCAGCGCCGTCGTTCTTATCGTTAGTCAACTCAGTCTCTTCACGCTCCACGTCAGCATCTGGAGTCTCTTGTTAACATTGATTCTAGTTGCGGCTTTAATTAGTAGCCTTCGTTACTTGAATATGCCGGGCGTCGTCTTCGCTATCGCATTCTTAGCCATGATCTATGCGCAACCACTTGGAATCACTAAGCTCGTACCATGGACAATTTTAGGGGCTGCCGTATTACTCAGCATTGGTTTGGGTCTTTTGATTCACCCCCGTTATCAATATCATTATCGCTATCACAACCATGATCATGCTCATTACAATCATCATAACCACGATGACGTCCATGAATCAACGAGCACAATCAACGATGACCATGTTAATTTAGATCTCTCACTAGGCAACAGTATCCGCTACGTTCACAGCGAAAATTTTCGTTCTGCGGATCTGAACGTATCAATGGCTGGTGCCAAAATCTACTTCGATGACGCTGACATCAAAGAAGGCCGAGCAACCATCAATGTCGACGTTTCATTAGGTAGCCTTGAGTTATACCTCCCTCAAACTTGGCAGCTACAGGAAAATCTCAGCAACTCAATGGGCCACATCTCATCGACAGGTACACCGACCACTGCTGGCCCGGGTGTCATACTAACCGGCAGCGTCTCGCTTGGTGAATTACGAATTATCTATATCTAACCCTACTTTGCTGTCGGCCATATCCTGATCAATCTGTCATAAATCATGATTAAAACATGCCAGTTGGTTGGATTACTGTTCATCAGCACTTGCGCGTCCTATTCCGACCTCCGGTCTCAAGCCTGTGAGGGGTCACGGGTTGAAGCCGAGCATTGCCTAGCCATCGGATTAATGCGGTTTTGGCATTAGTCCGTTGGCGTAGCACGCACAGGCTTCAGTGGTACCGAGCACATTTCGGAAACCCGCTCGAATGGCTGATAAACGGCCACTTAACTTGGTGCAATTGGTCGTCGACTATTTTAATACTGGAACCTTAAGTACAATATCACTCTCAGTCTGACAGTTGATTGACAAAATTACCGTTTTTGAAAAGCAATGGCCAATTTATCAAAAGTTGGGTACCTCACCGTCTGCCATTCGAATACTATCCCGACTGGAAGGCGTTTCTGACAATGCCCAGTGGTGAAATTTCACTTAGCAAGCGTCCTTTGCTTGGTTAGTGAAAGGCCAGTATTTGAGACGTGGTGTTTCGGCTCAAATCTGTGCCCACCACGTTCCGGCAATTGGCAGAAATGCCTGGAGGTCGGCGTAGGACGAACCCACAACAAAAGTCTACGCGAGTTCGAGCTGTTTCCAGCGGGTCTAAGCTGGCTGTTTTCGAACCTACACAACTGGCATGTTTTAATCATAGTAAATGCTAAAAAAATGTAACACGTCCAATTTACTCACCCGTTTACCTGCTTTGTGCAGATAAGCGGTGTTTTGCTTGAATCCCGAACTCACACGCAAACGTGCTTGTTCAGTAACAGTTCGTTAAATAGTGGCTGGTAATCAGTAATCGCGCTTCTAAACCACCAAAAAAGACTGTTTCAAGGTATCCTCTACCTCAAAACAGTCTTAAGCATAAAATTACGCGTTTTCAACCTTCAAAATTTTAACCGTCATGGTACCGGCTGGAATGTTGATGGCAACTTCTTCATCAACGTGATGCCCAATCAAGCCCTTGGCGATCGGGGAATCATTAGAAATCTTGCCAACCATTGGATCAGCTTCGGCAGCACCAACAATGGTGTAGCTTTCTGGTTCTTCATCAGGTAATTCTTTGAACGTCACGATTTTACCAACGGAGACTTCCGTTTCGTCAATCTTGTCACTATCGATGATTTCAGCATATTGAAGCATGTGTTCAACCGTCTTAATCCGGTTTTCTAGCAAGCTTTGTTCATTCTTTGCTGATTCATACTCAGAGTTTTCTGATAAATCACCGTAGCTACGTGCGATCTTAATACGATTAATAATTTCTGGACGTTGATTAATTCGAAGGTCTTCAAGCTCTTTTTCCAGCTTGACCTTGCCTTCTTCTGTCATTGGATATGTCTTATCTTCAGCCAATGTGTTTCACTCCTCAAATACGCAATATAGTTATCAAAAACCAGCCTACCATTTCAGATTTTAAAAGTAAACTCTTAAATCTAAAATAGCGCTGGTTAAGACGTTATTTTTTATAAAATTGAACGAACTTTAGTTGTCAATAAATCAATGGCAACTTCATTTTCGCCACCTTCTGGCACAATTAGATCGGCATAACGTTTCGTTGGTTCCACAAACTGATGATACATTGGTTTGACCGTCGCCAAATATTGACCAATCACAGAGTCTAGTGTCCGGCCCCGCTCTTTGATATCACGCTGAATGCGCCGAATGATTCGAATATCATCGTCGGTATCGACGAACACCTTAATATCCATCAGGTCGCGTAAACGCTGATCATCTAGGATCAATACCCCTTCGACAATGATCACATCACGCGGTTCTTGATGAATGGTCTTGTCGCTACGCGTATACTGCTCGTAATCATAGACCGGCTTTTCAATTGGTTGATAGGCCAGCAACTGCTTGATTTGCTTAATCATCAAATCTGTATCGAAAGCCAGTGGGTGGTCGTAATTAACGGCATGGCGCTCAGCCATTGTCATTTCACTTTGATCATTGTAATAGGAATCCTGTTGTAAGATCAACAATGATTGACCAGATAATTGGTTGTAAATTGCATTGCTGACCGTAGTTTTACCACTACCGGAACCACCAGTTACCCCGATGACTACTGGTCGGCGATGTTTATTTTCAGTCATTTAAGTTACGCCTCATTCTTATTTTTCAGCGGCTTCGTTGTGCTTCGAAACCTTCTTGATGTTTGCCGCGTGACCCGCAGCATCCTTTGCATAATAGACATCACCAGTCTTCAAATCTGCTACGAAATACATGTAACCCTTGCTCCGTTGTGCAGGATCTAAGACTGCCTTGATCGATGTTAAACTAGGACTGTTGAACGGTCCGGGGCCGTAGCCTAAGTTCAACCGTAAGTTATACGGTGAATCAGTCTGCAAATCTTTATTCGTTAACGTTGACTTGTTAGAATTGATCGCATAGAACACTGAAATATCAGAATCCAAGCGCCACTTAGCATCTAACCGATTCAAGAAGACGCCAGCAATCAACCGCCGATCTTTCGTCGTACTGCCTTCACGTTCAACTAAGGACGCTAAGGTCATTACTTCTTGCACGGACATCTTCGACTTCTTAATTTGCGCGTAGTATGGTTCAAGCTCATCATTAGTCTTCGAAACCATCTGCGTTACTAATTGTTTCAAAGTTGTTTTCTTACCAACAACATAAGTTGCCGGGAACAAATAGCCTTCTAAACGATAGCGAACTTGCTTAGCACTCATCGCTGAATTCAACAATTGTGGATACTTCTTGGCCAATGATTTGATGAATGTTTGATCCTTCATTAAGGCTAGAAATTCTGCCGACGTGAAATCAGTTTGTTTTTGAACCGTCTTCGCAATCGTCTTAATCTGACTACCTTCAACGATTAGGACTTTACCACTAGAACTCTGAACCGGTTCCGATGAACCACCTTTATTCAAGGCCTTCGCGATTTGAGCAAGTGACATCGAAGGCTTCAACTGATAGTAGCCCGCGTGAAAGTTTGATAAGTTGTGTGCTTTCGTCCAGTATTCAAAGACAAAACCACTCTTGATCACCTTTTCGCGCTGTAAAATATCGGCAATTTTCTTACCATTAGCACCGTACGGGATATCAACTTGAACGACGCGATTGTCGCTACTGTCATATGGTTGCGTCGCATTATCAAAATATCGATAACCCAATACCCCCACAATAATTAAAAGTACGACTAAAATACCAACAACGCCACCAATAACGTGTTTCGAAAATGATTTCCGCTGTTTTTGTTCTGAACGATTAGGTTCATTTACCCCACGATCTTGTGAATCGTTTTGATCCTTCTGATCTTGGTTATCCTGGTTGTTATTCAAGACTCGCCCCTCCATTTATTGATTAATCTTATCAATTATACAAAACTGTTGCCCAGTTTGCACTAGTTCGCCATTAGTTTTATGGTTTTTTAGGATCTTGGACACACATTAAACGCCGAATGACTTCAAATCATTCGGCGTTTAACAAGACTATCAACAAACTAACGAATTTCAGCACCTAATTCATCCGTTAAGGCTGTCAGTACTTTTTCAAATGCTGTCGTAACATCATCATCGACTAACGTTGCGTTTTGGTCTTGATACGTTAACGTATAAGCTAGCGACTTTTTACCCGCTGGCACGTGACTCCCATTATAAACATCAAAGAGTTGAACGTGCCGTAAATGCGCGCCGCCCTTCTTGTTGATCAAGGCAACCACGGTTGCGTTGGTCACATCGTCATCAATCAACATCGCCACGTCCCGGGTGATACTTGGGAACTTGGAAATCGGTTGATACTGTTGACGCGCTTTTGGTAAGGCAATCAACGCCGTTAAATCCAGTTCAAAGACATAAGTTTCCCGAATCTTGTAGGCTTTGGCAGTCGTTGGATGAACTTCACCGACGAAACCGACTAACTGGTCACCAACGTAAATATCAGCTGTCCGACCAGGATGCATCTCTGGATGTTCGGCCGTGGCAACGTAACTAACGGCATCTTGCAACGCCAGACTCTTCAGATAACCAGCCACGATACCCTTAATCTGGAAGAAATCAACGGGTTGTTCGTCAACGCCCCAGCTCTTGGGAACCATGGAACCCGTAATAGCTCCGGCAATGTGTTCAATTTCCTTCGGCCGGACTTGTTCAGGTTGACTGTAAAAGACCCGTCCTTCTTCATACAATGCCACATTGTGTTCCTTACGAGCATTGTTATAAGCTAAATCATCCAGCAAACCAGAAACTAGACTCAAGCGTAGCGTGGTCCGTTCTGAACTCATTGGAAAGTCTAATTTAGTGACGTCACTAGCATGAAGCGCAAAGGCCTTCGCCTTAGTCTCCGTGGTCAATGAGTAACTGATGGCTTGCGTGAGGCCAGCACTTTCCATTAACTTACGTGAGTCACGAATCACCTGTTGGGTCTCATTAAGCTTACCGATTGTTGGTTGGCCCGTTGGTAGGGTCGCTGGTAAGTTATCATAACCGTATAGCCGGGCGATTTCTTCGATAAGGTCAGCCGGAATATGGATATCCCAACGCCGTGATGGCACCGTAACCGTGAACGTTTCATTAGCAACGACCGTTGGAAAGTCCAATCGTTTAAAAATATCACTGACCGTGTCCAATGACAACTCAGTTCCTAAGACTTGGTTGATCCGTGCTAAGTCAATGGTTACTGTCGTTGGTTGCACATCCTCGTCACGACCGATGACCATACCACTAGCAACTTGACCATCACCAAGTTCTGCAATCATGGCTGCGGCAGCGTCTAAGGCCGTTGCGGTCATGCCGTGGTCAATGCCCCGTTCGTAGCGCATTGAAGCTTCGCTGTGTAAGTCATGATTATGGGCAGTTTTACGAATCTTAACTGCATCAAAAACCGCACCTTCCAACGCAATGGTCGTAGTCTGATCAGTGACTTCGGTCGCTAGGCCACCCATCGTCCCAGCCAAACAAATTGGTTGATCGCCACTACAAATCAACAGATCACTCGTTAGTAATTCGCGATCTTCACCATCTAACGTCGTTAAATGCTCGCCAGCTTTCGCCAACCGGACGTTAATTTGACCGTCATTCAATTGATCAAAGTCAAAAGCATGTAGCGGTTGTCCATATTGCATCAAAATGTAGTTTGTTGCGTCAACGACGTTATTGATTGGCCGCATACCAGCATTCCAAATTCGAATTTGGAGCCATAACGGACTTGGCTTAATCGTAACGTTTTTAATTAGACGCATTTTGTACATTGGGACATCATGTTCGTCGGCAGCGACAGCCACATGTAGATCATCCGCAGCCACCGTCGTAGCATCTTCATACAAATCAACTTTCGGCATCGTTGGTTGTTGGTCGTAAATGGCAGCAAGTTCATGCGCCGTACCATTCATACTAAGCATGTCACCACGGTTAGGGGTAACGGACATGTCAATAATTTCATCATCCATCCCTAGGTATGAAAAGACCGGATCACCTGGCGTGGCATCGTCAGGCAGAATGAAAATACCATCCGCAACTTCTTTTGGAACTAACTTTTCATCAAAACCAAGTTCGTCTAAGGCGCACAGCATCCCATTTGATGGAACTCCCCGCATCTTACTCTTCTTGATCTTAGTGTGACCACCAATCCATGAATTCGGTAACGCCACGATCACCTTTTCGCCAGCCGCAACGTTAGGTGCCCCACAAACGATTTGCAAGGGTTCTGATTCGCCTACGTCCACTTGACAAACGTGGAGATGATCAGAATCTGGATGTGGCTCACACGTTAAGACGTGCCCCACTACAACTTTTTTCAATCCTTCACTGGGACGAATAACACCGTCAACTTCAACGGCCGTCCGTTCAATCTTTTCTGCTAATTCATCGGCCGGAATGTCCAGCTTCAAATAATCGCGTAACCATGTCGTAGAAATTCTCATGTGGACGCCTAACCTTTCTTATAGAACTGTGACAAGAACCGCACGTCATTCAAGTAGAAGTTGCGGATATCGTCAACACCGTATTTCAACATTGCAAAGCGGTCTGGTCCTAACCCAAAGGCAAAACCACCATATTCTTCTGGATCAATGCCAGACATTTCTAACACGTGGGGGTGAACCATGCCGGCACCCAGTACTTCGATCCAACCCGTTTGCTTACAGATTGCACAGCCCTTGCCATTGCAATTAAAGCAAGTTACATCAGCTTCTACGGATGGTTCCGTGAATGGAAAGAAGCTTGGCCGTAGCCGAACATCGAATTGATCGCCAAACAAAGTCTTGGCAACCAGAATTAAGGTGCCCTTCAAATCAGCCATCGTAATATGCTTGTCCACGACTAACCCTTCAATTTGATGAAATTGATGGGAATGGGTTGCATCATCCGTATCACGCCGATAAACGCGGCCAGGTGACAAGACCTTCAGCGGTCCTTTAGAAAAATCGTGATTTTCAAGTGACCGCGGCTGATCAGCAGACGTCTGCGTGCGTAGTAGCACGTCTTTGGTAATATAGAACGTGTCTTGCATGTCACGGGCGGGATGGTCCTTCGGTAAGTTCAACCGTTCAAAGTTGTAGTAATCTTCTTCAACTTCATCACCATCAACAATTTGATAGCCCATTCCCATAAATAGATCTTCCAATTCAGTAATAATCTGGGTAATCACGTGAGGCTGACCTTGTGGAACTTCCCGACCCGGTAACGTCACGTCCAGTTTTTCGGCAGCCAATTGCTCATTAACGGCTGCTTGTTCCAGTTCTTCACGGCGTTCATCAATCGCAGCCTGAATCCGGTCACGAACTTCGTTGGCATAAGCGCCCACCTTTGGCCGTTCTTCCGGGCTTAAGTCGCGCATTCCGCGCAATACTTCTGTAATCGGACCCTTTTTACCAAGCAAATCAACTTTGACTTGGTTAACCTTTTTCAAAACATCGGCGGATTTAATATCGGCCAAGCCTTGATCGCGTAATTCGGTTAATCGATCTTGTAAACTCATATGCTGCCTCCAATTTTTAGTTGCGTTGCGGACAAAAAAAGACCCCATCCCTGAAAAGGGACGAGGTCATCGCGGTACCACCCTTGTTTGCATAGTAGTCACTATGCACACTCACTACCCGTCATAACGGTCGGGATACCGGAAAATTATTTGTTTACACAAACGCCCAATTTCAGCTCAGAGAGTGAATTCGTCAATCTTGGTCGCCAGGGTGCTTTCAATCGGTGACACCCGTCCCTACGACGCCGTAACTAACTACTATTTCTCGTCAAGGCTTTTATCTACATTGTCAGTTTATGGCAAAGTGCCCTGCACGTCAACCCCGTATTAGGATTCGGCCGGGCTGAACCACTTATCAGACCAGTTATGGACCGTATCCATGACCTGTCGTAAATCTTGCCCCTTCGTAGTCAAGCGATACTCAATCAGGGCAGAGTCACAATGGGTTACCCGACTCACAATGCCGTTTTCTTCCAATTCCTTGAGACGAACGACCAGCACCCGATCACTGCACTTAGGAATCCGGCGTGCCAGATTCTTAAAGCGTTGGGGACCGTCTTCCAGTAAAACATCGATAATTAAACCGTTCCACTTTTTCCCTAGAATTGAGAACGTCTTTTCAAATTTTGGACACAGTTCGAAATCCACGTTGGATTCTGTTACCGTGTCAGCTAGCATTTCTGACATGCAATGACCCCCAATTATTGAATTAACCGGCGGAGACCTTGCCTCGGAACCGATCTAGTTGTTTGGCCACTTTCATACGTAATGGTCCAAAAAATTCATGTTCTGCTTCATAATCATCAACTAAAGAGACGAGCAAACTTTCACGATATTTAGGCACAGCTAAAGTTGCACCAAACATATGCTTCAAAATGATATCTTTTTCCATCGGCGTTAATTTCGTTAACTTTTCAGCGTTACGTAACGCTACCCGCGGATGAATAAATGCGTGCGAGCCGAGATCAAACTTGGTTTCACGCCAGTCATAATAAAACAAATCATGCAATAATCCACCACGCGCCACTGCCGTCGTATTTAGATGCCATTTCTTCGCTAAAACATAACTATCATATGAAACTGCAATCGAATGATCCAATCGATTTGAATGGTGGTGCTGTGTAAACTCAGCAAGCCGCTGAACGGCCGGCTGTGCTAATAAATCTTCGACGATCACCACGTATTCAGAATCTTGTTGCCACGCATTATTAGTTTTCATCTAAAGCTCCCTTTGCTAATATCTACGGCTATTCTACTAAAAAGCCAGTCATTTTGAAAGTATTTTACCTGGATTTTAGCATTTTCTTACTAATTGTAAGTTAGCGATATAAACCGAACATTAAAACGCCAGCAGCCACGGCTACATTTAACGATTCTGCTTGCCCCTTGATGGGAATGTATAAGTTTTGGTCTGTCCGTGCCAATAATTCCCGACTCATTCCATTACCTTCGTTTCCCATGATCAAGCCAAAACTAGCCGGCGCGTCAATATCTAAATACCGGGCTGCCTGTGGATTTAACTCTGAACCGTAGACTGGTGAACCCTGCGCCTGCAATTGGTCAACCAACTTGTCGAGATCAGTACTAATCAGTTGTAAATGAAACTGACTCCCCTGCATAGCTCGTTCAACTTTGGGTTGATGGATGTCCACCGTCCCGGTACCGAAAGCGACGCCGGCAAAACCCGCAGCATCCGCAGTCCGTACCATGGTTCCAATATTTCCGGGATCTTGAACATTATCGAGCAGTAACCAAGGCCGCGTTAAATCTAATTGTGATAGATCTTCAATTGCAGCAGGCAGGGTCGCCAGCGCAAACACCCCCTGCGGCGTCACCGTCGCACTGATATGTTTGGCGACTTCATCAGAGATTTCAATGACCGCTGGAAAATGAGTCAAGTCCGGTTCGGTCGCCAGTTGCTTGGCAGTAATGAGCAAGGTCTGAATCGCGACGTGTGCTTTAACTGCTTCGTTGACTAAATGCCAACCATCTAGCAAGTATTGTCCCTGTTGTTTGCGTCCCTTCTTTGTTTGGAGCTTTTTCCACGCCTTGACGTGCGCATTTTGTAATGAATTAATTTTTTCCATCGTCAACTTCCTTTAATTAATCGGTTGAAACATCAGCCGGTCTTGTCAATTCGGGGCACCCTGTATCATTCGAAAGTGTCCGTTTTATCCCAAGTATAGCATATCGCCCGTTGAACATTTCCATGCTATTATATAAGTAATACAGATTGTACTAATTATGCTAACACAATACAATCAAGATGCTAGTCACAGGTTAGACTAGCTGAACAAGTTAAGTAAGGAAGTGACACAATGCGTGCAGTAACATTAAAAGCAATCGGCCGGGTCCAGGGGGTGGGCTTCCGTTGGGCCACTAAAGTTGCCGCTGACAAATGCGGCGTGAACGGAATCGTTCGTAACCTGATGGACGGCTCAGTCTTTATTGAAGCCGAGGGTGAAGATCAACGAGTGCAAGTCTTTATCGACGTTGTTCGGCAGTCGCCAACCGATTTTGGCAAGGTCAAGCACCTCGAAGTGCATGAAGTTGAACCACAAAACTATCACGATTTTCGGATAACCAATTGAATTCCCCCGACATCTTTAGTATCATCATCATTATATGACTTTAACAAAGGGGATTATTAACTAGTGAAATCAAAAAAAGGCCTTACGCTCACCATCACCTTAGGAACGTTAGCACTGTTTCTAAGCGGTTGTGTGCAAACGACCAAAGCTGGTAAACCATACGGGTTTGTTTACGAGTACCTTGCAAAGCCAGGGCAAAACGTGATGGAATGGTTGTCACAACTATTCGGTAACAACTACGGTTGGGCAATCATCGGCTTGACGGTCATTGTGCGACTCGTTTTACTGCCAATGATGATTAATCAACAACGTAAATCAACCTACCAACAAGAAAAAATGTCCGCGGTTCGGCCACAGATGGAAAAAATCCAGGCACGGCAAAAAGCAGCGACGACTCAGGAAGAAAAAGCCGCAATCAGTAATGAGCTCATGCAACTTTACCGTGACAACGGTATTAGCATGACTGGTGGTATTGGCTGTTTACCACTACTGATTCAACTGCCAATTTTCTCCGCCTTGTACTACGCTATTCGCTATTCGCCTGAATTATCTAAGGCGACCTTTATGGGGATCTCCCTTGGGAAATCCAGTCTGATTCTAGCCATTTTAGCCTTTTTATCCTACTTGGCACAGGGTTACCTATCCATGATTGGTTTACCTGAAGAACAGAAGAAGACGATGCGTCTCATGCTCATTATGAGTCCGGTCATGATTTTATTTGTTTCCATGTCCGCTCCCGCAGGTTTAGGACTTTACTTCTTCGTTGGTGGTTTGTTTGCCTGCTTGCAAACACTGATCATCAACTTCTTCCGGCCACGTATTCGGCGTGAAGTTGAAGCAGAACTCAAAAAGCACCCCATCAAAACACCAACACCGACGCAACCAAAGCCGATTAATGCAACTGAATCCAAGCCTAGTCATCCTCGTCCGCAAAATAATGCGGGGCGTGGTCGGAATGCCGGTAAACAACAACGACACCGTAAATAACCACTGAAGCTTAATCAACACTAAAGCACCGTCATGAAAATTCTCATGGCGGTGCTTTTTACGTTGCACCTAACCGGCACGCAGCCGTCCCCTTAACTGATTTCGCAAACATTACCACGAGATGCCAATTAACGCTGCCAGGCCGATCAGATCAATTTCTTACTTAGCTGGTAGGAATAACCCACGGTCAAAATCACGACCAACACGATAATCGTAACAAAGACATTGAGAAATGAGTCCGTTGACATCTTTCCCATCGCTACTAACAGCGGTCCTGAGATTCCAAATAATCTGCCTGCTAGCACGTTAGTCCGATGCCAGTTTTCTTCTGACAAATAGGTCCACGGAATCCGGATTCCAACCAAGCGATTACGAGAAGTATATGCCATCGGTAATGCGACAATCGAGATGATTATCGCGATCAGCGCAAAGCCAATCGTGGAAATCCGGTTGAAATCAATAAGTAACAAATAAAATAAAACGGTCAAGTTAATATCAGCACCGAGATACGTTCCCTTGCGCCAGTTGGAATTCTGTTTACAGATCAAAATTAAACTAATCCCAATTAAAAATAACCCACCAACCACGGCCAACGGTGCATTACGAATTTGCCACATGGGCCCACCACTGGCCAGTTTAATCACTACTAAGATGACCAAATTGATTAAATTTACCATGATAAGCAATTTAACCCCAAGCGTCTGTTGCCATTTTTCTGGAATCATGAGTAAGCCCCCATTCTAAACTGCTAGCCAGATAAGGTTGCAGCGCCATAATTATTCCAATACCGAGTCCTACGTTATGCGTGACTAAAACACGCAATCGCTGAAAGCAAGGATGACCAGCAAATTACTCACCCGTATGTTGCAATCAATAATTGCTCAACTAGTTAAGCGCAATTATAGCTGAATTGAATCATAAGGGGTAGAACTTGCCCACTTTCAAGTTTGTCCGCCAACATTCCAAACTAAATCAAACGTATTTCGTCAAAATTAATCTACTTTGGGCAGACGACACTTCGAGACCTGAAATTTTATGTAAATATGCGATAATGGAAATTAACAATTCAAACTCAAGGAGGAACTCCCATGAAGTTACTACATACAGCGGATTGGCACATCGGCCGGACGCTTAACGGTTATTCTTTGTTAGATGAACAGGAAGCAGCGTTCAAGCAAATTCTAACGATTGCATTGGCTGAAAAAGTTGATGGTATCGTGATTGCTGGGGACATCTACGACCGGGCCGTTCCGAGTACCGATGCGGTCACTTCACTCGACCACATGCTGCAGGCTATTAATATCGAGCATCACCTACCAATCTATGCCATTGCTGGCAACCATGATGGCGCCAAACGTCTCAACTACGGTCGTGAATGGCTAGCCTATAATAATTTTCATATCAATACGTTACTAGCCGAGGCCTTCACGCCCATCGAGACCCCAACGGCACAAATCTTTATGTTACCGTTTTTTGACCCCATTGACGCGCGGGTCTACTATCAGCAACAAGGTTTGCCCGAAAAACAAGTCAAGGCGATTCACACCATTCACGATGCGATGCAACGCGTGGTTAGTGACCTCGTTACCACCTTTGATCCTGAAAAACGGCACTTGTTGATTACTCATTTTACCGTTACACCCAAAGCAGATGACGACTTGGAATTAACAAGTGAAACAACTTCCAAAGTGGGCGGTTTGGCGACGCTGACCACCGATTTATTCGCAGACTTCGACTACGTGATGCTGGGCCATATTCACACTCGGTTAGCCTCACCCGACAAAGATCGAATTCGTTATGCCGGTAGCCCCGTCAAATTTAACGTCAAGGAAGCCAACCCTAAGTTCCATGGCAAAGGTGTTGAAATTGTGACAATCACACCCACTGCGATCACCCATGAATTCAAGCCAATTCAGCCGCAAACTGACTTGGTTACGTTGCGTGCGCCTTGGGAAACGTTACTTGATCCCAACTTTTATCAGCAACAGCCGTTAAAGCAGGCTTGGTTTGCGATCACCGTCCAGGAATTCGACCGTAGTAAGCATCTGAACGTCCGGGCGCAACTCGAACAAATCTACGGCACAATTGTCGAACTGGACTACGAATCGAACCACCAAGCCACCGCCATTAGTGGCCCAAAAAACATGAACGAACTGAGTCCTGATGCCATTGTTGGGCAATTTTTCCACGCGATTACTGGTAACCAGCTCTCAACGACACAACAACAACTCGTTGACCAGATTTTCGTCAACTTAAGAAAAGAGGATTAGCCGTGAAACCCGTTTATTTAGCCATGAACTATTTTGGCCCCCACGAACATTCAATTATTGATTTTAGCAAGCTAGAAAGTACCCCGATTTTTCTGATTAGTGGTGATACTGGGGCCGGTAAATCAACTATTTTCGATGCCATGACTTTTGCCCTCTTTGGCAGTACGACGAATGATGGGACGGATGGTCGGGCAGCCAAAGAGATGCGCAGTCAGTTCGCCCCCGCTGACCAACCGACAAGCGTCACCTTCTACTTTGAGCAAGGCAATCAACTCTATAAGATTGCGCGCTCCCCTGAACAATACTTAGCTAAGAAAAAAGGATCTGGACTGACGAAAAAGAATAGTACGGCCAAATTAGCTGTCGTTGATCACGTTGGTGGCGTGGAGATTGAGAGCATTGCAACCAAGCCGGCCGACGTTGGTCCCGAGATCACGACCATCTTGAATTTGACTGCTGATCAATTTAAAAAAATCATTCTACTCCCCCAAAATGACTTCTCGGAATTCTTAAAGTCAAAAACGACTGACAAGGAAAAAATTCTTAAAAAGATTTTTGGAACGCAACTTTATTCAGACTTTACTGCGGAACTTAAAGCGGAGTATCAAACCGCCAGCAAGACTGGTGATCAGTTTGTCGCCGATTTGCGGGTCGCACTAGCCTCAGCAACTTGGAATGATGAGGAACAGGCTCAACTTCAAGCAGTTCCGGACAACCAAAAAATTCCACTACTACGAGCATTTGTTACGACGCGTCAAAGTGCTTTTGACCAAGCACAGCAAACGACTAGTAAAATCAATCGGTCTGTTAAAGCGGCCGAAACGACCTACCAGCAAGCACGCGATCGCCAACAACAATTTGACCGGCTCACACAGGCGCAAGCTGATTATCAAACTAAAGTTGAAGAACAAACACCGGCAATTACCATAGCCAAGCAACAGTTGCACGCGTTAACTTGGGCCCAGCCCCTACAAGCCACCATGCAAGCCCTCACTCAACAAACACGTGACCAAAAGCAATTGACACTTGACCAGCAAGCAGCTATGGATAACGTGCAACAAGCGCAGGACGACTATCGCCAAGTGCAAGCTGCAGTTCAACAATTACATGACCAAAGTGAAGCTAACCATCAGCACCAGCAGCGCTTGGAACAATTGGCCACGTTGATTCCACAAGCGCAACGCGTTGAAAGTCTCATCGCACAGCTCGCAAAGCTCAAGCCGAGTGTCGCTGATCTGAAGGCGACTTTTGAACAGCACCAAACCGTAATAAAGACATTAACAGCCAAAATCACCACCCAACAAGCGAACTTGCCATCTATTGATGACTTACACGCCACTAAAGATTTGCTGATTAAACAACGAGAACAGTTCGTCGACACCCTGACACCACTTGATAATCAATGGCGAGGTGCGCAACAAGAACAGCAGCGCGTCACCAAGCAACTGACTGATTTACGGGCGCAGCTTGCCAGCGATGAACAGAATCAGCACAATGCGCAAGTCCAATTTGAACAACAACGTGGTCAACGCCAAAGCTTAATGATTGCCCAATTACAACAAGAACTCGTTGACGGCCAGCCCTGCGTGGTCTGTGGATCAACCGATCATTCACAGATGCCGGTCACAACCATCGTTGCAAATGAAGCTGACTTACGACAATCCATGCAAGCCGTTGACGACGCTCAAAACGCGCTGGCGGCAGCCAACAAGCAAGTGGAAGCAACTCAACAACGTGTCGAACAGGCTGAAAAAGAAGTTGACCAGGCTACGCAGCAAGTAACCACCGCCCAAACGCAACTAACTTCAACTTACCAACAGTTGATTGAAACCAACGGACTAGCACTAAAGTCACCCTACGATTTGACCGCAGTCAGGGCTTTTTTCGCTGAGCAACTCGCCACAATTACGAAGAAGCTTGAGGCAGCCCAACGAGTGGTTCAAGCTATTGAGAAATATACTGCTGAACTGGAAGCACAACAAAAACAGGCCCAACAAACGGAGTTACAGTTAGGCGAACAACGGGCCTTATTGCGCAATAAAACAGCCGATTTGACGGTAGCTCAGGCAGCCATTGGTACGGACTTACAAGTCACAAGCGCTGACCTGCTGGCCGAAAAAGCGCATCTCAATCAGATCGTCGCGACCTACCAACAACGCCTAGAGGCCGCCCAAGCCACCGTTCAAACCAGTCAACTTACTTTATCAAAACATCAAACTAAGCTCGATGATTTAAACGACCGGTTGAAGACAACACAGGCCACGCGCACGCAGCTTGAGCAAACAATCGCACAGGCCTTAGCTGCTCCAGAAGCACCGACTCATGACCAAACTGTACTTGAAAATTGGTTAGAAGAACTCGCCAATGGTCGACTGACCGCCCTGCAAGTCCAAATTGCCACCTATCGGCAAGACAAGGAGCGTCTGACAACCGAAATCAAGCAACTGCAAACCGCCTTAACGAACGTTGAACGACCTAATATTACGGGTATCCAAGCTCAGCTGGCCGACCTGCAAGCTCATAAGGATCGAGCACTGCAATCCCAAACCGTGGCGGAACAAGCCTTAACCGACGCGCAAAGTTGTCTCGAAAAAGTCCAACAAATCATGCACCAGCAAGGCACATTTGCAAAGCGGTTCGCCGAAATTACAAGCCTGTATAATATCATGACTGGTAAAGATGGCAACGATCACAAGCTCAAGTTAGAGACCTACGTTGTCCAAAACTACTTGCAACGCGTCTTAAACTACGCCAATGATCACTTTATCAACCTGCTTTCCAATAACCGCTACACATTTGAACTAGCTGCCGAAGCGAGTGATAACCGCAGTGACCACGGCCTCGATATCAATGTTTACGATAATGAAACCGGCAACTCGCGTTCATCCAACACGTTGTCCGGTGGTGAAACCTTCATTGCTGCTCTGTCGATTGCACTCTCGCTCAGTGAGGTCGTTCAATCTTCGGCTAATGGCGTCCAAATCGACGCACTGTTTGTCGACGAAGGCTTCGGCTCCCTGGATGATGAAACTTTGGAAAAAGCGATGCAGGCACTCGAAACAATTGGTGAAAACCGAATGGTCGGTGTTATCAGTCACATTGAATCAATGAAACGAACGATTGGCCAACAAGTTCTCATCAAAAAGATGGGGGATGGCCGCAGTACCGTGCGGTTGATCAGTAAATAGCCGCCGAAAACAACCGCAGTACATGACTAACAAGGTCTAAAAAACAGCGACACAAAAAATGGCGGCCGTCATTCAGCAATTATGCTGGATGACGGCCGCCGTTTCTGTGAACCATCCCAATTAATCAGACCGGATTAAAAGAAAATACCCAGGATCAGTCCAAGTAATTGCATGCCTTGAAACATCATCAAATTTTGTGGTGCCGTATTAAAGGTGGTTTCTTTCACCTGCACCGCGTTAAAGGCCCAAATATTCTTCAAAATTTTTGGTAAAACGAGCAACACTGCCAGCTGATAAATCGGTAGTATTTGTAAAACAACACTCATCAGCACTGGCAAATAACCTAACAGCGCCAGCGTATCGTAGACCCGTAGTGACCAACGATGACCAATATAGTACGGAACCGTATAACGTTCATTGCGAATATCCTGTTGTAAATCTGAAATATTATCAGCTAACATGATATTCGCAACCAAGAAAATCCCTGGTAGCCCCACCAAAATCATGACCAATATGTTCTCTAAATTCCCCACAATCGCAAACTGCGGCCAAGCAAACTTAAAGCCCGCCAGTACGGGGGTCGCGACGTTCATATAAACACTCAGAAAGAAAACGCCAAATCCTTCGACACATCCCGACAGTAATTCACCCAACGGGAAGCGCGAAAACGGTACCGGGCCATAGGTATAGAAGATAGCCACACCAATCGCTGCAGCGCCCATGAACAGTAACAATAGGTTTGTTCTGACGACTAGCACTAATCCTAAAATAATTGCAGTTGCTAACATCGCTAGCATCAAATTCAATGATCGTCGTGGTGATAGGTGCTCACGGCCAACAATGTTATAAGTATCCCGATAATGTAAATCCTTAGCCAAGTAGTAATCCTGCACGTTATTAAACCCCGTCACAAACAATGCAATCGCTACTTGTGCAACTAAGTAAATTAACGAATTGATCCAATTAAACGCATGAAAATAATAGATTGAAAATAAAATACCAATAAAATACGGCACCACACTAGCTGCCTTGGCATTTAGCCGAATGAATTCCAAAAAAATTTTGAACGTCATTGGCCGATAAGTTGGTTCGTTCGTCAACAACTTCGCCCCCTGATTAAATTAACTACTCTTCCACTATACCAAAAAAGGTTACTTGTGAAAATGGTTTCATGATGAACATATCAACAAATATCGGTCAGCTTAAATATATTTCGAGTCGGATCAATCTAAATCAGGATTAACCCCAGCCTGCTGGTGTACAACCTATTCGTCGTTTAATCATCATCTTACTGCGCCCTATCGAACTGTCAGTCGATGCTCAATATTGATTCAAGCCTCACTCAAAATCACGATATGATCCCCATAGGCCGCGGCTTTAAATTTCATTACAGCGCAATTATCTAAACTGAAAACGCACATTCAAGTTAAATTAACTTGAATGTGCGTTTTCAATTCATCAATGATTCGATTACCTAGTGGTCGTGCTCATGATCATCCAAGGGCGCTTCATCACGAGTAGCTGGTCGGATTCCGGCTGGCAGTTCCGACTTGGCAATCTTTTCAACATCATTCGTTTCAGCCTCGGCCTTAGCTAAGAGCTTCGCGTCCCGTAGAATCGGTAACTGGAACCGAAAGATCGAGCCTTGGCCCACCACAGATTCAACACTAATATGACCATGGTAACCTTCAACTAACCGTTGCGCAATGGATAATCCTAACCCGTTACCACCCTTATCACGGCTACGCGCCTTATCAACCCGATAAAAACGGTTGAAAACCCGATCGAGATTGTCCTTAGAAATACCCTCGCCAAAGTCTTGGACGGCGACTTCAATGTAGCGATAATCCGTGGATAATGATAAATGGATTTCTTTACGTCGTGTCGAGTACTTGACCGCATTATCCAATAAAATAATCAGAATTTGCTCGAGGTGATTACGGTAAATCTGAGCATACACCGGCTTTTTAACATCATCATCAAACGTAAAATGAAAGTCGGGATGAATCATCGTAAAATCGTTAAATGCTTGCGTCACTAACTTCTGAACGTCCGACGTCTCATGGCTAAAATTGATTTCCAATTGTTCAGCACGCGATAAGTCCAACATTTCTTGAACTAAGCTCTGCATTCGCTTGGTTTCTGACAAACTAGCCGCCAATGATTCCGACAACACTTGCGGATCATCCTTGCCCCATCGATTCAGCAACTCCATATGGCCCTGGATAATTGCCACCGGGGTCCGTAATTCATGGGAAACGTCTTCAACAAATTGCTGCTGTTGATTAATATAGCGTTGCATCTGATCAAGCATATCATTGAATACGACTGCTAAATCCGACAATTCATCATTGCGTTTAAGATCGGGCACTCGCGAGTCAGTTTGCGGATCATCATTGACCGCATTGATCGTCTGTTTGATTTTACGCATTGGCCGTAATAGAAACGCAGCTAAGAAATAGCCCAGTAGCGTGGCACCAAAAATAGTGATCATTGTCATCACAATAAAGATCCAGATCAAATTCTGAGTCGTTGAATGGTATTCCGCCAAATTATCGGTGACCTGGGTGTAACCGATCAAACGGTGATTGCTAGCCGCATAAATGGGCGCCCGCCCAACTAATTCAGCATCACTTCCTCGGCCAATCACCACCACTTGACGCGTCTTATTCTTAGAGAACTCATGTGCATCCTTGCGGGATAGATAGAGTGTGTTCCCGTGTGGATCATAAACCGTCACAGCTAAATTTGTACGGGATAAGGCTGTTAAATCGGAATCTGAAAAGATTTTACTTTGCAGTACACCATGCTTACGTTCGCTCATGGTAGTTGCCGGTTCAACGCTCGCCTCAGGTTGCAATTTAGCGGCCACCGACTTAATGGTCAGTCCCTTCGACTCCGTTCGTAACGATTGTTGCACCGTTGTAACAGCACTAGCCACGTTCCGTTGTTCTTGGTGCAATAAGAGGTTCGTGAAACTCTTATAGACCAATAATGAAAAACAAATAAAAATGAGCGCGGACCCAATTGCGGTCCCGAGCGCCCATTTCCATTTTAATGACCAACGGCGCCGTGGTTTAGGCGTCACTTGATTCGTATCAGCGTCAGTCATTAAGAACGAATCACGTATCCAGTCCCACGAACAGTTTGGATGTAACTCTTTTCTCCTGGTCGGTCAATCTTGTTCCGTAAGTAACGAATATAAACGTCGACGACATTCGTTTCAACTTCTGATTCGTAACCCCATACTTTGTTTAGTAAGACATCACGAGCGAGGACAACGTTAATATTTTCCATTAAAGTTAATAACAGTTCATATTCACGCTTCGTCAAGTTGATGACTTCGTCGCCACGTTTAACGACTAAGTTTTCCTTTTCAATCGTCAAGTCTTTATAAGTGACGGTCGTTTGTTTAGTGCTTTGTTGTTCACTTTCCAAATCGATTCGCCGCAATAGTGCTCGTAAGCGGGCAAGTAATTCTTCGATAGCAAATGGCTTAACAATGTAATCATCTGCCCCATGATCCAGGCCGGAAACTCGATCAATCACGGAGTCACGGGCCGTCATCATAATGATCGGCGTGTTCTTGACTTCACGAACCCGCCGGCAGACTTCCAAACCGTTCAGTTCTGGTAACATCAGGTCTAATAGGATGGCATCAAAATCTTCAGCTAACGCTGCGTCTAACCCTTTACGGCCGTTATATTCGACTTGAATATCATAGCCTTCGTGTTTTAATTCTAATTCAACGAAGCGTGCGAGGTTTTTTTCATCCTCAATAATTAATATTCGACTCATTTACTTTTAGTCACTCCTAATATTCAACTTATCTAAAAACCGTACGAATCAGTGATTTATCACCACTAACCTGCATTAAGCTAGTACAACATGTTATTTTAACATGAAAACGCTGAATTTCCTACACCCCAACCAGGGTCTGCTCCTCACCCAAATCTAATTTTAGTGAATTCTCATTAAATTGCAATCTTTATGTCTCATCATCTGACGGTTCGGTTTGCGGATGTTGCTGGTGCCACTGGCGAATAGCAGCTAGGCGCTGTTGCCAGGCTTTCTCCTGTCCCTGGCTAGTCGGCTCATAGTACCGGTGCTGTTTTAACTCAGGTGGCATCGTCGTCATCGTGGTTAATTTGGCCGCTGTATCATGGGCATATTTGTAATCAGAACCATAACCTAAATCTTTCATTAATTTTGTCGGTGCGTTGCGAATCTGTAAGGGGACCGGTAAATTACCCGTCGCTTTGATATCTGCTTGCGCTGCCGATTTAGCCGCGTATAATGCATTGGACTTCGGTGCTAAGGCTAAATAAGTCACTGCTTCCGTCAAATTCACGTCACACTCAGGCATACCGATCAACTGGCACGCCTGAAAGACTGCTACCGTCAGTGGCAATGCCTGCCGGTCAGCTAGCCCAATGTCCTCACTCGCAAACCGAATCAAACGCCGAGCGATATACAGCGGATCTTCACCGCCGGCTAGCATCCGCATCAACCAGTAAATCGCCGCGTCAACATCACTATTACGCATTGATTTATGTAACGCGGAGATAATATTATAATGCTCCTCGCCATGCTTATCGTAGCGCAACGACTTAGTATTGATCAGTTGCGATAACCCGGCCGTAGTAATCGTAACGTGCTTGCCATCGCGGTCACCGTTCAAAACAGCCATTTCTAACGTATTGAGCGCCATACGAGCATCACCATTAGCAAATTCTGCGATCAATCTTAGTGTATCAGGCTGCATCGTAATCTCAATATCCGGAAACCCCTTCGGATTCTGCAAAGCGCCCTGCAAGACAGCTTCTAACGCATCAGGCGTCAATGCCTTTAAAACCAATACTTTGCACCGTGATAATAGGGCCGCGTTAATTTCAAATGAGGGATTTTCCGTCGTCGCACCAATTAACGTGATACTGCCGCGCTCAACATACGGTAAAAAGGCATCTTGTTGGGCCTTATTAAACCGGTGAATTTCATCAATAAAAACAATGGTCTTTTCACCAAAATCTCGATTAGCCTCCGCTTCATCCATGATTTGCCGAATTTCTTTAATGCCACTCGTCACCGCGCTAAACGTAATAAAGTGCGACTGGGTCTGTTGCGCAATAATTTCGGCTAGCGTGGTCTTACCGACTCCCGGTGGTCCCCAAAAAATCAGGGATGGTAACTGATCTTCTGCGATTAATTGTCGTAATAGTTTACCCGGGCCAAGTAGATGCTCTTGGCCCTTGAAATCCGCCAGCGTCACTGGCCGGACCCGGTAAGCCAACGGACTACTACTAGATTTATCCGGGTTAAATAATGATTCTTGTCGCATGGCGACCCCCACTTTCGCGTTTATTCATTACTCTCAATTTTAACGCAAACGTACGTTCTAATCCACTCAAACCAACGATCATTACCGCACAGCCACCCACAGCACAAAAAAACTGCGCCTAATCACGCGTAACGTCATTAGCCACAGTTTAGTTCATTCAAAATGATTTTATTGTTCTTCGTACCAACTGTAATGGTATAACCCTTCACGGTCAGTCCGTTCATACGTATGCGCACCAAAGTAATCCCGTTGCGCTTGCAACAAGTTAGCAGGTAACACTTCGGCCCGGTATGAGTCGTAGTATGACAATGCCGCACTAAATGATGGTACCGGTACACCAGCTTGGATTGCTAAGCTAAGCACTTCACGTGTTGATTGTTGATACTTGGCGGCGATGTCGGCAAAGTAGTCGTCCATCAATAAGTTATTTAAATCAGGCTTCTTATCAAAAGCATCCGTGATGTTTTGTAAGAATTGGGCCCGGATGATACAACCAGCACGCCAGATTTGGGCAAGTTCACCGAACTTCAAGTCCCAACCATAATGTTCAGAAGCGAAACGAAGTTGTTCGAAGCCTTGCGCATAACTCATAATCTTACTGAAGTAGAGGGCTTGACGAATCTTCTCAACCAATTCTTCCTTGGCTGGCAAGTCAACGTCAGCGGTTGGGCCAGCTAATTTCTTAGAAGCGGCAACCCGTTCGTTCTTCATCATTGAGATGTAACGCGCATAGACCGCTTCCGTAATAACGGATTGTGGCACTTGAACGTTCAAGGCATCTTCGGAACTCCACTTACCAGTTCCTTTGTTGTTCCCACGGTCTAAGATCATGTCAACGATTGGCTTAGTCTTATCCGCACCTAAATCATCCTTACGTGACAAAATGTCAGCGGTGATTTCGATCAAGTAACTGCTCAATTCGCCTTTGTTCCAGTCCGTAAAAATATCGGACATTTCATCAACGGACAAGCCCGCGACGTTGCGCATGATATTGTATGATTCATCGATTAACTCTTCATCACCGTATTCAATCCCGTTGTGGACCATCTTAACGTAGTGACCAGCACCGTTCGGGCCGATGTAAGTCACACATGGTGCACCGTCTTGAGGCGCTTTAGCAGAAATCTTTTCCAAGATTGGGGCAACTAAATCATAAGCTTCCTTTTGACCACCAGGCATCAATGAAGGGCCTTGTAAGGCACCTAATTCACCACCGGAAACACCCATACCAATAAAGTTGATTCCGGATTTATCTAAGCGGGCGTTACGCGCCATCGTGTCATTAAAGTTGGTGTTCCCACCATCAATCAAGACGTCGCCTTTATCTAATAGTGGTAATAATTCATCGATAACGGCATCGGTTGGCTTACCAGCCTTAACCATCATGATAATCCGTCGTGGCGTTTCAAGTGAAGCCACGAAGTCTTCGATCTTATAACTTGGTACTAATTGCTTGTCAGCATGGTCCTTAACGACCTTTTCAGTTTTGGCACCAGTCCGATTAAAAATCGCAACCTTGTAGCCGCGGCTTTCGATGTTCAACGCCAGGTTCTTACCCATGACGGCCATCCCAATGACACCAATTTGTGGTTTTTCATTACTCATTAGTTTATTGCCTCCCAATTTTTAATACGCAACTATCGTACCAAAAAACACGCTGTTAATAAAGTAAATGACCGCAAATTTTAAAATTAATTTCATATAATTTATCGCGGGAAGAAATTAATTTTCATAGAACCATCCAAAAAGGTTACTTGCCTTTCAAACAGCACCAACTGACAAAGTTAAAAACACCGTGCTAGGCTTACAGTAAAATAAACGGATAACCTTCATAGATCGGTTCGTGGTGTTTAGGCTAGTGTCCTCATTGTTATTATGACGTTCCGCACTTTTTTTATTCGTACATGCCCGCTGGTGGCCACTTTTACCAGAGAGACACCCTAGCACCACTAATCCTGACCAGCAGTCCAATTCAAGATGCGTAAGGAGGCCCCTAATCATGTCTATCCAACGACTGCCAGATTGGCATCAAATTGAACAACCCGTTGTTATTTCGCTTAAAACGGCCCGTCACCATCTCTGGGGCAACGTGGCCGTTTATTTGGGCTTATTTATTATCGAGCTTCTAGGGGCACGCTGGGGCCACTCACAGGCCCTACGTGCGGATGCCTTTAATAATTTATCTGGAATTTTTTCGACCGGGCTACTCATGACTGGTCTATTCATCGCCAGTCGCACGCACGATGACGATTTATTTGGCGCACCCATCGCACCCGCGGAGCAGCAGCAATTAGGACCCCGAATCCAGCAATCCCGCTTTCGTTTTGAGACGATTTTTAATTTACTAGCCGGCACCATCATGGCTGCCATTGGAATCGACATTATTATCAAAGGCGTAATGACATTCGCCACCCGTACCCCCTTCAAAAACCTCAGCAGTATCGCCGGCTTGGCCGCCGGGTTTTCCTTCGTGGTGCTACTGGTTTTATGGGCCTTCAATCATTATTGGAGTCGCAAACTTAACAATGCTGCCCTGACCGCAGCGAGCCGTGATACCTTCACGGACGCGTTGACCAGTCTGACTACCGTTCTTACGATCCTTGTCACGGTCAAGCTCCACCTTCAGTGGTTCGATAACCTGATTAGTATCGGCTTAGGGCTATACATCCTCAATACTGGCACCAAAATTTTTCGAGAAAGTAGTCTGAACCTAGTTGACTATTTCGATCCTTACCTTGAAGATCGCTATCAACGGCGAATTGCTGATTTAACTAGTGTCCGCAAAGTCATTTTTCTCAAGGCTCATTATGATGGTAATCTCATCATGCTGCGAGCCACGATCGGTGTGCCACCTCGGATGACGGCGATTGAAATCACACGTCTGATCGAAACCATCAATCAAATCATGTGGCAAGAATTCGGTGTGATGGAAACGGACGTGATGATTACAACTAACTATTGATCAAATCAATGATTTACAAAATAGGCGATACGTTTAGCCGGCTGACCATTTCAAGACTAGTTGCTGACAAAATGAGGCTACTTACCGCCCCTTTTCACCAGCAACCACATGGTACTAATCGTCGTGCTCAGTTTCCAAAATATGACCTTCATAGGCATCAATCTTAATATCGACTTGCTGCTTTCCTTGATGTACCTGGACCTCCCAGTAAGTGGTGCCATTGTCCTTATCGAGCTTGAGTTCGCTAGCATAGCCACCGTTACGATCATGGATGGCAATCGCCACCGCTTTACTAGGACTGATTACCTTGTTAAGATTCAGCCGGTCACCCTCAGCGTCAGCTTGATCATCTTGATCCAGCATCTCAGACTGCTTACTGATGACCTTCCCGGTTCGGTTCGCCCATTGAGTTGTAATTCATGTTCCTGGGTGCCGCCAACGCCTTCCAGCGTGTAAACCGGTCGACCGAGTTGGTCTTCTAACTCAATACTCGTCACACTGGCGTCTGGATATTGTTGCTGAAACTTTTTGATGGCTGCGGCTAATGACACTTTCGTTTTGGCTGTCACACTTTTGGTCGAATTACTTTGGCTGCTAGTTGATTGGCTTGTCGCCTTATTTTGCGTCGACTGTCGGGTGCCACATCCAGCTAACAGAACCACGGTGAGTAGTGCTAACCCGATCCCATATTTTTTGCTCATCATCTCCATAACCCCCTTGTCGCTGCGTCAGTAACACTTATTATGAATCCGTACCCATATTTGATAGTCTTAGTATACGGAAGGGAGACGCCTCATCGCAATCAATATGCAAAGCCACTCGCTTGACCGCGCTGGCAGCTCAGTCAAACCTTATTTCAAGAAGTGCTGGTCCCAACTCAAACTTAATTGAAGACAACAAAAAAGCCCACCTAAGCGGGCTTTTTGATCGTATTATGGTAACGAAAAGTTCCATGCGCCATGGCCGCAATGCAACTTTTCACCAACTAACAATTAGTTGTTTACTTTTACGACTTGCTTGCCGTTGTAGTATCCACAACTTGGGCAAACACGGTGTGATACACGTAATTCGCCACAATTTGGGCATGGTGCCAAATTTGGTGTAGCCAATTTAATATGACCACGACGGTTGCGTTTACGCATCTTAGATGTTCTTCTTGCTGGTACAGCCATCAACCTACACCTCCTTCAAGTGAATTCACATAATGTGTGTTTTGATACGCCTAGTTAACTTAATCCTTGTCTTCCTGATCAGGGAACAGGTTTTTTAACTTAGCTAAACGCGGATCAACAGTTTTAAGTTCTGCAGCTTGCAACGCTTGGTCGTCCTCGGAGAGAACTTCCCAGCCCTTACCAGTTGGCATCGGGGCACCGTCTTGTTCAGCTTCAGAAAGAATCTGCATGGGGATGTGAATTAAAATATTATCCTCCACAGCGACATCAAAATCTAAAATATCATCTTCAGGTAAAATAATTACCGTGTCAGTTTCTTCGTCAAAACGACTCAGATCGGTTCCCTGAGGAACATAATATTCCGTCATTTGAAAAGCCAATGGGACATCCACTGGCGTCAGCGAGCGACTAGACGGCAATGTTAACATTGCGTCAATCTTCGCCGTGATTAACACATTATCCTTATCATAACTCGCTAATCCAGTTGCGTGAACTGACTTAACATCGATAATTTCTGGATAACGGCTCATCAAGGAGTGTTTTAAATCCAATGCTTCATCAAACTGAAGTGGCGTTTCACGGTATGTTTTAAGCTGTGAAAGTGACCATTTCATTTAAAAACCTCCTAATGCAACGTGATAAATTATACCTGTGTAAAAATCCTTTGTCAATGTTTTTTCCTTGACAGTCCAAAATGCCCGTCATTAGACCTAACCATATCAAGAAAGCCCGCCGCGGTCAACCAATTGTTACCGGTAACCGCCATGGTTGTCGATATAAATCTTGCGATTGCCCATTAATTAATTGATAGACGCGCCCCGCCCGATAATCGAGATTCAGAGCATGCTGGCGTAAGTCTTGATTGATTTTCGTATACAGCGGCAACGGGAGCTGTTTCTTCACTTGATGCAAATAAGCCTGCCCCTTAGGTGTGAAGCCTAAGACGCGCAGATAATTATGTGCCTGTGCTTTCTGGACTTCTGCCTGAGTAAGTTGTAGTAGTGCGGCTGTCGCCACCCGCTGCAATCGTGTATACGTATAGCGTTTTGACTTGACCTGATGAATAAAGTCATCAAAAGTCGTGGCGTGTTGGGCCATCGCCTGCATCCGGTATTCCAAGCCTTCCGCCATCTGATCATACTGTCCACTACGGGCAACGTCAACGGTCAGCAATTGATACTGTAAAAACGGCCAAAAGTCGCTCCAGCGCTGCAGTCGTTGCGTAGTCAGCGCCGTGAACGTGTCGGCCGGGACAACTGGTTTCAGCGCCGCCCAATCCTGTGCAAGTGCCGCTTGGCGCACCGCTGTCCCACTGGCGTAGCGACTATCGGCCGCAATTGTCGCCGTCGCGTGATCCGCTTGGCAGCGTTTGATCGGCAGTAACTGCATCGGATGTGCCAGGGCCTGATTGGCAGCGTAATAACAGAAGCTCAGCATATCATTGGCTGCCGTCAACGTCACGCCCGTGGCAGCTTGCAAGGCCGCGTTAAACTGAGTGGCAAAAGTCGCATTATAATGGGTAAAGTCGCCCTGTTGCGCCGCAATTGCCGTGGTCAACCGCTGAAAGTCTAACTCAGGATGTTCCGCACCAAAAACAACACTCGTGCAGTCCAGTGCACTGAGCAATTCAATACCGCCCCGGGCAAATAAATGGGCTGGTTGGGTCGCAAAAAACACGGGCAATTCGATCACTAGATCCGCCCCGTTTTCCAAAGCCAGCTTCGCACGTGTCCACTTGTCTAAGATGGCCGGCTCCCCGCGTTGTAGCCAATTACCGCTCATCACAACCACGACACAGTCCGCATTGGTCAACTGTTGTGCTTGCTGCAAGTGGTAGCGATGCCCATTATGCAACGGATTGTATTCAGTTATTAACCCGACTGCTTGCATTCTTGTTCCTCCTACTACTTACGACACTTGAAGAACCACCGCGTGGTCTGATCATCCGGTTGTTGGCGGCCAAAATTGGCGCTGACCGTGACATGATTAAAACCGGCTGCCTGCAGAGCTTGTTGATAATCAGCCAACACATAAGTTTGTTCTTGATGTAATTCACTGACCTCGTCGAAGGCCTGCTTATCATCATTATAAATAAAGAACGTTAAATCGTGCTCAGCACTGTGCGGCTGTTCACCGGCATAGCTTGTCCACATAAAAGCCCGATCCTCATCGCGATAATTGTACATATAACCAGGATAGACCTCATCCGTCTGATAAGGTGTAATGACGTCGAATAAAAATTCGCCGGCCGCTGTCAAATGTTGAGCCACTTGTTCAAATGCACGTTGGACTGTCGTAATATCGGGCAAATAGCAGAACGAATCAGCAAAACAGGTAACCGCATCAAAGGTCCCAATTTCAGATAAATCGAGCATATCCCCTTGTAATAGCGGTAAGGTCACGGCTGCCTCGTCCGCATGGCGCTGTGCCAGTGCTAACATGTTCTCCGACAAATCTAAACCGGTGACCTGATAGCCGGCTTGGGCTAACAACACCCCTAAGCGTCCCGTCCCACAAGCTAATTCGAGCAACTGACCATCTTGGTTAGGATACTCACGACGGACAAAATCCAGCCATTGCTGGTACATGGCTGGATCAAAAAGTTCGTCATAAAGTTCGGCAAACGTCTGATAAATCATGCGTTTACCCATTGTGCAACGTCGACGATAGGCGCATCAGACCATAATTTTTCCAAATTATAGTGTGCCCGCGCATCCTTTTGGAAGACGTGCACGATGACATCACCGGCATCGATCAAGACCCATTCGCCCGCAGTCCGACCTTCGACGCTCTTAACGTCCGAACCGGCCTTGCGCACAAAGTCCACGATATTATCAGCAATCGCTTGAACTTGGCGCTTGGAATCCGCGGATAAGATGACAAAATAGTCCGCCATCAAACTGACTTCCGCAACGTCTAAGGCTACGATATCGTCGGCACGCTTATCGTCAGCGGCCTCAACAGTTAATTGTAAAAGTTCCTTGCTATCCATAAAACTCTCCCTTAAATTTAATTGGCAAATTGAGGGGCCACACCACCGACCCACGCGTTATAGGTTGCTAACGTTTGTGGGTAGACTGGCGCACCCTTCTGAATCAGATAATCTAGTGTATGTTGAATCTGGAAACGAACACCGTCAGCCAACGACTTGGCCGTCGCTTCACGAGCCGCTTCAACACCGGGGAAGTCCCGGGCTGGTTCAATAAAATCGGCCATGAAGATGATTTGGTCCAGTTTAGTCATATAAGGCGCACCGACCGTGTGTAACCGCACCGCATTCAAAATTGGCTCATTGTAGATGTGCAACTCATCTTTGATCAGTTCAGCGCCAACATAGCCATGCCAGACCCCGTTCCCATACGAAACCAGGTTGGGGTCCATGCCATGCGTCTTAATGAGCTGAATAAATGTTTGATCATCGCGTTGCTTGGCGTAGTCGTGTAATAACCCCGCAATTCCAGCTAACTCGACATCAACACCGTTGTCAGCAGCTAACTGCCGCGCAGTCTCCTCGACCCGTAAGCAGTGTTGATAGCGTTTGTCAGTCAACTGGGCGGCAACTTTTGCCATTAGCTCCTCGTGACGATATGGAACAATCGCTTCAGTATACTCAATCGTTTTGCTCATACAAATGATGCTCCTTAATATAAGCGGCCACGGCTTCCGGAACCAGATAACGGACCGAATGCCCATGGCTGATTTTTTGACGAATCTGAGTGGAACTAATATCGATCAACGGTGCGTCGACCCAAATAACCGGATATTGACTCGTCGTTGGGTACCCGGTTCGTTTGATACCAACAAAGGTGACTAATTTAACTAGCTCGTCAATGTGATACCAAGTATGCAAATAATCGACCATGTCGCCGCCAATGATGAAATAGTACTGCGTGTCCGGATGCTTAGCTTTCAAAAACTTCATCGTTTCGTAAGTATAGCTTTTGCCACCCCGCTCGATTTCCGCCGTCTCCAACCGAAATAGTGGATTATCAACAATGGCTTCTTGGACCATATTCGCACGATCTTCCACCGCAATCGTCTTCTTTTCGTCGACATGCGGTGGTTGAGCGTCCGGCATAAAGCGGACTTCATCCAAACCCAGTTGATCACCAACTTGCTGGGCCATGATCAAATGTCCCAAATGCGGTGGGTTAAACGTGCCACCTAAAATACCAACACGGCGATGCGGAATTGCCGTCACCGTTTCCGTCAGAACTTTTGTCGCTGTTTGATTAACCGTCTGCACCCGTCATTCCTCCTATAACTTAGCAACTTCCAATGAATAGTGCTGGTCTTCTTCATGACTAGCTGGCAAGTATAAGACTAACACCCGGCCAATTGTTTGAACGACCGTAATCGCGGTTTTCTGTTCAATTGCAGCTTTAACTTCAGCCGTTGTCACATCAGCATTTTGTAAAATGTTGACTTTAATTAATTCTCGCTTATCCAGCGCACCCGTTAATTGGGTCAACCATTCGTCAGTCAAGCCGTTTTTCCCGACAGCAAATAGTGGCCGCATGTGGTGGGCTTCACCACGTAAATAGTGTTTTTGTTTTCCACGTAAGTTTTCCATTAAGTTTGATTTACTCCTATAATTTTCTGTTTGATAATCGCGAATCAGATTCTACTCCGACCACAACTCATCAACGCTTGTTGATCATAGCTGGGCGCGTCAAGACTGCAACACCCTTTGGTGCCCAGGCTGCTACACGCGTATCCGCAGCCACCGTGACCCATCCGAGGCCTTCAAAGACAATATCACTGATTTCCGTCACTTTGAATTCGTGGCGAACTAGTGGTGGAAAGTCAGCGACAGCATCGCCAGTTGGGGGGGTAATCAGTTCACCCACATGCTTGGTATAAAAGTTGTCCGCATTCTCGGTCCGGGTTCGGTGCAAGGTCAAGTTATTATCAACGTAGACCGTCCCAGTTGCTTTTAACGTATCAACAATATCTAACCGTGCCACCCCACCTAAGAACAAAGTTTGACCGTTACCTAATTGGAAGCCCTTTGGTCGAATCTCGCGTTGTGGTGAGACTAACTTCAGGTCATCGCCTGATAACACGTGGGCCATCTGTTCAGGATGAATAATTCCGGGTGTATCAACCATCATATGACCATCATCCAACGGAATTTCAATCTTGTCTAACGTGGTCCCTGGGAACCGGGATGTCGTGATCAAGTCCTTCAAACCAGTATTGTTGGCAATAATCCGATTGATCAACGTTGACTTACCAACGTTCGTGACCCCTACGACATAAACATCGCGGCCACGACGATATTTTTCAATCATCGCCAAGAGCTCATCAATGGAATGCCCCTTCTTGGCACTCGTTAACGCAACGTCGACCGGTTTGATTCCCTGTGCACGAACTTGTTGATTCATCCATTCCCGCAATTTCGTCCGGCGTAACTGACGTGGCAACACGTCTTCCTTATTACCGACTAACAAAACGGGATTATCCCCAACAAAGCGCTGGAGACCAGGAATGATGCTTCCATTCAAATCAAAAATGTCGACAACGTACACAACCAGTGCGTTCGCATCTCTAATCGTGGCTAACAAATGACGAAAATCATCATCCGTTAAGCCAACCGGCACGATTTCGTTATAGTGCCGAAGCCGAAAACAACGTTGACAGTATAAATCCTGTGCGTCACTAGCTAATGATTTTTGTAACGCACTGTTCGGTGTGTAGCCGGCCGCCTTAGGATCGGTCGTTTGAATCGCCGCACCACACCCAATACAGTATAAAGTTTCTTCTGATGTTTCACTCACTTATTAAGGTCCTCCTGAAAATGCATTTCTGGATAAACATGTGCTAATCGTAATTTGATAAATCGTTCAAAGAAACGGTTTATCCGGGTATTCCACGCGTCCGTCTTCACGATTGGCTGTACTAAGATACTGGGCACGCCCGCAAGATGGGCCGCCCACATGTCGGTGATATACTGATCGCCAACCATGACCACTTCATTTTTGTGTAAGCCCAGGTCATGACGCGCCTTACTGATCCCCAGCGGTAGTGGTTTCAGTGACCGCGAAACAAATGGCAGTTCCAGGCTTTGCAGCGCCTTAACAATTCGCGCTTCGGAATTGTTCGACACCACCACTAACGGAATGCCCGCGTCTTGTAACGCGTGCAGCCACTTTTTCAGTTCCGGGGTGCCATCCGGATTGTCCCATGCGATCAACGTGTTATCAAGGTCGGTAAATACCGCCTTAATGCCCTGTGCTCGTAACTGCGCCGGTGTCACATTGTAGATTGCTGGTATCATCCAAGTTGGTTTAAATTGCTTAATCATCGTTATCCCCTTCGCTTCTCGCTGGATTTTTTGGTTATTGGCATAACCCCACTAGCCCATTTTATCATACTATTGGTGAAATACCGGACTAAATCAGGTCTGGAGCCGGATTTCACTAGGCAATTGTGCTAAATTTTAGTCATCATTATATAATAATTTGTTTTTTGAAAATAAGCAACGAAAATCCTTCCAAGTTGTCGTAACTTGATGACACCACCTGGATCAAATTTGACTAAGTTGATCGCACCCGCATTTATTTGATAGGTTGGGGCCCGAGTAAGACATTGAAAATAGCACTAAAAGTCGCCAGTAAATTCAGCGATGTTTTGCCGGTTGCCCTTTTCTCGCCAGTTTATTTGCAATGGCTAAACCACAATCTGACAATTGGCGCACTGACAATTTTGTCAAATTAGATTAACAAAGTATCCCATTAAGTGTATATTGATTAAAGATACGTTGCTTTTACTTATATCATGATACCGATATGTATATTGATTGCACATCAATGCAATCCTCATGTAAGCTTATTGGCATGGTTAAACGTTCAGATCGTTCTAAAACTGTTCATCGCAGTTAACGTTAGGCACCCTGGTGTTGTTCTATGTCGATAAACTGACAACATCAGTAATGATATAAACTATATGATCCGCACGATCACTAAACAATATGTCATCTCGGAGGTTCGTTTATGGAGAAAAAAGATGTTATGAAACAATACGTTACCGATAAATATTTTTCCAAGGGGCACTGGTGGACGAAACTTTGGCAAACCTTAGTCGCAATTATTACTTGGATCTGCGTTGCCGTACCTGTCTACTGGACTATCTCGTCAACGTTACTTGCGAATAATCCCCAGTTCATTCACGCCTGGAAATACGAAGAAGGTAAGACGCTGTTCTACTTCTTTGACCGGTTCTTTATTATTGCGTTTATCTTAATCGCCATTGTGGTCATTGTCTCCACGATTCACAATAATCACCGGGTCAAGCAGCATATCAGTAAAGAACGGCAATACAACGAAGACCAGTTAGATATTCGGAAGCGGCAACTAAATAACTTTTATACCCAGCGATTCGGGCAGGCCACTTTCCGGCAACACGTCAAGCACTACACAGTTGACCCCGAACAAAATCTCGATGTTAATGAAATCCACAGATTGTATGAGGACTAGCCAATGGAAATAATGCAAACACTTAAGCCCTTCGAAAGTATCTGGAACTTTGTTCTATTACTATTAGTCTCCTACCCAATTCTCGGTGCATTTGCCTGGTTTATCGGTGTACTCTGCTACCAGCTGATTTACCGCCATCGCCACAAAGACGATATTGAATTTCAACCGCTAACGCCTGAAGAACAACCCTTTATCACGATCATGATTCCAGCGCATAACGAAGAAGTCATGATTGAACACACAATCAACTATTTAATGAACAATTTAAATTATGAAAAATATGAAGTGCTGGTCACAGACGATGGTTCGACTGATGAGACCCCAGCTATTTTAGAACGTCTCCAGAGCGTGTACGACAACCTACGCGTGGTAACAATCAAGAAAAATCAGGGTAAGGCCCACGCGTTCAACGTCGGTGTCGGCTTTGCCTGTGGTGAATTCATTTTAAGTAATGACGCTGATTCCATTCCAGAACCCGATGCACTGTGGAAATATATGAGTTACTTCATGGGCGAAGAACACGCCAATACGGCAGCGGTCACGGCCAACATGGACGTTCAGAACCGAAGCACGATCATCGCTAAGTCGCAAACCGTAGAATTTTCAAGTATCGTTGGTGTTATCAAGCGGAGCCAAGTCAGTGCTTTAGGTAACATGTATGCCTATAGTGGTGCCAATACAATGTACCGTCGTGACGCTCTGATTGACGTCGGCTTATTCCGGCAAGATCGCGCGACCGAAGATATCAGTATTGCTTGGGATCACCAGTTGAATGGTTGGACGACCGTTTTCTCGCCAGACATTCTATTCTATATGAACGTCCCCGAGAATCTAGACGCCCTTTATCATCAACGCAAACGTTGGGCCAAAGGTGGTACCGAAGTGCTGTTGACCAACTTTAAACGGGTTGTCAGTCATCCCGGTAAGTATTTGAAGCAATGGGCTTTTATTACTGATCAAACACTGAGCATCATCTGGTCCCTATTCTTCTTCGTCTCAACACTGATCTTCCTGATTTCGCTCGTCACCTTCTTCTTTACTGGCAATTACGAGCGCGTCTATCATATGTTCTGCATGGCCTTCATCTTCGTGACCTTCGAAATGTTCGCCGGCGTCTTGCAGCTATTGTCCGCATTGATCGTTGACGACCGTGGCCGCAAGTTTAAATATCTGATTTTCATGCCACTCTACATGCTGATTTACTGGCAGGTTAACGCCCTCGCTCTGGTCACTACGCTGATTCCAGCCGTTAAAACCATCCTAGGTTACGGCAGCGGCACCTGGGTCAGCCCAGTTCGGAAGCACCACACTGAATAATCGAGAACACAAAGCGAGCCTTCAATTGAAGGCTCGCTTTTTTGTTGTGCGGGACTGTGTGGAGACGGACCCAACCTTGCATGTGCGAGAATAGGCTAGTTAGCAACGATTTGAGCGCTTACAATTTTACTATTCTTCATGTATACGAAAGTGGTGTTATAACAGCTACAATCACACGTACTAAATAGATCAAAAATCACTTTTATCCAGTTACCTGCACCCTCCTACCGCCTAATCGATGGCCGCCGACGAAGTATCAACGCTGGCTTAGTTGCCTGTGCGCGTTGGACGGTTGCTCGAGCTAGTTCATACTGTGCGTCAATAATTCGTTCAGAATCATATGGCGCAGCATCCTGAGCCACCGACAATTCGGTGCAGCCGAGAATGACGGCGTCACAATCAGCAGCATTCAATAATTGATCAATTAAGCCATGAAATTTGACCCGATCTACAAAATCACGTTGCTTGATGTCGTCATAAATTAAGGTCATCACTTGAGCTTGCTGCTGCTTATTGGGTATCACAGGAATATGTCCATTAGACCGAATAAGTTGTTGATAAAGTTGCGACTCTAGTGTTCCCGTTGTCGCTAAAATACCGATTCGTAACGGTCGCGGTTGCTGTGATCGACAGGCTGCTGTTACCGCTAAGGCCGGCATATTCAAAATTGGCACGTTAGAAAGCGCCGTCAATGCGGGAATGAAGTAATGTGCTGTGTTACACGTCATCACAATAAACATGACCCCTAATTGATTAAGTAGCTGCACATCCGCTTCCAATGATGGTAACGGGTTGGCACAGTTATGATCCAAAATATATGCGGTGCGATCTGGTATCTCAGCATCATTTAAAATGACGTAGTTTAAATAATCCTGGTCACGATGGGTAACGGTCAGCCGGTTCACGGTATGCACAAAGTCCTCCGTCGCCATTGTTCCCATCCCACCAATGATTCCAAAGCAATTTTTCATAATGGCACCCCCATTTAGCGAACGAGATTCACGGCCATGCTGCACTTCATTAAGTTGTTAATAATTATCTAACATGCACCTCCTAACAAGCAACTAATCCACAACCTATCTCAGACTTAATACGGTATCATTGCTTACTGCAAACCCATGATTATTCAAGAAATGCTGCCAAACAGTGATCTATCGGTGTACTTTTTACGTCAGACTCCCGTTTTATTAGATTAGAAAACAACTAGGCTAGTAAAGAATCACATCAATTCTTTACTAGCCTAGTTAAACAGTCACTATTAATGCGAGCAAGGCACCAAGCACAATCGCCCCTAACAAAACCGACAACAATTCCTTGAAACTCACACTATGCCCGTTCTCACATTCCTATTGACGAGGTTTTCCATTCACTGAATTATACTGTCGGCCCCACGTCTCCATAGCCACAATCACCGGTTTCAAGGTCTGACCAAATGGCGTGATCCAATACTCCGTTTTCGGTGGCACGACCGGATAAACTCGTTTTGCAATCACCCCGTCTTGAACCAATTCTTGTAACTGGCGAGCTAGCATCCGCCGCGAACAACCCGGCAGTCGTTTTTGCAAAATGCTGAACCGGCATGTTCCTGCCGTAAATAAATGATACAAAATCACGCTCTTCCACTTGCCGGCAATAACTTGCAAGGTACTTTCAACCGGACACCCCGGCGTACAATCGTATACTTGTCGCTGCATCTAACTTCCCCTACCTTAATTAAGTGTCTTGATTGTAGCACAACTTTGCCGTCAGACCGGACTAATAGGCGTGACAAATATGTCCCTATGTGGCAAATAATTCACGTCTTGTTTATTCCTCACTGGTAACCTATAGTAATGTCATGAAAGGGGTTTGATTAATAATGCATGCAATTGGTTTTACCGACCACTTACCTATTGAAGATCCTGCTAGTCTACGAGACGTGACGATTTCAAAACCTAGCGCTCAAGGTCATGACTTACTTGTTCAAGTTCAAGCCGTCGCTGTCAATCCTGTTGACGTTAGCGTTCGTAAAACGGGGCATGAGCACCTCATGCGACCCAAGATCCTCGGTTGGGACGCCACTGGTATTGTGACCGCTGTTGGAGAAGCTGTCACCCTGTTTCAACCCGGCGACCACGTCTTTTATGCTGGCTCATTTAGACGTCCCGGCTGCGACAGTGCTTATCACCTGGTTGATGAACGCCTTGTCGGTCACGCCCCCGCGACATTAACAACCGCTGCCCGTGCGGCCATGCCACTTACTTCGCTGACCGCATACGAGGCATTATTTGAACAACTTCACATTCCTTTTGACCCAGCTAAACCTAATTCCGAAAAATGCAATCAAACCATTCTCATCATCAATGGCGCTGGTGGTGTCGGTTCAATTGCTACTCAGTTAGCAAAATTAGCGGGGCTCACAGTTATTAGTAGTGCTTCACGACCTGAAAGTATCGCTTGGACGCAGCAACACGGCGCCGATTTAGTCGTCGATCATCATCATGATTTGGTTAGTGAAGTACATGCTTTAGGTATTAAAGATGTCGATTACATCCTCGGATTAAGCGATCTTGACAGTCACTGGAATGAGATATGTACGCTCATTAAACCCGGTGGCCACATCGCATCAATTACCGAAAATCGGCGTCCAATCGACCTTAAAAAACTAACCAAGAAACGCGGGACATTTGCTTGGGAATGGATGTACTCAAAATCCTACTACCACACGGCCGACATGATTAGTCAGCACGATATCTTAGAAACCATTGCGGATTTACTTGACCGTGGCTTGCTTCAAAGCACGCTATCGCAGACACTACGGCCAATCAACGCGCTTAACTTGCGGCAGGCCCATCAACTTATCGAGCAACATCATATGATTGGCAAGGTAGTTATTGAAGGATGGAAATGAGTTGACGGGTATTACGGCTCGCGCGATAATGATCAACTTTAACTCGCCAAATACGCTGTCCTTTTCTGTCTTTTAGTGCTTACAACTGATGTTGCACTCCCCGGGATTCGTTTAATCTGTTTTCCGTATACACGGGGGGTAATTCCAAGCTATTAATCTCCCCAAGCTGACTCAATACCATCTACGAAACAATATCGCCTTTCTCATTCATCAACAAGCATGAAAACTTAAATCAATACGCCTTCAACCCATCACTCGAGCCAACGTCAAACCTATGGTATCAGACTCACTCATTTCAGCATCGTTCCCCGCTAACCTGCCAAACTTTCTTTTTCAGTTTCCAAAATATTAGTGCTATGATGATAGCATCAATTTGACTAAAACACTTAATCAGAAAGGACTTTGAAATTGGCATTTAAAACACCACTGGCTGATCAAATGCGCCCGCAATCACTGGAACAGATGGTCGGGCAACAGGATCTGTTGAAGGCAGGCCAGCCATTACGCCAGATTATTGATCAACATGTTAATATTCCCCTCATTCTGTGGGGGCCGCCGGGAACTGGCAAAACTAGTTTGGCGCAGATTATTGCGAGTCAAGACGATTATCCATTCGTGGCTTTTAATGCTTCGACCGAAAATAAGGCACAGCTGACGAAAGCCATCGCACAATACCCAGAGCAATCGTTTGTTCTATTAATTGACGAAATTCACCGAATGACTAAAACATTGCAGGATTTTTTGTTGCCCTACTTAGAGAATGGGCACGTGATGCTAATTGGCTCAACGACCGAAAATCCGATTATGTCAATCGTTCCGGCCATTCGTTCGCGCTGTCAAATTTTTGAGTTTCAACCACTGAGCGATGCAGATATCGAGATTGCTTTACGCCGTGCGATAACCGACATTTACAACCTAACCGACGATCAGGTGGACGCTAAAGCCCTCAACCTGATCGCTATTTCGGCCGAAGGGGATCTGCGAATTGCGTTAAATATCTTGGAAACGCTCCACGCTATTGACCAGAAGCAAATCACTGTTGCTGCGGTACAACACTTTGCCCAGCAACAACATTTTAGCTACGACCGGAAGGCAACTAAGCATTATGACTATCTGTCGGCTTATTCGGATTCGATGGCTGGCTCAGATACTGACGCGGCGCTCTACTACTTAACCATTTTGTTAAAAAATGATGATTTACCCTCAGTGGTCCGCCGGTTACGTGAAATTCCATACACTTATATCGGCTTAGCTAACCCGGAACAGGTCACACAAATTGTGGTCGCCGCCAACCAAGCCGAAAAGATTGGCATGCCCAAAGCAAAATATCCACTAATGTTTGCCACCATGCTGATGTGCATTTCACCCAAGTCTGGTTCGTTTGACCAATCTTGGGAAAAACTAGACCAGGACACACAAAATCCAAGCCAGCACCCCATGCCCCGTGGATTGCGCGATATGCACTACAAACACTCCGAGGAAATTACAGGTGGTGGCCTGATCGATAATCCATTCCAAATGCCACATCAGATTGCCCAACAAAACTACATGCCTAAAGGATTGGCTGGTCGTCGTTATTATTACCCTAAAGACAATGAAAATGAACGCAAACTCGGTGCACAATACCTAAAACTGCATCGCTTTATTTATAACGAAGATTATCACGAATAGACTATGGCAGACTGGCTTAACCAATCAGAAAGCACACTCGATTTTCATAAATCAGAATCGCGCACTAAATGGCTCACTTAGGCCGTTACCCACGTAAACTCCAAGCGGCATCAAAAAATGGACTCAGTCAAATGACCAAGTCCATTTTTATTTGGCAGCATCTTTTATGAATCAGTGCACGCCAGAGACCAAGTCAATTCGCGTCACACTATTATGCCAAAGTTCTTGGGCCGTATAAACATCCTTTTCGAACAACACGACAGTGCCATCCGATTCAATCCGAGCATTGGCACCCAACCATTCCCAAGATGGCATTAACCACAAATTGCGCCGCTTTCCCTTACCCTTTTTGGGTGACCACGCAGAAACATAGTCATCAATGAAATGTGTACGCATGTATCGAAACTCCCCATTATCAAACTCAATCTGCAAGATGTTGGCGCCCATCCAGACCTTAACTGCTTTAGGTAAAACTGTTGCCATGGTGACACCCCTTCTCCAAAGCTCCCAGCTAAATAATTAATCAACACATAAGCAAGCGCTTACATCGTTACTATATCACAATAATGTGTCAAATCAATCTCAAGATTCAGTAAGGACGTCAACACACCGAACCATCTTGTCCAGGAATCGTGCCCCTTAATCAAGCGTCAAAACAAAACGACCGCCACCCATACAGGATGACGGTCGTTCAAACATTAGAGCAAGCCCTAATTAAGTTTTAAATTAAGCAAGTGCCTTTTTAGCAGTGTCAACCAATGCCTTGAAAGCATCAGCATCGTTAACAGCTAAATCAGCTAACATCTTACGGTTAACGTCAACGTTAGCTAACTTTAAACCGTGCATTAATTGACTGTAGCTGATGTCGTTGATCCGGGCTGCCGCGTTGATCCGGGCAATCCAAAGACGACGGAAGTCACTCTTACGCCGGCGACGATCGCGGAAGGCGTATAGGTATGACTTCATTACTTGGTCCTTAGCAACCTTAAATTGGATGTGCTTAGCACCACGGTAACCTTTAGCTAATTTTAAAATCCGTTTGCGACGTTTACGTGTTACAGTTCCACCTTTTACTCGAGCCATGTTATTTCCTCCTAGATTTAACTAAAACGTTGTGAATTATTTTTGTAATAACTTGTGGTATGTCTTGACCATTGGCTTTTCGATAATAGCCGTACCACGTAATTGGCGACGTTGTTTCTTAGTCTTACCATGGAAACGATGACTAGTAAAAGCGTTGGCACTCTTAATCTTACCCTTAGCAGTTACCTTGAAACGCTTTGCAGCAGCGCGGTTTGTCTTTTGTTTTGGCATAATCAATAATCCTCCTAGAAATTACTTATCTGTTTTTGGTGCTAGTACTAGGAACATACTCCGACCATCCATCTTAGGATAGGCTTCGACCGTAGAAAATTCCTTAGTAGCTTCAATCATTCGATTTAAGACTTGGCGACCAATATCCTTATGGGTAATAGCGCGGCCCTTAAACCGGATGGAGACGCGAACCTTGTCACCTTTTGACAAGAACTTTTCAGCATGTTTCAGCTTCGTGTTAAAGTCATTGGTGTCGATAGCTGGGCTCAAGCGGACCTCTTTGATGCTGACCACTTTTTGCTTCTTACGGGCTTCCCGATCCTTCTTTTGTTGCTCGAAACGGTACTTCCCATAATCCATAATTCTGGCCACGGGTGGTTTCGCTTTCGGCGCAACCAATACTAGATCTAAACTAGCGTCTTCAGCAATCTGCATTGCTTCTTGTCGTGACTTGACACCTAATTGTTCACCATCGCTGGCGATCAAACGTACTTCGCGAGCACGGATGCCGTCATTAACCATTGAATCTTTAGCTATGGTAATTCACCTCCGAAATATTTTAGAGAAATTCACAAAAAGAGCGGGCGCATAGTACGCCCGCTCAACCCCGTTAATGGGAATCAATTCATCGTTCATCTGCCCGATGACTCTGGTCACCAAGGCGAGAAGCGGGTGCTTCTGCTTTTTTTCTCAACTCCAATATATTAACAAGAACCACGGCCCTTGTCAACCCATCAATCAATATTGATGCCATTGGCTGTTAATTATTTGCTTGCACCACGACTGTAATGCTTGATTTCTTGCGTGATGGCACCAATGAACATGTCAACGGCTTCGGATTCAGTCCGTTCTTCACCGTACTTCCGAACTGAAACACTCCCGTTAGCAACTTCTTGGTCACCGACAACTAACAAGTATGGAACCTTCTTCGTTTGTGATTCGCGAATCTTGTAACCCATCTTTTCGTTACGGTCATCGATACTTACCCGAACACCTTCAGCCGCCAAACGACGACGAACGGTTTCAGCGTAGGCACCGTGCGCACCATTGTTAACTGGGATGATCGTTACTTGCTTAGGTGCTAACCAGGTTGGGAAAGCACCCTTGTAAATTTCAGTTAAGTAAGCGACGAACCGTTCCATCGTTGAAACAAGACCACGGTGAATCATGACTGGACGATGTTCTTCACCATCAGCACCAACGTACTTCAAGTCAAAGCGTTCTGGTAACAAGAAGTCCAATTGGATAGTTGATAAGGTTTCTTCACCACCAAGGGCCGTCTTAGTTTGAACATCCAACTTAGGACCGTAGAAAGCAGCTTCACCTTCAGCTTCGAAGTAATCCAAGCCCATATCATCCATAGCGGACTTCAACATCTTTTGACTGCGTTCCCACATAGCGTCATCATCGAAGTACTTTTCCTTGTTTTCAGGATCACGGTAGCTCAAACGGAACCGGTAATCAGAAATGTCAAAGTCTTCGTATACTTCAACCATCAAACTCAAGATCTTTTTGAATTCTTCTTCAATTTGATCCAACGCAACGAAGGTATGACCATCGTTCAAAGTCATTTCACGAACCCGTGATAATCCAGTTAAGGCGCCAGACTTTTCGTAACGGTGCATCATGCCGAGTTCAGCGATCCGCAATGGTAATTCACGGTATGAGCGAATGTGATGGTTGTAAATCTGGATATGTGATGGGCAGTTCATTGGCCGTAATTCCAATTGTTCGCCGTCACCCATGTCCATTGGTGGGAACATGTCCTCACGGTAGTGGTCCCAGTGACCAGATTGCTTGTAAACGTCCAAGTTAGCCAAAACTGGCGTGTATACATGTTGGTAGCCATTTGCAACTTCCTTGTCGATAATGTAACGTTCGATTTGGCGACGAATCGTTGCACCATTTGGCATCCAGTAAGGCAAGCCATTCCCGACCTTAGGATCAACGAAGAATAAGTCTAATTCGTTACCAATGACCCGGTGATCACGTTCGCGGGCTTCTTGACGCCGCTTGAGGTCAGCATCTAAGTCTTTTTGCTTTAAGAAGGCCGTCCCGTAAATCCGTTGTAACATTGGATTGCTGGACTTACCTTGCCAGTATGCACCGGCAACGGATAATAACTTGAAGACCTTGACTTTCCCCGTTGAAGCTAATTGGGCACCGTCAGATAAATCAACGAAGTCCCCTTGCTTGTAAACAACGACTTGATCATTGTTGGCGGCGGCACGTTCGTTAACTAAGTCTTGTTGGTAAGGGTTGTCACCAACTAAAGCTAAAGCGTCAGCCTTTGATAAGACTTCGCGTTCGATTGGTAAATCTTGTTTGATAATTGCAGCCATCTTATCACTGATGGCTTCCAAATCATCTTCACTGACTTGTTTACCGTCTTCGTCAGGATTGTCGGTATCAAAGAAGAAACCGTTGGCATTCCCTTCACCACTCCCAAAATGAATGTTAGGGAATAATTGTTTAACCGCGTTAGCTAATACTTGGGCAGCCGTTTGCCGTAAAACATTGAGGCCGTCTTCACTATCAGCAGCGATAATTTCGATACTACCATCGGTTGTCAGTGGTTGGCGATAGTCCACGATCTGATCGTTGAACTTACCAGCAACCGACCGTTTAGCCAATGAAGGACTAATTGACTTTGCAATTGCTTCCGTCGTTACGCCGGCATCAAATTGCTTTTCAGCACCATCTGGGAACTTAACATTAATACTTGCCATATACTTGACACTCTCCTTAAAATTTACCCACTCACCAAAACACCGCGCCGGGAAGACAAAAAAGTCCCTAATGCCAGACTGAACTAGCATTAGGGACGCCATTGACGTGGTTCCACCCGATTTCTCAGTGTCATCAAAGACACTGACTCATTAGCGCTAATAACGGAAGCGTTCCGGCTCAATTGAGCATGTTCACAAAAGTGGTATCTTCGTAAACCCGGTCCAAGACTTCCAGAACAAGGTCTTGGTCTCTGCAATCCATGGTAAACAAAGCGTGTCTTTTGCATCTGTTTTCATTAAACCACTTTTAAACTAAAAGTCAACTCTTGATTTTAAGCATCGGGATTGAGTCGTCGATTACGACCGACCATCTCAATCTCACTCGCAAGGTAACGTACCCGTTGCATGATTCGCTGCGCTTTGACTGGTTCTTCATCACCCTTTTGTGAGAGCGTCAAATAACCATCTTGCAATTCTTGCATCGAAAAATTAGACGAGAAACAAGTTGGCAGTTCCTCCTGCATTCGATACTCCAGAATAACCCCGAGCACATCGTCCCGAATCCAAGTCGACGAAGCATCCGCACCGATATCATCAATCATGAGAATCGGTGCCCGTTTAATCGCATCGACCTTATCCGCCGACGTATTGTTACTAATTGAGCGCTTCATCTCGACCGCAAAACTCGGAAAATGAATCAAGGTCGTATTGAAACCCTTAGCAGCCAACGCGTTCGCCATCCCACCGAGTAAATAAGTTTTACCGACACCAAATGAGCCATAGAGATATAAGCCCCGGTGAAAACGCTTGGGCGCTTGTGTATAGGCATCAATAAAATCAAGTGCTGCCATTAATGCTGTCGCCCGGTCACCATCTTGATCATACGTCTTTAAGTCCGCCGTCTGAATATTTTTCGGCATGCTGATTGATCGAACCCGCTGTTGCAATGCGTGAGCAGCTTGCTGTTCTTGCATTTGTGGTGTTGGCTGATAAGCAATGTCAATCAAGTGATTACTCATCACTAATGTCGGCTGATACCCAGGTGCTTGAGTTGGCTCGTGCCGCGCAATTTTACGTTTCTCTTCACAAAACTCATATAATTTAGCCGCTGAACGTTCTAGCGCATCCGAAGATAATTCGTTTTGATGAGCAGCTAAAAACTGGCGAACATCTGGATCTTGGTACACAGCTGTCATTAACGCCTCATACCGATGATTCAAGTTTTTCCGATTCATTAACGTCCGGAGTGTTTCTGAGATATTCTCCATGTTTTAGTCCTCCTTTTCCGAATTTGTCTCAAGCTTTGCTAGTCGATCAGCAAGCTGTTTGCGTTGGGCAGCAGTAATTTGTTTACCGGTCTGAGCTGGTTGCTTACCACTCTCAGTCTGTTGCTGTTGTTGGGCCCACTTTGGCATAATCTCCTTACGCGCCGGCCGATTATTCTTGCGCCGTGTTGGTGTTGATTTCGGCTGTTTACGTTGCTTCAAATACATCAAAGCCGCTTCCGGCGTCGTAATGCCGTGTTGTTGCCAATCATTGGCGACTGTTTCTAGCAAATTACGATTAAGGGCAGCTAACTCCCGATTTTGCAATAAGTAGTAGATCACCATGTTGATGACGGCATTGGGTAATACCCCCCGACCAATTAAATCATGAACTAGTCGGTTCTCACCGCTCGTCACAAAACCATGTTTCTCCTGCTTCAAAGCTGATAAAAAGTCATACGGTGCTGTCTGCTTAGCATACGTCACGAGTTGCTGCTCAGCTGTTGAGAGTTGTGCTGAAGCCTTGGTATCCTTAGCGGTCGTCGTTGCAACCGGTGCTTCCGTAGCGACCTGCTGACTCGAAACTGCGGGCCGTTCATAGCGCCGCGCAATCAATAATTTCAATTGATTTTCATCAAACTGACCCGTTGTTAAACTAGCCACTTCACTGATTAACTTAGCCATCTCAATCTCACTGATGCCGTAGACCCGACTTTCCGTAATGATCAGTTGCCGTGAACTCGCAACCTGTTTGAGATCAACATAGTTCTGCTTCAAAATTTGCCCCAACAGTTGCCAGTCAAAGTCATCGTCACTGAGCACGGGCGAGTGATCCTCGGCCGGTTCATTGGCCGCCAATTGGGCGCGCACCTTTTGCACTGAAAGAGGTGGCGTCGTAACTTTTTGACTATCAACGTGAAACACATCTAAGATATTTGCCGTCACGTCTTTGGCAGCCGTCAAGTCAATCGGCTGTGCTGCAAAATCGCCAGCAAGTTGTTGATAACGTAACTCACCGACCGTATCTAACAATAGGACACTCAATAGATCATCCGCAAAGAATTGTAACGCCAGTAATGGTGCTTGTAGTTGATAAATGTACATGGCACCCAATTCATCTTGTTGATAATAGCTGCGCAACAAGCCAGTTGCTTCAAGTTTACGCCGAGCCGCTAACACCGTCGGCAAGTCCACATTTAGGATGCCAAGCAGTTCCGCGTGACTGCGTCGATTGCTCAGCTCATTCTCGCTACTCTGTAAGCTACGTAACGCCGCGTACAAGCTATATGCCAAGGGCCCCATCAGTGGCAAGTATAATTCCGCCAATACAGCTTGTTGCGCCGCACTAAGCGCTGGTGCTTGCGGGACCACTAACCCAGTTTTGGGTGTTAAGGGTTCATCATTTGGCATGTTGTTCACCATTCTTTTTCACTAATCTTTTTTTCGTTTAGGTGCGTGGGTCGTCTTCGCTGACGGTTTTGCCAGTTTGACCTTATCACGCTCCATCATATCTTGGAGCTCATTCAAGAAGACGTGCATATCCTTGAATTGCCGGTAAACACTGGCAAAACGAATGTACGAAATTTCGTCAATATCTGCCAATTGCTCCATGACATACTCACCGATAACTTGGCTTGAAATTTCATTTTCGCCCAGTGACCGGACCTTATTTTCAACATCATCAACGACGCCCGTCATGGTTTCCATGCTAACGGGTCGTTTCTCGGCCGAGCGAATAATTCCGCGCAAGACTTTTTCACGATTGAATTCTTCGCGGGCACCATTTTTCTTAATGACTAATAATGGCGTGGCTTCGACCCGTTCAAATGTTGTGAACCGGAACCCACAGTTTTCGCATTCCCGGCGCCGTCGAATCACGCGACCATCATCAGTTGGTCGACTGTCAACCACGCGGGAGCCATTATGATGACAATGTGGACATTGCATAGACTTCTCACCCCTTGTAACAACTAACAATCAGTTTTTCTTTATTTAGTAATAGTTTTCAGCCATTTTAACACGGCTGCTTTAGTTTTATCAATGTTGGCCCCGTTATCAATGACAACGTCAGCCCTTGCGACCTTCTGTGCAAGTGGCATTTGGCTGTCAATTCGTGCCTGAGCCGCCTGTTGCGATAAGTGGTTACGCGCCATCAACCGCTGCAATACTACGGCGGGTGATGCCGTCACAACCAACACTTGATCACAAACGTGTTGCCAGCCACTTTCAAATAACAACGGCACATCTAAAATAATTGCGTCTGGCTGTTGCTGGTTCGCCGCGACAATCGCTTCGAACATCGCGTACTGAATCGGTAACCGTGTAATTGCGGTTAAGGCTTGTAAAGCTTGAGCATCGTTAAAAACCAACTGGCCAAGCCATGGCCGATTCAGCCGCCCGTCTGCCAGCACTGCTTGCTGACCAAAGTGCGCCACAATCTTTTGGGTCGTCGGTTGGCCTGGTCCTTCAACCTGCCACGCGATTTTATCCGCATCAACGATTGGTAACTTAGTTGCCAGCAGCTTAGAAACAGTCGACTTACCAGTGGCAATGCCACCAGTCAATCCAATCAACTTTGTCATCTTGATCACCTACAACCGTTGTTCTAACGGGCAAAAATGGGTCCCTCGCTGTGCCACTTTGATTTTCTCAATAATTGTGCCACACCGTTCGCAAGGTTCCCCTTCACGACCATAGACGTGTAAGTGATTTTGAAACTGACCGGCTTCACCAAATGCCGTTGAAAATGAATGAACAGTGGTGCCGTGACCTTTAATTGCCATCGCCATTTCATCAATAATGTTTTGGCGCAATGTTGCAATCTCATCAGTAGTTAGTGAATTAGCAGGCCGCATTGGATGAATCTTACTCATCCATAGCGTTTCGTCCGCGTAAATATTCCCAATGCCCGCAATCTTACTTTGATCCAACAATAGTGGCTTGATCATCTTTTTCGACTTGCCAAAAGTGGCCGTCATATAAGCCAGTGTTAACTGTTCAGCAACGGGTTCCGGGCCAATTGTCCGCAATCCCGCCACCGTGTTTTCTTCACCGGTCGGCACGAGCGTCATTCGCCCGAACTTACGCGTATCGTTGTACAGCAAATCACGATCATCGGTCAGATGGAAGATCACGTGCGTGTGTTTACCTTGATCTTCACCACGCGGTACAACATTATACTTGCCTTCCATCCGCAAATGCGACACCATCGTCAGACCATTGCTAAAGCGAAACAACAAATACTTCCCCCGCCGATCAATGGTCTGGATCGTTTGGTTGGCTAAACGCTGTTTGAAACTATCGACATCATTATTAATAATTTTCGGCCAAAAAACCTCGATACTAGCAATCGTTGCCCCGCTAACCAGACGATTTAAGCCGCGACGAACAGTTTCAACTTCAGGTAATTCAGGCATGGTGGTTCCCCCTATTTTGCATCGTACCAAGTATCACCGTAGTGGCTCTCAACCTTTAACGGTACGGCTAACTGTACGGCGGAATCCATCACGCTTGGCACTAATTTTTCTAAAACTGGAATTTCTTCTTTTGGCGCTTCAAAAATCAATTCATCATGAACTTGTAACAGCATGGTTGCTTTCAAACCCGCAGCCTGTAACTTATCTTGCATCTTAATCATCGCAATCTTGATAATATCAGCCGCACTCCCTTGGATGGGGGTATTCATGGCTGTCCGTTCAGCGAATGAGCGTTGGTTGAAGCTCTTGGAATTAATATCTGGCAAGTACCGGCGTCGATGTGAAATGGTTTCCACATAACCTTGTTTTTTCGCCGTTTGGACAATTTCATCCATATACTTTTTGACACCCGGATATTCTTTGAAGTAAGCGTCAATAAAGCTGCGAGCCTGTTTACGCGTAATGCCGATATTTTGTGACAAGCCGTAATCACTAATTCCATAGACGATTCCAAAGTTAACCGCCTTGGCTTGCCGTCGAATATTTGGCGTCACCTCTTCAGCTGAGTTCAAATGAAAGATTCGCATGGCCGTTGCGGCATGAATATCATCACCCGCTTTAAAAGCGGCCTGCATATTTTCATCATCAGTAATATGCGCGAGAACCCGTAATTCAATTTGCGAATAATCAGACGAGAAAATCTGCCAACCTTCATGACTAGGAACAAAGGCTTGTCGAATCTTACGTCCTTCTTCCAAGCGCACCGGAATGTTTTGTAAGTTTGGATCAACGGACGACAACCGGCCGGTTTGGGTCAACGTTTGCAAATAGCGCGTATGCACCTTTTGATCAGCAGAATGAATGGCATCTAACAAACCGACAACGTAGGTCGATTGAATCTTCGAGATCTGACGATATTGTAAAATATTAGCGACGATTGGTGCTTCCGGTGCTAACTTTTCTAGAACGTCTACGGCGGTAGAATACCCTGTCTTGGTCTTCTTGATTACGGGTAATTTCATTTCTTCAAACAAGATGTGACCTAGTTGCTTAGGTGAATTAATATTGAACTCTTCACCGGCTTCTTGATAAATCGTCTGTTCAATTTCACTCAACCGTTCTGTAAACTGACTGCCCATGGCTTTAAGTCGACTGCTGTCGACCGTAATGCCGGCGATTTCCATCTGAGCTAAGACATTAGCCATCGGTTTTTCGATATCATCGTAAAGTTGATCCTGCTCATTGGCTGCCAATTCCTTTAATAACTGTGGCTTCAAACTAGCGATTGCGGCCAATTTCCGGGCGAGATGACTAAAGAAGACGTCATCATCTTCAGGAATAGCGCGCTTAACGCCCTTACCATAAACGGTCTCGTCACTCGGCAAGTCAGTGTACCCGTGTTGCTCAGCTAAACTTCCCAAGTCGTTACTGTTATCATTTGTATCTAATAAGTATGAAACGAGTAAAAGATCAAAATCGACTTTACCTAGCTGAATACCCAAACGATTAAGCCCGACCGTCGTGCGTTTCATATCAAAAACGTCCTTGGTAATCGTTGTGCTACTCAAGAGATCAGCCACAGTCGGTTGCATTAATAATTCCACATCCCGACTGATGTACCAGTGATCATCCGCTCCGATGGCAAAGCCAGCAAAGGCCGACGTGTGGTAGTTCGGCGTTGGCATCTCCAAATAAAAGTCCACGTGATCGGTAAATTGTTGCAATTCCGTCAGGTTAGCTTTCGTCAAGACGGTATAATCAATGGGCGTTGCTGGTTCGTCCGACTGTAGGTGTAATTTCTTCAAAAATGATTGAAAGTCCATCTTCTGATAAAACGCGGCCAGCTGGTCAAGATCCGGGCCATCATAGGATAAATCAGCCAATTGAACATCAATCGGCGCATCCCGCTTGATTGTTGCTAGCACCTTAGCCTGCGCCGCTTGTTCGCGATCCTCAATCAGATGTTCCTTCATCTTGCTCTGCTTCATGGCATCGATGTTTTCATAAATGTCTTCCATCGTACCATACTGTTTGAGTAATTTAAGGGCGGTCTTCTCACCAACCTTGGTGACACCCGGATAGTTATCCGAGGTATCACCTGTCAACCCCTTCATGTCAATAATTTGTGCCGGTGTGATGCCCAGCTTTTCTTCAACGTGCGCCGGCGTATAGTGTTCCACTTCAGAAACACCTTTAACGGTCACGGCCACCGTGGTATGCTCGGTCGTCAACTGCGTCAAATCACGGTCACCAGTGACGACCGTCGTGGTGTAGCCGGTTTGATCCGCTTGAGCGGCCAGTGTGCCAATAATGTCATCGGCTTCGTAGTCTTTTAATTCATAATGTTTGATACCATACGCGTCTAATAGCTGTTTGATATACGGCATTTGTTCAGAAAACTCACTAGGCGTCTTAGCCCGGCCACCCTTGTAATTATCGTACATGGCTGTTCGAAACGTGGTCTTACCCGCATCAAAAGCCACTAACATATCCGTGGGTTCGACTGCCTTGATCATGTGGTCAAGCATTGTATTGAAGCCATAAATGGCGTTGGTATGCAGGCCGTCTGGATTTACGAACCGTTCCAGTTGACTATGCAACGCAAAGAACGCCCGAAATGCCACACTGTTACCATCAATCAGTAATAATTTTTTTGCCATTAGTTTGCTCCCCATCTCTTAATTTAAATCATCATTTTTATGAAAATCCGTCACTCAGACCATTAATACCACTCGATTGACGGTCTGATTCGCAGCGCCTGTCAGTACAGGCTGAACGACTAATTATTTACCCTTATAATTGTACCAAACAATTAAGTAAAACGGGAGTTCGGTCCACCGAAAACCCGTGAAATAACTCATTTTCGGTAAATTAAAAGGATTATGACATCTTGGTCATAATCCTTAATAATTATCTTAATGATTAGTCGCGGCTTGAGCCACCGAAGATTTGGACGAAGTAGAGGAACAAGTTAACGAAGTCCAAGTATAATTGTAAGGCCCCAGTAACGGCCAAACCAGTCGATGAAACCTGGTCACCATATTGTAAATACATGTTGCGCATCCGGTTAGCGTCCCACATGGATAAGCCGGCGAAGATCAATACACCAATGTATGAAAAGATGTAACTAATCATGGCACTTTGTAAGAACATATTGACCAGTGAAGCGACAAACAACCCGATTAAAGCTGCAATCAAGTGCGTCCCAATACGTGAAATATCACGCTTAGTCGTCGTCCCAATCACCGCCATGGTCGCAAATACAGCTCCAGCTGCAACGAACGCACCGGTGATAACGGCACCCGTGTATAAGGACAAGGTCACTGACATTTCAACCCCAAAGATGATGGCAAAGAGCATCAGTAAGGTGAAGCTCATCGCTGGATTGCGTGTCGCGTTGACTTGAATCCCACCAATCATCACAAACATGCTGACAATGAAGATCATCAAGAAGATGAATGGGTGTTGTGAAAAGGCGGCATTAATTTGTGCTTGGAACGTGGTCATCGCTAAGTAAACGGTAAAGGCCGAAACTAACACGGCGATTGTCATAAACCCATACATTTTAGTTAGGAAACTACGGAGGCCAACTTGTGTGTTGATGGTCCGTGGTTGTGGGTCATTTTGAAAATTGTTCATAAAATCCCTCTTTCACCTAAAAATTGACTACTCGTTACTTTTTCCGAGTTAAGATTAAAAATTGAGTTTGTGCATCGTTACTAACGCGGACTGCGCTAGTAACAACACCACACTAGTTTGTCAATCATTTGCCTATGACTAGCCATCTCAATCAGTCACCTCAACTTTCTTAACTTAAGTCTATCAAATTAGTCAAAGAAGGTAAAATAGTTTGTGCCTGTGAATTTAATAAGAATTTCTTATGTTTAATTGAATCCTATTCAATCATTGTCTTTAATGGATTACCGCTACATTAGGATTTTCCGGAATGGGACACCATAAGCGTTTATAATAGAACTTCAATCGGTAGGACTTTTTGCGGGACATCCGGGGAAGATTTTTTAGGGGCGGGCGGCGTCATACATAACTTTCTAAATAAGAAGTCCCACACTAGTATTGACTTGCTAGTGTGGGACTTCTTATTATTTAATGTACAAAGCATTGATTAGTTTTAGCATGTTGGAAACTACAATAAAACACTAAATCTAGCCATTGTCTTGTTAATTGTTTTCTGAAGCAGAAATACCCTGCAAATATCGTTGTCGCAATGCAGCTACCTTAACCTCAACAACTTGATTATGATTAATCCGTGCAAAAGCTTCTGTTTCACTCATTAACCGCTTAATCAATTTATCCGAAAGTTGTTGCTTAACAGCATTCTCGGTCGCTAAGTATTTCAATCTTGGTAAGTAATACGTGACATGTTCATCTGAGCAAAGCGCTACCCCATCATCTATTAGACGATTACTTGTGACGAAATCACCACTAATTGCGTAATACTCTGCCGTATAAAAGATTAGGGTTAACAGCCGTAAGTAATCATTTGCATATCCTGATGAGCCAGCGTGCTCGACATAGTATCGTACTCTCCTGAAATAAAATTGAGCTTTCTCAGGCTCAGCTAACCGGCCATACATGACACCCAGACCGACATAAGCTAGCGGTGTGAAAATTGTTTGGTGAGCCCTATCCAAATCATCAACGATTTGCGAGAAGGAAAAACAAATATCACTGGCTGTTCCATTAACCAACGAACTTAGCATGCCACATAAATAGTAATATTGCATCCGTGAAGGTACCGCATCAATTTGCTCAACTTTCAGGTCTACCAATGATTGCAGGACTGATTGATAATCTTCCATCATCAGTCGTCGCTCAATCTCATCAAGTTGCTGTCGAATTTGGGTCACTGAATTAGCCTGGTTTTCACTTAGATCATCAACTGTCAATCCCAGACGAGCGCAGAGCTGATTTAAAATTGCTAATGCTGGTACTCGCCCACGCCGTTCAAACTTACTTAAAGTCGCCTGCGTACAAATTCCGTTTGATAATTTGACTTGTGAAATTTTTAAAGCTTTTCGCCGGGTAATAAACTTTTCAATATCCATCGCACACCACCTTGTCTCACCCGTTAGCCATGAATGCCAAGGGCAACCTTAGCAAAACGACTCATTTTATCAATTCCCCAAGCAGGTTCCCAGACCAAGTCAAGTTCACAATTCTTAACACCATCCACACTCATAATTGCTTGATTAATTTGACTTGCCAATAAATTTCCTAATGGGCACCCCATCGTCGTCAACGTCATCGTTACCGTGCAGCTACCATTATCGTCTACGTCAACACCATAGATCAAACCAAGGTTAACCATGTCAACGCCCAGTTCTGGATCAATCACCTGCTCTAACGACTTCATGACCGCGTCTTCAACGGGTGAGAGGGCCTTATCCTCGCCAAGTTCGTCTGCCATTCTGCCACACTCCTGTCTGTTTAAAACTGTTTTTAATTATACCATTGTTAGAATATACGTTAATAATCCTAATTTATAATAAAGTACGTCGCCAATATTAACGAAAAGGCGAATCAGCATGATAAAAACACTAACCGAGATACAATTTTAAATTACTACAATTATCAACCATCCTAGCTGGCACGATTATAATGGCTAACATTCATCAACAATCATTTAACCAAAAAACTCGAATCGCAATCTCGCATGCCACTCAAGTTTTATTTTAACATCAGCTTGACCAATCCCCCTTACTACCCGATTGAACCTTCCATCTCAAAGCTGATTAACCGGTTTAATTCAACAGCATATTCCATCGGTAATTGCTTCGTAAATGGTTCTACGAATCCCATGATAATCATTTCGGTTGCCTTAGCTTCTGAAATTCCTCGGCTCATCAAGTAGTAGAGCTGTTCTTCTGAGATTTTGGACACCTTAGCTTCGTGTTCCATCGCGACGTTAGCACTGTCGATTTCATTATACGGAATCGTGTTGGAAGACGACTGGTCATCCATGATGATCGTATCACACTCAACATGCGCTTTGGAACCGTCTGAATGCTTGGCAAAACGCACGGTTCCACGGTAATCAGTCGCACCACCAGTCTTAGCGATGGACTTCGAAACAATCGAACTGGAGGTATTCTTAGCATTATGAATCATCCGAGCACCAGAATCTTGGTGGATGCCATTGCTGGCAACCGCGATCGATAACATGGTCCCGCGGGCACCTTCCCCATTCAAATAAACGCTTGGGTACTTCATCGTAACCTTCGAACCTAAATTCCCATCGACCCATTCCATCGTGGCATTTTCGGCCGCTGCAGCTCGTTTAGTTTCCAGGCTATAAACATTGTCAGACCAGTTTTGAATCGTTGTATAACGGCAGTAAGCGTTGGGCTCAACATTGACTTCAACAACGGCCGCGTGCAAACTATCTGAAGAATAATTAGGGGCCGTACACCCTTCGACATAGTCGACACTGGCACCATCTTCCACGATAATCAAAGTCCGCTCAAACTGACCCGAGTTTTCAGCATTTAACCGGAAATATGACTGAATTGGCGTCTTCGTCTGGACACCCTTAGGCACGTAAATGAAGGACCCACCTGACCAGACCGCCGCGTTTAAAGCCGCAAACTTGTTATCGGTTGGTTTGACGAGTTTCCCAAACCACTTCTTGAACAGTTCTGGATAATCGTGAAGCGCCGTATCGGTATCGGTAAAAATAATACCTAACTTTTCAAAATCTTTACGCATATTGTGATAAACGACTTCAGATTCATACTGCGCCGATGAACCGGCTAAGTATTTCCGTTCAGCTTCAGGCACACCTAACCGGTCGAACGTCCGCTTCAAGTCAGCTGGGACTTCTTTCCAGTCACGGAACTTTTTATCGGTCATCTTCTGATAATACAGCATGTCCTTCAAGTCGAGTTTCGTGAGATCCGGGCCAAACTTAGGCATCGGCATCTTTAAATACTCATGATAGGCATTTAACCGATAATTCAACATCCATTGTGGCTCATGTTTTGCCGCGGAAATTTCGCGCACCGTGGCTTCCGTTAATCCTCGCCCAGTTGAATATGCTGGTTTGACATCGTCATGAAATCCATATTCATAATCACGGTCATTTTTTACCACGTCAGGTACTTCACTCATACTTCTGATTCCTCCTCATTGCCATTTTCAGCAAGCAATGCCCGTTGCAAAGCCCACCAAGCTAGCGTGGCACATTTGATTCGTGCCGGAAATTGCATAATATTCGATAAAATTGCGGCGTCTTCTAAGGCATCCATATCGGCCTGCGGGTGTTGCTTGCCAATCGCCATATCCGAAAATGTCTTAGCCATTGCCAATGCCTGTTCTTTCGACTTACCCATCACCGCATCCGTCATCATACTGGCCGATGCTTGACTGATGGTACAGCCCTCACCCGTAAATCCAATATCTTCGATTTGATCATGCGCATCCAATTGAATAGCCAAATTGATGACGTCGCCACAAGTTGGATTTTTCAACGTAATGGCATGTGTTGCGTTTGGCAACGCATTTTTATGATGCGGATGATCACCATGATCTAAAATCACTTCGCGATATAAGCCACTTAATTTAGACAGTCCCATGTTCGAAAAACTCCTTTGTTGCTTGGAGTGACGTTAATAATTGATCAGCGTCCGCTTGTGTATTGTAAATGTAAAAACTAGCCCGTGCAGTTGCTACTAAGCCGAGCGCTGCCATCAGGGGTTGTGCACAGTGATGACCCGCGCGAACGGCGACACCTTCCATATCCAACGCGGTAGCCGCGTCGTGCGGGTGCAAACCGTCGATATTAAAGGCGATGACGCCCGTATGATGTTGGGGATCTTGGGGACCGTAGACCGTGACACCAGGCATTGCAATCAACTTAGGCAATAAGTAATTGACTAATTGCTGTTCGTGTTGCTGAACTTGATCCATACCGAGTTGCGTCAAATAATCAACCGCCGCGCCCAAGCCGATCGCACCGGCAATGTTCTGAGTGCCCGCTTCAAACTTCCACGGTAGTTCCGCCCAGGTACTGTCATCACGGTGAACAAAGCCAATCATCTCACCACCAAATTGATACGGTGGCATCGTAGCTAATAAATTCTCACGACCATATAGAACGCCAATACCGGTTGGTCCTAGCATTTTATGCCCTGAAAATGCGTAAAAATCAACATCGAGTGCCTGGACATCGACCGGCATATGAGGGGCTGCTTGCGCCCCATCCGCAATCATCACGGCACCGTGTTGATGCGCCAATCGTGCTAACGCCTTGATTGGATTGACCGTTCCCAATACATTACTAGCATGGGTCACTGAAACAATTTTTGTTCGATCCGTAATCTTGTTGGCAGCATCGGCCATGTCCAATTCACCAGTCGCCGTTAACTCAATATATTTCAAGGTGGCGTGCTTACGCAATGCTAACTGTTGCCACGGAATTAAATTACTATGATGCTCCATAATGGAAATGACGATCTCATCACCCGCTTGAATATTGGCTTCGCCATAAGTACTGGCAATCAGATTGAGACTATCCGTCGTCCCTTTGGTGAAGACGATTTCATCCGTTTTTGCAGCATTGATGAACCGTTGCACCTTGGCGCGCGCAGCTTCGTATTGACTAGTGGCCCGCTCTGCTAAGGTGTGCACACCGCGATGAACATTGGCATTATCGTGTTGATAAAAGTGAACGAGCGCATCCACGACTTGGTTGGGGCGCTGCGCAGTCGCCGCATTATCCAGGTAGACAAGTCGTTCATCATTCACTTGTTGGTTTAGAATGGGAAAATCTGACCGTAACGTCTCAAAATTGGATGCCATCTTCAAGCTTCCTTTCAATCGTGTTCGTTAAGCGAGTCCGGACAGTCTTCGATGGGATCGCACCAATCACGGTACTTAAGAAGCCCCGAATAACCAACCGTTGGGCCTGTGGTTTATCAATCCCGCGACTCATCAAATAGTACATTTGATTTTGATCAATTTGACCAACACTTGCTGCATGTCCAGCTAACACGTCATTTTCATCGATCAATAGAATTGGGTTCGCGTCACCATGGGCATCATCAGACATCATCAAAACCCGATTTTCCTGTTCAGCATGTGCACCGGAGGCCCCGTGAATAATGTGACCGATTCCGTTAAAAATCAGGTTAGACTTTTCCATAATGACCCCACGTTGTACGATATTGCCGTCAGTCTTCTTACCACGGTTAGTGACCCGCGTATTAACACAGACATCCTGGGCCTTGGTCGTCACTGTGATGACCTTGGCATCGGATTTGGCGCCTTCACCGATCAGTTCCGAGTCAAAGTCCCCGAAAGTGTTACCGTTATTCATCATCCCGATAGCCCAATCGACTTTGGCTCCCCGACTGATCGCGGCCCGCCGATTCAAATAAGCAGTCGTGTTGGCCCCGAGTTCATCGAACGCTGAAAAATGCACTTCACTGTCAGCCCGTGCCAAAATTTCTACAACACAGTTGGCGATATTATCGACGTCACCCTTCGTTGTCAGGTGCTGAGTTACTGCGAAATGACTGTCTTGTTCAGCCACAATCAAGACGTGACTAATTAACGGTTGCACTCGGGTACTATCCTGAATCGTGGTGATCTCAATTGGTTCTTTGACAATAACCCCTTTAGGAACATATAGGAAGACCCCGGCGTTCAAAAACGCGGTATGGTAGCTGGTCAACCGGTCCTCGTCAGTTTTGACGACTTTGCCCATAAAATGTTTTTCAGTTAGCTGTGGATGTTCGCGAAAAGCCGTGAACATATCGGTCAAAATGACACCCTGATCATCTAGTTCATCAGGCAAATTGACGGTCACCGTTGTCTGCCCAACTTGTACGATTTGGATATGACCAGCTTCAGCCGTTACATCAGTTGCTAAAGTTCGATCCGAACGACTGAACTTTAGTGGTTGGTCGGTGGGCGTCAGTGGCCAGTCGCGAATACTAAAGCGATCAGCTTTGGGAACCGCTAGGCCTTGCATCGCATCTAAAGCCGCTAAACGGCGTTCAACGAGCCAGTGCGGTTCACCATGTTCGTTAGCAGCCGCAGCTAGCGTTGTTTTGATAGTTTCATAATCAGCAGTTGCTTCCATTACTGCCACCCCCTAATCTTCGTCGTCAACAAGTTTGACATCAATGTTCAAATCGTCACGTAAACCAGCATAACCTTCTTTTTCAAGGGTCTTTGCTAAGTCGGCGTTACCAGTCTTCACGATTCGACCACCCATCATCACGTGAACGACATCGGGCACAATGTAGTTTAACAGCCGTTGATAATGCGTGATAATCAATGAGCCGAAATTATCGCCCCGCATCGAATTAACACCCTTAGAAACCACTTGTAACGCATCGATATCAAGCCCGGAATCAATTTCGTCCAATAAGGCGAATGATGGCTTGATCATCAATAATTGCAAAATTTCGTTACGCTTCTTTTCACCACCGGAGAAACCTTCGTTTAGGTAACGTTCCGTCATGGATTCGCTCATATTAAGTAGTGCCAAGTTCTTGTCGAGTTCTTTAAGAAAGGCCATCACTGAGATTTGATCATCAGCTGGTCGACGTGCGTTCATTGCTGCCCGTAAAAATTCAGCGTTGGTGACCCCTTGAATTTCAGCTGGATACTGCATGCCGAGGAAGAGTCCCTTACGTGCACGTTCATCAACTGGCATGTTTACGATACTTTCGCCGTTCAACAAGATATCACCCTGAGTAACGTGATAAGCCGGTTGGCCCATAATAGTTTGTGATAAAGTGGACTTACCAGTCCCATTTGGTCCCATAATGGCATGAATTTCACCAGTTTTCATAGATAAATTGACGCCTTTTAAAATCTCACGAGACTTTTTTTGCTCATCATCCGTCACTTCAACGTGTAAATCTTTAACTTCCAAGGTTGCCATTTAAATCATCCTCCAACAATTGAATTTATTACCCAAGCCGTTATTCCTTCCGTATATAATGATTAGTCAACGGCTTCAACAAAAATAGCGTAACATCGGCCTTTTTGTATTCTATACTTAGAGTATAACCGTTTTCATTTCAAAAGAAAATAAGGCTTTTCCCCATATTAATAAAAGCCCTTTCATGCTATGATGTAGGTATAATATTTTTGATGAATTATTCACTATTGGAATATTCAGAAAGGACTGAGCCTTATGCTAAGTCAATCCGTTACTAATACATCACAACTACATATTCAACAATTCACAGGTTTGGATAATCAGACCGTTCAACGATTGCACAGCTTAGGGCTACATGTCGGCAGTCCGCTGGCCGTTGTCCGCTACTATCCGTTTCACGGACCAGTAATTGTTCAGATTGATCAACAACGGATTGGGATTCGGTACACCGTATTTCAAACGTTGATTGGAGGCCATTAAGATGACGACGGTTGCATTGCTCGGAAATCCCAATACTGGTAAGACCACGCTATTCAATGAACTGACGGATAAATACGCGTACGTCGGTAACTGGACCGGCGTGACCGTTGAGAAGAAGATGGGCCGGATTCGGCACTCTGAAGTTGAAATGGTCGATTTACCCGGAGTCTATTCACTTAATCCAATCACCAAAGATGAAGCAGTCGTCACCAACTATCTGCTACATAACCACCCTGATCTAATTCTGAACGTGACCAACGCGAGTCAGCTCAAGCGTAACTTACTACTGTCGATCGAAGTGTTGGAATTTGGCGCACCGGTGATTATCGCACTCAACATGATTGATGACCTCAAACGGACGGGCCATTATTATGATTTTGACACGCTAGCTGAACAACTTGGCTGTCAGATCAAAGCGACTAACGCCCGCAATAAAGAAGGGCTGCATCAGCTACGCGAAGACTTATTGGCAGGTCCCCATCCGGCCGCGACACCGCTCAAACTCAACTATCCTTTCATGATTGAGCAAGCCATTCGTCAGGCTAGCCAACAGCTCATCAAAAAATTTGATTTGACAGCAGACTTCGCACGGTGGCTGACGATTCAATTTATTAATCAAAATAAGCCAATTCGAGCCTACGCGAAACACATGGGATTGACACCACTCACTAGTCAAGCCGCTTATTACGACGCTCAAAAATTCGACGAGCAGATCTTCCAAACCCGACTAGACTTTATTGAGCAAACCTTAGCCAGCGCTAGTCAAAACTTGGCAAGCACCAGCCACGTCGAGATGACTGCTAAAATCGACAAGTGGGTCACCAATCCGTTCTTAGGGCTACCCGTCTTCGTGGGAATCTTCTACTTGATGTTCAAATTATCCTTTGATTGGGTCGGCACGCCCCTGTCAGATTTGTTAGATAGCTTCGTCTCCGGACCACTATCCACCACCGTGAGTCACTGGTTGACCATGGCTGGAGCCATCCCGGTCTTGCGCTCACTGATTGTTAACGGCCTAATTGCAGGGGTCGGTGGCGTGCTCGTCTTTATTCCCCAAATTTTTGTCTTGTTTGCCTGTATTTCAATCTTGGAAGATTCAGGTTACATGGCACGAGCAGCACTAGTTACGGACCGCTTGATGCAGATGATTGGACTCAACGGGAAGGCATTTATCCCCCTAATTATTGGATTTGGATGCAACGTCACTGGTATTATGGCCGCCCGGACAATTGAACAACCTAAAGAACGCTTAATTACAACGCTGATTTCCCCATTTATGAGTTGCTCCGCCCGTCTGCCAATCTACAGCCTATTTGTGGCCGCTTTTTTCCCGAAAAATCAGGCCCTAATTGTCTTGTCGATTTACTTTCTTGGCATTGCGGTCGCCCTCGGTATGGCTAAATTTTATCAACTGATTTTCAACGTCGATGATAGTTCCGTCTTCATCGTTGAGTTACCACAGTATCATATTCCCCGGGCTGACATTATTTGGCGTGGCACCTGGGATAAGGGTAAAGGGTTCATCAAAAAGGCAGGTACTATCATTTTTGCCGGTACGGTCTTGATTTGGTTACTTTCCTCATTCGGCACTAGCGGCTTAGTCAGCGACATCGACAACAGCTTTGCCGCGACACTTGGCAAAACACTATTACCGCTGTTCGCGCCACTCGGTGTGACTGCTTGGCAAGTTATCTCAGCCCTCTTTACTGGGATTCTAGCCAAAGAAGTCATCAGCTCTAGTATGATGGTAATGTTCCACAGCGCAAATCAGGCCGGCTTGATTGCCATGATGGGGCGCTTTTTCACACCGTTATCCGCATACGCGATGCTCGTCTTCATCTTGCTATATGTCCCGTGCTTCGCCACGATTGGGACCATCAAGTCCGAGACTGGATCGACCAAGTGGGCTGTTTACGCCGTCTGCTCGAGTTTGGTCATTGCTTACACCTTGGCCTTCGTCATTTACCAAGTTGGTCAATTATTTATCTGAAAGGAGTTTGATTCACATGGCATTATTCGTTAATTTCTTAATTATCGCACTAATTATTGGGGCTGCTGGCTATCAGATTTATCGCGTGGTCAAACGTGCTAAAAAGGGCAAATGTGCGGCCTGCGACTATGATTGTGAAGCTAAGAAAATGTTAAACAAAGCCCAGAAGCAACAAAACTAAGACTACTGCACCTGCCTCACTAACCACGTGGTTAATCCTTAGAAATCATACACACTAATAAAACACCAATGACGGAGATTCTAGTGAATTATCCTCATTGGTGCTTTATTTATCGACTGCATAAGTTCCATTAAAACTTGTAAGGTCAAAATAGGTCGCACAACTGTTGTCTAGCAATAATCTAACATCTCTCATAGGGTTTCATCTTGGATGCTAACGCCGGTTTACGCTAAATCAATTTAAAGACGGACTAAAAAAGCGGCCCTGCTGGGGCCGCTTTTTTAAGAATTATTTCATTTGGTCTTCATAAATTTTTTCGTACTTTTGAATGTCACCAGCACCCATAAAGACAGCGACGGCATTGTGGTAAGCCGTTAAAGCAGACATGTCATCGGTCGTGATAATTTCACCACCATTGGGTAACTTAGCAGCTAAGTCTTTGGAGGAAACATCACCAGATTTTTCACGGGCAGAACTGAAGATATTGGTCAAAAAGACGTGATCTGCCTTGCTTAAGCTGGCTGCAAAGCCATCCATCAATGCTTTCGTCCGTGAGAACGTATGTGGTTGGAATACGGCCAAGATTTCCTTATCCGGATACTTTTGGCGTGCAGCATCCAATGTTGCTTTAATTTCTGATGGATGATGTGCGTAGTCGTCGATCATGACCATATCGCCAACTTGATGTTCTGAGAAACGTCGTTTAACCCCACTAAAGTCGAGGAGTTCCCGCCGAATTTCGTCCAAGTTCACCTTTTCAAAGTAAGAAACCGCAATGACAGCCGTGCTGTTTAAGACATTGTGTTCACCAAACAATGGGATTTCAAATTCCCCTAACGATTCATCGTGATACTTCACTTCAAATGAAGACCCCTTAGTCGTTCGTTTGATATTAACCGCTTGAAAGTCGTCACGGTCATTCGTCCCGTAATAGTAAATTGGGGTATCAACATCGAGGTGTCGTAAACTTTCATCGTCACCCCAAGCAAAGATGCCCTTCTTCACTTGATTGCCAAATTGTTGGAAAGCGGATTGAACGTCAGCTAAATCCTTGTAGTAATCAGGATGGTCAAAGTCAACGTTCGTCATGATGGCATAATCGGGATGGTAAGCAACGAAGTGCCGCCGATATTCATCCGCTTCAAAAACGAAGAAACGCGCGTCAGGGGTGCCTTTACCGGTCCCATCACCAATCAAGTAACTGGTGGGAGCGATATGACTCAAAACGTGGGACAACAAACCAGTTGTCGACGTCTTCCCGTGAGTCCCGGCCACACCAATACTCGTGAAGCCTTCCATTAATTTTCCAAGAAATTCATGATAGCGATAAACGGGCAACCCCATTTCACGCGCCTTTTTGATTTCAGGATGGTCATCAGTAAATGAGTTCCCCGCAATCACTGTGAGGCCTTCGCGAATGTTATCTTCGGAAAACGGTAGCATCTTAATGCCAGCTGCAGCTAGACCTTTTTGCGTAAACGTATATTGTTCAATATCTGAGCCTTCAACTTGGTAACCCTTGTCATGTAAAATCAAGGCTAGTGAGCTCATCCCAGAGCCCTTGATCCCAACAAAATAATAAACCGTTGCTTTATCCATTATGCTAATAATCTCCCATATTCACAATTCATCAATCATGAGGTGAATCGCTTTATTTTTAATTATGAATTGGCTTGTAATTTAGTTAAATCTGCCGCTGTGAAATAAACATCTCGTGGTTTGGAACCCTTAGCTGCTGAAACGTAGCCGCGACTTTCCAAATCATCAATAATATTGGCCGCCCGATTATAGCCAATCGAGAAGTTTCGTTGCAACTTCGATGTCGACATGGTATCTTCATCAGCAATGTAAGCCAATGCTTCAGGCATCAAGTCATCTTCATTGCGTGCTGCTTCCTCGTGCTTCACTAGGCTGTCTGGTTGAAATTCATAGTGCGGTGCTGCCTGATCACGGACAAACTGAGTGATACTGTCGATCTCACTGTCCACGAACGTCCCCTGCAACCGAATCGGTGCGGGTTGACCGTTGCCAAGATACAACATATCACCGCGTCCCAACAGACGTTCCGCCCCACTCGCGTCCAGAATCGTCCGCGAATCGATCTGGCTGGCAACCATGAAGGCCACCCGCGTTGGGATATTATTCTTGATCAAACCAGTGACCACATCAACACTTGGCCGCTGAGTCGCAACTAATAAATGAATCCCTGCCGCACGGGCTTTCTGGGTGATTCGGGCAATGTAATCCTGGACCTCACTAGAAGCAACCATCATCAAATCAGCTAATTCGTCGATTACAATCACGATATACGGCATTTTTAGAGCCGGCTCGTCATGTTCGTCGGCCAGTTTGTTGAATTGCTCAATGTTCCGGGCACCACCAGCGGCAAGTTTATCATACCGGTTGTCCATTTCATCAACGACCCATTTCAGCGCTGCCGAAGCGGCTTTGGGTTCTGAAATCACGGGTGCTAATAAATGTGGAATCTCGTTGTATGGTGCTAGTTCTACGGCCTTCGGATCAATTAACAACAATTTAACTTGTTGTGGGTTCGCTTTGTACAGAATCGAAACCAAGATACTATTGATGAAGACTGATTTTCCAGAACCCGTAGCCCCCGCAATCAAACCGTGCGGCATCTTCCGCAGGTCAGTGACTTGTGGTTGCCCGAATAAATCGACACCGAGTGCGACCGTCAATGGTGACTTACTGTCGCGGAATTTGTCAGAATCTAAAACTTCAGACAGCATCACCGGCCGCGATTTCGCATTTGGAATTTCAATCCCAATCGTATTACGGCCAGGGATCGGCGCTTCAATTCGAATATCTTTTGCAGCCAAGGCCAATTTCAAATCATCATTTAAGTTGGTAATCTTGCTGACCTTGACGCCACGAGCAGGTTTTACTTGGAACTGAGTCACAGTTGGTCCAATCGTCCAATCGACAACGTTGGCATTGACACCAAATGCGTCCAGAGATTCATCTAACGCACTGGCCTTCTGCTCGATCCAATCATCCATCTCAGATTCATTGGCCACGATCGGTGCTTTCAACAGATTCAGCGGTGGCAAATGATAAGCCGCTAATTCTTTATCCTCAAGGACGGGGGCCGCTGAACCGCCACTATGAACTAACTCAGGTTGTGAAGCCACTGCAGATGTCTCTGACAAAGCGGGACTAGTTGTAACTGCAGAAGTAGCCGCCTGTGACGGTGCCATAGTCACACTAGTCGCTTCCCCACTTTCTTGTGAAGGGACCGTGGATGATGCCACAACGCTGACTGGCGTGGCCGTTGCTGACGTCACAGCAGGACTTGTGCTAGTTGGCCGCATGCCAACCGGTTGATAAGGTTCTTCGTTAACGTGTGAACGAGTCTGCGCAGTACTTGACTGTGGTGCTGCAGAAGCCGCCGTTGTTGGCTGATCCTTAAATAACGCTAAGTCCGCCTGGGCATCGTGCTCAGCGGTCATAATATCCCCTAAGGATAGTCCTAGCCCATGTGCTGACTTGGGTGTCGCACTAGTCGCAGCAGATTCTATTTTATCATGATCAGCAGCCGCATTAACAGTTGCAGCAGATTCAGCAAGCGCGGGATCAGTTGGTTCAAACACTTCTGTCGGCCCTGCCGATACTGCCAAACTTACCGCGCTAGGCGCATTTATGGCGGCCGCCGACGCTGCTAAGCTTGGGTCAGTGGGCTCAAATACTTCCGTGGGGCCTACCGATATTGCCGAACTTACCGCGCTAGGCGCATTTATGGCGGCTGCCGACGCTGCTAAACTTGGGTCAGTGGGCTCAAATACTTCCGTGGGAGCCGTCACTACCACTGAATCATCGGTTTTAGGCGTATTAATTGCCGCAGCCGACACAGCTAATTCAGGAGTGGTAGGTTCAAACACTTCCGTTGGTCGCACAACCGTCGCCGAAGCTGCGGACACCGTGGAATCACTGCCGGTCTGTGACGTGTTAGCCACGACCGTTTGAGCAGCCACGCTCGATGCTGCCTGACTAGTTACCGTTGTCGGGTCAACACTTGAAGCCATCTTCCGTTCCGCTTGACTAAGAACTGCCGAATCACTCGGGTGTTCAACTTGACTCGTGTCCGTCCCACTATCAGAAAGCGGTTGTTGCAAATCAACAGCCGGTAAATCATTAGCTGCTGCATCCGCAAACAATAAGAAGGTCTCGGGCCGCTTATGCAAGCTCGCTTCAATTTCTAAATAATTACGGTCATCGTGATCCTGAATGATACCGCCATTTGTCAGCGCCGCACTAAGCTGGGCTGGTACCCGGGATGGGTGAAAAGTCCCATGGGTGCCACCGTTAAAGAGGGTCGCACTAGTTGCAGCACTGCTACTCGAAGTAGTTGCCTGACTCGTCACCTGCTTGGCGCTAGTTTGACTGGCTGGCCGTTTTGGCGCCGCACTAGGTGCACCAGCAGTCGATTGTGGACTAGCCGATGCCGCTACAGGAGTTGATTGACTGGCCGCTGAATTATTCACTTGTGGTTTGTTAAATCGATATTTCCGGAAAAATGCCGGGCCATCATAATGGTTCATTTTCAATCATCCTAGTTTTTAATATCTGCAAATTAAGCGGTAAATAACGTCTGAGCGCGTTTGAAATCAAATGGCGCACCCACTGGCTGATAATCGGCGGGCAAAATCAAAGCCCCTGGCCGTTGTGGCGCGTTCGGTAATTGTAATTCTCGGCCTGAAACAATCATGCCATCACTCTCAACGCCCCGTAATTCGCCCGGCCAAATAATTAAGCCACTGGGCATCATTGCACCGACCTTGGCAACAACAACCAAAATATCCGCCTGCATATTAGGTGAACCACTCACGATTTGAAGTGGTTGATCCAAACCAACATTCGTCTTGGTAATCTGTAAATGATCAGACTTCGGATGTGCTTCGGCTGATTCCACATAGCCGACCACAAACTTAGGGTCAGTGTCTAAAACTAATTCAGGTTCAAAATCATTGGTTTTTAATAAATTATTTAATTGCTCAACTTGTTCGGCCGTTAAGTGAACTTGACCATTGGCATCTAAGTCGCCTAACGTCTTGGAAACGTCAAAGAAATTATAGCCCAAGGTTTCCCCACTGTCAGCATCGCTAATACGCGTCACATTGGCATGTGTTTCAATCGTTTGGGTGGCCGCATCTGGTCGTAAAATGGTGATTAACGTGTCACCTAATTCGGATGGATTATAACTTGTAATTAACATGTGAAACCCCTTTACTCTCATTTTAGCGTTCAACACTATATTATAGCGTATTTTACTTAAATCATACTGATTAATTATGACTTTTCTTTGTATTCTCGTCAATCATTGGTATACTAAATTTAAATAAAACATTTCCTAGTCAAGTTAGCTGAAAGGAGACGCAACATCATGAATAAACAATTACAATATGGCGGCTTGTTAGCGGTTGGGATGGCTGGTATCGCCGGGGGCTTTTCCGTTGGCGGCCTGTTCAAGCGGTTGCGCCGCCCCACCCCTAACCAAATTCTTAGCCAAGTCAAGCGCGCGTTTTTGAAGGAAGCACCGATTGAAGGCTCGTGGATTGAAATGAAAAAATCCCCATTACAAAAGTTCGCATTGCGCACGGATGTCTACTATGGCGGCATTACCCGCTATGAAGATGGTCAGCTGGTACAGTACGAGTTTTTGGCCGATGCCAATACTGGTAGTATTTTAGACATTTACCGGCTTTAATAACTCACAATTGACTATCCGCATCAAAAATCAAAAATGAGCTTCTGGAATTAAAATTCTGGAAGCTCATTTTTGATGTTTCCGACAATTACACTCAATTAAAAAACAGCGATCGCCGACGCGTTTCGCTGTTCTCATTCAGTCTATTTTGCTGGGAAAGTTGCAATAATCTTATAAATTGGGCCCGCCGCACTGAACTTCTGTTCATATTCAGTCTCGACGTTATCCTCAGGTGTGGCAACTGCATGCAAGTCTAACCAAACTTGTTCAAATTGCATCCCAAAGTTATTCATGCTCGTTAATGAAAATTCGAATAGCCCCCGGTTATCAGTCTTAAATTCGATCTGACCGTTGGGTTTTAAGACTTCCCGGTAACTGCTCAAAAACGACTTGTAGGTCAAACGCCGCTTTTCATGACGCGACTTCGGCCACGGATCAGAGAAGTTCAGATATAAGCGATCAACTTCATGGGGTTCGAAAAAGGCAGTCACCGCTTGACCGTCCGCATGTGCCAATTGCAGGTTAGGCAACGGGGCCTCGACTAGCTTTTTCAAAATAATCGCAATCACCGAGGTCTGAATTTCAATGGCAACGTAATTTATCTCAGGATGACGCTTAGCCATTTCAATGATGAACTGGCCCTTTCCACTCCCCACTTCAATCTGGAGTGGCTGGGGTTTGGCAAAACGGCTTTGCCAGCGGCCTTTTAGCTGAGTTGGATCTTCGGTAATAAGTTCGGGATGGGCGGCAATTAACTTTGGCGCCCACGGTTTATTTCTGACACGCATCTTGATTGACTCCTTCTTCATTTGCTTACTCAACAAAATCGCCGCGAATTCCATCTGGGACTCGCGGCGATTTTGTTGCTCGTCGTTACACTTCGTACTGCGATAATTCTTCTAAAAAGATAATTTCATGGTTCATCTGATGGTACTGATTCCGATAATAATTATCTTTGATATTCAATAGTAAATTGATCTTAGCATACCAGACCACTCGCGTCCGTAAGGCGGTCGTCATAGTCTCACCGTATTCACTAAGCCACTGTTGCCAATCACTTAACGGGACATATTCGCATAGTAGCATACTAATATCTGACGCCGGATCCGCAAATCGTGCGGAATCCCAGTCAACCAAGTACAGTTGTTGGCGATCAGATAGTAACCAGTTCTTGTGGTTAAGATCACCGTGACAAACGCGATAATCAGTGGCCGGTAAAGTGGGTGCGGTTCCTCTTAATTCATCCAGAACCCGGGCCATTAACGGATGGTGCCGTAAATCATCTGGTAAATCTTGTAAGTATTGCTGAATAAAGTCTTGTGGGCGGACACTCTGACCACCGACTTTTCTTAACATCCGGTGAAGCAACTCGGAATTGTGCACACGTGCCAATAAATGCGCCACTTCAGGCAGCCGCATTTGTTGCTTCGTTAAAGTTTGACCATTCAACCACTCTTGGGCTGTCAGCGTATCCCCGCTTGAGATACGCTTCGTCCAGATTAATCGCGGGGTAATTTCTTCCATCGACAGCGCCGCTAGGAACGGCGAGGCGTTTCGCTTTAAGAACAATCGTTGGTGATTTTTTTTGCCCATGAAAGCTTTATTCGTATTCCCATAGATCGGGTAAACGTCCCAGCCATCATCAAGTTCGAAATCCATCAGCCCCACTCCTCTCAAAATTTATTTAATGACTCATTATTATTTGACTTAACAATCACATTTTATAGACGAAAGTTGAATCCGTCAAGTCCTTTTTAACCCTTGATACATCAAGGTTTTAAGCTAATCTTAATTTTAAATACCAAGTAACTAAGAGATAGATTTCAATCACGTTAATGATGAGCAAAATCCCAACTTGAGCTAACGGTGCGTTGCTTAACCAGAACGCAACTAAAAAGATTAATCCCGTCAAACTTAACACGTTTCGCAATAACCGCTGAAAGTTTTTCAACCGCTGTTTAGTTGCCAGCGGATAAATGTGCGTAAAAACTATATTATCGTATTGCTTGTAAAACGGCAACAATTGAAACCCAATCAAGTAAATAAATAAGGCGTCCAACGCCATCGCTAACCAACCGTGCCCACTAAAGTACAGTAGCACCGCACCAATAACTGTCAAACGAACCACTAACCCGCTAAACTCCGTGCCGCGCAACATGCCACGTGTATATAGGTAGCCAAACGCATGCTGCTGGTCCTTAGGTAACCACCGTAGTAACCAATCCAGGTACCGACGACGTTTGACACTGCCTTGCACCATTGGTACATCCGTAAATAAATTAAAGAATCGATAAATCCCTAACATACGGTTGGCTTCGGCTTTGATGTCGTCACGCCAAGCAATCACCGTGGTCGACCAAATTCGTTGGTGCAAATAACGTTGTCCCACCGCAATCGCGATGGCCATTGCGGCACTCAACCACGGCGTCACTAATAGTCCCACTGCCAACGTGACGAACGCGCCGGCCCAGTTCAGGGGGCGCAACCACCGCTTCATGCTTGGCTTCACTTGATAGAGATGCGTCACGCTCAGCGTTAACTGGGCATCCTTTAACGCCAACTGGGTGATGAGTAACGCCAGCAACGACCAGCCCGTCATCTGATCAACGATCATGAGCAACGGCACGGTCAAGCCAACAAAAATCACTTGGACTGCTTGCGCCAACCACCAACTGTAGCGCCACGCTTTCACGAAGTACGCATGCACATCCCGTTCACGTGGTAACAGGAAAACGGTATCGGCCGGTTCTAATAACGTTGCGATATGACTGACACTTAGACCCGCCCATAATAAGAGACCGAGCACCCAGACGATCCACGTCTGCTGAGGGCCAAGCGTCTTGAGCCAATTGGAATAAGCCAGCCCGAGTCCGCCGACAAAAAACATTAATGCAATGACAAAGTGATCATTGAACACCAATCTTAGGTAGCGCAACATCCGACGCAGATGCCGCTGCAACCGCGTTTGAAATAACTCATTCATCACGGGTCACCCCGGTCAATGAAAGATAAATATCGTTTAACGACTCACCCGCATCCGGATAATTCGCTTTGATTTCAGCAAAAGTCCCCTGTGTCTGTACTTCACCAGCATGCAATAATACAAACTTATCACAAGCTTTTTCAGCCGTGTCCAAAACGTGCGTCGACATAAGGACAGCGGCTCCCTGTGCTTTGACTGTCGCAATCAATGCCAACAAGTCGTGCACCGCCAAAGGATCCAGTCCTAAGAAAGGCTCATCAATAATGAACAACTTAGCGTTAGTGATGAACGCACAAACAATCATGACTTTCTGTTTCATTCCCTTTGAGAAGTTCGCGGGGAACCAATCCAACTTGTTAGCCAATCGGAAAGTTTTCAATAAGTCATGAGCCCGTTGCCAAGCCTGTTCTTGGTCTAAACCATACGCCAGCATCGTCATTTCTAGATGTTCTTTTAATGTTAACTCTTCATATAAGATAGGTGTTTCTGGAATGTACGCAATTTGGCTTTTATAGCTTTGAGGATCTTGTGCTAATGTCACGCCATTGAGCGCAATTGATCCTTTCATGGGCGTCAACAAACCGATAATATGATTAATGGTCGTTGACTTACCGGCCCCGTTAAGTCCGATCAAGCCCACTAATTCACCGGGCTCAACTTGAAAACTAATATCTTTTAAGACGGGAATTTGCGAATACCCACCAACTAAGTGTTGTACCGCTAATGTCATAACGTTAACCTCTTTCTGTGTTGGTATAAGTGCTCCCATTATAGCATAGCCATCACGACACCCTCTATTTGGTTGGCTCATTGATCCCCGACTTTACCGAAACTTCAGTAATTTGTCGTCAATCAAGCTACCTAGTTTTGATTGCCGCAACATCGATAGTGTATAATGAACCCAACTAATAAATAAAGAAGGTTATCACATGACAGCTTTTGAACCAAAACTCGATGACGATTGTATCTTTTGTAAAATAATTAAGGGCGATATTCCGAGCTATACCGTTTATGAAGACGACATGGTCAAAGCCTTTCTTGACATCTCGCAAGGTACTCCTGGTCACACCTTAGTCGTACCGAAGACGCACGTTGCCGATATTTTCGGTTACGATCGTGATCTTGCCAGCATCGTGTTTGCGCGGATTCCTGAAATCGCCCGCGCTATCAAAGCAACTGACGAGAATATTATTGGCATGAATATCGTTAACAATAATGGTGCGGTCGCTTATCAGTCCGTCTTCCACTCCCATTTTCACCTCATCCCCCGCTACAGCGATAAAGATGATTTTCGGATGATCTTTAAGGACAACGCCAAAAAATATGACGAAACCGACTACACTCGCTTACAGAACGCCATTAAAACTGAATTAGCTAATTAGGAGGTCTCCCATGGCAAAGTTTATTCGTAACAGCCTGATCGGTCTGGGTCTCAGTGCTGCTACCTACATGTTGATCAATCAGAAAACACCTAAAGCGCTCTACACAGACATCAAAAGTTACGTGCAAGACGTTTTAGATGCTGCTGATAACTTACAAGACGCACGTGAAGAGTTTAGCGATGCCCAGAGCAATCTCAGTGTTCAAATGGCCCACGCTGCGGAAGTTTTTGATGACATTCAGACTGAATTGGATAAATTTCAATTTAAGATTGAACCCCACGTAACCATCATGAAAAAACGTGCGGATCACTTACAAGACACTTTAGACCATTTAACCAAGACAACCGACTGAGCAAGTAATCGTGAGGTCGCATTAGGCCCACGATTCTTTTGTTTGCTATCTTAACAAGCTGATTTCGTTTAAATTCACTGACGCATTAGGTAGAATTTATGAAGAGGCTGTGAAATCTCTGAAAATTTTGTAAAGATTTCCATATGCATGCAGAAGCTTTAATAGATATGGTATAGTAGTCGTTGAAGTCTGCTAACGCAGAACGATTTCAAGAATAGGATGTGTTTTAGGAATGAAGAAATGGCTCATTGCCCTTGCTGGTGTCTTACTAACCTTCACCTTAGCTGGTTGTGGTAGCAAGACCGTTGCATCAACTTCCGGTGGTAAGATTACCGAAAGCCAATATTACAGTAGTATGAAGGGAACCTCTTCAGGTAAGCAAGTCTTGCAACAAATGATCCTGAATAAGGTGCTCGAAAAGGATTACGGCTCAAAAGTTTCGACTAAGCAAGTGACGAAGCAATATAATACTTACAAGTCACAATATGGTAGTTCTTTCTCAACCGTCTTATCGCAAAATGGTTTGACGACCAAGACCTTCAAGGAACAATTACGTTCTAACTTATTATTGAAGGAAGCCGTTAAAGACAAGGTCAAGATTACTGATAAAGCTTTGAAGAAGCAATGGAAGTCTTACGAACCTAAAGTCACGGTTCAACATATCCTAGTTGCCAAATCAGCAACTGCTGACAAAGTCTTAGACGCTTTGAAGAAGGATTCTAGCCAAGCCAACTTTACGAAGTTAGCCAAGAAGTATTCAACTGATACAACGACTAAGAATGATGGTGGTAAGTTATCAGCCTTTGATAACACTAACACGAGCTACTCATCTAAATTCTTAACGGCTGCTTTCAAGCTGAAGAACGGTGAATACACGACTTCCGCTGTTAAGACCAGCAACGGTTATGAAATCATCCGGATGATCAAGAACCCTGGTAAGGGTAAGATGTCTGATCACACCGCTGATTTGAAGAAACAAATTTGGGACAATGATATGAGCGACTCCACTGTCTTACAAAACGTTGTTTCTAAAGTGCTTAAGGGTGGGAACGTTTCAATCAAGGATAACGATTTGAAGGATATCTTATCGTCATACCTTTCAACCTCATCTTCATCAAGCTCTAACTAATTAAATTAATTAAGCCACCCTGACGTTTAACATGTCAGGGTGGCTTTTTTTGCGTCGTACTAAGTCTAGCGCGTCAAGCATGAATTATTATTGCGCTAGAAATATACGTCTCTATTTAGCAGATCAATCAGCTGACAAGTTAATTATGATTAATCATTTCACGCACACTTCGCTAGTCAGTCTAATTATTCAAAGTCATCAATAAAAATTTATGATTTTATTATCCCCTATCGCCAGCATTGGCGCAAATATCAGTGCTATCACAATAAATTCAGAACCCCCTCGGAACATAATAAGCTAAGACTAATTGCTAATCATTAAATATATGCATAAAAATAGCCGCAACCTAATAGATTATGCTAGCCTTATAGCAACGATAAACGCAAGACAATCTTCTGGCCAGGAGTTGATTATCGTTACCAAACATTTGTTGATCACCGCAGGCACGGACAACCAAAAAGGAGCGATCCATCATGAAAAAAACAGTGCTTACCGCGACCATGTTGTTAAGCTTACTAGGAATGCCCGCCGTCATGGCAACCGCCGATTCAACTGCGAACACAACTACTAATTTGGAATTGACAGAAAATACTGGACCAACTATCCCAGTAGATCCCACTAACCCGGCCAATCCACAAGTTCCAGAAGATCCAGACAATCCAGCTACTGGTAATACTGGTGCTCTAACATTAGACGTGGCTCCTCGAACTTTCGACTTCGGCTCCGTTCAAACTTATGCCGCCGAACACACTTATAAGGCCACGACGACCACTAATGGGCAACAATATTTACAGGTCACCGATAACCGTGGGACCGATGAACAGGGTTGGACCGTAACCGTCGAGCAAGATCAAGATTTAACCGAAACTAGTGGAAGTTCACCGCATGTTTTGACCGGTACCACCATCCACGTACCAGCCGGGATTGCACGTAATAGTCTGGCAACTGACCCTACGGCGGTCGATACCAACCTGACGACTACAGCTGCCGATGTTACCAATACGAGTGGTGCCGTGACCGTTTTTAATACAACGGCCACTACCGGCGCTGGTAAAGGCACTTCGGTTAAAGTTTGGGATCCAAGTGATGTCACTTTGACGATTCCCAAAAACACGGCCAAACCAGGAGCCTACAGCAACACTTTGACATGGACCTTGACCGCTGCTACCCCTAGCTAACCATAAGGAGGGATTGCCATGTTTAACCGCTTTTGTCTTAGTACGGGGTTAGCGATTTTAGGGTTAATGGCAACCAGTTTGACGGCTCTCGGGGCAACGACTAATGGTACCGTGACTTTTCAAGATGATACTAGTGCCACGGCCCCAGTTGATCCCACTAGTCCCAACGTCCCGTTGACAACCACCGATCCGAATAATCCGGCAACTAACAATACCGGAACATTGACCCTCGATGTAGCCCCAAAAACTATCGACTTTGGTACCGTCACTACGTCCAACGCAGCCAAAACTTACACTGCAATTGGCAACTACAATCAATATCTACAAGTCTCGGACAAACGCACCACTGCCAACGGCTGGCAAGTCAACGTTAAGCAAGACCGGACGTTAACTAACGCTAGTAATAATCACGTGCTGACTGGTGCGGTGATTCACCTACCCCAAGGAACTGCGCGTAATTCGCTAAACGAGCCCGCCTCAGTAGCCGATTCCAATTTAGTTGTTGCCCCCAGTGTAAGCGTCACCACCGCTGACCAAGTCGTTTTCAGTGCCCCCAACCGGGCGGGTGTTGGTAAAGCCACTTCCACAAACACTTGGAACGCGGGTGCCGTGACCCTTTCAATCCCCAAGCTGACAGCCCAAGTCGGTAACTACACGAACAACTTAGTTTGGACGTTAGTCGCCGCTACCACTAACTAGGAGGTAATCATGAAAAAATTGATGTGCTTATTCGGCGTAATTGGTGGCTTGGTTTTCATGAGTTGGACCTCACCAAGCGTCCAGGCCACCGCTACCAATGCCGAAGTTCAATATAGTGTTAACAAAATCAGTCCCGGCCAAGAAGTCGATGCTAGCAGTCCGTTTTTCGACCTTAAGGCCAAGGCGGGCACCACTCGTAAAATTCAGGCGCGGGTCTATAACCCGACTGACCAATCAATTACGGTCAAGACCCAGCTACTCACGACATTTACGAATGATTCAGGCCAAATCGCTTACACCCAAACAGCCAAACGATACGATGCCAGCTTAAAATATCGTTTTGATCAAATTGCGACTTTGGCAGCCGGTTCCGATAAAGTCACGGTCCCCGCCAAAAGTAACCGGGTCGTCAGCGCCACAATCAACATTCCCAAAGGATTCGATACCGGTGTAATCTTAGGCTCATGGTACTTCGAAAAAATGGGGCAAGGCGCGAAAAAAGCATCCAAGGGCGTCAATATTAACCAAAAATATAGTTATGCGTTAGCGGTTAAACTGACGGCCAAAGAAATTGCACAGCCTAAGTTGACTTTGGGGACGGTCACTCCCGGATTACGCAACTATCGCAAAGTCGTGCTCGCGACCATTCGGAACCCAGAACCAGCAGTGGTCTCGCAATTAAAACTGACCACTAAGGTCACGAGAAAAGGCAGTTCCAAGGTACTCTATCAGAACAGTAGCGACAACTTGATCATGGCCCCCAATTCGAACTTCACTTACCCCACTTTTTTAGACGATCAAGTCATGCGGGCGGGTGATTATACCTTATCCGTCACCGCAACGACTAACGACTCCAAATGGGCCAAAAAAACTTGGCATTGGTCCCGGGACTTTAAGATTACGACTGAACAAGCACGTCAAAATAATCAAAAAGCCAAGAATGACCCGGCCGCCCCCATCAGTATCTGGTGGTACGTCCTAATCGTCATTGTAATTGCTGGCTTATCCGCCGGAATCGTTTATCTAATTATGAAACGACACAATCGCAGAACCTAAATAAGCAGTTAATTTTAGATTATCTTCTAACTTGGTACTCAAACAAGGAGGTTATCGTTATGGCTAAATTCAGGCGGCTAGTTTTACTATCATTAAGCCTTGGACTAGCCCTCGCTGGTGGCTGTCGGAGTCCCGATGCCCTAGCGGCTACCCCAACTGACACTAGTGTGACATTGACCGACTGGCAAGCCGGGACGGACCTGACAAACTTCCAGCACCCCCGTCCCTATCAATATCTAGCGGTGCCCAACATCATCGCCACTGCTAATCAACAGGCTTCGACTCAGACACCATCATCCGCGGCAATACGTCCAGATAAATCAGTGCTACCACAAACGAATGAAGCCCGCCAACTGTTAGTCTGGTTAGGTCTGTTGACAGCTGTCTTAGCCGGTTGGCTCGTGTGGCTCATGCAACGCCGAAGGGAGTGAGCAATTTGCAACGACCACGAAGATTAATAACGGCTTGGCTCGGGTTACTCGTTCTCTTAATGAGTCTACTCGTTGTCAACGGCGGTGCCATTTATGCGACAGCGACCACCACGGCCACACCAATCAAATTCGAGGAACCACCCACGGAATTAGTGATTGGGCAACCTTTTACACTTCAGTTGGCCGTACAAGGTTCCCAGGAACACCAAGTCATGGTCGCTATTCCTGAGGCCCTCACCGTTGACCAAACTAAAACCCGGCAAGCCAACAGAGCGAGCCTCGCTGAGCTGGATTTTGATGCTGACAACCGGAAACTAACTTTGACGCCATCTGATCCGACAGCCAGTACCACGTTCGATTTGGTATTGAGTGCCAGTGAAGCGAAAACCTACAAAGTGACCGCGGAAGCACTGATTACTGGGCCAGCATTAGCGACCACTACCGCTTCAGCTGTCGCCAGTAGTGAAAAACCGACGACCCACACCATGACCGCTGAACCAATAACTTTCACCGTGGCCGCGGGCTCCGCAGTCGACTCACCTCCTGAAGAAGCCGGCACTGAATCAGCACGTGAGGTCAGCAATGATGCCGAAAGCACCTCTTCGGCCAGTCAAGACCCGACCACTGACGATTCGTCAGCAACAGCAACACAAGCGGCTACCACGAAACGTGATGACAACAATGCCACAAGCAAATCGTCCGAACAGTCGTCTAGTACCACCGCGACATCGGACCCAACTGCTGACAACGACACTGCTACTAGTCGCACAGCGCAGGCTGATTCGGAAGTAGAACGGACACCGAAAGCGACTAAAGCGACTGCCACCAAAGCCGCTAATGATATCACGACCGCCGCAATCGTGGTCAATCCAGATGGTAGCACGACCGTCTCAACTTACGATGATTTAAAATCAGCGTATACCAATACCGCCGTCACGACGATTAAATTGGGGGCCAACATTACCCACACGTCAACAAGTGCTACAGAATTAGGCACTCGTACCACCAGCCTGACAATCGACGGGCAAAATCACAGCCTTGATTTCGGCATCGGCAACTTCACATTGGGTTCCACAACCACCGCCCAGACAATGACAGTAAAAAACTTCAGTAGTATTCGTGGCGCAATTGCGAGTGGAACGAGTAGTGGTGGCGCCGCCGGAATCATTCAAAGCGGGACCGATGGTGGGGCTAATGCTGGTGGTGCCCGTTGGACGATTACAGTGACCGATTTAATCACTACCAGCGACGTTTACCGCCTAGTCAACGCTCCTGGTAATCAAGTCAATGTCAGTGGCGCAGTCACCGCAACAACTGTCGCTGAAAACATGATTACTGGTGGAATGACCTTTGCCGCCAACAGCACGTACATCGGTCGCAAGGCTAATAGCAGTGCCGCCAACAAAGCTTTCTTCAACTTCACGGCAACTAGTACAGTCGGGACTGGAGACCGTAAAGTCACCATTGGCAGCGCAGCCAATGTTAACTTGCTAGGCAGCGCATCAGACGCGACTCGGGGTATTTTCTATGACCAGTATGATGCCGTCACGGTGGGTACCAATGCTATCCTAACCGCCAAGATGTACGGTAACGTCTATCGGGCAGAAACAGCAAACGCGTTTACCGCCAACGCTGGCAGTAAGGTCACGTTTGAGAACTTAGCCACAACTAGTAGTAATGCGCTCTACTACGTTACCCCGTTGATTCCGCTTGGCAATAACAGTACGTTTACCGTGACGGGTGGCGAGTTGTATATCACTAGTAGTGGTTCAGCCCCCATTTTTGGTGGCTACATGTCCGGTTTGAGCGTCTTGCTAGATTCTCCTAAGGCCTACGACATTAAAAATACGGACTTTGCAATTCTCGTTCAAACGGGTTCAATCGTCGAGACGACCATTAAAAGTTTCAAAATCACGAACAGTAACCTGAGTATGTGGTCATTGTCCTTATTGAACCTGTTGAGCGCCAGTGTGACCTATCAAGGGATCACCGCCATCGAACAGAACGGGGTCCTGATTACCAACAGCGGTAGCGTCTTACCGGGACTACTCACCTTCTCGGCTGCGCGCCGAATTGCGAACACCCTCTCATTACCGACTGTGCAATTCAGCTCACCGTATACGAGTGACTTGAACGCCCAGCTCGTCACCAATGCCGACAAGAAGGTCCGCGTTCGCGTTATCACCGGTTATACAGAATCGAATGGCACACAAACGCCGATTTACGCTGGAACGGGCACGGCAACCGTCAAGTTAACAGATGATCAAGGCGCAACGCAAAGTGGTACGACTGACAGCAGCGGTTACGTTAATTTCACCTTAGATCATTTTCCAACGGCCGGCACGACTATGACAGCTCAAGCAACGACCACCTATACTTCAGATCCTGTCACCATAACCGTCCAAGATAAGACGCCACCGACGCCGGTAACCGTTAAAGATGGAAAAATCGTTGCCGACCAAAAAACGATTGCCAGCGGTTCCACGACGACGGCTGGTAACACACTTCGTTACACGGTTAACGGGACCTCCGCAGCTGATAGCAACGGCAATGCCATCACAGCAACCGCTGCCAGTGATGGGAGTTGGTCCCTTGCGATGCCAGCCACTAAATTAAAAGCTAACGACGTCATTCAGATTTTTGTGAAAGATAGTGCGGGGAACGAAAATCCGGTCACCAGTACAACTTATCATGATTCCACGTTTGCCGCCGCTACCCAATACACCGTCGCACCGGCAATCGGCCCGACAGCACCAACTGAGCCCGAGCACCCTGGTACGACCAATACCAGTGGGAGCGAAAACACTGGGACCGGTAATACGGGCGAACTTCGTTTAGACTACGCGCCCAGCCAATTTAACTTTGGCAGTGTCACAACAAGTATGCAGCCTAAAACTTACGCCGCCCAGACAATCAACGGTGTCGCGAAACAGTGGCTCCAAGTTTCGGATAATCGGTTAGCAACTCATGGTTGGACCGTCACTGCCCGTCAGAACAGTCCTTTTACTAGTACTAGTGGCGCCCAACTCACCGGCGCGAAGTTACACATTCCTGCCGGGCAGACCTATAATGAACGCGCTACGGGCCAGCTCAAAAGCTACGCGGTCGATCTCACAACCGCCGAACAACCCGTCTTTGCAGCCCCAGCAACGGCCAACGTGGGGAAAGACCTTTCAACCAACGTCTGGCAACCCACCCAAGTTCAATTGACCGTTCCTGGCAACACCGCCCAAGCGGGCCAAACCTATAACACAACCGTAACTTGGACGCTAACGGCTAACGTGACGAACTAACGATTAAATATGCCAAACTGAGGCTCCTCGGCCGTACACCTTAAGTACTGGCCCCAACTCTAGCAATTGGAAGCGCGACTTCAAAGCACCATTAGATCACCACAATAATTGTCGATTTCATCACTTAAATTTGACCGTCGCTGGATTGCCCATCATTATTGATGACGCGACGGTTTTTTCCTGTGAGTTCCTAATGAGCTAATCATCAGTAACCACTAGTTTTCCATGTCATATACTGAGCTTAAGCAACACATCAACTTAAAATTGCCAAGTCCGTATAATGGGCTTGGCAATAATCAACCTAGTTAGTGGCTAAAGTTTGTAACGCCTGTAAACTAGCCGTACTGAGTACATCCACCGGCTGGCTTAATCCCGGTTGAAAGAAAAAGTCACCATAGGCTAATTGCTCGAGCGTTGCTCCCATCTGGATTGCGAGCGAAACGGTATTGATGACCGCCGTTAATTCTGCTGTAGACATTATTTGTGCACCTAGTATCCGATGAGTTTTATCATAAAACAACTTAAAATGAACGGTCGCATTCAATCGAGCTGGTGCGGATGCCACCAATCGGGGAACCGCGATGTAAGTTGCTAACACCGGTTGTTGCATACGGACAGCTAGTTGCGTGTTTAGGCCCGTAGCAGCAAAGTAATATCCCGCCGCATTAAGCGCGGACGTTGCCTGAACGCCGGGAAACACAATTCGCTGATCCGTTAACAAGTTATGCGCTAATAACCGACCGGCATGACTGGCCGCGCTGCCTAAAGTGATCCGCTCTTTAGTACCCGTGGGCGTAAACCGAACTTTAGTCGCATCGCCAATCGCGTAAATATCTGGAACACTTGTTTGAAAATAATCATCCGTCTCAATTAATCCCTCAGAATCTAGCGCCAAAGTTCCCCGTAGCCATGCAGTATTCGGTCGATTGCCGACTGCGACAAGGACTAAGTCGGCAGCATACTGACCACGATTCGTTTGTACCGCTGTCACGTGTGTTGAACCTAATACGGCCGTCACCCGCTCTTCCATCTTTAATTGCAGCCCATTCTCAACACTCGCTGCAGCTAAAATTTGCGTAAATTCTGAATCAAGATTGTGACTGAATGGCCGAGCGTTCACATCAATAACAGTTACTTGCTTGCCGGTTTGTTTAAATAAGGCTGCAAAATTCATCCCAATATAGCCGCCTCCAATCACGACCACGTTTTTAATGGCTGCTGACTTAGCGGCCAATTTTAACTCATTGATGCTGGCACGGTTTTGAATCGATCGAACACCAGATAATTCGGCTCCGGGAATCGGTAACTGGATTGGTAACGATCCAACGCTCAATACCAATCGATCGTAATGATCAGTCTGTAATTGCCCCCGTTGATTACGAGCAGTAATCGTGTGGGTCGCTGGGGTAATTCTTGTGACCGTCGTTTGGTTGAATAGAGTCACCTGCTGGGACAAGGCCAACCGCTCTTTTTCAGCATCCGCCGGAGCCCAATCCAAAGCCGTCGCGAATTGCCCGTGCTCGTACCAATGAATCTCATTATCCGTATTAGCTGCTAATAAGCCATTGACCGTTTCGCGGCCGCCATGTGCAGCCCCGACAATAATAATTTTTGCCATATTTTCCGCCTCTGATTACTTAAATTATTGTTAACAACGCTATTTAAGATACACGTTGTCTTTAACTACAACAATCGTTTGGCTACGGAAATCACTATTATTAAGGCACAAAAAGCAGTAAACTGTTTCTAAAACCAATTAGGAGATCTTTTTGTGACCCAACTCAATCAACGTCGACGTGGCAACCGACTGGAAAACGCGATTTATGACACCACCTATACCCTGCTTAGTCAATACGGCCTCGACCAGGTCACTTTTTCACGAGTAGCCACTGCGGCCGCTACCAGCCGCAGTGTTCTTTATCGCTACTGGGATTCGACCTTTGACCTCATCTTTCATACTATTATTCATCAAATACAAAAGACTCCCATTGCACTTACGACCACGCCATTAGATACTGGCAGTCTTCGTACCGATCTCATTCTGTTAGCGCAACGCTTTATCCAACAAACTAGTACGGGGCCCTTCCGCTATTTTCGGCTATTGTTTGCCACAGCCTTGAACGCGCAGAACCAGCGCGATCTCACGCAGTTAGTGACTCAAATTGATCATGCCAACTTGACCTTGATCGAGCCACTTCTGACGAATGCACAAAACCACGGTGAACTTCAGATTTGGCCTAACCAAGCCGCACAATTAGTATTGTTTCAACAATTACGGTACTGCGACATCATCAACCAACCGATGAACACTGATCAGCAACTCACCAATCTCATTGATCAAGTCGTTTTGCCGGCATTGCGAGCAAGTGGCGTTGCTAACCGGCATTTTCATCATTAAAGAACCTCTTCCTCACAAGTCAAATAAAGTCTGATTTCCTAGCCCATACTGCGTTGGAAATCAGACTTTATTTTTAATATTGAACCAGCGTCACCCTTAACTAGCCAAAACCAGGCGACGCCCCCCTTTACCCGTCTAACAAATTGTAATCTGGCGCTTATTGACGATAATCTGCCCTTCAGCCGCCAATTGTTTAAACTGACGACTCAGGGTTTCGGGAGTAATCCCCAAAATATTCGCCAATTCCTTCTTCTTCAACGGCAATTCAAATTCGATTTGTCCGGATTCAACGGCACAATCGCGCAAATACGCCATCAAACGCGCTTTAGCATCCAGCAAATCTCGTCGCAATTGATTCTTCTCAGCTTCAATCAATTGGTTCCCAAAATTATTGATCATTGCTAATGATAAACTGGCTGATTCACCTAATAATCGCTGAAAATCATCATATTGAATGGAACAGACCCACGCATCACTCGTGGCTTGAATAAATCCCTGATTCTCATGCGGTGCAAATAGCCAGTGTTGTCCGACGACATCACCACTACGCAACAACTCAATAATTTTCTCCTTACCATTAGCAGCTAAGGCATAAATTTTAGCCATTCCCTCATCTAAAATGAGCATGCCTTCCTGATGGTCGAGTGGCTGACGAATCAACTGCCCTTTTTGATAAAATTTCCGGTGATGGGTCACCGTGATTAATTTGGCTTTCACCGCTGGCGCTAGCGGTGAAAATAATGGTGAACGACTCACACAATCCATTTTTGAATGCATAATTTCTCCTTTTCTTGATCTATGTCAATTTTTATATGATTAGACTAGCATATACTGACCATATAATGAAGAACTGGAGGAATTATTCATGACTAAAAAATACGTTGCTAACATCGTCCCGCTGAACGCCGAAGGAATCGGTACTGCCCCACACGGCACAGCGACTTTCACTGAAACTGGTAACCAATTACACGTCACCATTGAAATGTTCGATACCCCGGCCAACACGCAACACTGGGAACATTTCCACGGCTTTCCAGATGGCAAAGCGGCACAGATTGCTACTATGGCCCAAGATGTCAATCACGACGGCTTTGTAGACTTGCCTGAAACTGAACCTGTTTCTGGGACGACGATGGTCCCATTTGATAATGCGCCCCATCATATGGACGTACCAAATGATAATTACCCAGTTGCCGACGCGCAGGGCCACTTCGCTTATGAAATCGATGTGCCCTTAGGCGACCTACAGGCTAAGTTCAAAGAAGTCTTCGGTACCGATGACTTAGAACTAGACAAGCGGGTCATTTATATTCACGGCGTCCCACAAGACTTAGCCCTACCTGCATCAGTCGCTGGTGAAGTGGGCATGTATGATGCTCACGTAACCCTACCAATTGCAGTTGGTAAGATTGAGGTTACGGAAGACTAGGCAATTATTACTTAAACTCACAACCAAAAACTAAGACCGCTTACCACTATCAGTTAGTAGTGGTAAGCGGCCTTAATTTTTTATGAAATCAGCAAAAGCAAATCCTTTATTTGAATTGCACGATATCATTACTATGTTAGACTATTTTTAACCAACATTAAATTGAGGTGTTTTCAATGACCAACGAACAACGAGTTATTCATATTATTAAAACAACTCCTGCTTTAATGACGATTCTTCAATTAATTCAAGACTGTCATTTAAAACAAGGCGCATTGGCGGCTGGTAGCATCCGTAATACTGTTTGGCAAGTACTCAGCGGGCAGCCAGTGATGTTCAACAGTGATATTGACGTCGTCTTTTTTGATCCTGAGCGACCAGCCAGCGATGATTTAAAAATCTATCAGCAACTTACTGATAAAGCCCCACAATACCAATGGCAAATAAAAAATGAGGTCTATATGGCACATTATAATTTTGATAAGGATCCCGAATTCACTTCCGTTACCGATGCAATTGGTCACTTTGTCGAAGTTCCAACTTGTATTGGCGCCTTTTTAGACGAAAATCAAATCAAGCTAATCGCCCCATACGGTGTAGACGATTTGATAAACTTTCGCTGTTCCCCAATCCCCTACTATCGCCAGGATGCCAAGCACATGGCAATCTATCAGCAGCGAATGGCACAGAAGCAGTGGCATCAACAATGGCCCAAGTTACAAATTGATGGTATTTGAAATATTATGCATACCCTTAATTTACGTCATTTAGGCCAAGTCAGCTTTTAATATTGCCCGCTGCACGTCCAACGTTTCTAACAAACTGACCGCACAGTCAGCACCCTTATTGCCACTCTTAAAGCCAGCGCGATCCATAGCTTGTTCAATGGTATCCGTGGTTAAAACGCCGAACATTATGGGCGTATCGGTTGCCAAACTGACGGTCGCAATCCCCGTCGTCACGCCACGACAAACATAGTCAAAGTGCGCGGTTGCACCCCGAATGACTGCCCCAAGTGCAATCACGCCATCATAGCGCTTGGTTGTAATCATTTTTTGAACCGTCAGTGGAATCTCAAAAGCTCCCGGTACCCAGGCCACGTCAATATCGGTTTCATTGACCCCATGCTGTACCAAACTTTCTTGTGCCCCAGTTAAAAGCTGCTGCGTTACAAACGCATTGAAACGCGCCACGACAATCCCAATCTTAAGCCCGTTGCCATTAATTTTGCCGTTAAAAGTTGTCATTCGTGTCCCTCCGTTAGTGTGAGTTGATGATGAAATCGATCACGTTTTGTTTTTAAGTAAGCTTGATCGTACTGATTGGCTGGTATTTCTAAGGGGACCCGTTCAACAACATCAATCCCCGCTGCACGTAACTGCTCAACCTTGTCAAGATTATTAGTCAGCAAACGAACCCGTGTAATCCCCATTTGGCGTAGAATTAATGCCGCAATATCATACCGGCGCTCATCCGGTTGAAAGCCCAACTGCACGTTCGCATCATACGTATCAACCCCGTGTTCTTGGAGTGCGTAAGCTGCTAGTTTGTTAGCCAAGCCAATGCCGCGACCCTCTTGCCGTAAATAGACGAAAACACCGCGCTGAGCTTGACTGATCTTTTGGAGTGCGGCGTGTAATTGATCACCACAGTCACACCGCCGCGATCCTAAAACATCGCCCGTAAAGCATTCAGAGTGTAACCGCACTAACACTGGTTCATCGCCACTGATATCACCAGCTTGCAGTGCCACTGGCAACGCCGTATGACCGGGGGCTTCGAAACCAGTCATCGTGAACTGACCATCCTTGGTCGGTAAGTTGACACTCGGGGTCGTTGTTAGCTGGGCGGCACCCGTTTGAATCACGTAGGTGGTAATATCTTCAATGGTGATTAGCGGTAATTGTAAGCCCTCTGCCAAAGCTTTGAGATCACGGCGCCGCGCCATTAAGCCATTTTTCTTGATAACTTCACAAATATAGGCCGCGGGGGTCACACCTGCTAATTGTGCTAACGTGACGGCCGCTTCAGTATGACCACGCCGCGCTAACAATCCACCAGTCCGCGCAATCAATGGAAAAACGTGCCCGGGATGATAGAAATCAGCGGCCTGACTATTGGGATTGGCTAACGCTTGAATCGTGGTCGCCCGATCAGCTGCCGAGATTCCCGTGGACGTCGTATGGTGATCCGTTGAGACTGTAAATGCCGTTCCAAACGCATCGTGTTCACTAGTCATCGGTGTCAAATGTAGTCGCGTGGCGATACTTGGCGCCATCGGAACACAGAGTAGTCCCCGCGCTGATGTAATCATCCGATTCACTGTCGCAGTGGTTGCTTTAGCGGCTAGGCCAACCATGTCTCCTTCCGCTTCACGCGTCTCATCATCCGCAACAATAATCAATTCGCCCCGTTTTAATGCGGCCAAGGCCGCTGCTACCTTTTTCATTGTATCCATCTTAATGACTCCCCTCTAATGCTAATTGCCGGGCCAAGTACTTGCCCAGAATATCCGTTTCTACATTCACCAGCGTTCCAACTTGTAACTTAGACAAGGTCGTCACCGCTTGTGAATGCGGAATTAAATCGACTTCAAACGTTGTCTCCGTGACCGCTACGACCGTCAAACTAACCCCATCAACTGCCACCGAACCTTTAGTGACTACTAGTGCGCGATATTCTGACGGTAAACTGATCAACAGACGCAGCGCGTGCGCATCAGATTGTCGCTGCATCACTTGACCACAGTAATCGATGTGCCCCTGAACAATGTGCCCATCTAAGTGCGCGTTCACTTGTAACGCACGTTCTAGGTTCACCAATGAACCGACCACAAGGATCTTTAAGTTCGTTCGACGCACCGTTTCAGGCATCACCACTACACTGAAAGCATCCGCTTGTCGGGTCGTTACCGTTAAACAAATGCCGTTCACCGCTATACTGTCACCAATCTTAAGACTCGGTGTCATCAGCGACGGTGCGGTAATCGTAAGGGTCATTTCCAACCCTTGTTGGTGCACTTGGCTGACGCGGCCCTTGGTTTGAATAATTCCAGAAAACATTTACTTAACTTCCTTTCGAACGGCCCGTAGCCGGATATTCGTCCCTAAACAAGTTACCGTTGGTTGTTCAAATGTCAACGGTGTCATCGCAGCGGCCCCGGTAACGGCTGGCAAACCCGTCCCACCAATCATCATTGGTGCGATGTAGCTGACCCATTCGTCAATCAATTCAGCCGCAACAAATTCAGCTTGCAGATGAGCCCCACCTTCAACTAAGAGTGACTGCCAGCCTTGTTCGACACATAGTTGACTGATTGCAGCGGGTGTCCAGTTGCCAATCAGGACGTGTACATTGGGACTGTTTCGAAGTTGGTCGTCACTAGCCGCAGCCTGACGACAAAGTAACCAGGTTGGTGCCTGACCGTCCTGAACAAGCCGGTGGTTTAACGCCACGGTACTCGTATTCAACACCACCAATCGAACCGGTGGCCGCACCATTGCCGTCAGTCGGACGGTTAATTGTGGATCATCAATCGTTAGCGTCCGTTCACCAATCAGAATTGCTTGAAACTGTGACCGTAAGCACTGACTATCGATATAACTAGCATGATTGGAAACCAGCGTCCGAGTCGGCGTTTCAGTATTAATTTTGCCATCAAGCGTTATCGCCGTTTTTAGGGTGATCCATGGTCGCTGCTGCACATAAAAATGATTGTAGTGGGGGTTCAACGCGCGAACTTTGTCCGTTAAACAGCCCGTCACCACATCAACTCCGTGGTTCAAAAGATACTGACGTCCCTTACCACCCACGATTGGATGGGGATCTAATTGACCAATCACGACTTGCCGAATTCCAGCCGCGACGATTCGCGCACTACACGGCGGCGTCTTCCCATAGTGTGAACAAGGTTCCAGTGTGACAAATAACGTGGCCCCACGCGCCTGTTCTGGTGTGACCTGCCGCAGCACATCCACCTCAGCATGGTCACCGCCAAAATAATGATGATAACCTTGAGCTAACACGTGGCCGTCTTTGACTAATACCGCACCGACCTGGGGATTTTGGTACGTCGCCACCCCCGCCAATTTGGCTTGATCGATAGCCATTTGCATAAAATCAGTTAACATTGGTTCACCTCCAACAAGATAAAAAAACACCCAATTATCAAATCATCGATAATCGGGTGTGAAGTGTTCGCCAAATAGATTTCACCAGTAGGATCCAGCTAAATAAACCTACTTAAAGGTCGCCAATAGCCACTACTGCCTAGTAAAATTTAAGCAATAATTTTCTTCTCCCATCCAGACTATACTGTCGGTCCCAGACTTGCACTGGGTCCACCGCTCACGCGGGTCACGGACTTCAACTTACGTTGTTACCGTCGGTCGGGAATTGCACCCTGCCCCGAAGAAATCGTATTCAGTTTTCACCTTTTATAAAAACACTTTCTTAATCAATTGTCAATCACCCCTTTTAGTTTAACCTCGTGAACTGCTGTGTTAAACTGCTAGCAAACTTTATAAAAATGATAATGACTAACACTAATTCTTAACTTTTTTCAGAAAATTGTTCGCTTTTCTTAACTAGTTTTCAAGTTTCAGTACGGTACAATGAAATCATTCATAATATCGGAGTTGAATAAAATGTGGCCTAATTATCAAACAAGGCGCTGGCAAGTGGCAGTGACAGCTGGATTACTGTCCCTTGCTATCATGGGGATTGTCTTCGCAATTTGGGGGATCACGCCCTTCGGTAACCATAACTTATTAATTAGTGATATGGGTGGCCAATACTTATCATTTTTCACCGCGTATCGGCATGCCATTTTAACGCATAGTTTTCAATTATATTCATTTTCACAGTCATTAGGCGGTAACGCACTACCCACGATTGCTTACTATCTATTAAGCCCATTTAACATTTTGATGTTGTTGTTTCCGGCGGCCAATTTGCCAACCGGACTTAGTCTACTCATCATGTTAAAAATCAGCTTGATTGCGGTCACTATGACGGCTTTTTTACAAACGCATTTTCAAACAAAGCGGTGGTCGACTGCCATTTTTGGTGTTGCTTTCAGCCTCTCTGGCTTCGTTGCCCTCAACTATTTTACGATCATGTGGTTGGATGCATTAATTTGGTTACCACTGGTCATTCAAGGACTCGACCACTTAATTGCAACTAGTCATCCCGGACGCTTTTTCGGCTGGTTATGGGTCAGTATCGTCACCAATTACTACTTAGGCTATATGACTTGCCTATTTGTGATTTACTATTTTATTTATCAACTATTTGAACGCAAACGCCCTCAGGACAGTCTTTGGCAAACTGTTCGTCATCAATTTTCGTTAATTCGGCACGTCGTGGTCACCATGCTACTCAGTGGGTTAAGCACGATGTTTGTCCTGATCCCCACTGGTTTAGGCATGCTGACCACGGCTAAATCTGCGGTCAAATTATCGAGCTACTTACCGGTCCCACAATTCGGTTTAGCTGTTTTGAGTCAATTTGGCTTAGGTGCCGCCAATTTTACGACTCGGCTCGTACACGCACCAACCGTCTTCAGCAGTAGTCTGGTCGTCTTGCTGGCCCTAAGTTTCTGGGTGCAGCCCAACTTGACTAAAGCTCACAAATGGCATAGCTTCGGACTATTACTTGCACTCTTCTTGAGTATGGACATTCGTACCTTAGATACGATTTGGCACATGTTTCAAACGCCCGCTGGCTTTCCATACCGCAATGCTTTTTTCTTTAGCTTTGTCTTGATCATGATCGCTTTTGAAGCCTGGTTAGCAGGCCCCCGGCGGATCGCCTTGCGCTGGCAATGGTTGTTACCGACACTCATGGTCAGTGCGCTGATATTAGGCTGGTTTGCCCAACGAACTGCTAAGCACCCCTTAACAACTTCAACGCTGGCGCTCAGCTTAGTCGCTGTCATCTTAACCGCAATTGCCTTATTCGCAACGGCGAAGCGGTGGCAAACGCTCAGCTTGGCAGGTATCGTCGCCTTAGAATTAGGGACTAACAGTACCCTCATGATGGCGAAGTCACCACTAGGGAATCAGGCTAAATTTGTAACTGCCTATCGAACCGAATACCGCCAAATGCAAGCCGTCAACGATCCTGATGGTCAATTATATCGCGTTGAAAATCAAAATACGCTAATCAATCAGGCCTACAATTATGATAGCAAGTATCGTAATTACAACGACCCGATGTTATTTAACTTTCACGATATTACCTACTACAGTTCAACTTTTGCGAACCAAACACGTCTCATGTTGAAGTCACTTGGGCTATTTTCTAAAAACGCCCGGCGTGTCAGTTCAGAAGGCCTAAATCCGGTCACTGATTTACTCTTAGATGTAAAATACGCTGTGCAATTAAACGCCGTGGGTCAAGCGACAACGCGGCTCCGTAGTCAAAACGGGTTAGGGTTTGCCGTGCCAACAGCATTTAGACAGTTAAAGCTTCGTCAGAATAGTGCCATTATCAATCAAGAACGCCTCTTACAAAGTTTGCGGCCATCGAAACGCGCCTATTTTGGCAACGCCACGATGCTCTCAGATCACGTCATCCAAGATTCACAGGCCAAACGCTATCCGTATTTGCATACGGTTAAATTAAGGATGACACGCACCGGGACGCTGTATTATAACGACACGACTCGTCAAACAAAATACACCACGATGCGGGTCAACGGTCACTTAGTCCCGACTAAGTTCAATGCCAACGGTGAGTTAGTGCTCCGATCGCTAGGTTATTTTGACAAAGGCGCTGTCGTCACGTTAACGGTCAAACGTACCCAACCAACGCTTGGCACCCATGTCCACATCGCCAGCCTGGATCAAGCCCGGTTCAACCAAGTCAAACAGCAACTGCTATCCACGCGCTTTACACCGACTTACCACGTCTCGGGCATTCATACCGTGGTCAGTGGTCAAGTCACCAATCGCTCCAAGCAAAAGTGGCTCTACGTTGCTATTCCAGCCGACAAGGGGTGGCGCGCCACGGTCAACGGCGTCAAAGTTACTCCTAAAACGGTCATTGGTGGGATGTTAGCCCTACCGATTCAGCCCGGTAAGAATCAGATTCAGCTAACTTACCACGTCCCGGGATTGCTGGGCGGACTACTGATTTCAATCATAAGTGGACTTAGCTTCATTCTTTGGCGTCAACGATATCGCCACCATTAGAATCGTGTCAATCAAAACAATCGGACTGCCAAGCTATTCTGCTAGGCAGTCCGATTGTTGTTTTAATGGTCGCCGTAACTGCTAAACCAGTCGCGTTAATATCGGTTTTAGATAGGACACAATTCTTATATTAGTCAAAATTAATTCAGGTTTCATCCAAAGAAAGGCCATATGTTCAGTAAGTTCTAAGTTGATTGCCGGTCTAGTAACGAATGCCTGTGTACTATACACTAAACGCGTGTACACCTGATTTTTAGCCTTGTCAAAGGTGGCATCTTCCCAAATAACGCGCTCAGTTTGAACTTTCAAGCCAGTCTCTTCCCAACACTCGCGTTTGGCCGCTACTTGCGGTAATTCATTAGCTAATGCACACCCACCGGGAAAATCCCAATAGCTGGCATCAACATTCGGCCGCCCACGCTCAAACTGATTGCGTTTTAAAATTAAAACGTCGTGCCCGGCAGTCACTAAAGTATGCGCAATAATTTGAACCATTTGAATTCACCTCACCTTGATAAGTCACCCAAATTAACGGCTATTATATTTCGTTTAACCACAAATAAAAGTCCCAACACTGGCAACACCAGTTATTAAGACTTTCGCTTCAAGTTTTATTATCCAGTTTCTGGCCGTAACCGACCTAACGACAAAATGGTTGCCAGCGCCACACAGCCGACAACTGCTAGACTGGCGGCACCCGTCGTTAACGCGTGCGGCTTAATAAACTGCTGTTTTATCACGACTTGTAAGTACGCGTGCCGCTTAGCCGTCACCCGGCCTGTTAACGGACTGTAGTTGGCCGCCATCACGCCATACCGGACGGGCGTCTGACCAGTGTTTTTAATCGCTAATCGCAGATTGCCCGCCGCTGTCAACGGATAATTCAAAGTGGTCAGCTCATTGGCCGAGCCCCGCCACCGTTTGACGACATGCGTCTCCTTAGTCAAGGTAATTGTTACGCGCCCATGCGTCGCAACTGGCTTCAACCGTAAAACATTACTCTTACCACTAACGGCTAACGGCGTAGTAACAGCTTGACCCGGTCTAATTTTTTGAACCGTGGACACAACATAACGCCCATTGCCCTGATTGCCACGTACCACATCAGTAATCCGCGTCGCCCGACTCGTCTGCCACAAACTGACCACACTGATTGCCGCCAATACGACGACCAACCACGTCAATTGGCGCCGCATTACTCGGTTAAGGTGCCACACCGGCAACTCACGACCACCCACAATACTGAGAAGCATCAATCCCGGTAGTAGTGGCAACGCATAGCGCCCTTCTACTTCCCAAAGTCCGACATGAAAAGCCGTTAAACCGAGAATTGCCAGGGCAACGAACGTCACGGCCCACTCGCGCCGCCTCATCAAAGTCACGATTGCTTGCACCAGCATCGTCAGGTAAATCGTTTGCGTCATTAGAACCAGCCAAAATTGAAGCTGGCGTTGATGATTCAAATACCAGCGGGGTGCACGAATCCACTGAGTGGTCAACTTAAAGCTATCAAAATCGCCAGTCGCCCAGAAGACCCGCATCTTTTTGAGTAAATGTACGAGGGTCCCCGTAACGCCCATCTGATGTAACCGCTGCTGAATCATTTGCTGGGTCTGTTGGCGCTTGGCCGCCGCAGTTGGCATCTGATTAACGCGCGCAAAATCGGCATGTCGGTACTCACCCGAGCTTTGGGGGTTCAGGCTCATCGCAATCCAGCTGGTTGCCGGTAAGACGGCATCAACTTGGCGCGTATAACCCGCTTGCTGTTGGGCAGTCCGCATCACCGCAAACATCACCCCGAGTGTCATCACTAAACTGACGAGCCAGCCTAACATTTGCCGACCACTGAATTGCCGTTGCCACCACAAGATGACTCCCATCAATACGAGAGTGAGCCAGAGCACAATGAGATTAGTCTTCATCACCACGCCCACGGCCACCAATAACCCATCACCAATCAAAACGCCCCAACGACGCCAGCCGGTTAAGCTTAGTCCGAGTGTGAGCAAGGCCAAGCTGTCTGGAAGTAGCGGCAAAACGAGGGCGTCCGTGTATGCAAATAGTCCAAATGCGGCCACGGGAACGCTGACGAGCCACAACAAACTAAATGAGACCGCCCCCGGTCGCCAGTAACGCCAACGGTTTATTAAATATAACCCACTGATTAGTCCGGTATCGATCCAGATAAATCGGATGACATTTAATAATACCCAGGGTGTCTGCGTCAGTTTCAATAATGGCTTGAGCAGATTCGCAACTAATAACGTAAAATTCACATTATTGGGATAAATCATAAAATAATGTTGCCAATGATGGCTACCCCGCGCTAATAACAGTGCCTGCTGCCGAACGAAAAACGGGTCGGCCCGCGCCACGTCCACAAAACTAGTGGCAATCAGCATTTGCACGATGGCGATTAAGCCGACCAGCCCAATCAACAGCCAACGATACTGACGAGATGATAACTGTTTGAGCACCTGCCGGCCAGCCATCGTCATGACCAATAATCCCAGAACCATGGCTAATTGAACGACCGGTGACGCCCAGTCCGGGTTGCCGAAGAAGTGAATCGGTTGCAACCACGCCATGCCGACTGCGACGACCAATACCGCGGCCGCCAGCCAATTGACGCTCTTAACCACGGCCTTCATCCGTGCACCCGTTGCGAATTTACAATAGCTGGCTGTTGAGTTGCCGTATAATCATCCGTTTCAATAATATAGCGGGGCCGGTGCTTGACTTCCGCAAAAATTTTCCCTACATACTCGCCAACAATACTAATACCAATCAATTGCATCCCACCTAAAAACCATAGACTTGTCATGAGTGAGGACCAGCCACTCGTTGCGGTCCCTAGTAATCCTTGTATTAACGCATATAGCATCATCATCAAACTACCGCCACTAATCACCATACCGAACAATAAAATTACTTTAATCGGTGCGATTGAAAATGACGTGATCCCATCAAAAGCAAAAGCCACCATCTTACGTAATGGATACTTTGAAACACCCGCAAAACGTGGTTGGCGATGATAATAAAGTTTAGTTGTTGGAAAACCTAGTCGTGGTACGATTCCACGCAAGAATAAATTGGTTTCCTCATAGGTTAACAGTGCCTGAACTGCCCGTTGACTTAACAATCGAAAATCGGCGTGATTAGGTACTAATTGCACACCAATACGCTTCATTAGCCGATAAAAGCCGTCCGCGGTCCATCGTTTGAAAAGTGAATCACTACTTCGATCATTGCGGACACCTAATACAATATCACTACCAGCACGATAGCGTGCCACCATTTCTGGGATCACCTGTGGGTCATCTTGCAAATCAGCATCAATCGTAATGACTATTTCAGCAGTCGGACTGGCGACCTGCATCCCAGCCATCAACGCGTTTTGATGACCAAAATTACGACTAAACTTAAGACCCGTCACGGTTGAATACTGTTTTTCCAACGATTTAATCAGTTTCCAAGTCTTATCTTGACTACCATCGTCAACAAATAATAACTTGCTCGCCGCATTGACCTGTTTGTGTTGGATCAGATCCGTCAAAATACCATCCAAGATGTGTGTAGACTTAGGTAACACCGCTTCTTCATTGTAGCAAGGCACAATAATGGTTAACCGTGGATTTTGCATGCTAATTCCCCCAATATGACTAAAATAATACATTTAATACTTATCGTTCAGTATAGTCATCGTTTAGTCTCATCGACAGTTGTTTCAATGAAACAACATCTGAAAAAGTCTCAGGTTATTTTCATCATTTCTGCTATTTGATTATCTTATAATCTCCCCATATACTTGCATCAGTAATAACTAGAGAAATCTGCTAAAAGAACCTACCAAACCATGTCAAAAAGAAGAAATACTAAACATATTTAATCCGTCAATTACTAATCACCACGCAATTAGCTCAAACAACAATTAGCGATTGAGCGACCTAATAGTTAAACCGATAGTACCAATATCTTCTTCGCAATTCAAACAAATCAACAATTTTGACGGGGATCATTAACTAATTTTCCGAACTCACAACTATCTTTAACACCCACCAAAATCGTTAGTAGTAGCACTGACTGGAACAAAAATTGCCAACAATTTCATCTGACATCATAGTTGCAATAATAAATTAATTGGTAACTACACCACTCTCGATTATAAATTCGTACTCCTTCTCCTCACTAGAATTTTTTCAGTCGTTTGTCCACTAGCAAATCACAACTGCCACCATTTCTGAGAATTATTCAGGAAGTTTTCAATCAGTCTAAGGGGTGGTCTTCCCAGCAATTCGATATGATAGTAACGAAAGTGAGGTAATTAATATGACGTCAATCTTGACAATCCTGTTCCATCTGAATACCGAATTGCCACAGCTTATTAATAGTATGGGGCCTTGGATCTATGGTGGCCTATTCCTCATTATTTTTATTGAGACCGGCCTCGTTGTTTTTCCATTTTTACCTGGTGATTCCATCCTCTTTCTCTGTGGATCTTTGACAGCCTTACCAGCCCACCCACTCAATTTATGGGTTTTATCTAGTACCCTAATTGTCGCAGCTGTGCTCGGTGATAGTTGTAACTTTGAAATTGGCAAGCGTTTTGGTACGCATGTCTTGCACAGCCCGCGTCTCAGTCGTTGGATTAAGCCTAAGTACCTTCAGGAATCACAAACCTTTTTTGCCGATCATGGTAGTCTTGCAATTTTTCTTGGGCGCTTTGTACCAATCATTCGGACACTGATTCCATTTACTGCCGGAATAAGTACCATGCATTACCCTACCTTTGTCCGATACAATCTACTAGGTGGTATTGCCTGGATTTCAATTGCAATCGGTGCTGGTTTCCTTTTTGGCAACATCAGCATTGTACAACAAAATTTTGAACTAATAATGCTATTAATCGTCATAATATCTTTAATTCCAGCTGGAATTAGTTTACTAACAAGTCGTTCAGCCTAATAATTAAAATTGCTTATTCTGAAACGTTAGGCTGCTTAAAATAACTTAGTTTCAACCTTTCTAATTCATTAATCATTGTTGGGCACTTCAGTTAGGAGTGCTTTTTTATATACACTGTAAGTTCTACGTCAAGACAAATCCATTAGTTCGATCCATATCACTAGCTGTTTCATATTTCTTATTGCTAAATCGTTCAATTGTGGCTAACACATGGATAAAATGATCCTAATCAGGCCGTACAATAGCAAAATGGAAAAATTCACTTAATTTTAAAGCACTAAATTCCTGAACGCTCACCTTTTTAAATCCATTGACTACTCATTGAATACACTAGACAAGTCGTCAAAATTCAATTGCCTAGTCTCGCAGCAAAGTATCCACTGACACACCTCAAATCAATTTCTAATTTTCAGCTTCTATGTCAAATAACTTTATTATCAGATCCATCCATAGGCCTCTAGATTACACTTACCTTTACCATCTCCATACTGCTTAAAACATACTAAAATTCTGAATATCGATAATTAGATTGAAAGTATCCATCAATATATTGACAAATAAAAACAACTAAATGCCATTTCCAAATTTTATCATTTGTGAACGCATTCAATTGTTTTAAATTAAATTGCTATATCCAATTTCAAGAAACGTACGTCTCGCCTATACAATAGGTCACCAGGTTACCGCTCATCCTTACTAATGTAAATTGGCCGCCGTTTTGACTCCAAATAACTTTTACTAATATATTTACCAACTATCCCTAAACAGAAAAGTTGCAAACCTCCCAACATCAAAGTAATTGCGACTAATGATGGCCAGCCCCCAGTTGGATCGCCAAATAACCAGGCACGCCCCACAATAAAAATCAAGGCGCCAATAGCTATTATAAATGAAATAATGCCTAAAAACGATGCCATTGCTAGCGGTTTATCTGAAAAATCAATTACGCCATCAATCGAATAATTGACCAAATTCCAAAATGACCAGTGGGTGGTGCTGGCCACGCGTTCCTGGTTTTCATAACTTAAATACTTCGTCCGAAATCCAATCCAACTGAACAAGCCTTTTGAAAAACGATTATACTCAGGCATATCTAACACTGCATCCACGACCTGTCGTGTCATCATGCGGTAATCTCGAGCACCCTGTTCAATCTTAGTCATCGAAATTTGATTGATAAACCAGTAAAACAACCGTGAACACAAAGAACAGATCACGGGTTCATCCTGACGATCAAGCCGCTTAACGCCAATAACATCATATTGTTCCGTTAGCACACCACTCATCATCTGCGGCAACAATGCTGGTGGCTCTTGTAAATCGACATCCATCACAACCACTAAATCACCTGTAGCATGTTGTAAACCAGCATATAGTGCGGCTTCTTTACCAAAATTGCGCGAAAACGAGACGTAATGGACATGGTCTGAATCTTGGCAAACAAGCTGTTGCAACGTCACTAATGTTTCATCCGTCGCACCATCATCAATAAACCAATATTCTAGCTGGTACTGTGGCCAAAGTGGCTGAATTTGAGTTTGATAAACTTGCTGAACAGCTTTGTAAAACAAAGGGATAGCTGTTTGTTCGTTATAACAGGGAACAATAATTGAAATCTTTTTCATTTACTGAATGCTCCTTTACATGCTTCAAAAATGTCGGTGGAATAAATGCATCAGATAATCTTGAACATGACAACGCCATCGTCCATACCACGCTTTTGCTTGATACCAACAACCGCATGCTAATAACCAGCTACCAATTGTATCCGAAGCATAATGATCTCGTAAATAGACACGGGAAATCATCACAATTAGTATCCACACCACCCCTAATCCAATCAGACTTACCCGTTTACAACTGGAGGTGATAAATGGCAACCCAATCGCTAATAAAATCGTCACTAACAAGATGGTGCCAAACACATGGCCACTAGGAAAACTATAACCACTATCCGTCACTAGTGGTTGTACTGGTCGTGCGCGATGAACAAGATATTTGAATCCTAATGCTAGCGTATCTCCACCAAGTAATGTAGTGAGAGCTAATAATCCCAAGGTGCGCTGATGATTCAGATACAACCAACCACTGAAAATAACAATAATTAATACTGAGACTGCTGGACTAGCTAATAATGCAACTATCTTAAACATAGCCGTCAAACTTGGATTGTCTATACGCACCAAGCTATTAAAAACAATGTTATCGATATTTTGAATAACATCCGCATTCAGACCTACCAAAATTGCTAAGAAACCGAAAGCCCCCCAAAAGGACCAGGCAATTTTGGTTTCATTTCCATTCCGTGCTAACACAATCTTCACTCCTCTTAGATTAAAGATAAACAATATACTAATGTCTATTTTGATTTAAAGCTTATTTTTCTTACTAAAATCGGTCAGTCACCATACCGGCTTAACGCTTTGACAGCTAAATAATTATCTGCCACTAAACTAAATTTTCAGCATGATTTAGTTGACACTCGATTATGATGATCGTGTGATAATCGAGAAACTCACCATCAATTAATTAACGCGACCTTATGGCACCATTGACAAACAATCCTCACCTGCAATGAAGAGCTCCTGAATTTTTCTCAGCAAAAAACAATTCCAGAAATCGAGTATTGTTGACTACGGGCCTTAATATGGCCGTTTGTAACGCATTATTAACGCTAAGTAGCCGCATCCCAAAACAACTAGAATAACCCATCCGACTATCGGTCCTAGCTTGATAATGTGAGTTGTTGCAACAATCGCCAACTGACTAATAAAAGTTAGCATGTTAATCACCCCAATCTTGACTGCTTAAATTGTACACAGTCGACGATGCTCGAAAAAGCACTAGCAAATCAGAACTTTATTAGTTTTTCTCAGTAATGATCTAACAACTATTATGAGAAAATTTCAGAAGGTTTTCAGGTTCACTAGGGTCCATTTTTTCACAAAATTGCTTATACTAAAGATTGGACATTAATACAACAATGGATTTATTAAAAATACATCATTTCAAGGAGCCCTTTATATGCCAAAAATTTTATTAGTTGATGATGAAGCTAGTGTGATTGATTTTTTACAACAGGAGCTGGCCTTCGAAGACTACGCAGTTCTAACTGCTACGGACGGACAAGCGGCCTTTACGACCTACCAGCAAAACCAAGACGATCTCGATTTAATTATTCTAGACTGGATGCTACCAAAAATGGATGGTTTAGAAGTGCTTCGGCGCATACGTAAACACGATACAATTCCAGTCATTATGATGACTGCCCGTGATTACGTCAGCGATAAAGTTGCCGGTTTGGACGGTGGTGCCGATGATTACATTACAAAGCCTTTTGATACTGAAGAATTGCTTGCCCGAGTACGCGTTATTTTACGGCACGCTGACCAACAACAAAACTTACAAGCAGTGTACAAATTTGCCGATTTAGAGTTAAATACTAAATCTCGCCAAGTTAAACGTAACCATCATCTCGTTCAACTCACTCAGCGTGAATATGAGCTCTTATTAACGCTAATGAAAAATGCACCCATCACTTTTACCCGTGATGAATTGTTAGACCAAGTTTGGGGCGTTGATTTTGAGGGTCAACCAAATATCGTTGATGTCTACATTCGCTATCTACGTCATAAAATCGATACGGATACCCAGCGAAAATTGATTCATACCGTCCGCGGAGTTGGCTACTGCCTGCGAGATGATACTCATGCGTAATTTTAGTGGTCAATCCAATGCTGCCCAAATCACCCGGACATTTACCGTAATAATTTTACTGATAATTCTTCTGACAGGTGTTTCAATTGCCGGTGTCGTTGGTTATCGTTTAACTAAAAATCGAATGGACGATGCCCAAATTCTCATAACCAGTCTGAAACGTTCGTTTATTGATGATGCGCCCGACTGGCAGCAATGGAAAATGAATAGTCCAATTAATACTAAAGATACTTACGTTAAAGTTAGTACTAAGATTTCCAACCAAAAACATCAAATCTTCTATTCACCGAACGCGCGCAAATTCTTGCACGCCAAGGAATGGCAGGTCCCTGGATTCAACAATATTCGTTACCGTAATGGTTTTGGTTTCTTTTACCGCTCTGGAGCTGAAAGTCGTCATATTTACTATGAGACTTGGACTAGCCTTCATGATGTCATTCATATTTTTCGTTTGATATTAGAAGATTTATTACTAGTTATTATTATTGGTGGCATTCTGGGTTACCTGATTACCGCCTGGTTAGCTCGCCGACTAAACCGACCATTGGCAGCATTGACGAACGCAGCAGCCCAAATCAATCATGCAGAAAACATCTCCTATCATGAGGCGTTACCCGTTCCCATCGAGCCAACAGAAGTTCATGATCTCGGCGTAGAAATCAATCAACTGCTACAATCACTCAACAAACAAGTCTTGCGCGATCATCAATTTGTGGCAGACGCATCACACGAGTTACGAACCCCCCTTACAGCCATCCGGGGACATATTAGTTTGATTAACCGGCGTGGAAAAGAACACCCAGAAGTCATTTCTCGATCATTAAAATTCATTGATCACGAATCAATACGAATGCAGACGCTCGTTGAGAATCTATTACAACTAACTCGCATGGATCATACTGAAGCGACCTTAAGTTACCAAAGTGTTGACAAAGTTATCCGTGAAACGGTTACCAATTATGAAACAAGTTTGCCACAAACTATCACCATGGCGTTGACCCCAACGAACGCCTACTTCAATAGTGCCAATTTACAACAAATTTTACTAGCCTTGCTCAGCAATGCTAGTAAATACTCACCGGAAAGTGGCACAGTTCAAGTCACTGTTGCTATTCAGAACGACCAACCAACTATTACGATTGCTGATCAAGGAATTGGTATCAGTGATGTGGACAAAAGCCATGTTTTTGAGCGTTTTTATCGCGTTGATCAGGCGCGTTCACAAGCAATTCCTGGAACCGGCTTGGGTTTAGCAATCGTTGCCCGGCTTGCTGAACTTAATCAAGCCCAAATCAGCGTTAGTGACAACCTGCCTCATGGCACAATTTTTACAATTCATTTAGCACGACAACTTAAGTAACCAGCATCTTCAAAACCCGTTTATTTAAAATTAAGTGACAGACTTATTATTAACCGCAACAATTCATTTAAGCTAACAAAAATGGACCTTCATAATTTCTGAAGGCCCATTTTATAACTCTAAATCCATTGTATCCTAATTTCAGTCAAATAATAACTTATTTAGCTGGTAACCATACAAGCATCAACAACAATACGGCATGTCCAAGTATTGCAATGAGCAAGCTCTGGTGATTCTCGCTCGTTTGTGGTAGCGTTGCTGCCTTCGAAACTTGACCGGATTGATCTGTGGCCACAAGCTAGTAGTTAAAAACAAATTGACGTTGACCCCCAAAATCTCTAAAATTAAGCCATTAGTCTTTTTACTAAATTAACTTTAAGGAGTATCTTCATGGCACAAATTTATATTGCTAGTCCGTTTTTCAGTCCCGAACAAGTGACGCGGGTCACACAACTTGAGGAAGCTTTAGCGCAAAATCCAACCGTCATGGATTTTTATTCACCACGTCTACACCAGGACGCTCAAGCCGAACAGTTCACCAAAACTTGGGCGACCGAAATTTTCCACCGCGATATGGCCCAAATCGCAGCCGCGCAAGTCATCGTGACTGTCTTAGACTTTGAAGCCAAAAACTTAGATTCTGGTACCGCCTACGAGCTAGGTGTGGCTACCATGCGCGACTTGCCCATCATCGCCTTGCAGGAAAAAGATGAGGCCGTCAACCTGATGATTACCGAAAGCTTACACTGGTATACCAAACAAGTGAGTGATTTTGAAACTTACGACTTCCAACAATTACCTAAAGGCGACTTTATCGGTGAAATTTTATAATAAAAAACGAAGCCAGACTTTCGACTATTATCGAAAGTCTGGCTTCATATTTTGTAGTTCTTAACTTTGCTTACCAGTGGGCCCCAATCGTCTGTTGCCAAGCAAAGTACGGGGTGCCCTTTGTCAATGCTTCAAATTGATCATCCGTCAAATTGGGCCAGTTGATATCACTGGTTGCCAATTGTAACGAATCGGTTAAGTGAAGATGAAAGTCGGTGATCCAAGCCAACAGCGGTTTCAACACTGACAAATCGGTATTTAACATCTGATAAGTAGCGGTATCGCTGGTCAACGTCACCGCCAATGTATAACGGGCCTTCATTCGTACGCCATTACCAAGTTGCCGCACGATTGAGCGATACAATCCCAGCTCGATGTCCGTGATGACTGTGGGTATTGGCGCCAAGGTTTGAAAGACTGTGCCGCGCTCATCGGCCAAACTCAGCCGACTAGGCGTGATCGTCAAACGCCCATGAGCAGCCGCGCCCTCATTCAACGCTTTCAAGATAAACGGCGTCTTTTTGCGCGCGGTCGAATACTTGTGATCATTTAAAACAATCGTCATATAAGCTGGTTGGTGCGTAATATTGTCCGCAATGTTCGTCACCGCGACTGGCATTGGTTTTTGCATGTGATAATCTCCCTTGTCGATCTGCTTCTCTCTACGGTCGATTATACACTAACACGACTCAACCAACGTAGCGACTTAATAATTGCCTTAGGCCGTCACCGGATCAACGTGCTCAGCAACAGCATGAGCAGCCGCGATTCGACCGAACGTAAAGATATCACTAAGCGAGTTACCACCTAGCCGGTTACCCGCGTGAATTCCGCCGGCTACTTCTCCCGCCGCGTATAGCCCGTCGATAATCTGACCGTCCGTATTTAAAACGTGAGCATCCGGATCAATCTTCAAGCCCCCCATCGTGTGGTGGGTTGCTGGTTTACGCGGCGTTGCGTAAAATGGTGCCACGGCAACTTTCAAATCAAAGGCTGTCTTATGAAATTCAGGATCCTCGCCGGCATCAACGTAACGATTGTAATCCGCAATCGTCTTGGTCAGGGCTGCCGGGTCCATGCCAATTTGTTGCGCTAAATCTGTCAAAGTATCAGCACGGAACAAGGTCCCATTCGCCACCTGCTGGTCAATTTTAGCTTGTGTCGTGTTGTAAGCCGTCTTTTTAATTTCATCATCGGCAATTAAATAGAAAAGACTCCCATTATCAATGGCCGCCTGAGTTAACTCATCACGACTGCCGTACTCATTGACGAACCGTTTTCCTTGCTGGTTTACCATCACAAAGTTAGCCGGTGGCACTTGGAGCCCACTGAATAATTCGCCGGTCTCCGGATCAGATACCGGCATCATTTGTGAGAAGCCCATCCCAACTAATGCTGCACCAACACTAGTCCCTAGCCGAATTCCATCACCAGTCATTGCGGGTGAATTAGTCGTCTTGACATCATCGTCGATGGCCGTCCAGTACGTATTGTACTTTTGTAACATTTTAGTATTCGCTGCGAAACCACCAGAAGCTAAAATCACCGCATCAGCATGGACAATAACTTTCTCATGAGCCGCATTAGTCGCAATGACGCCACGAACTTGCCCATCTGTCACCAGTAATTCTTTTACCGGCGTTTCCGTCATAATCGTACCACCCTGTTGTTCAACAAAGGCCCGTAAAGTCTTGATGTAAGCAAACCCTAGATCGCCCATTGGCTTATGCCCGCGCCGCCAGATGGCTCCAACTGGCATTGTCACTTGGCTTTCATCAAATTTCACACCAATCGATTGTAACCACTTGACTGAATCCAGGGCGTTATCCGTCAATTCTTTTACCAAATCATACTGACCGTGAATCTCTTGACCGTTCAAATCAGTCCGTTGACCACCTAAATAAGTTTGAATCCGATGTAACAAGGTTGAATCAAATAAGGTGCCCTTTTGATTGGTATTGGCAGTCAGGTATGCGTCAATCTGCTGTTTCAATTTACGGAAATCAGCCCGATATTCAGGTGCAATTGTACTTTCATCACGCTCACTCAGATCCTTCAACGTTTGCTTTTCACCTGGCAAAGCTACAAACTGTCGTTGCCAATCCGGATCAGCCGCATTCATGGGCCCCCCAGCGCGAACGGTATTACCACCGACAGCTGGGTATTTTTCTAGGACAACGGCTTGATGACCAGCCTGTAACACTTTGGCCGCTGCCGTCATACCAGCCCCACCAGCACCAACCACTACGACATCAGTCGTCACTTCTTTGACAGCAGGTTGAGCGACCTGCTTAGTCGCACGCCGTTTCTTCAAATCATCAGGATTGGCACCAGCTTCTTTGACCGCACGAGCGACCCCATCGATAACACCATGACTGGTAATTGAAGCCCCGGAAATCGCATCAACAGCGAGCGTTTGACCCGCAATAATCTCCTTGGGAATGCGTTCAAAAGCCACATCGGCAATCCCCTGCGTTTCACTACTGGTATCAATTTCAATATTTTCAATCCGGTCAGCGGAGAGGGTCACTCGCATTGGCAATTCGCCATTATGTCCAGTGGCCGTCACCTGATAAGTACCCGGGGCAAAGCTAAGCGCTTCTGGTGCCCGCATCTCGGCGACGATGGTCGCAAACTTCTGAAACTTTGCAAAACAACTGTCCAGAAAATCAACCGTCCCTTGCACCTTTAAATTACCTTGATCGTCAAAAGCCGTTTGGGCACGACCTAATAAGAATTCTGAACCGGGCATGACACTGGCGTTAACACCGGGAGCGTCTAAAATCTGACGCAGGTGTAGTTGCGCGCGTGACGATCCTTGGACGCTGTATGAAGCCCCAACAATCATTACTGCTTGACCATCTAATGGGTGAATTTTGAATGATAACCATTCAATAATGCTTTTCAACGCGGAAGGCACGGAATGATTGTGTTCCGGTGAGGCAATGATAACCCCGTCAGCCGTCGCAATTTTAGTGGCAAAGTTTTGAATGATGGTACTGTCAGTTTGATCATTCGATTCATCAAACATCGGGACATCAGTCAATTCTAAAATTTCGATTTCGGCTTGTGTCGCAAAATGTCGTTGCATAAATTCCAGCAACATCCGATTGTACGAATGCTGAGCATTCGTTCCAACAATTCCAACAAATTTCATGTTTATTCCTCCCCAGTCACTTGCCGCCACGAGAACTGCTTACTCTTTTCGAAAAACTGACTCGACGGCATGATTTTATTCGTTAAATCTACAAAATCAATGAATTCGCCAAACGCATTGTCTAATTCCTGAACTTTATCCGGATAAGTCAGGTCGCCCTGATCATCAAAAGCTTGTAGTGAACGGCCTAGTAAGTATTCAATATTTGGCATCACCAGTGCTTTTAATTCCGGCGCTTCTAAAATCTGGCGTAAGTGCGCTTGAGCGCGTGAGGTTCCCAGTGAGCCGTTCGAGGCCCCAACAATCATAACTGGTTTATTAATTAACGGCCGCGTGGTATATGACAGCCATTCGATTGCACTTTTTAGTACGGCCGGAATTGAATGATCATACTCCGGCGTGGCAAAGATCACGCCATCTGCTGCGGTGATCTTATCACTGAGCTGTTGAATTGCTACTGGTGCTGTTCGGTCTTCCGGTTCATTAAAAGCCGGTAAATCTTTTATTTCACAAATTTCAATCGTGGCTTGTTGCTGAAAATGCCGTTGCATATATTGCAGTAACTGCCGGTTGGTCGATTTGGTTGCATTCGTCCCAACAATCCCAACAAATTTCATAATTTCAGATCCTTTCAGGATGATTTAAACAGTCGTTTTCGACGAGTAGCTATTGAATGATTGGCCACTCTTAATACTGATTAGTGTAAGTGAAAGCGCTCTGCTTGTGAAATATTTATTTATCTATACCCCGATAACAAATTTACTATGTCGACGATTCGCGTTAAAATTAATTACGTTAAAATGGTTGGTCATAATGCTATTTGCCACTATCGCCAGGATGTTGACAGAACTTATTGAACATGTTTTGAACGTCCTTATGGCGATGCAACTAACTCAACATGACCAAATCAGCAATCAAACGAATACTCACCTAATCACAATGCGAGAGGAAGGCGCTTTATGCCAAAATCAGATTCCAGCGAAATGCGACGGTTTTTAGATGTGTTGCTCAAGCACGGCAATTTTACCCGGGCGGCTAAAGATCTCTACATTTCACAACCTTACCTCACCCAAAGCATCCGCAATGTTGAAAAAGAATTGGGCGTCACCATCATCAATCGTGAAGTCACGCCACTGCGACTGACCACGGCTGGGCGGACTTATTATCAATATTTGACGGCGCTCGAAAACGAGAAGGATTACTTTAATAAGCAAATTAGGCAATACACACATGCCAACCAGCAAGTAATTCGGCTGGGCGTCTTATCTAGCCTCGGCTATTACTTATTGCCCCTATTTTTACCTGCTTTTTTGAAAGCCCACCCGGCCACTAAGATCGAATTAACCGAAGATATCGCTAGTCGCAACGAACAGCGCGTGCTCCACGGTGAGCTGGACTTCTTAATTGGTCAAAATCCGGAAACCATCGCGCCGGGGCTTGAAAGTTATGACCGCGGTCGGGACGGGTACTACGCGATTATCCCGAACACCGTCAACTGGTACCAACCCCATCAGGCCTTCATTAATCCGGGAGCGCTACCCCTTAACGACCTGCTACAAGCGCCTCTAGTTTTGTCTCCCCACGGGTCATCGATTCGACGCCAAGTTGACTACTTATTACAAAAGCACAACGTGACACCGAATATCGTAATTGAGAGCACGAATACCGCCACCATCACCAAACTAGCCACTGCTGGACTGGGTATTACCTTTTTACCAGACAGTGTGCATACCCAGCCTGATCCAGAACGCTATAACATCTTACCTTTGCCCCAAGCGTTAATGTCCCTGAATTATTTCATTGCCTTTCCAGCCGAGCATTCACTGAACCAGGTGGAAAAAGACTTGGTGACGATCTTCTTAACCCAGTTAGAAGCCGATCTGGCACAATCGTCAACAATTTCATGATACAACAAATACCCATCTACTTAGCCGTTAAGACGGCCAATGTAGATGGGTATTTTAACAGGAACCATTATTTCAAAGACGCATCAGTTAAGATATGCTTTTCGTTGCGAAATTTTGACGCCACGCCTACAATTTAGCTAACCAATACATGCTAATCTAGTCACGAAAAGTAAGGATGGCTTATCATGATAACGAATAAATGCCGTTACGGACTGGTAGGTCTAATTTCGATAGTCCTAACGTTTGGTCTTTCCGCTTCTAATCGGCTCCGTGCGTCCTTCAACGCTATGCCGGCTATCACCTACATGTCAAAATATGGCATTATCAACCATCGCCCGCAATGGCAAGCCATGCTGCATGCGACTGATCATGGTCGCAAAATCACGTCACTGACCCAACTCAATCAAATTCTGCGCGCTGCAAATTTACATTCATTCGCCGTCGCCAATCTCCGCCAAGTTGAACATGCCACCCGTCCGACCAAGACACTGAGTGCCGGCCTCACCATCATCAATGTGCCAGCATTTTACAGCAGTCAGCACCAATTACAAAAACAGTATTGGACACAACTCCAGCACCTGATTAAACAAACTAAGCCGACAACCGATTTAATCTTAAACTTCGCAGCCAATACTGGTGGTAGTTCGGCACCGATGATTGCTGGCCTGGCCGCCATCATTCCAGACGGCACCCTCTACACCGGCATCACGAACCATCATCGCAACCGGCCGCGTGTGATGTACCATGGCCGCATCACTGGTGGACTTGGTCAAGATGACTTTAACTTTTCGCAACCAACAGCGGCCCACTTTCGTCATATTTATGCCATTATTGGTAACCAGACAGCGAGTGCCGCGGAGGTGACCATCATGGCGCTAAAACGTAACCCGCACGTTACTTTAGTTGGGCGTTCTTCCGCTGGATATACTAGTCTCAATGGTGGCGTCTTTTTAAATACCGCCGTGGCCGTCATGACGATTGGCACGCTCAAAGCGACCGTCAAAATCCATGGTCAGCAATACTTCAATAACCAGCCGTTAAAGCCAGACATACCAACGTTATATCAGCCATTGGCACCATTACAATTAGGACAATCGCCCCATTTAGATGCCGACTTTCTGTCCGAGTTACGAACCATCATGAAGCACTACCACTGACACCCCGTCCTTTCAGCTTCAACTACTAGATTCACAAACTTCAGCCTAGTCAATCGGCACTATTGTGATTCAGTTGGCCGTTCAGCTGCACTAAAAAATCAGCTTACGCAGCCACCGCCATCCCCAAATTACAATTGTAATCAGAATAGCTGTGACCAGCCAAGCAACTAACACGATACCAATACTGACGGTAGCTGCCAGTGCACGGTTCGCCATCTTCACAGTTGCCATACCAGGCACACTCTCAGGCCGCAGTACACCGTAAGCGACTAAGCGCATTGCAATCAAAACGGTACTATAACTCGCACCAAGTTGCCAAGCTGGCCGAGCCGCGCCATCTTCTTCACTCTCGTCTTCATCTTCTTCATAGTCGTCCGCCGGATCAAACCGTCGGGCCCACTGTTCAGTTGTCAACGGATCTGCTAAATCCCAGTGTTGCCAGGCATCCGCCCAGTTGGCTGTCGTCTCATCATTGAGCGTGTCATCGAGCGTGCGTTGCATCAATTTATTCTGCAAAGTTGCCTTGGCAGTCAAATCACCGTCCCACTCAAGCTGATCAAAGAACTCAATCGCTAACGACAAGCCCTGCATGAGCGTAATTGCGGCCGGATCAATCTGACTTTTCGCCACAAGCTGTGACCATTGCGCGTCCAAATCTCGATCAGCACTTTTTTGCCATTGTTCAAGTTGATTAACCAATTCAAAAATCTCAAAAGAGTCCTCAGTATCCTGGTACTTATCGAAAAAGGCCCACATCACGGCTGGTAATTGTTCAGCAGTCAACGTCAGCGGGGCGGCAGACTCCGGATGCATGCTCTGACGATGTGCACGCCACACTTGCCACCCGGCACCACTGACCTGAGTGGCCGCCCGTTTACCAATTTCTTGCAGATATTCCTGATCTTGTGCCTGCAAAAACGCGTTCATCGCTGCATAGGCTTGAACTTCTTCTAATTGACGTTCTGGTCGTACCCCAGCTGGTAGCACTAATTCGTCATCTCCGTCGGTCTCATCAACTTCATGTTCAGCATGATCATTGGGCGTAAGCACGGCCCTAACTGCCCGCTTCCATGCTTGCCACATTGGATCATCCGCCGTTACCTCATAAATTGCCCCGGCTTGCATCCGATTTAGTAGTGACTTGACGGCGTCATCGATTTCATCGTCGTCAAATTCATCCTCAAGTCCCAGATAGCTAGTTTCCAACCAACAATCCGCGAGCCAATAAAATGTCGTTACATATGCTTCGTGTTCGTTCATCCCGATAATCTCCCCTAATGCGTGCAATTTTAAATCATTTGTCTCTGTGACGGTCCCGTCACGTGCCACAGTTGCCGGATTATCGTTTAATCAATCAGTCTGGCCGCTAGATTACGCGCATCGTGCACGCCAATACTGCTCAACGTGCCCTAATTCAACACGTATGCAATGGTCAACGATAACAACTAATCACTCGTAGTAACTTATCATGTCAGGATATTAATTGCAATTAAAATTTTTATTTTATCTTTAATGACGGCCCACGCTAATTAATGGTGCACCGTCTCACCCACCCCAATGGAATTCGTCATCAAAAATAAAGGTCACAAAAAGAACTGTTAAAATCATTGATTTCAACAGTTCTTTCAAACACCGTATCGATTTAGTTAGTTTTGTTCGTCTGGTAATTCGCCCTTCGTTTGATCACCAGTTGGCCGGTAAAAATTACGACCATCCATAGCAAAGATCCGCTCCGTATACGTGCCCGGCTCTGCGTGTCCAAGTGAAGTCTGCATCATTTGAATCGACGCGTCCAACTCGTCCAAGTCATGTAAGATTTCAGCTTCCATAATATGGGGCCGAACGGGTGACCCATATTCTAACAAACCATGGTGCGCAAGAATCGTATGCCGCAAGACTAAAACAGATTCCGACTGCTCGTCAATTTTCAACTGTTGACAAGTCTCCACGATTTGTTCATCGATCAGGACAATGTGACCGACCAAGTTCCCTGCCAACGTATAAGTCGTCGAGACCGGCCCCGACATTTCAATCGTCTTACCCATGTCGTGCAAAATCGCACCGGCATATAGTAAGGCCCGGTTAACGTGGGGATACTGATCGGCAACTGCCTTAGCTAAGCGCAAAATTGATAACGTGTGATAAGCTAAGCCACCGGCGAACGCGTGATGATTTTTCTTCGCCGCGGGATAGCTAAAGAACCGGTCATGAAATGTCGTTAACATGTGGCGAACAATTCGATTCCAATTAGGTTCAGTAATTTCAAAGACAAACTGATTGATTTCATCCGCCATCGTGTCGGTCTTTAGTGGTGCGTGTTCCACAAATTGTTGCACTTCTTGCGGTTCGCCACTATGAGTGAGCCGCATTTGTTGAATTTTGATTTGCGGATTACCCTGATAGTTTTCGCGTTTACCTTTCAGATGAACGATCCGACCTGCCTGAAAGTTTTCGACATCTGTATCGCTTGCATCCCAAAACTTCCCGGAAATCTCGCCGGAAGTATCCTGAAAATTAATGGCTAAAAACTTCTTGCCGTTCTTGGCGATGCGAACTTCCGAATCTTTCAACAAAAAATAGCCATCCACGGTTTCATCTAATTGATAATCAAATAACTTCTTTGCCATGTTATCCCCCCTAGGTTAACTGCTGTACAGTCGCTGTCTTCAGTTGGGTCAGTGCCGCTGTCTCATTCGTAAAGTAGAGCACTTGATGATGCTGAGCAACTGCTGCTAAGACTTGCCAAGCAGCTTGCTTACGTTGCTCATCAAAATTCACCAAGCCATCATCAATCATTAGTGGTAGCTGAGCTGCTTGGCCCAAATGATTGATCAACGCTAGCCGTAAAGCCAAGTACAACTGTTCCTTAGTCGCCGTTGAAAGTTCCGCGACCATGAACTGCGTTGTTGCCGTCTTCACAACCATTTCATCACCGTCTAAGTCAATCTTATTATACCGCTGTGCCGTTAATTGCGCGAAAATCGTGGTTGCTGCGGCCAAAACAGTTGGTAATTGCTGTTGTGTCAATGCCTGCAGCGCCGTATCGATCCAGTTCGCACCCAACTGCCGCGTTAGCCATTGACGTGCCATGACTGTGATTTCCGTTTGTAGATCCGCCTGTTGCTGACGTAGCGTAGCGTACTGGCCATCCGCCGTCAACTCTTGGAGTTGTGCTTGCGCCGTGGCAATGTCCGTAGCTAACTGTGTCAGTTGCTGCGCCGTTTGGGTACGTTGTTGCCGTCTTTCAGCCAGTACCGCTTGCAACGCTTCAAGCGACGTATACTGCTTTAACGCCGATAGCTCAGCAGAACTGAGTTGTTGCTGTAATTGTTGACGACTCGTGGCGTTGGCCGTTTGCTTTTCGGCATCACTAACCGCTTGCGTCAACGCGTCTACATCCGCTAAACCGTTGGTCGTTGCTAACGCCTGTAGCTGCTCGGTCAGATTACGGACCTGCTGCGTCAACTGCTGGACTTGCCGCTGGACAAAGGCAAAGTCGGGGCCGGACATGGTCTGCTGTTGCATCACTTGATGGACTTGATCATAGAATTGGGCAATTCGAGTAACACTTGTCGTTAAATGATCCTGATCAACAGGAATCCATCCTGCCGCAAATTGATAAGGCTGAATCAATTGCCAGAGTTTGGCAGCCTGTGTTGCTAATGCTTGATCAGCAGTCGTGACCGCAGCTTGTGCGCGTTGCAGTGCCGCGACTAGTTCCAATTGCTGTAAGGCTTCACTGGCAGTCAGATTCGGTGCCAGACCAGCAGCCACTAATTGGTCTGATAAGTGGTCGGTTGCTTGCACCGGTTTACCCTGACTACGGGTCATCCCAAACCAACCAAGTAGGGCCACACCTGCTAACATCAAGATCCATTTAAAGCCGCCTAATGGTAGCAATAATCCCGCGACAATCCCGATTGCACCACCAATCAAGCGCCAATCAAGCGATGGACTATTCGGGGCCGGATGTTGGCGACGCGTGTTCGCCGTCGCTGCCAACGTCGCCTTCAAGGTCTCGATTGCGGCCTGTTTGTGCGGAGAGAGGCAACCTAACAGCTCAGGATGTGCATTACTTTGCGCTTGAAAATCAGCCTTGGCAGCACTTCCCTGCTGGGTCAACGTTTGGTATTGGCCTAAGGTTTGTTGCAGGGTTGGTAACTGAGCTTCTAATTGGTCAAACTGGTCTTGATGTTGGACGTAGAAGCCAACTAGTCCTTGAGATTGTGTATCAACTGGTTGCTGACTTAATTGCTGACGTGCACTCGCCAAGGCGTGTTGCAATTCCGTTCGCTGTTGGCTTAATTGTTGATAGCGTGTCCTAGTCGCCGTAGTTAGTGTCGTCGTCATATTAGTGGCTTGCAGTTGCTGCAATTGTTGATAGACCGGCCACTGATTTCGTAAATTGGCGAGCTGTTGCTGTTCATGATCCAACTTGGTTAAATCACGTTGGGTACTTGTCCGTTGTGCCTGCAAATCCAGCAATCGATTTTGTAATGTTTCGTATTCTGGGTACCGTTGCTTGGCCGCCTTGACCTGTTCTGTCAACATGCGATAGTGCTGCAATGCTTGATTCAACCTGGGTTTGCGGCCGCGGGGCTTATATAACGCCTCCGCATCTGTCCGTAACGTAGTCGCCGTTTCTCGCCATGGTGCACTGCCCACCAATCCGACTTGTTGTAATTGCACGTTCAAATCGCTGGCGTGCATAGTTTTGAGCACCGTCAATTCAGCCTGGTTAAACGTAAACAATCGCAAATACTGGTCACGATCATAAGGCGCTAACCACTTGTCAAGTAAGGCCAGCGGTTGAGCGGCCTGCGTCTGCACGTTCACCAAGGTAGCGGGTTGATCACCTAACCGGGTCAACCGGTATGTCGTCTCGTCAACCACTAGCTCTATCGAACCACCGTACTGATTCGTACCTTGTGGTTCATGGCGTTCAAGTGGGTGACGGCGGGAGGGAAAACCAAATAACATGCCGAGAATAAAGGCCCGCATTGTTGATTTACCACTTTCATTGAGGCCGTAAATCACTTGAAGCCCATCACCAAACTCGAACTGCTGCTGTTGAAATTTGCCAAAGCCCGCAATTTCAAGACGCTTAATCTGCATCATCATTCACCCCCGTCGTTAAATGGTACTGATCATTTAAGAGTCGCACCACTTGTTGTTGCCAAGCAGTGGGTGACATATCTTCCAGCAACGCGGTGTTCAGAAAGTCTTCATCCAAGAGTTTGCCTGCAAGTTCAGCGACTGCTTGATCGGTCACGACCTGCTCACCAACTTGTTGCCAGGTCGTCGCGTTAATACCAAACAAGGGGGTCATCGTATCCGTCGTTGCTTGCTCAATCGCAACCGGCCACCAATGTTCATTTGCCTGTTCCTGCAACTGGGCTAGAATGGCCCCCTGATTTAAGGCTAATTCCGCCATCGCACTCAGTTGAAGACTAGCTGGTAACGTAATCGTTACTAATTTTAAGCCGGTAACCATCTTCAATGATAATTGATCAGCTAACTGATGGACGATATGTGAACGGGACATGGGTTCTGGACTAGTGAGCGTTGGCGTCCAATCCGCCCATTCAATATCAGTCAAGGCGTGAAATACTGGTTGCAAGGTCTGATCGGCCTGGCTATTCACAATGAGGCACCCCTTCGCCCCAGTTTCACCGCGATGGCGCCCCTGCGTGTTGCCGGCATATACGATTGGTGGTTGCGAATTGAGCGTTTGCCGCTGATGAATATGACCAAGTGCCCAATAATCATAATGTTTCGTTAATAATTCACTAACGTTGAACGGGGCGTAGTGGTCACCCGCCACACCAATCTGACCGTGCAAGGTACCAATCTGATAATCAACGCCCGTGGCTTTAACAGGATAATCATCAACTGGGTCCGTCGTCACCCACCGCTGCGCATAGCTAAACCCACTAATCGCGACCCGTTCTTGTGCCACAGTCGTTAAGGTAGCCGTTGTTACCTGCGGGCCAAACACGTGCACATTGGCCGGAAAGTGCCAGCGACTTAAATCCGCTTGAAAATCATGGTTACCGAACGATAGCAGCACCGGAATCGAAGCCGTATTCAACCGCGCTAGCGCCGTCATCAGTGCCGCCTGGGCCTGAACACTTTGGCCCTGTTGGTCAAACAAGTCACCAACGAGCAGGACGAAATCGACTTGCTCAGCCACCGCCAAATCGACTAGTCGGCTGAGTGCCCTCAGTGGTGCCGTCACTAACCGTTCCTGCAAAGCTGGTGTTAAGCCACTCAGTCCTTGAAACGGTGTATCTAAATGTAAATCTGCCGCGTGTAGAAATTTCATGATAACCCCCACTAAAAAAGGGGCAATCACGGAACAGATTCCGTCATTGCCCCTCGATCCTTAATTTACTTAGTTCTGGTATAATTCTTGAACTGGTTTAGTGATAATTTGATTTAAATCATTCATCAATTGGTTCAAGTTACGTTCTTTACCCATTAAGGACTTAATTTCGTCAACGTTGCCAACCTTATCAGCTAAATCATGGGCCTTTTGAACTTCGTCATCCGTCAATTCTTCCCCATTCATCTGCTTTTGTGACAATTGCATCTGAACTTCTTGAAAGTCCTTAAACAGTGAAAAGGCACTGTCATTGGTCTTCATCGTGTCATAAGCGACCTTTAATTCCTTGAATTCTTTAGTCTGACGTAATTCTTGTTCCAATTGGTTCGCAGTATCGTAAATATTTACGGCCATCGTGAGTTCCTCCTCGAAGTATGTGTCGTCATTATTTTAGCATTTTTAACGGAACTTGAATAGCATTAGTACGTTCAGAAGCTAGCTTTACTAGTTGCCAAGGAAACTTTTGGCTTTGGAGAACCAGTCTTTAGCCTTGTTCTTAACTGCATTAGCGCCCTTCTCAACGTTTTCCCATACGGATGATCCACTATCAGAACTATCCGAATCACTACTATTAGATTCGGTTGCCAGCGTCGCAGCATCCTTCGTACCAAAACTAGTATTATTCGTATTCGGCAAAATATTTTGTAATTCATTCTTGAATAACGAGGAAAGTTGATTTTCAGATAAACTCTTCAAATAATGAGTACTGTTCGTCGTATCAAATCCGATCCAGGTCGTGACCACAATGTCCGGGGTATAAGCAATCATCCACTGATCCTTCGTTCCCGAACCCGTACTGTAATCAGCCTGCGTACTCCCAGTCTTACCAGCAACCGAGTATCCATACGGCTTGGCCGCAGCCCCGGTCCCACTATTGTACGTGCCAAGCATCATACTGGTCATTTCTTTAGCAACGCTGGCGGACATAATTTTCTTCGTCTTAGTCTTCGTATTATCGACAACGACATTGCCACTAGCATCGACAATTTTCGTAATAAAGTGGGCCGTCGTTTTCTTACCACCATTCGCAAACGCTGTATAGGCACTGGTCATTTGAGCGGGTGATACCCCCGTCGTCAAACCACCTAAGGCAAGTGCCAGGTTATCATCCGACTTGGTAACTGGTAAGCCAAACTTTTTCACCGATTGATACCCTTTATTCACACCAATTTTATTCAATAACCAAACCGCCGGAATATTCATACTTTGCGATAACGCGGTATACATTGGGACCGATTTACTATAAACATTATCATAGTTTTTGGGCGCATATTTATTGGCCCCAAAAGTTTGCTTCTTATTAGAAAGGTTCGAATCATACGTATAACCATTTTGTAGTGCTGGTGTATACACTGCCAACGGTTTGATCGTCGAACCCGGCTGCCGCTTAATCTGAGTCGCACGGTTAAAGCCCCGGAAGACGTGTTTGCCCCGACCACCGACTACGGCTAACACACCACCCGTCGACGGATCAACCGCAATTGAGGCCCCTTGGACCTTCGTACCATCGTCCGCGTTGGCCGGGAACAACGTACTATCCTTAAAAGAATCTTGCATCTGTGTCTGATCATCTTGATCAAGCGACGTATAAATCTTATAGCCCCGATTCATAATGTCAGATTCCGTTAGCCCGTACTTATTAATTGCTTCATCAATCACCGCATCGAAATAATATGGATAATTATAACCACTTTCATAATGGTAGTTATTCGTCAGCGTCATCGCCTTTTGCGAATAAAGCTTATACTCACTTTTGGAAAGCTTATTATTAGCGACCATGTTATTCAAGACGACGTTTCGACGAGCCGTAGACGCTTTCGGATGATTGATTGGATCATAACCACTGGGCGAGCTCAGCATTCCGGCCAAGGTCGCCGCCTGGTCAACAGACAACTCTGACGCGTGTACGCCAAAATATCGTTCAGACGCATCCTCAGCTCCCCAGACACCGTGGCCGAAATAAGCGTTATTCAAATACATCGCTAAAATTTGGCCCTTAGAATAGACATTTTCAGTTTCAATCGCCAAAAAGATTTCCCGAAACTTACGTGAGAAGGTCTGTTGTTGTGTTAGGTAGGCGTTTTTGACCAATTGTTGCGTCAACGTACTCCCACCACCACTAATGTAGTCACGGCCAAGTATCTTATTGATAACGAGCAGGACAAATGCCCGCCCGATTCCTTTGACTGAGAAACCATGTTCTTTATAGAAATTACGGTCTTCAGTCGAAATTACCGCGTTCTGTAAGTTTTTTGAAATACTACTCAAATGGACATAGGTTCCCTTTTGTGAATAGAGTGAACCGGCCTTTTTATTGTCCTTATCATAGATTTCAGTTGTCTTTTCTAGCTCCGCCTGTAAATTACCAACTTTAGCCGTCTTGGCTTCATAAGTTAAATAGGCACTCCCAATTAAGATGACGGTCAAGACGAGTACAATTAGCCACCGTGTGATTTGTCGCCGGTGCCATTGGTAGCCGACGACGGCAGCGAATCGCTGCCAATAGGGTGCTAACCAATTGCCAATGACTCGTAAGCCGTCTTTGATCGTGGCCCAAAAACCATTTTTTTGCATAATCTTCCCCTTGTTCAGCCGACGCACCTGTCACAACGTCCGCGTTACTTGTTAGCTTTTACAATTGTATCATAAATTTTCCGATGCTCAGTAATTGACCACAACCTTGAAAAAATCTTCAACAATCAAACGCAACTCATTTTGTAGATAACCCGATGTTTGCCAGTTGTTGCCGAAATCACTGATTTAGGCCACGTGTTGTAACCAGATTAAAGGTCACTACGATAAAACGGCCATAAACAAAAAAAGCTTCCGAGCCGTCCATATGACATACTTGAAAGCTAGCTCAGCCATTACTTGCGCCGGACACCCCGGCGGTTAGCGTTGAGCTCATTTTGTTGTTGTTTAAATTTATCGAAGGTCGCATCGCGTTGTTTTTGATTCTTTCGAGGCGCCCGTTTCTTCGTATATTTCATATCTCACACCTCTTTTAATGACAATAATCATACCGTGAACGACGGCCTAGTGCAACCAATTAGACTGCTCACCACAGTCAGTCTTCATTACTAATGTGACTAGCAAAGGATTCGTATAGCTGCTTTGCCACCGTCGTATTCGGACTCACGACAAAGATCGTGTCGTGACCAGCCAAGGTCCCACTCACTTCTGGCAAGTTCAAATCATCAATGATCGCCGCCAATAGATTCCCATTACTCGGTAACGTATGAATAATATTCATGAATTCAACACGGTCAATGCTCGTCACCACATCGTGTAGCGTTTCAAATAGCCGGTCCTGTTCATTTTTGTTAGTTGTTTTAAAAATCGCGTACCGCGTCTGACCGTGCTCATCCGGCGTCTTAACGATCTGCATCTCTCGGATATCGCGCGAAATCGTCGCTTGCGTCGCAGCAATGCCCTCTGCTTTAAGCTTAGCCATCAATTCTTCCTGGGTAGCGATCGGATATTCACTAATTAATTGTTCGATAACTGCTTGGCGCTCTGACTTTTTCATGTCGCGAAACCTCCCCAAATCTTGTAATGAATACATTATAGCAAATATTCACTTGGCAAACTACGCACAGAACTTCAAAAAGCACATTTTCCGCCACTATTAGGAAAATGTGCTTAAACAAATTTGTATAATTATTTAAAAGTAATGAGTCAACCACGGTTACCAGTCCACTAGTAACTAATCAAAGCGGCGTAAATATTGCCCTAATAAATCCAGACCCCGTTGTAACGTCGGCGTATCCGTACAGTAACCTAAACGGGCGTGCCCCGGAATATCGAAACGTGAACCAGGCACTAATAAAACACCGGTATCCCGCAGTAATTGTTGACAGAACGTCTCATCATCGATCGGTACTATTAGTTTAATACACGACACTGAAATGCCATGTGGCGTAATCAATTCGACCCGCGGTTCCTGTGCGACCCACTCTGTCAGAATTTTGAGGTTGCGACTGACTAGCTCCCGATTTCGCGCCAGAACGCGTTGGCGGTGCGCTAAAATTCTAACGGCCAGTTGGTCATTCAAAACGCCCCCGCAGATCATCGTATAATCACGATACTTCCGAAAAATATCAGCAATGGCTTGACTAGGTGTCGCCGTCCACCCGATCCGGATACCAGGCGCTGAATAGGTCTTGGATAAACTGTTGACCGCAATTCCACGCTCGTATAAATCGGCAATTGAGACGAACGGGGTTTCATCCAGTGGCTCGTAGACCTCATCGGCCAAAACGTACGCTCCAACTGAGCGAGCTAATGTGACGACCTGTTCTAACAGTGTTCGATCTAGTAAACTCCCAGTCGGATTGATGGCATTATTGAGTAAAATCATCTTTGTTTCCGGCCGGATCAAGCGTTGCAGTTCCATAATATCCGGCAACCAGCCCGCTGACTCATGAATATGCCAATAATCAACCGTAGCGCCCAATGACTTGGGAATATCATACAGCTGCTGATAACTCGGGTACAGTGCAATCACGTGATCGCCGGGTTCCACCAAACTATAGATTGCTAAATGATTAGCCCCGGTCGCCCCATTTGTTTGGAGAACATTGGCTGCTGGCACTTGCTCGTATAACTGACTAACGAGTTCTTTAAATCGTGGTGAGCCCTCGATCCAGCCATAATCCAGCCGGGCCGCCCCTAGTTCTTCGTAAAAATCCTGTGGTGCTTGTTGGTCGTCTAAAGCCGCAATTTCTGCCATCGTTAAGGCTGCGATTGAGCTTTGACTAATATCGGTGGTTGCTTCACGCTCATGTGCGTTTAACCAGGCCTCCACTCCGAAACCAGCAATCTTCATGCGTATCGTCCCTCTCATAAAAAGTCCAATACGACTAGCATACCGATTGTCAGAGGTAACCGCAACTATATTTTCGTGATGAAGGTTGCTAGCAACTTCACGCCGTATAGAATAATGATGCCACCACAGATTCGATTGATCCAGAGTAGGACTCGTGGTTGCATGAGATGTTTAAACTTACTGATCAAGCTGGTCAGACCGATGAACCAAATAATGGATGCTAGGATGACCCCCAACATAAAGAAATGGGTCAGTGCCGCCGGGATTGACACCCGAAACGCCACCAACAACACGGAACCATCAATCAGTGCTTGCGGATTCAGCCATGCTACCGAAAAAGCGGTCAGAATCGCTGCTTTATATGAAAAGTCCGCGTCGAGGGTCCCCATTGCCGTGGCCTTTTGCCGCAACAGATTCCAGCCAATGTAAAAGACCAATAAACTCCCAATCAACAACACCCCTAATTCGAGCCAGGGAGTGGTCTGCAACAATCGGCCCACCCCATAAAAGCAAGCCAGGGAGAGCGACGTATCGAACGCAATTACAATTAAAGCCACCCGCAATGCCCGTTGCAATGGTTGTTCAATAGCTGTCGAAACCACAAATAAGTTTTGCATCCCGATTGGTGCAATGTAAACAATTCCAAATAATAATCCTTGTAAAAACACTTGCATGTTTTGACCTCCTTAAGACCAGCCAATTCGATTCTTTTACCAACCAATTATCGTTTAATCAATTGGTCATATCCGACTAGCTTTTAATTCAGAGATGATTATAATAGAGATAATTTCATTTGTAGCCAACCAATTTAACAATTTTCACCCAACCACCTGAATCAATCATCAAACTTCTGGCTAGTAGAATGACAGCTTAATTCGCCCGCATGGGCACTCAGGAGGCGTTTGCCATGGCAATTTTAACGATCAACTGGCAACCAAATAAACAGGTCAGCACACCAATTTACCAACAAATTACTAACTATTTTCAAGAACAAATCGCTAAAGGCAATTGGGCCGTTGGGGCTAAGCTTCCTGCGCAGCGTAAACTGGCCGAACAATTCGGCGTGAATCGTAGCACCCTAATTACGGCACTTGATGAACTAATGGCAGTCGGCTTAATTACGAGCAATCCAGGCTCTGGGATGGTTATTTCCGGTAACCATTGGTCCAGCTTATTGGCGGAACACGTCAACTGGTCGCAATATGTTAAAGCAGGCCAATTCAAGCCCAATTCCCACGCGCTCCAAAAAATCAACCAATTTGAAACCGATGCGGTTATTCGTTTAAGTACGGGTGAACCCGCACCAGAACAATTTCCCCGTCCACTTTTTCAACGGGCCTTTGCACATCTAGGCGAACAGTTAACGAGTTTGAACTATACCGAGCCTGCGGGCATTTTGGCTTTGCGACAACAAATTGCACGTCACTTGGAAAAAGTTGGGATTCATACCCATCCGGAAAACATTCTGATTACTTCCGGATCATTACAAGCGCTCCAACTGGTCTCAATGTCACTATTTCCCAAAGATGCCACCATCTACACGGAAGCACCTACTTATGTCAAATCTTTACACGTCTTTCAATCGGCCCACACCCATCTCGCTGGCATCCCGATGGACAGTCAGGGCTTGGCGTACTGGCAGATGAACGCCCCCATTCAGGGACACCATGCCATTCTTTACACGATTCCGACATTCAATAACCCGACTGGAATCGTCATGAGTGCCGAGCGACGTCAACAGGTCTTACAAACCGCACAAGAACACCGCTTACCAATCTTAGAAGACGCCGCTTATCAAGATGTCTGGTTCGATCAGCAGCCGCCACAGCCACTGAAGGCACTCGATAAGACTGGCAACGTTATTTATTTTGGTAGCATCTCAAAGTCCCTTGCACCGGGATTACGCATCGGCTGGACGGTGGCCGCCAAACCGGTCATCGATCGCTTGACTGACGTGCGCATGCAAACCGATTACGGCGCTAGCTCACTGTCACAACTTGTACTGGCAGAAATCTTAGCTGATCCTGAATATGAAACGTATCAAGCTGATTTCCGGTCCGTACTTGTCAAGAAGGCCGCGGCGGCAGAACAAATTCTGCATCATTACTGGGACGATTTTGCGACTTGGCAGACGCCCACGGGTGGCTTTTATCTGTGGGTCCGCTTAGCCGACAACATTAATATTCCCAAATTATTCGACCTTGCCACTGCGCACAACGTTCTCTTCAACCCTGGTAGTATCTACGATTTCCAGCCGAATCAGTACATTCGTCTGAGCTTTTCTTATGAATCCAGCGACCGCTTTGAACAGGGGATTAAAATTCTAACTGATTTAATTCACGCCAATTTTAACGTTTAATCAAGTAAAGATTTCGTTAATACACCTGATTAACCATCATCGATGATAAAACTATGCTAGAATGAAGACTGAATAATTCACAATAATGATAAGGGGCGTATTTTGATCATGGATGATGTTAAAGCAACGGTACTATCGATCTTGCAAGATTTAACTGGGGAAGATGTTTCAAACAATATGGATGCCAATTTATTTGATGAAGGTATCTTAGATTCCATGGGTTCCGTACAACTGTTACTAGAACTTCAAAATCAGCTTGGTATTGAAGTGCCCGTTTCCGAATTTGAACGTTCTGAATGGGAAACGCCTGCTAAAATCGTAGCTAAGGTCGCTAGTTTACAATAAATAAAAATTCAAATCGCCGTTAAGCACGCTGCTTAATGGCGATTTTTTAATTAGCTGGAAAAATTGTCTAATTAACAGCTGATTTCCTGCAAATAACTTTAATTTGCCGATTTCCGACATTACCCGTGGCACCAGTAATAACGACTATCACAACTTATTTTGGAAAATTTTACGAAAATGATATGCAAAGTTTACACAATTTTGATAAACAAACGTTCGCTAACTGAGTAAACTAAAATCACTAAAATCATTTTTGTAAGGGATGGTATTTTGAAAATCAGTGTTCATCAGCTCATCTGGGTCACGATTGGCGCAATTAGCTTAACTATTTTTACCGGATTCGGACACCTATTTGCCCGGCACCACCAGGCCATTGCCAGTAATCGGCCAATCACTAAAGTTAGTCATTCAGCAACTAAGGTAACCACGCCAGTCCCGGAGACCGTTGACTGGCACAAGCCCTCCCTGTCACGGCCGTATCCCAAACTGGCTAAATACGATGACATCAACATTCAGGTTTCAATCAAAAAACAGCGAGTCTACTTAAAAAACCACGATCAGACCCTTTATACCATGCTTGCTTCTACGGGCAAACATGGCTCTGATACCCCCAAAGGACACTTTGAAATCCAAGCCGAACGAGGACAACACTTTTTTAACACGCAATCGGGTGAAGGCGCCAATTACTGGGTCTCATTCAAGGATCATGGGATTTACCTATTTCACTCAGTCCCAGTCGATGCTAACGATCAATACATCGTTAAAGAAGCCCAGCAACTTGGTAAAGTCGCCAATTCACATGGTTGTATTCGCCTGACGATTGCTGATGCCAAATGGCTCTATGAAAACATTTCAACCCATACACCGGTGGTTGTCAGTTAATGAAAAAAGAATTTAGGCCACATCCTAACGACCGCCATAATCTACTCTGCTATCTCAGCAGCATGTTAATTACCTTTTTTGGCTTCTATGGCTTTACTTACCTAGTCACCTGGTTAACGATTGAAAAGACCGGTGATCCCCAGTTACTCGGCAACGTCATGGCGATGACAATGCTGCCGGCAATCGGTCTGAACCTAGTAGCTGGTCGGGTACTTAAATACTACTCAGCCAAACAAATGATGTTCATTACGGATATTTTGACGGGAATACTCTTCATTGGTGCCTATTACGCACTAAATACGGTTAGTTGGCAAATCACTTGCTTAGTCATCGTCGCCGTTCTTAATAAATCAATTGGGGTCTTTTATAAGCTCAGTAACAAAACGATTTTGCCAGACCTTTTTGCGCCCGTAAATATTCAAATCGTCAACGGCTATCAAACTCAGATTCGCCAGTTGGCCATCGTTAGCGCGACAATGCTCGTCACGATGGCATTACTATGGGTAACACCGGCTACCCTAATCTTAATAATGGGGATAGCGTTCTTGGTTTCAGCCGGCCTCGATTGGCAATTCCGAACACGTTCCAATCTCTCCTCGGATTCGGTTGTCACCGTCAAGCTAGACCGCCATCGATCATGGCCGACATGGTCGTTACTGTACGCCGTTCTCGGTTATCTGGTCGACGCGACGATTGCAGTAGCCGTTCCTTGGCTCGTCGTCAGCAAGTTGCATAGTCACTGGCCACTTAGCTGGTTCTTAACAGCTAACGCCACAGGTATCTTATTGGCACCACTATTGCTAAAACGATGGTCAAAGCAATCCCTGCTAACTTTGACGGCCTTCACCGGTGGGTGCTTACTACTTATGTGGCCGACCTTTGCCAGTCTTATGATTACCATGTTCTTAATTGGTGCATTACGCGGACAGACCAACATTAGTTTTTTCACCACTATCCAACAAATCCCCACAAACAATCGTAATATTCTAATGACGGGGGTCTTAACCGTCATCGACACCACTACCGTTATTGGTAGTTTGCTAGCACCCCGTTTGATCTTAATGCTCGGTTCTTGGACCCTCCCCTTGCTTGGTTGGTGGTATCCTCTTGTTTTGTTTGACGCGGCTAATTATCTTATTGAACAACTAAAAGCAGTCTTCATCCGATATCGACGAAAACTGCTGAGCAACACTCATTTAATTTGAGGCCGAGGGACCCAGATCTTGACCATTGGATGCAATCACTCGCTGATACCAGTAGAAAGAGTCCTTCGGGATTCGGGCCAGAGTTCCACTACCATCGTCTTGACGATCCACATAAATCAATCCGTATCGTTTAGACATTTGCCCTGTACCTGCAGAAACTAAATCAATACAGCCCCAACTGGTATAACCAATCAGTTTGACGCCATGGTGAATTGCCGTTGCCATTGCTTGAATATGTTTACGTAGATAGCTAATCCGGTATACATCATGGATTTGACCATCTACTGTCAAATAATCCTTGGCACCCAATCCATTTTCAACAACCATTAGTGGTAAATGATATCGATCATTCATCAGCTCCAAATAATATTGTAGACCAGCCGGGTCATCCGCCCACTCCCATTCAGAGTATTGTAGATATGGGTTACGCGCGCCCATCGAAAAATTACCGCCAACAGTTGCACTGACCTCATGTGTTGTAACTGCCGTTGACATGTAATACGAGAAGGTATACCAGTCAACCGTACCGGCTTTCAAGGCTTCTAAATCACTGTCCGTAATGTCTAAATCAACTTGATGCTCATTCCATAAACGTCGTGCATAGGTTGGATACTGTCCCTGGCACTGCACATCACCACAGTAATAGATGTTTTGTTCCCAGACGTACCGATTCTGCAAGACATCCGCCGGATCACAGGTTAACGGATAAGACGTGATACAGCAAATCATGCAACCAACTTTATTTTCGCCATCAATCGCATGTGCTTGCTGTACGGCTAAAGCACTAGCAACAAATTGATAATGTAATTGTTGATAAGCGCGTTGGTAATCTGCATCACCGGCTTTGGCACGCAATGCCAGAAACATGATTGTATTATTAATTTCATTGAAGGTAATCCAGTGCTTTACCAGCCCACGATACGCCGTAAATAGCGTTTCCGCATAATGCTGGTAAAAACCAATCATTCGACGGTCATTCCAGCCACCATACGTTTCCTCCAGATACAGTGGCATATCGAAGTGTGAAATCGTCACCAATGGTTCAATTTCATATTTTTTCAAAGTTTCGAACACCCGGCGATAAAAATCCAACCCTGCTTGATTAGGTTCATTTTCATCGCCGCGTGGGAAAATCCGTGACCAGGAAATCGACATTCGATACATTTTGAAACCCATCTCTGCAAACAGCGCAATATCTTCTTGATATCGATGATAGAAGTCAATACTAGTCTGATTAGGATAATAGTCATCTGGCAGTACCGCTCCGTGTGCTCCAGCAGGAATTGAATCCCCTTTTCCAGGAGTACCATCCGCTTGCAAATAAGTGACTTGCCGTCGCTGATTAAGGCCTCCCATTGTCGTAATATCCTTCATAGTCAGGCCCCGACCATCAACATCATAAGCACCTTCGCATTGATTAGCTGCAGTAGCCCCACCCCAGTAAAAATCAGCCGGAAATTGCATGTTCACACCTCTTTCTCAGGCTTCACAGGTTGCATGGGCACATTACCTTGATTCGAAACTGCCGCCCGCTTTTCTTCAGCTTCAACTGCCGCCTCTTTGGCAATCAGTTGCTTTTCATAAACTTTAAAGAAGGGATACCAGATAAGCGCTGACGGAATCAGCATCAAATAGTCAGTCAATGCGTTGCGCCAACTGAGCGTACTGAGATAACTTCCAAAACCCATGGGTAAAATCGCGGTAATTACAATCCACCCCGGTGTTAAAAATCCAATCTTGTATAGTACGAGTGCACACAACATAACTACCGGAATATTCAGGACAAACGGGATACTCATAATCGGATTATACATAATTGGAATACCAAAAGTCATGGGTTCATTAATTTTGAACCAGCCGGGGATAATTGACAGCTTACCAACGGCACTCAGCTGTTTAGATTTAGAACGCATCGCCATTAGCGCTAACGGCAGGGTATTCCCAGTTCCACCTGCTACGGTCATAAATGAGAACAACATCACAGGTGCAAACACCACCGGCTTCCCAGCTGCCTGCAATGCGGCATTTTCAGAAACCGCTTGAATCACTAACGGCATCACAATTGGGACTAAAATCATCGTACCATGAATGCCAAAGGTCCATAATAAAGCACCCAAGATACACAGGAAAAAAATACCTATGGTTGAAGTCAGTGCACTCAGTGGAATTGCCAGTAATTCCATAAAACCCGAACAAATATTATACTTACCGGCTGTTCCAACCGTGACTAATAACGATGCGCCCAAGAAAATCACGGCGTTAAACAATAATGGCACAATGGATGCAAAACCGTCTTGGAGAAATTGGGGGACTGCATCTGGCATGTTGATTCGAATATTCTTGTCTGTACATAATTTCTCAACGCGGACGGAAATCCAAACTACGACGAAGCCAATAAACATTCCCTGAGCACCTAAATAGGTTGTATCAATGCTAACTGTTCCAGTCTTACTGACAATCAACCCACCGGCCACAATCCAAAAACCAAATAATGCGTCAATCGCATTCATGATTGGGGCCGTCATTTTTAAATTCTTGGCGTAATGGAATCCCAAGAATAAAACAACCCAAATTGATAAAGAATTCATTGAGAATTGGAATGGAATCTTCAAGTAGGCTAACAGAATACTCTTTGCTGATAACACGCCAAAAATCGTCGGTCCAAGTACTGACATCGTGATTTGAAAGATCGCGCCAACCATTAGAATACCCATCAAAGACATCATAGCTGCCTGTAATGCGGTAATAAACTTATTATTGCCAAGTCCCTGGCCGGCGCGTTGTAAGCCGACCATCAGTTTACTATTAAAAAAGCGTTCCATCGTCCTTCACCCCCGAATACTAATCCCTCGTCATCACACCAAGTTCTCGGCCAGTTTGAAAATATGGGCACTGTCACCCACCGCATAGTCCAATGGTGGAATAGCAGCGACGGGCAACCCAGTTGCCGCCTCAACTTCACCCTGCCGATAAGCCACTTGCGGCCCCATTAAAATAACGTCATAGTCCTGATAGACATCTTCATACGCGGACAAGCCTACTGCCTGGATTTGCCCTGCAACACCTTGTTCGTCACGATACTGCTGTAACTTTTTCATTAAAATGCTGGTTGACATACCGCCCGCACAAACTAATAACACGTTGATTGCCTTCATAAATCGACCATCCTTTCAAATTTTTGAGACATCTTTAACATCTCAGCGATTAACTCGTTAGCTAACAGACTCGTCATAAAATGATCTTGAGCATGAATTAGTAAAATATCAATGGAAACCTGTTGACCATTCGCCTCAGCCACCAGTAGTTGGGTTTGAACATCATGTGCTTTCCCCAGTGCTTCACTAGATTGCTTCAATAACATCTTAGATTCGGAGAAAGCATCGCGATGCATCGCATCTAACGCATTAAAAGCCAGCGTACGACCTTCACCAGAATACGCGATAAGTGTCATTGCAATATCTTGAGTTTCAGTATTATTGGCTAATGTCATTATCCGGTTACCTACTTTCTGTATTTGTCGACAAACATATCGTAACAAGTTTTGTCATTAACCACAAAAGCGCTTACATATGCTTGTGTATAGATTTAAGGTCCATGAATTAGCAGTATCAACACACACGTGGCGTCATAATAGCTGAATTAGACTAAATATCCAACTTCATCACTATTAGTGTATAGGTTTAATGACCAATTTATGTATTGTGTATAGCTGATTCATCGGGTGTATAGCTTACTCATTTCAACACGTTTTTTTCAGCCTTGAACTGTCTAAAATGTCTCGCTATAATCGAATCATGAAAATCATTCGCACACTTGCCGTCACGAACACGGAATTTTATGACTGGTTAGAAAAACAACTACTCATAGAGATTCAAGCCGCTACTGGTGAAATACTCACAGCAACGTCAATCAAGAAAGGACTGACATATACAAAAATGACCGCCAAAACGGCCGCTCAGATTAAAATTACGATTGACGATTATCAGCGTGGGATTAAGTACCAAATGACAGCTATTTCACCACTGGATACCGTAACCGTGACCTATTCGACCATTGCTGAAGGCACCAAAACAACCGTGACATTTCTAGAAGATGTTGACAGTTATCGGCCACAACAACACCATTGGCTACTCAGAAATTTTAGTCAAGCACTGCTACTCGGACGGATGTCTGACAAGTTATTGCAACTCGAACAACAAATCATTGCTCACCGAACGACAACTTGCAAACCGAGCCAACCATAGATACTTTGTCAACGGTTAGGCCTTTAAATTCATACGAATCGCTGACCATCTAAATAGTCGCTTCAAGCAATCGCCACCGCTTGAAGCGACTTATTTAAGTCTCATTTAAAAACTGCTCCGTCAATGCTAGAACCAACCATCATCTCCCCATCAAAATCAAAGCTGACACCTTCCTGATATCAATCTCAAACGATTATCCGTGGCACTTAAGATTAGTGTAATTGCTTTAAGATGACCAGTAACGTCCCAATCATCTCATCATTCACAATCAGTTTAAATGTCTGCTCGACCGGCCGTAGACACCGTCGTAATTGCTGATAATCTTGCGAATACTGGGTCACTAATTTCCGCGTTTGCGCCGTTGTCGTCACAATCTTGCCAGCCAAAATACGGTCAATCATGCTACCCAAGTGAACAAACAGGCCAATTTGTTGATCCTCAGTTAGTTGGTATAAGGTTGTCAAATCATCCATGAGTGGTGGTAACACACGCTGCAACTTAGCAACTTCTGCGTATTCGAACTGCGTCTTAAAATACTGATAGATCTGATTATAAGTATCCCAGCGACCAGCTTCCGGCCGAAACATCAGCACTTGATCTAACTGTTGATGTGAATGTTCAAAAATTGCTGCCATCGAAATAAACGGAATGCCGAATAATTGAGGATCAAAGGTGCCGACAAATGCATGAATCTGATAAACCTGTTGTAGTCTAAGTACGGTTGCCACCAACTCATCACGATGCCCAATTGCCAACGCTTTGACGCGCATCTGTAACCGTGAATATTGGTCAATATAATCTTTTAATTGCGCAGCACCCCCCTCACCCGTATGACACAGCGTAATAATCAATTCATCTTTTGTTGTCTTTTCGGCGTTCAGTTGGTTTAGATCGACTTGCACTAGATGATAAACATCGTCCACGTCCATTACGCGCGCACTCTTTCGAGCAGCATCGACTCCGACTAAAGTCACTGGGACTTGAATCATCCGAATTTTGGTCGCGAGTTCGCCTTGAATGGTCGTCAACATCCATTTGATTGCCCCCATATCATAAATGACTAGCACACCTGCACCGCAATCAATCTCGCTGATTTTATGCTTCAGTGCCTTCATCACCATCGTGCTATCGGCTGATAAGTCAACATCATAAGCATAAGTATTGCTAACAGCGCTGAGCGTGTTCGTTGTTCGCATCAGGGCCTGGGCAGTCCCCATTCCTTGCATGACGTAAAGCACAACCGGGTGATGACGCGTCACTGGTGATTGTGCAACTAAAAACGTTGCTAATAAAGCAACTTCAGCCGGTGAAATGGTCAAATCTAATTTTGTCGCTAAGACCTGTGCTAATTTAACAGCAGCCTCATATTCGGCCACATGTTGTGACTGTAATTGCGTGATCATTGTCGCTGATGCAGGTTTGGTCGTTGGCATTTGGCGATACATCCCATTAATGTGTAAACATAATCCATTAAACACACTCTCGGTCAACGGCCGTGCCAATAACCGTTCACAATCTGGTTGCCAGTCTTTGACAATCTTAATAATTAGTGGCGCAACGATTTGTGCTAAATTTTGCGTATTGGACGCACGCTGTTGGACGATACTCGGTTTTATCACTGACGGTGATTGTTCAACTGACCTTGGCACTTGGACACTGCGAGGATTTGTTCCCGGCTCAACTTGTTGCCGACTCGCTTGCAATGAATCTGAGCTCAAACCCGAAGACGACTTGGCCGCAAACGATAAATCAGCTGCTGCCAACACGGCCGCCAATTCTTGTTGATAGTCCCGTTCGTGCGCTAACGCTTGTTGAACGGCGGGCGATAGATCCGCAAGGTACACGCGAACTTCACGGTCAGCATCAGCCATAAATCGGACATAAGCCTGCGCACAGGCCATCGTGATGGTCGCTTTCATCGTTTTCAAATTCTGATCATAATTTGCCAGCATGAGCGCCTGGGCAACGGCTAGTTCCAATCGAATCGTCCGCTTGGATTGTTGAGCTTCAATCGTCAAAAAACGACGAATCAACGCCCATCTTTCTGACCACGGTCGTTGCTTAAAATCAGGTAATTCAATTTTCATTATCAATTGCTGCGTCCTAAGAATTTCCTGATCAATCCCGCTCACTAAAATGATTAACGGTGGTTGCTTATGGGACGCCACGGCTTCCATGACACTCGTCAATTGTGCGCGTTGCGGGCCATCTAAATAGTCGTAATGGTCGATCACAACAATACCGCCCTCGGAGTGTGCCCAAAGACTGTGCGCTAGCTGGCCATGCTCACCAAATAATTGACTATCAAGTTGGTGAATATCGTCTGCATAATCACGACACTTAACAATGATGGGGCTGCTAGCTGCCGTTAATATACCCCGTTGCTCAACAAAATTCTGAATTTCGTGTACAAACGTGGTACTGCCCGCCCCACCGTTTGCCACAATGTGAATATTCAAAGGACCACTCGGATACAAAACAGCCGCTTTTGCTAGTTTGATTGCATGTTGCAAGCTATTTAAACGACCAATTAGTCCCGTAAATGGCTCTTGGAGATGGGACGCAGCTAATAAAAATTGAACTGGCCGCGTCTTAGTCTTGACCAATTTTTGTTCGCGCACTAAGGCATTCAAAGCCGCGCTAACATTTGTGCGTTGCATTTTCAATTGTGTAGCAATGACCATTGCTGTCACACCATCGTGATACCGCGTATCCGTTAAAACCAATTTGCGTACCTTATCATAAATAAGCTCTCGTGTCGTTTCCATTAGATTTCCCCCACAAAATTCACATCACTACATTTATACCAGATTTGTACATATTTCGCTGTGATTGGCATCCGCAAAAAAAGCACCCGTTGCTCATCACAGCGCGTGTCGTTTTGATCAATAATTAGCCATAATTACGCCACAAGTTTGGTTAAAATTTGCGTGGCATCCGCCAAAACTTTTTCTGGGTGCTGGCGGGCGTCAGTCAACATACCCAATGGCTCTAAATTCATTGCAGCAAATTCTGCGTGCCGAGTTTGAAATTGACGATGGAATGGGAGTAAGTCACTGGCCGTCATCGCTGACCTAACAGCTACTGGTGCTGGATAACGATTCAACACGGTGTAGATTTTAGGATTGGTCAGTGTGTATTCCATGCTAAACTGTAAGGCCCCTAAATCTTGATACAACAACGTGTTGACATCCGTTTCAGTCGAATAGGTTAAAATAATTTGTTGCGCTAATGGCAACCAGCACTCGTTGAGTAACCAAGTATAGTTATCGTGTTTCGGACCCGTAGAATCAAGATCTATCAATAAATAATCCGTCTGGACACCCTGCAACGCTATCCAAAAGTTGTTGAGCTCGTTAGCCGTTCGAATATCTGACTGCCACTCATGGCAGTGATGCTTTTGAATGGTCCGCCACGTAACGGTTTGATAATTGCAACTAACGATGGTGACCGTCATTTTCCAATTAGTCAATACGTTCGCTAACGCCAGTGTCAACAAGCTCTTGCCACTAGCAACCTGCGTTCCACCAATGACTAGTGTCTGTGGTTGTTTCCTCAAAACAAAACCCTCCTTAGCTTAATTTACACCAACAGCATACCCGGACAGTCGCTGAATTACTAGTGTTTTGCATGTATAACAGGGGGGACTTTGGGCTTTTTATGAGAAGTCACTGATAAGTTTGTTGGCGAATTAATTCACTCGTTGAATAAGTCAAGTGGGCGATGGATTAATTCTGCATAGGGTTGACAAGACACGGTTTTGGCCATAAAAAGTAAGCGCCAACATGTATGGTAATCAATTTAAACGGATACAATTGAATTTCACCATTGCTACTTATCTTCTCAAAAATTAGTTTTTACTAATAATGTTTAGTTATGTCAATTAACTAACTAGCACCCGGTTTGTAAAGAACCATCATCGACGTCTCAAGTACACGCTAACTGCCAAATAACCATCCCCAGTTACCTACGACCAGAAGATATTAATCAAAATTAGCTCGACTAGTAATGCAGAACCTAGCCGAGCTAATTTACTTTTCTCAATCAGAAGTTTCTACGTACCCTGGGCGAGCCAATATTAGAACTGGCTGCTGTCGTTAATACCAGCCCTAATGAATTAATGATCCCCACCCCTGAATAAAACGACTATTTTGCGACATCTCGCACAGTTTTTAACCACTCCTTCAAACAAGTTGACTGGTTAACATAACTTTTCCATCACGACAATTATCCAATCACTTGTTATTCAGCGGCCAAGGCTTTGATCGGATTAGCCCGCGCAGCCCGCCTTGCTGGTAAAATAGCCGCAAGCCAAGCGATAACAATTGCGATTATAAAAATTGCAATTACGTTGCTGAGCTGAATCTGAACTAGCGCATACCCGCCAGTTAGCTTAGCCAGACCATGATTGAGCCCTCGTTCAGCTAAATAGGACAGCCCAGTCGCTAACGTGGCACTGATAATGCCTAACATCAGCGCTTCACTAGTAAATAGCCGGCGAATATCACGCCGGCGCTCCCCCAGCGACCGCAGAATACCAATTTCTCGCATCCGAGCACTGACCGACATGAACATCGTTACAATAATCATTAATGCGGAAACGATTAATGAAATCCCCGCAATCGCCGCCAACACTTTAGTGGCAATATTAACGTAAGTATTGAACGAATCCAAAGTGGCCGCAATACTAGTCGCGGCAAATGGATGCTTGCCATTAATTGATAAGTGGTTAATTTCATTGACCACGACCTGATTTTGCACCCGACTCTTAATTCTAACGCTCACAAACGTTGGTTGTGTTGAGACACGTGCTGCTGAACGCATCGACTGCATCGTGGTGTAGTTAACTGCATTCAAACCGACCTCAGAGGTACTATCTACTATTCCGGCAACCGTCAACACACGCGCCACGGTCACGGGTTGCCCTTTTTGATTGAAGGTTTGATAACTCACAGTCACAGCCCGACCCACTAACTGACGCCAACGCGTTGCCGACCATTTCTGCGCAATTGAAGACTTATCTAATACGATTTGATTGTCACCCGCCACGTGGCCTGCTTTCAACTGCCGGGTCGGATCACTACTCGTCCAGGTCGTCAGTTCAGGTGCGGCATACTTTTGTTGTCCAATCGCAATCGTTGCGTTTGTAGCTGAAATCCCGGGTTCCACGTTGGTCACGTGCTTAAGGTCACGCAACGCTGTGAGTTGTGAGTCGGTGAACACCGGCATCCGGGCTGCGATACCGCCGGCTACAGCTGGATCATAGACGGCCGCAGCCTGTTCATCACGATCCTTCGCGTTATCCGCTTGGTGCATGACCATAATTGATTGTGGGTCCACCAACGCATTCATTTCGTGGTTAATATACCCTTTTATGCCGGTCCCCAGACCATTGAAAAGCATGACGGCGAATAATCCAATCGCTGTGCCAACGACAATTAGCGTATTCCAGATCCACGTATGCCACATATGCTTGAAGGCCATCATGACTGATACCCAATACGAAAGTGGCCGCGCAGGTAGTGACGCAACTGTTTGCGTGGTGCCGACATTTTGGGTGGTCACTGGTTGTGACTTAATTCGTCCATTCACCAACTCGGCAATCCGGGTCGCCGCACCCGCCACGCGCTGTGAATGGGTCACACAAATCACCAAGCGCCCTTCCCGTGCGATTTTTTGAAGCATGGCCATGACATCGGCGGTATTGTCTGCATCCAGCGCACCAGTCGGCTCATCCGCAATCAAAATTTTAGGATCACCGGCTAATGCTCGAGCGATTGCCACCCGTTGTTTTTGACCACCTGATAATTGTTGCGGGTATTTTTTTATTTGTGCCGTCAAGCCAACGTTTGCTAGGAGCTCGTGTGCCCGCCGCAATCGGTCACCATGGCTTAATTTAGTCATATCTAAGGCTAGCATGACATTCTCAAGCACGGTCAAATGACCGATTAGATTGTAGGTCTGTGAGATATAGCCAATGACTTCACGCCGGTACTGATCCAGCTGGCGCTCATGATGATAATCAAGTGGGTGTCCAGCGATACTGACGGTTCCCGTGAAATCATGGTCTAGTCCTCCAATAATATTCATCAAGGTTGTCTTACCACCACCTGATTCACCGACAATCGCCACAAACTCACCGAGTTCAAACTGCAAGTTAATGTCCTTCAAGACGTTGAATGTTTGTTTGCCAACCTGATAGTTCTTACAAATATTTGTTAGTTCTAAGTAGCTCATCACCAAGCCCCCAATATGGCATTTTGAATTAGTTTTCAGAATACCACCCCGGACGACTAAACAGGTCATTAAAATTTTAGTATTGGAAGTTGCCTTATTAAGATTTTAATGTTTGTTTCGATCATCACACCGACTTATAATCAGACATAAATCATGCTTGGTTTCACTAACTCGGATGGGCGGTCATTTGTAAGCATCACGACGCCCGCAACCCAGTTTGAGCATTTATCTGAAGAAAACACAGCCAAGCCTCAAACGGAGGGATAACCATGAAAAAGGCTTTCAGCTTAATCGGTTCCGACTATATTCGTTGCGCGATTTTTTTCGTGATTGCTTTTTATGCCGTCACCGCAGACCCCAGCGGCCGGTTTCACCTACATTGGACGTTAACCAACCTCTATCTGACTTCCGCATACTTCTTCGGCCATCCACTCCTAATGTGCCTATTGCCACGACTTGCCCATAACCCCTTTCGAATGACTTCAGTCGCTTCACGTGCCCTGAATGATGCGACCGGTCAACATCAAACAATCACTCAAATTTATCATAACGCCGTCAATCCCGTCAGTAGCCGTGATATGTTGCTCTCTCAAAATGAATATCGTGACGATATGATATCGATCAGTGTTTCCTTTGTCATTCATGGTTGCCTATTGTTACTATCTTGGCCGTTGATCGGGATCATTTTACTCGGCCGGGGCGGTAAAGCCTTGATCCGTCGACTGATAATCCACTTCACACGATAAGTCTGGTTCCAGTTACAATAGTGGGCCTCCGCTACCTACTTGCGATTTCTGCGATTGGTTCACAACTTGCGTTCGCCATCGGATGTATATCGAGTTCCGTGCCTCTACGGCCGCAACAAAAAAACGCCACGCATTCTCGCCCGGCTTTAACGGCCGGTTTAGTATGCGTGGCGTTCAAATTTGAACAGTTGTTAATTAATTCTAATTACATTTCATCGGGAGCCTTAACGCCAAGTAAGCGAAGGGCTTCCTTCAGGACGATGCTGACACTCTTGACCAAAGCCAGACGAGCGTTTAATTCATCATCTTCAACTAAGATTTTGGTGTTAGCATAATACTTGTTGTATGCCTTGGCTAAGTGGATCGCATACTTAGCAATAACGGATGGTTCGTATTCCGTGCTGGCACGTACTACAGTCGCTGGGAATTCACTCAATAACTTCAAGGTATCCCAAGCGGCTGGGTCGCTTAACGTTTGCTCGGTTGCCGCAATTTCTGGGCTACCAGCTTTACGTAAGATACTTTCAGCGCGTGCATGGGCGTACTGCACGTATGGCCCAGTCTCACCCTCGAAACGAACAACTTCTTCCAAGTTAAAGTCAAAGCTGTTCATCCGTTCGTTCTTCAAATCATGGAAGACCACAGCGCCAATCCCAACCGCATCCGCAACTTCATCCTTGTTAGGCAAGTCCGGATTCTTGGCTTCGATTTGTTCATGAGCTAACGCAACCGCATCGTCCAAGACCTTATCAAGCAGGATGACCCGGCCACTCCGAGTTGACAACTTCTTACCACCAGAAGTAATCAAACCAAATGGAATGTGGTGGATCTGGTCAGCCCAGTCAAAGCCCATCTCGGTCAACACAGCCTTTAATTGCTTAAAGTGGTTGGTCTGTTCATTCCCAACGACGTAGAGGGACTGCACGAAATCATAAGTCCGTTTCCGGTAGATCGCAGCGGCCAAGTCCCGCGTGATGTATAAAGTCGCGCCATCTGATTTCTTAATCAATGCCGGATTCAAGTCATATTTGCTTAAGTCCACCACTTCGGCGCCTTGACTTTCTTGCAAGAGGTGCTTGTCTTCCAAGATGTCGACAACTTCTTGCATCTTATCATTGTAGAAGGCCTCACCCTTGAAGGAATCAAAGTCGATATCCAAGCGTTGGTAAATCTTCTTGAACGCTTTCAATGATTCTGAGCGGAACCATGACCACAGATGGGTGGCTTCTTCATCACCATTTTCCAATTTCTTGAACCATTCACGCGCCTCGTCATCCATTTCAGGATGATCGACGTCTTCTTTATGGAAACGTACATAGTATTTTAATAAGTTATTGATTGGATCAGCTTTGACCTCAGCTTCGCTTCCCCACATTTTGTAGGCCGTGATCAACTTACCGAACTGCGTGCCCCAGTCACCTAAGTGGTTGATCTTAACGGGTTGGTAATCCAACTTACTTAAAATATTTGCCAAAGAATTCCCAATCACTGTTGACCGCAAATGCCCCATTGAGATTGGTTTGGCAATATTTGGCGATGACATATCGATGGGAACTTGACCCGCTTCACCGAGCTTAGCATCACCAAAATGGCCACCATTCGACAATACTTGATTTAAAATATCGGCTGCAAACGCATCTTTCTTGAAGAAGAAGTTAACGTACGGGCCCATTGCAACAACTTTTTCAAAGTCACTGCCATCGACTTTTTCGACGATGTCGCTGGCAATCATTTGAGGTGCCTTGTGTAACGTTTTTGCTAAGGTGAAGGTCGGAAAGGCCAAGTCCCCCTGCTTAGACGTCTTTGGTTGTTCGATCTTATCTAGAATCGCTTCCTGCGTTAAATCTGGTAGTGCTGGCGCTAAGGCCGCTGCGACGAGTTGTTTATAATCCATATTGTCCTCCTTGACTGTCTTACGGGACAAAAAAAGTCCCTCACATATTTAAAAACATGTAAGAGACGAGACGTGCCCGCGGTACCACTCTAATTGATATGACATCCACTTATTATCGAATTGTCGTCTTCAAAAGCGCGCTTCCAATAATGTTTAGATTCGGCTCCCATCATCCCGAACTCGCTGGTCTAAACGTTCATCGTACTATTCTTTCTCATTAGACGTATATATTTTTACCATGCGTTAGTATAACAGAATTCAGCCGTTTTGACTAGTTCAACGTTAAAATCATATTCTGATGCGGAATCCCATCTTCTAAATAAACGCCAGAGACTGGTTGAAAACCAAATCCACGGTAGAAGCGATCTAAGTAATGCTGGGCCTGAATATTGATTTGCGTCGTGGAAGGCCACAACGCTTGAATCTGCACAATCGCCTGTTGGAGCAACTGCTGCCCGTAGCCGTGCCCCCGTACTATCGGATTAGTGATCACCCGGCCGATACGGGCCTGCTGGTTGGCTTCACGCATTAATCGCGCATATACTAGCAGCTGTCCCGTTGAATCCAGCCCCCGTAAATGCCAAGCCATCAAGTCCGTATCGTCGACTTCTTGATACGGACAGGCCTGTTCGACGACAAAAACCGCCACTCGTAACTTGTAAATCTGTTGTAACTGCCGAACAGTTAACTCATCGAAAGATGTTGTTATAAATTGCATTTGCGCTCCTTAACGATTACTGTTGATCACCCATTCGGTCAACTATTTAGTCATCTTGATTTTTACTCAATAAAAAAGAACGGGTCATTGCTGACTAACGTTCTTGATTATCATCATCTATTGACGGTCCGTACGAGACTCGAACTCGTGATCTCCTGCGTGACAGGCAGGCGTCCTAAACCAACTAGACCAACGGACCATGCGCTCAAGGAGCTTGAGAATACAATGACTACTAACCGAAATGATTAATAGCAAAGCGGGTGACGGGAATCGGACCCGCGACGCAAGCTTGGGAAGCTTGAATTTTACCACTAAACTACACCCGCATTTGACAACAGAAATTAGTATAGCATACATTTTTTCTGTTGTCATGGTTATTTATAAATTTTTAGTCTTCTTTTTCTGGGACGACTTTCGGCTTTGGCGCCGCTTTAATGAGCTTAGCATCATCCTTACGAACAACTGCGCGGTGGTTATACTCGTTAACAATTGGTTCGTCAGCTTTTTGAAATTCCTTAATTAAGATCAAGACTGAATTTTCATACACTTTTTCAATTTCACCCTTGAAATCATGTTCCAATGAAGCAAACTTCTTACCAGCGACGTAATCGCCAATTTTTAATTCTACGGCCATTTGTAAACTCCTTAACGTTTTTCAATTCATGCCCCGTCCACAGGTGTCCGGGAGATTATATGAGTGACTTTAAAATAAAATTGATAACAAATACTATCAAATAATCCACTTGGTTGCAAGCCTTAATTACAATTTTTCCGAATCGTTTAATATCGGTTCGGCCCCTTCTGCGACCGTGTTTGTCATGCGGGCCTGTTGTCGTAAATCGTGGACTGATTTAATATAAGCAGGCAAAAGCACGGCACACGACCCTAACCAAGCTAACGGTTCCGAACTACAAGCACCGGCGTAATCGAAGATCCGAACTAAGATCAGCGCTGCAAACACCCGCATAAAGAGTTCCGCCGCGCCTGCCAAAGTTGGAATTGCGCTGCGTCCAAGCCCTTGCAAGGTATTACGCATAATAAATAACATTGATAATAGGATATACGTGCTCCCGATGACGTTAAAATACGTCTGGGATAAGTTCAATACCGCCATGTCCTGATGACCGACGAAGAACCCCACAAGCTGTTTACCCCAAATAATTTCAATCAAACCAGCAGCCACACTAAAGCTCCCCGACAGCCACATGGTCTGTTTGACTCCCGTGATAATCCGTTCATACTGATGAGCACCATAATTCTGAGCCGCGAAAGTCGCCATGGTGACCCCAAAAGACATTAATGGCTGAGTTGCGACTTGGTCGATTTTCTGAGCGGCAGTCGTCGCCGCCACTGAATTAGTACCAAGACTATTCAGTGCTGCTTGTAACACAATCGTTCCAATCGCGATGATCGACATCTGAAAGGCCATGGGTAACCCAACATTCAGGTGAGCCTTCACTTCCGACCAAACTAACTTGAAGTGGCGCCGTCCAATGTGCAAGATGGGTACTTTGACGATGATGTAAACGACACACATGAGCGTTGCAATGGTTTGTGCTAAAATGGTTGCCCAGCTCGCCCCGGCAATGCCCCATTTGAAAACCAAAATGAATAACAATTCCAAGCCAATATTAATTAACGCGCTGATAATCAAAAACCATAAAGGCGTGCGACTATCACCGAGTGCGCGAATGATGTTTGACAACAGGTTGAACGCAATTGGTGCCAGCATCCCGCCAAGCATAATTTGTAAGAATGTTCGCGCATCCGCAATGATATCCGTTGGCGTTTGCATTAACAACAAGATATGGTCAACGAAGATCAACGACAGAATCGTCAAAATGATCCCAACAATTAGACTAACTACGATACTAATCGCAAAGCTGCGCCGCACCGCTTTAAAATCACGTGCCCCAAAATGTTGGGCTGTTAATATGGATAAGCCAGCGGTTAACCCCTGCGCAAAGCCAATGATCAAAAACTGAACACTCCCAGTTGATCCAACTGCCGCTAGGGCTTTAACCCCTAACGTCTGACCAACGATCAACGTGTCCGATAAACTATAAAATTGCTGAAAAATGTTACCGATTAGTAACGGAATCGTAAACCAAAAAATTAATTTTAGCGGTTTTCCCTTTGTTAAATCGTTCATTTTCGCACTCCTTTCATTAATTAAGATGACGTACTTGTAATCGTTTTCTTGGTGCTTTGCCAGACAAGCAAACTTTGCTAGTATATCAACTTTAGATTTATAATACTAGTCCTTTGTTCGCAAATATTAAATATTTTATTTTAATTAGTGAATTGGCCGTCTTGATTTACTTTTTAAGGTTATTTCACTGTGCTAAGCTGTCACCGATTTACTAACCAACACAAAAAAACTTGTCAGCAGCCACTCACAAGTCTTTTAGATTCGATTAAGTCACATCACAGCACCATATAATAGTAATAGGACACAAACACACAAACGACCATACAAATCAAATTTAACGGAATTCCGACTTTAAAGTAGTCCGTGAACTTATAATGTCCAGGGCCGTAAACAATCAAGTTTGTTTGATACCCGATTGGCGTTGAAAAGTCCGCCGTCGCAGCAATCGTAATCAACATAACAAGCATCATCACGGGTAGATTTTCCAACTTCGCTGCGGAAACGACCACTGGAAACATCAGTGATAACGCCGCCGCATTGGACAAGATGGCCGTTAAGAAATTGGTCACGAAATAAATCAGGAACATATAGATGATTGGTGACGCATTCCCGGTAATTGCTACCAATGACTTCGCGATAAACTTATCAGCACCCACGTTCGACATCGCAAGCCCAAGTCCATAACTACTAGCCACTAAAAACAACACGTTCATATCGACAGCCTTCACAATATCGCTGATTGAAACGCATTTCGTCAAGAAAAGTACCACGCACGAGGCCGCCAGACCAACGAACAAATCAATCACGCCCATAGTCGACACGATGATCGTTGCAACCAATAAAACAATCGGTAAAACATCCTTATAAGTATGTTTCCGGGACTTCACTGGTTGTGAATTAAAGACGTGTAAGTCTTTGAGACTTGCCAGCTCGTCTGGTTCACCAGTGGTAATCATGACCAAGTTGTCCCCGCCTTTTAAGCGAATACTTCCGAGATGCCCTTCGAGGTTGACATCGTTGCGTCGAATTGCGACGACGACACTCCCAAAGACATTGCGAAAACGCGCTGATTTGACCGTTTGGTTCACCAAACTGGACGTTTCCGGAATGGAGACTTCGACGAGCCGAACCCGTTCATTGGTGATATCAGTCATATTGATTTTCTGAGTGCTTGGTATTAGACCTTTAATATTCATAAGATCATTAATACAATCAAAATTTCCAGTGAAGTAAAGACGGTCACCTAACTGTAGAATCGTCTCATCCGTCACCGGCACGATCGACTGACCACTCCGATTAATCGCCACTAAGAAAGAGCGCGGTAAATTACGAAGTTTGGCGGCGACCACCGTTTGATTGAGGTGTTCAAACTCATCGCCGATCGTCATTTCAATCAAGTAATCATTCGGTTCAGCAACAACATCGTCAACACTACTCCCATAATAGGTCGGTAACATGCGGTACCCGATCGTCAGTAAGTAAATCAACCCAATAATCGTGATGGGAACCCCGATGACGGCCAAGTCAAAGGTACCAAATTGTGCTAATTTGTACTTAGACAATAATCCTTGTGCCACTAGATTGGTCGAAGTCCCTAGAACGGTCAACAACCCACTCAGAATCGTGGCGTAGGATAGTGGGATCAAGAACTTTGAGATTGCCATCCCTTTCTGCTTCGTCCAACGCTGGACCATCGGTGTCAAAGTGGACACAATCGGGGTATTATTCATAAACGGTGAAATCACACTCACGCTCGCTAACAACCGTAATAAGGAACGCTTTTCGCTGTGACCATCGCCGAGAATCCGGTCAAATAAGCGGGTAATAATATTACTTTTGGCAATGGCATAGGCAATAATATACATCAGGGCAATTGTCGCTAACCCGTCGTTAGCAAAACCTGACAGTGCGTCCGTTGGCGACAAGATGCCGACAAACATCAAGAACGCTAAGGCACACAAGATTACGGCGTTCGGGGTCGTAACTTCCATGGCCATTAATATAAATGATACTAATAACGTGATTAAAACAATTGCAATATTTAAGGTCATCGTCATCGCTCCGCTTCAACTAATTTTCATCTTGCTGAGTCTTGCGCCACTGCTCATAATCAGCCTATATCCGTCGCGCCGTTCAACATAAGAACCATTGTAGACTTGGAATGTGAACATAAATGCGACACGGTATGAAATTATTCTAGCTTTGCGGATGATTTTGCGACCAAATTGTGACTTTTTCATTAACGTTCAGTCACAACTTTGAAAACGACCTTTTCGGGCCGACAACTGGTTTAAGAACGGACGCGCTTGAAGTCGTGTGGATGACGAAATATTGATTATCAAGCATTCAAAAGTGACGCCTAGCTAGTCAACCGGCAATCATTATCCGCAGTTATTGATCAACCGATATTATGACTAGTCCGCCATTGAGCCATATTTTCATACCGGGCTACTAACGACCATCGCGCCATCAGTATCTTGGTTAGCGCAACACGCAAATAGGCGCCCCCGACCAGATGAGCCATCTAGTCAGGGGCGCCCGTTTTACATTCAATTCTTATTCATTAATACCATACGTGTGCTTCGTCGGATACAACGAGAAGCGTTCGGCCCGGTAGACATAACCACCGCTTGGAAGACCCGTTAATTCAACGTTAAACACCTGTTGCTTGCTCTTCAAATCGTATTCAATAATATTAGCTGATTTACCATTATTCAACCAACCAAAATCAATTAGCCGATTCGAAGCACTCAAGTAACGATTAGAACCAATAATATTGGCAAAGTTCTTCTTACCTAATGACTTGCCGTAACTGCCAACTTGAGAAATCGTCTTCGTCTTTTCATTAATATGATATTCGACACCTTCTGAATATTTACCAGAAGAGTCCGCCAACGATTTCTTGGTCGTACCAACTGCCACGTTATTGTTGAAGATCATCACGTTGAGCGAGTTCTTCTTGCCCAAGGTGCTTGGATCAACGATGGCGGCATGTTGCCCACCCGGCCAAGCAATCTTACCACTAGCCTTCAGCAAGTACTTGCGGTACGATTTCGGCCAAGCTGAAGTCTTCTTACCAGACAAGATCCACTTGATCTTTTCAGTCTTGTAATCGATCTTCATCACTAAGTTCTGGTTGCGACTTGAAATAATCAAGCTCTTATCCGTCTTATCATAATAGACGGAGTTCTGATGGAACCAGTCCTTCTTACCCATATATTTACTGGACTTCGTCGCGTTGTACTTCGTATAGAACTTCGCAGGTAGGATATTCTTCATGTTGATGACCTTGGTGATCTTACCCGTCTTATGCGATATAACGATCATCGTGTCTTCGACATAGGTCCGGCCGCCATCGGAAACGGTCGCAATCAGATCACCGTTTGGCAATTCCGTTACGTCATGGTGGACCTGATTATGGTTCTGCTTCTTAGAACCCTTAGCCTTACCCCAGGCCTTATGATTAAATTTATAAGTCTTATAAACTTTACCCGTATAATCCATTTCAACTAACTCATCAAAATATGAATTCTTAGCATTCGATTTGGTCCAAATCAATAAATGCCCATTGTTAAGTTGTTTGAAAATGTGGGAAGTTGGCCGCGTTGTATACCACCGAATATTACCATCCGCATCCATCCCGAACGATAAGTTTTTAGACTGCTTGCTCCCAGAGATCGTCGTCCGAACCATAAATGTCAGCTTCGAATTACCAGTCCCTAAGACCATTTTTTGTTTGTTAGCCTTCTTAACGTTGATCTTAAAATCGGTCAACGCCAATGGTAACTTCGCCGTTTTCAGTCGGATCGTCTTGGTCGTCGACGTGCCATCCTTATAAGTCACCTTAATCTTGACCTGGTTATTCGTGTTGGCGTATAACCCCAGCACGGTCAAATCATGACTCGTTGTGTACTTATTGACCGTATTAGAAATTGAAGTCTTACTACTCTTGCCGACCACCGTATAACTGACCTTGGCCGCCTTGCTCGTCTGGAAAATCACCTTGGCGGATAACGGAGACACCCCGTATGGGTTAACCTTCGTGTACATGTTATTAACGGTATAATTCTTATTGGCGACCGCCTTCTTCAGCGTCGCCGTCTCACTCGACTGGGTCTTAATCTCAGTCTTGACTAGCCGCGTGTTGATGTCCTTCTTCGTTGCACTCGCCGAACGTACTTTACTAGTGGTCGTTGTCGTTGCAGTTGACTGATGATATTTGTAATACCCAAAACCACCGCCAATCGCGACAATCACAACGACAATTAGTGCAATCAACCAATTTCGCTTTTTCATTTACCTTTCACCGACCCTATCTCACTATTTTTTCTGACGCCAATCAATTCCTCACGACTGCTACTCCAACGACATACCCGTTTTGTCAGCCAGAATATTAGGCTCATACGCTGATACTGGCGGTCTAACCTTCCCGTGGCAACCCACGTGACCGACACAGAATGACTAACAATTGCCATGTCAAACCGAATCAGTGCAGTTTATATTAAATTTATTATACTCAATCTATGGCCGTCGCAGCCAATACTTGCGCCTGCATTTGCTCAATGACTTGTCCAACTGTCACTAGATCCGGGACAAATGCCCCACTTGCTAACGGATGACCGCCGCCATTGAACGCTTTTGCGACCGCATTGACATTGATTGCTTTCGACCGAAAATGTACGCGGTATTGCCCCTGTGGGGTTTCAATGAAGAACAACCAAACTTTGACCGTCGTCAGGTTACCGGGCAACGGGACAAGCGCATCCTCATCGCCATATTCCAGACTCAAGTCACTAAATATCCGTTGTGGTAAGACAACGTGTGCCAGACCACTTGGCTCAATAGTTTGTTCACTCAGGACGTACCCATACAACTTGCTGAGTGCTGGCGTTAAATCCATTTCGTGGTGACTAATAGTGGCAATATCAATGTCCGTTGCCGCGAGTGCACTAGCAATCTTCAGAGTTCGAGTGGACGTCTCAGGAGTTGAAAAGCGAACCGTATCGCCGATAATGCCGGCATATAGCTTGGTTGCAACGGCCGCCGTCACTGTAAAGCACCCCGCTTGCGCCAACTCATAAATCATCTCCGAGCAACTGCTATAAGTTTCATCGACCCAGTTCAGTTGCCCATAGGGATCGTGATTCGGGTGATGGTCGATTTTAATCACAAAGGCACCTGTTGGCAACTCCTCAGCTAGGCGCTCATGGTTAGCACAATCTACGGCAATGACTAAGTCCGTTGCTTGGGGGGTCACTAACTGCTCATCGGTTGTATCGATCCACGCCAAATGGCCCGGAACTGGGGCCATCGCCACAACGAGTTTCTCCGGGTAAGCCGCTTTGAGCAAGGCGACTAGTCCAAATTGTGCCCCGATTGCATCGGGATCCGGATTCGTATGACGATAGACCAAGATTCGGTCCATTTTCACAATCGATTTTGTGATGGCAGTAATGATTGCACTAGTTTTCATTTGCAGTAGCCAAACTGACGTAATGATGTTCCGCCAAGTAATTCAATACTTGTTGGACGGAAGCGGTCAGTGGTTGTTTGGACGTGTCAATCGTAATCTCAGGATCGATAGGTGCTTCGTATGGTGCATCGATGCCTGTAAAGCCCGTGATTTCACCACGACGCGCCTTCGCGTACAATTGTTTCACATCTCGTTGTTCGCAAACTTCAAGCGGCGTGTCGACGAACACTTCAATAAACTCATCGACCTCAAGGTTCGCCCGCACTTTATCACGGTCGGCCCGATATGGTGAAATGAAAGCTGTCAACGTAATCACGCCAGCATCGACAAATAGTTTGGCAACTTCGCCGATTCGGCGAATATTTTCTTCACGGTCTTCAGCTGAGAAGCCTAAATTCTTATTCAAGCCAAAGCGCATATTATCGCCGTCTAAAACGTAACTACCAACTTGTTGGTCAAATAATGCTTTTTCAACGGCATTCGCAATCGTCGACTTACCGGAACCGGACAGGCCAGTAAACCATAAAACCACACTCTTATGATGGTTCAGCGCTTGCCGTTCGGCCTTGCTAACTTGCGATTGATGCCAAGTAATATTATCTGATTTTACCATGCTTAGACCTCCTGTTGCTGTTCACGTTTACGCTTCAACCCATCAATGAGAACCCGGGCAACTTCGGGACGTGAAACTTCCTTTGGTGGTACAACACCATCAGCCAGCATCTTACGCACCTTCGTCCCGCTTAATGAGATGTGATCTTCGGCACCGTGTGGACAAGTCTTCTGCGTTGCCATTGAACCACACTTTTTGCAGTAGAAGGAATTATCGAATTTGAAGAAGTGCATGCCCATCTCATCTTCGACCGAAGTGATTAATTCTTGGGCTTCATAGGTTCCGTAATAGTCACCCACACCAGCATGGTCACGACCGACGATAAAGTCAGTACAACCATAGTTTTTACGAACGATTGCGTGTAGGATGGCTTCCTTAGGACCAGCATACCGCATCGCGGCTGGATAAATGACCAACCGAACACGGTCTTCTGGATAGTAATACTTCAGAATCGTCTTATAACTTTCCATCCGAACATCTGCTGGAATATCATCCGCCTTGGTCTCACCAACCAATGGATTTAAGAATAACCCATCGACGTTTTCCAAAGCTAATTTTTGAATATATTCATGCGCCCGATGAATTGGATTCCGTGTCTGGAACCCAACGATCCGCTTCCAGCCGAGGTCATGGAACATCTTCCGAGTTTCTAATGGTTCCATATAATAATCACTAAAAGCACCATGATCTGGCTTATGCAACAATTTAATTGCGCCACCCAAGTAGACGTCACCATTGGCATACAAGCGTTTAACACCTGGATGGGCTTCGTCGGTGGTCTTGTAGACGTTTTGGGCTTCCAATTGCTTGTCTGGAACAAACTTATCTTCAACTTGCATCGTGCCATAAATGACGCCGTCAGCGCCCTTCAAAGCAATCTTAGTATTCAATTCAATCTTATCAGCATCCGCTTGGGACACACCCAGCGTAATTGGTACACTCCAGATAACGCCACTCTTCAAGTGCATCGTGTTGACCACTGAATGGTAATCATCACTGATCATGAAGCCAGTCAGGGGGCTAAAACCACCAATCCCAATTAATTCCAAGTCGGAGATATTCCAATTATTGATGGTTAAACTTGGCAGCTGCTCAGCAGCCTGACGCGCTGCTTCACTAAAATCTTCTAAATTAACTAACTTACCACCATGAGCTTTAATTCCGTACACTGTTTGCATATTGATCACCTTTCACGTTTAAAATTTCATCATAATTAAGACTTACAAAATGGTTCAATGCGGCTTGCTGTTGTTCATCCTGACTCGCACGTCGACACAACGCTGTTAAAGTTGCCGCCACCTCATCCATGTCTAGCGGGGTCCGCAGCTTGAACGTTTCGTCCGGTTGTTCATCTCGTAATGGTGCTGCCTTAGTCGGTTCAGCAGCAATAAAAGCCGTCACCGCACTTTGCGACGCAGGGGTTCCCAGTTCGTCAGCCATCAGGACCAAGTATGGTGGCTGTTCAACCGCGTGCAACGTCCGTACTAAATGTTGAATCGCTAATCGGCGCTCACGTTCATCAATGATGGCTGTTAAGTCATCTGCAATCACCACGTTGTGCGTATCCGCACCTAACTCGGCACTGACCGTCGTTAACATTTCAACGATTTCATTGTTTTTAGCATCCCCAATCCCCCATAACGTCTCGCGTTTCGCGTTTTTACGGAGATAATTATTCAGGGCTTCCTTTTGCTCGACCACTAAATAGTCCAAGGGGTACGTCTGAATGGCAATCGTATTATTATTCAACCGTTCGCTCAAATCTTCAGCAACCTCATGACTGTCAGCTTCTGTGCCGACCATCTTGACTTGACCATTTCGTAAAGTCGTGTTGACCTGATCAACTTGGGCCTGATCTTCGCCGAATACAAAGAACGTTTTACTATTGATCTTGACGTTAAAGTCCCGATATAAAGCGCCATACTTGGCTAAATACTCGTCAGTCATCTCGTCGATGCGCTGTTGAAATTCAGCCGAGGCAAAGTAATCCGGGTCAGCCGCAGCTTGACGGCCTAGTAAGTAAAGTGCCTTAACATCGGGTTCCACGTCCGTTCGAGCTTCAAAATCAGCTAAATTTTCACCGCTATCACTCTTTTGGAGTGCTGGATCGATGAAGTCATCGATTTGCGCTTGGAGGGCCGCCTCGTCGCTCGTCCACGGTAAGTTAAATTGGGTCGCGATTCGTTTCAACGTCGTCAACGTCTGACCAAACAAATCTTCGTACGTGACTAAAATGCGGTGCTCACGGTCGGTATCACGTAATGAAAGCAACGTCCGGACTTGCCACTGACGCATTGCGAGCGTGGTATCGCGGTGCCAGGCGCGCTCATTCGAATTGACCACGTCCATCGGATTACGTAGCAAGACGATTTCAGCCGGCTGAACCTCAACGTCAGCCAAAACACGTTGCCACAATTCGATATAATCATTCATCCGTGGGTCTTTTATCGCCAGATACTGTTCATTCTCAAAAAAATTTCGTAGATACGTGGTTAACGCCGCCCGGTCCTTTTTAATCTTCGGGCTATCATAGTAACCCTTGAAGGCTGGCCGGTACCGGATGCGACTTCCAAGTGACTTGTGAATATTGATGACATCTTTATTTTCAAAATAGCCTTTCGGATTGATCCGCTTACTAGGTGCCAACAGGTTATCAGTCCCGAGAGAAATGCCCATCAAATTAACACACTTAGTCATTACCGATGTTCCGGAACGGCCACTCCCAAGAATTAATACGGCCTGCTTCGTTTGTTGACGGTGATTAAACAATCGTTGCCATAAGCTTTGACTCATTCTTCATCATCCTAATCATTATTATTTATTTGATCTTTGGTACTTCGCTAGTGGGCTCACCAAATATACTAGCAAGTTAATTGTGAAAATAAGTACCCTTAACTCGAAAAAAATATGATGATTTCATGAAATTTAGTGCTTTTAGCAAGTACGCACCCGGTAATCTGCTGGGTGTAGATTAGGACATTCCCCCACAGTTTCGAAGAAATATTCAAATTTTAGGACTATTAAAATCCCTTTATACCAGTGCATTGATTACCAAAGCACCTGATTTCACTCAATATCGTCAGCACCCTTAACCAACTTAATCCTTAATTGAATGCTTAGCGCAACGCCCCTGTTATGAAGACCTAAAATGTCAACCCAACCATGTGGGAGCTGCGTTTCAACCCTATTCACCAGCTCAAGTGGTCGAAATCCGACAACGGTTGCTGGCAAAGACTAGTGGCTGTTCACACTACGTTTCCTACTTGCCTGGCTCCAAATAGCGTGTGCGTCACATTACGCTTTGAATATGTCCAAAAGATTAAAAAATAATTTGACTAAATTAGAAATTGGTGGTATTTTCTAATCAATCATAAAACATGTAAACGTCCTGAAGAGGAAAGTAATCATCGCTACCCGTGCAGTGAGTTTGGAATAGTGCAAACCAAACCGGAAGACGATTGATGAAAAATGGCCTCCAAACGGCACCACTGAGCTTTTGCCAGGTGATGACAGTTAGCTACTGTTAATAAGCTTCCGTATGAAACGTACGGATTGAGGCCAATATCGTGAGGTGTTGACAAATTAAGGTGGTACCGCGAACGGCAACTTCGTCCTTTAATCAGGATGAGGTTGCCGTTTTTTCGTTTAAAATAATTTGCTAAATATAAGGAGTGGGTTTTAATGACAATTATTAATAGTAACTTGGGGTATCCACGTTTAGGTGAACATCGTGAATGGAAGCACTTATTGGAACACTTTTGGAAAGGACAATTAGACAACGTGACCTTTCACGCCACTGCTAAAAAATTACGCCTAGCTAACTTGAAAAAGCAACGCGACTTGGGAGTGGACTATATTCCGGTCGCAGACAATTCGGATTACGATCACGTTTTAGATACACTAGTCGCATTCAACGCGATTCCAAGTCGCTTTGGTCACTTCGATCACCAGTTGGACTTGCCCGACTACTATGCAATTGCCCGTGGAACTGATACCGCCGTGGCGGCCGAAATGACAAAGTGGTTCAATATCAACTATCACTACATTGTTCCTGAATTCGATGACGTGTCCTTTAAGTTATTAGATAATCGCTGGCTACGCTACTACCAAGAAGCTAAGCAAGAACTAGGCATTGATGGTAAACCAGTCATTCTGGGTCCCATCTCTTTCCTTAAACTGGGTAAACGTCACGGACAGTACTTGGATGACGCCGCCGTCAACGAACTATTACCGCAGTTATTACCGCTTTACCAACAAGTGTTTGAAGAATTAGCGACAGCTGGCGCAAAATGGATTCAATTGGATGAACCGACCCTAGTCAAAACAACGACGGTTGCGGAACTCGCACCTTATCAAACTGCACTTGAACATTTGCATGCGGCTGTCCCATCCTTAAAAATCGAACTCCAAACTTATTTTGACAGCCTTGATCAGTACGACCAAATCGTGACCTGGCCAATCCAAGCACTTGGACTGGACCTAGTACACGACCATGGTGAAAACCTGGCGCACTTGGTCGACCACGGCTTCCCAACCGACAAAATTCTCGCAGCTGGCATTATTGATGGACATAACGTCTGGGCTAGTGATCTACAAGTAAAACTTGCATTAATTCAGCAGTTACGGCAAATCATGACCGATGATCAGTTATGGCTCCAACCCGCCAACTCATTATTACACGTTCCCATTACCACCAAAAATGAAACCAAGGCTGACCCCGTCTTACTGGGCGGCCTGGCCTTTGCGGACCAGAAATTGGCAGAACTGCATACCTTAACCGTGGCAGCCAATCAGGGGGTTGCCGCTGTTCAAGCAGTGTTCGACCATAATCAGGCCAACTTGACTGCCCTCAACCAGTCCAGTCACCGCAACAACCAGTCGGTTCGCGCCGCTGAAGCGCAACTGAGTAATCAAAAATTCGAACGCCAGGCACCATTTTCGACCCGGATTAAGTTACAACACGACCGGTTACACCTACCCCTCCTGCCAACAACAACGATTGGGAGCTTTCCGCAAAGTGCGCAAGTCCGAGCAAAACGAGCAGCATGGCGCAAGGGTAATTTAACCGATGCCGATTACCAGGCATTCCTGCATGCTGAAACCAAACGATGGATCAAGCTGCAAGAAGACCTCGGCCTCGACGTCCTGGTTCACGGTGAATTTGAACGCACTGACATGGTCGAATACTTTGGTCAAAAACTGACTGGCTTCTATGCGACCCAAAATGGTTGGGTCCAATCATACGGTTCACGAGGCGTCCGGCCACCCGTTATCTTTGGGGATGTCGCTTACACGGAACCAATCACCGTTGCTGAGTCCGTTTACGCGCAAAGTCTAACCGACCAGCCGGTTAAAGGCATGTTGACAGCACCACTGACCATTATCAACTGGAGTTTTGTTCGCGACGATATCCCTAGGGCGCAGGTTCAAAATCAGATTGCTTTGGCCCTCCGGCAAGAAGTTCAAAACTTGGAAAAAGCTGGTATTAAGATTATTCAAGTTGATGAACCAGCACTTAGGGAAGGTTTGCCACTCAAGCAGCGCCATTGGCAAACCTATTTGGATGAAGCAGTGTACTCATTTAAGATCACCACGACCGGCGTGCAAAACGACACTCAGATTCATACCCATATGTGCTACTCTAACTTTGCCGATATCATCGATACCATCAAAGCCCTTGACGCAGATGTCATTTCGATTGAAACGTCCCGTAGCCATGGGGAGATTATCAGTGCTTTTGAACAAACCGGGTACGATCAAGAAATCGGTCTGGGGGTCTATGACATTCACAGTCCACGCGTACCGAGTGTTGCGGAAATTGAAGCCAACATCCAACGCGCATTACGCGTTATCGACGCCCGGCAATTCTGGATCAATCCTGACTGTGGTCTCAAAACCCGGCAAGAATCAGAAACCCTAGCAGCCTTAAAGAACATGATTGCTGCGCGCAACGCAATCCAGGCCCAACTGACCACTAGCATCCACTAAGGAGGTGGCTTGAATGAAGTTTAAACAAGCACTCCAGCAACGGGTCCTCGTTGCCGATGGCGCAATGGGCACCCTTTTATATGGTAATTATGGCATCAATTCGGCTTTTGAAAACCTGAATTTGACGCATCCCGACACGATTTTACGCGTTCACCGATCGTACATTCGGGCTGGTGCCGATATTATTCAAACCAACACCTACGCTGCGAACCGCCTAAAGTTGACCCGGTATGATTTACAAGACCAAGTCACCACCATCAATCAGGCCGCTGTGAAAATTGCAGCGACCGCACGGGAACACGCGGATCACCCCGTTTACATTCTGGGAACGATCGGTGGACTAGCCGGCGATACCGATGCAACTGTTCAACGGGCGACACCAGCAACGATTGCTGCCAACGTGACTGAACAACTTACCGCCCTTCTAGCCACCAACCAGTTAGATGGCATCTTGCTCGAAACATATTATGATTTGCCAGAACTACTCGCCGCGTTAAAAATCGTGAAGGCCCATACTGACTTGCCCGTCATCACGAATGTTTCAATGTTAGCCCCCGGCGTCTTACGAAACGGTACGAGCTTCACTGATGCCATCGTCCAACTCAACGCTGCCGGCGCCGACGTAATCGGCACGAACTGTCGCCTGGGACCTTACTATTTAGCTCAGTCATTTGAAAACTTGGCGATTCCAGCTAACGTCAAACTAGCCGTTTACCCAAACGCTGGCTTGCCTGGCACTGATCAGGACGGTGCGGTGGTCTACGATGGTGAACCAAGCTATTTCGAAGAATATGCCGAACGCTTTCGTCAGCTCGGTCTGAACATTATTGGTGGTTGTTGTGGGACCACACCTTTGCATACCAGCGCAACCGTCCGCGGTCTAAGCAATCGCAGCATCGTTGCTCATGACCAGCCGGCTACAAAACCACAGCCACCAACGCTCGTCACGACAAAGAGTCAGCACCGGTTTCTGCAAAAAGTTGCGACCCAAAAAACGGCGTTAGTCGAACTCGATCCACCCCGCGATTTTGATACGACTAAATTTTTCCGGGGTGCTGAACGATTAAAAGCCGCTGGTGTCGATGGCATTACACTGTCTGACAATTCGTTAGCAACGGTCCGGATTGCTAATACGACGATTGCGGCGCAGCTCAAGTTGAACTACGGCATCACGCCGATCGTGCACTTGACGACCCGCGACCACAATCTAATCGGCTTACAATCAGAGATCATGGGTCTACACAGCCTGGGTATTGAGGACATCTTAGCTATCACTGGCGATCCGGCCAAACTCGGTGATTTTCCGGGAGCCACTTCGGTCAGCGATGTGCGCTCCGTTGAACTGATGAAGTTGATCAAGCAATTCAATAGCGGCATCGGACCAACGGGTAAGTCGCTTAAAGAAGCCAGTGACTTTCGGGTCGCAGGCGCCTTTAATCCTAACGCTTATCGCACTTCCATATCGACCAAGTCAATCAGTCGGAAGTTAAGTTATGGTTGTGACTACATTATCACCCAACCCGTGTATGATCTTGCAAACGTTGACGCTTTGGCGGATGCTCTAGCGGCTAATCACGTGAATGTGCCAGTGTTCGTTGGTGTTATGCCACTCGTCTCACGGCGTAATGCTGAATTCCTACACCATGAAGTCCATGGCATTCGGATTCCAGAACCTATCTTGACACGCATGGCAGAAGCCGAACAGACCGGAAACGAACGGGCAGTGGGCATTGCTATTGCCAAGGAATTGATTGATGGTATCTGTGCGCGCTTCAACGGCGTTCACATCGTCACACCGTTTAACCGCTTTAAAACGGTCATTGAATTAGTCGATTACATCCAACAGAAAAACTTAATTAAAGTACAATAAAAGAAACCGCCGCCAACACCTACTTTCATGCTAAAATTAGACATGAATTGTAAATGTGGAGGCGGTTTTGTCATGTACTTATTAGGGCACATTATTGGTTGGCTATGGCTCATGCTGACGGTTGCGATTGGTCTCAGTCGTCACTCAGTCAAATCAGCCAATCGCTTTTTGATTCTTAGTCGCATCGGGTACCTGCTAATTATCATCACTGGGGTGGCCTTGGCAATCAGAACCTTATCAGGCAACTGGTGGTTGACCTTGCTAAAAGTGATACTCGGTCTTGGCACGATTGGCCTCATTGAAGTGGCCTTTGCCCGCAAGCAGGAAAGTCATTTGAACTCTGGACTTGTCACCCTACTCGTCTGCGGCACCTTACTAACGATTATTTGTGGCATCGGCTTGCACTGGCAATTGACGGGAAACTTGATTTAAACCATCAATGTCGTTGAAATTACTGCCTAACGATCCAAAGTGATGCTATCAAAAAAAACAAGTCGTCCGTTAGGGGACGACTTGCTTGCCTGATGCCAATTAATTGTTACGATCACTCAAACGTTTCATGATTTGCTGGCGCATTCGCATTTTCTGGTTGCTTTCCATAAAAATCAGCCGCGACGTCCCATAGTTAAAGAGTCCCACGAGAACCTGGTCGATGATTTTAACAAGTAGGGGTGCCCAGAACAACAACGAAATGCCGACGAACATGAGGAAAGTATCGAAAAAATATGATAAGCCTCGTGTCAACATGAAACTAATGAACTCGCGACACCAGTGCCAAAAGTCCTGCGATTTGGACTGAAAGACCACCGCTTTGTTGGTAAAAAAACTAAACAAAGTTGCTAGCACCCATGCGATTGTGTTGGAAAATAAATAGTGTTCCGCCAAGACTGAGTGTAGCACCCAGAATACCAAGACGTTCACCAGCGCGGCCATAAAGCCAAACAGTGCGTATTTCCAAAAATATTGATATTGATGGTAGATTTTAATCAACCACTGCACGCCGTTCGCCACCGTTTCTTCTAGCTCAAAAATATTATACAATAGCAATATCATACCTTGTTATCGGCCCCCTGACAAGCTCAGCCGTTAAATTGGCGCTTAGTGGGCTGGTCGCTTATACTTAAACTAATCTGCAATTCTTTTTGGAGTGAATTATTTATGAGAACTTATTTATTTATTGCCGGGCTGATCTTAGCCTGTCTAATTTTAATCATTATCTTAATTGCGGTGTTAGTCCATCTCCACCATGTCAATCAGGCGGCGGATAAACAGGCCGCGTTGCTTAAATCAATTCGGCAGCGCCTCGTTCATCAAACTTTGACCAATCAGGAACAAGACCGTCAAATTACCAAGTTGCAGACTCAAAATAACGGTTTTCGGAATCGCTTGAATCAAGCCGTTCCCCATCCGGTGGCGGTTCCTCAGACGCGCCGGATCAACGCTAATTCGCGTGCAATTTTCCGCTCATACGTCATTGGTTTAGATTACTACCAAAAAGAATTCGAAGCCGCGCTGGCCGATGCGAGTGCCCGAGGTTACTTTAAACCTTATGGTGGCTATAATGATTCTGGTCTGAAAGCAGATTATCTCTATGCCAAGAAGTACCGTGTCGACGCTAACGCTAACATCGGTGAAATTCAGTTAGTTGAAGAAGTTGATGGTGCTGAGCGATCCGTACGGGTTGAACTAAAAGTTGCGGAGCATGGCTATACCATCGGCTATCTGCCGAAAAAGCAGGTCGACGAAGCCTTCAACGTGATCGACATTTACGCTAACTCGGTCATGACCCTCTCCTCCAAAACTAATTTAACTGGTGGTGAATGGAAGATGGCGATCGATGCTGTCGATGAAATGCAGTACCTGAATGATCCCAACGCTCAAAATCGGGCCCTTCCCGATTACGGTGCCATTGACACCCCCTTAAAAATCAAGACCGGTAAAAAGTCCTACTTCCTCCAATTCACCTTATATGAAATGGAAATCAGCAATGATGAGATTCCATTGTATAGTTTAGTCGACACCGTCGACGGTCAACGTGGCTCAATTGTTGAAGTTGATGCTGGTCCGATCTCATATGTGATCGACGTCCAAGCTGGGCCACAGACTGGGTCCAAGATTACGGTCATTCCTGAACAAATCGACCGCGTCATTTGGGTCCCTAACTGGAAATAGGTCAATCACCGTTATCAAGTGAGGTTATTTTAATGAAAAAATTAATCTTAGTGATCCTGTTACTTCTGTCAATCGGTGTGATGACCATCGTTGATTCGAACATCATCCGACAAGCCCCTTATCCGAGCTTGTCCCAAGAACAAACGAAATAAGGAGGTCCGAACGTGACCCGGGCAATTTTAATCAGTTTCTGCGCCCTATTCCTTTTAACGGGCTGCACTTCCCAAGCTGAGCCAAGTATTTCCACTAAGCAAGCGAACTCAGTTGCAGCCGCTAACCGCGCGGAGCAAACTAGTCGTGCCAATGCGGCGGCTGATGCTAGTGCTAAGAAGCAATCTGGTGACCATTATCAAGCTGCTGACGACCATATCACTAGCGCAACTAGTGCAGTGGCCGCCGTCGGGCAAGTGCTCAACGATCCCAAGCAACAAACCTTTGGTGTCGTACCAACTGCCAATCAAGATGCACACGGCCACCACTATTATCAGGTCGATGCTTATCAGAAAACGGCTAATGGCGGCCGGGGGCATTATCTGAATAGTTACTTTGTTTATTTAGATGGTAGTATCACGACCAAACAAGCAAATTAATAAACAGACAAGTTGTCACCCATTCAAGCAGTGTCGTTGAACCTGCTGGGATGGGTGACTTTTTGGATGCATTTTTTGCCGGTAGTAATTTCAGTATTTCGGCGTACAGTTATTCCATGCTAATTAAGGCCAGCCCCAGTAACTAAGCAACCAATTTACAATTACAATTAATATCAACTGCATAAATATAGAAAAAGGTTTATTTTTTTGTTACTTTTCGCTATAATGGATATTGTTGTTAAAGCAACTGCCCCAGTGGCGGAACTGGCAGACGCGCAGCGTTCAGGTCGCTGTATTGGAAACAATGTACAGGTTCGAATCCTGCCTGGGGCATAATTAGTCTATGAGCAATAAAAGAGCCACGGTAAACACTTATTTACTGGGCTCTTTTATTTTGTGAATTTTAACAAAGTAGTGCCTTTGCAAAGATTTTTACGCATTTCTTCAATAAGGATGAATTCATAATAATTTTGCTCAACCGATAAGTGCTGATCCACCTCACCTATCCGTTAGACACACTAACCACGGCAAACGGGCCGTAGCTCCCATTGTTAGGGGAACTATGGCCTTTTACTAACGGTTAAGTAATTGTTGGTCACAGTAGAACCTTCACCAACACTTCAGAAACTGAGGCGATTAATTTCTGAAAATCCACAAAAAGTCCTATGCAACCCACGATTTTAGTGTATACTAGATATGTTGACGAAAAGTTAACGTGATGGCGGTAGTGGCGAAGTGGTTAACGCACCGGATTGTGGCTCCGGCACGCGTGGGTTCGATTCCCACCTACCGCCCTTCTAAAAAAGCACGTGCAATTGCACGTGCTTTTTATTTAATCAAATTTTCTAATCACGCCGTCAGCCAAGCCTTCAAAGCGGCTCCAGTGCGTGAAGTGGGCACGTCAACTGCTGCTCGTGGGGTTCCGCTATACTGAATTCGGCCGCCATACTGACCAGCATCCGGCCCCACATCGATCAACCAATCGGCCTGGCTAATTACCGCCAGATTATGTTCGATAATAATCAACGAGTTACCAGCGGCCACTAAGGCATCGAATAATTTTAATAAGCGTTGTGTGTCTTGCAAATGCAGACCGGCAGTCGGTTCATCTAACAAGTACACCGTTCCCTGCTTGCCTAGCTCAACCGCCAGCTTCAACCGTTGCAGTTCACCACCCGACAAAGTGGTGAGCGGTTGCGCCAATGTTAGGTAACCCAAACCGACCCGGTCTAAATTCTTCAATGGCTGAGCCACTTTGTCCATCGTGGCAAAAAAAGCTAACGCCGCTGTGACTGACATCTGGAGCACGTCGGCAATCGTCTTACCCTGGTAAGCATAGCTGAGCGCCGTTTCATTATACCGCAGCCCATGACACAATTCACATGTCTGCACAACGGGATCCATAAAGGCCATATTCGTGATGGTCACGCCTTTACCCTTACACCGCGGACAAGCACCCTTACCATTATAGCTGAACCAACTAGTTGCCACGCCATTGGCTTTCGCGAATAGTTGTCGGATTTGGTCGAGCACTCCTAAGTAAGTCGCCGGTGTTGAGCGAATATTCAGGCCCACTGGTGTCTGGGCTAAATCAATATAAGCCGTCTTTAATTGCCGTTTTAGCGCGGTAACCAGCGAACTCTTCCCTGAACCGGCCACCCCCGAGACGACCGTCATCACACCGAGGGGCATGTCGACACTGACATCGTGCAGGTTATTTTCATTAATATGGTGTAATGCCAAGTGGGCCTGGACTGGTCGTTCTTGACCCCATTTATGCGGTTGTCGCAACCACCGGCCCGTCAACGTATCAGAAGCCAGTAACTCGTCATAAGTCCCGGTAAAGGTCACGTTTCCACCAGTGCGACCAGCTGCAGGCCCCATCTCGACAACATAGTCGGCTAACGTAAACATGGCTGGATTGTGTTCAACAATCAGAATTGTGTTACCCTTATCCTTCAGCTTCGTTAACGCTTGCTTGATTAACTGAATATCATGTGGGTGCAGCCCAACGCTTGGCTCGTCCAAAATGTAGACCATATCTACTAAGGCGCTGGTCAAGTATTTGGCAATCTTAATCCGTTGCGCTTCACCACCAGATAAAGAACTGGTCCCACGATCCAATGTCAGATAGCCCAGGCCAATATCGACCAACGATTGGATCTTGGTCGTCAGCTCCCGCACAATATCTTGGGCTAACGGCGCATCAATCGCTTGTAAAAATGCCAGAACATGCTTTAAATCCATAGCCGTCACCTGAGCAATGTTGACTCCGTTAATATGATTGGTCAACACGACCGGTTTGAGTCGTGTGCCATCACACGTTGGGCACGGTTTGCGCGTGACGATCGCCGCAATCGCATCGCGATGGTGTTCAGCTTCCTTCTTACCAATAATCGAGCGCTTGATCCGCGGAACAACACCTTCATACAGGGCCGTTCTAGGAAAACCTTCTCCAGGATGGGCTAATTTCTGTTGCGGTGCGTGCATCAGTAAATCGTATTCCGCAGCACTATAATCCTTGATGGGTTTATCATTGTCAAACAAACCACTCGTCGCATAACGGCGCCAACGCCACGTATCCGGTGCAAAACTCACAAACGTGATGGCCCCCTCATTTAATGATTTCTCAGGATCAATCAATTGCTGCTCATCAATATCGTCAACATAACCTAAACCTTGGCAGGTTGGGCACATGCCTTGGGGTAAGTTAAACGAAAAACTGTCCGAATACCCGATAAACGGTTCCCCAACCCGTGAAAACAAGAGCCGCAGTAACGAATAAATCCCAGTATAGGTTGCCAAGGTTGAACGCGCATTCTTGCCGAGGCGTTGTTGAGCAATCACAATCGCAACGGGCAAGTGCTCGATATGCCCGACGTGTGGTTGACCATACTTCGGTAAATATTGTTGCGTAAAACTGGGAAACGTTTCATTCAGTTCGCGCCGTGACGCCGCTGCAATCGTATCAAAAACGAGTGACGACTTACCGGAACCTGACAAGCCCACGAACACCGTGGTTGCATATTTAGGAACGCGAAGACTAACGTGCTTTAAATTGTTTTGGGTAGCGTCGTATACGTCAATGGCGCCATGTGGAAATGAATAACTGGTCATCAAACCTTCCTTTCTATCACTTGTTTGCTATCAAAAAAGGACCTGAAAATTCAGATCCTAAGTATCAGACTGATTCATCAACGAGCTTGACGACCGTCCCATAGCCGGTTACGATCAAAAACCGTGGTGCAACACTCATCTGAGCGACTTCAGTATTGAAGTTCACATAAATTAACCCGTCGCCACCTTGATCCTCTGCCTTTTGTAGCAGTAGTGGCTTGACTTGCTCGATTAAATCGTCAAACCGTTCAAACTGATCAACACCATCAGATTCAAACATCAGGTGTTTTGTGACGGAGACGACGCCCTTAATCATATGGGAGCGCTGTAAATCACCAGTTGTCATAAACATTTTTCCAACCCCCTATCACTTTAATTTTACTTGAAAACGACGTCACTCGCAAACGTAACCAATTATTTGACCACAAGTTTTTAAAGGACTAAATTAATCGTAGGGAGTGATAGTTTGAAAACAGCAACACAACTTTTACAACAATATACCTTTGAGCCCGTTAAGGATAAAATGCGGGTCGAACAACACGCCTTAGCCGTCCAACATCAGGATCGCGCCATTCCATTCGGACACTTCAAGATCCGGTTGAAAAATATTGATAATCAACAAACTTATTTATTGGAATTAAAGCAAGCGTTACAGTTGACCACCACGTCTGGGTTCCAGTTACGTTCCCGACTACACGGGGTGCATGTCAAACATGCACAACACATGATGCCGACCGGTTATCACGTATTGGCATCACTGACGATTAAGGCCGCCCCACGTGACGCTCATGAATTTGTACATGACAAAACAAAAATCGCCTGCCTGATTCCAGTTGGTGATCACGCGGCCAAAACATTGCCAGCACAAGTTCCACTTTATGCGTTCACGGACAACCATCAACTTGCCATCAATCAGCAGGCCATGGCCCAGTTATTCCTGACATGCATTAAGTCCCAACAACGCCAACAGGTCAATTAATTAACCCGCTTTTATAAATAAATCATTCGAAAACAATGTATTTGCGCAATATTAATTGCATTTGGCGAATTAATTGCGTACAATGTACTAAAATAGATAGTAAAGGAGGCGGTTTGATGGCAACCCCAACAAAAAACATTTTGCTCGACGAACAGCTCTGTTTTGCGCTCTACACCGCCAGCAAACGATATAATCATTTTTATTCCGAAGCTTTAGCACCTTTCAAGCTGATTTATCCGCAGTACATCACTTTATTGGCACTCTGGGAAAAGAGTCCGATGACGGTCCGGGAACTTGGTTCACACGTTAACCTTGATAGCGGGACTCTGACCCCGTTATTGAAACGGATGCAAACCCAAGGCTGGGTCGAACGCAAGCGCGATACGGACGATGAACGCCAAGTCAACATCTCGTTGTCGCAAAAAGCCATCGATGCTAAACCAGAGATTTTTGCCCACGTTAATTCTTGCATGGATTTACTTGGTTTAGATGAAGCAACCTATAACCAGATTCGCGAAACGGTTAACTTTGCTTCCGAACACATCAAAAATGCCGATCCTAAAAAGGTCGACTATTCTGGTGAAGCATTCTAACTGACTGCTTAACTAGGTCGAGGTTTTTCTAACCTCGGCCTTTTTTGTTGCGATTAAACCAATTGATTTTTGACACTAGCGTCACTTTGTTTTGAGACTAGCCCGTTCAAGGCTAATATGAACAATCGTTAGCTAGCACCAATCAAATAATTATGGGTGTTTGCAGCCACATTAATTCCGCAAAAAATAAATCAAATGATAAAACCCAGTTGAATTTGATAGTTTAGACCGCTAAAAATAATTTAAGTATGTATTAAGGGACGATTTTTTGCAGGTACTGTATTCGGTGACTTTGGGGACGTGCAACAAAAAAATGACTCTACCGCTTAGTAGCAGTAGGGCCAAAGAGTTAGGTTTAAGTACAATATGGGGGATTGTACTTGCTCGTCCATCCACTTTGGGGGAGTAAAATGAACAAGTGTATAACTATTAGGTACAAGTATATACTATTACATAATTGTGAAGAAAGTGTGAAGATTTGTCCGAATTATGCTTTTTTATTCTTTATTTTTATAGAGCATCAACCATTATTTCTACAATTATTATATTTTTAGCATTCAACCAGATTAATATCATCCGCTTGTGCCTGGCATCGATGCCTTTCTCAGATTTGCAAATCCGTGTCGAAACCTGAACACTGCGGTAAAATCAACCATGGGAGGTGAAGTCCGATGGAAATTATTGACCGCGGCTTGGGGTGGCTCGGACGCGTGTTGCTCACTGCTGGCCTAATTGTTGGGGTCGTGATCCCACCAATGTTACTTAAATTAATTAACCAATTATATCGCCAGCATCAGCTCACAGCCTGGCAGATCACCTTGGCAGGTGTCTATCTGTTAATTTTTGTGATCCTAGCACTGGCGGCAACCGCCCTAATGCGGCACTATACCGGCAACTATCAATCAGAAAACTTACAACACCATGACTGGCAAATTATTGGAATGGCCTATCTCACCATCTTAATTTTTGAGGGCGGCTTTCAATTTATAAACCAGCTTCTGTATCACCAGAATCAAACACAAAATAACGCCGCCATTAAAAATTTAATGGCCGGCAGTCCTCTGTCGCTTTGGCTTATGGCGTTGAGCGCCGTTTTTTTGACTCCAATTGTTGAAGAGTTAATTTTTCGTGGCGTTCTGACTAACCTTTTCTTTCAACAAGAATGGCTCAAGGTCGGGCTCAGCGGGATTGTTTTCGGTAGCCTCCACAGTAGTTCAACCTTACCGAGCTTCCTCATATACGTCACCATGGGACTCGTGCTAGCTATTGTTTATCGGCTGACCCGTAAAATTCGCGCGGCCATTGCGCTCCACTTTGTGATCAATAGCCTAGCAATTACCATCATGTTACTGCATTGACGACCTTCACGCACAACTTCGTCACGGCACTGGCCACCCTAACTTTTATAACTCCCCTGCCAGACTAATAACACGTCAAAAATCAAAAATAGCACATTAAAATGTAATAGCCACCAATTCATCAGGCCTTTCTCACGCACCATTCCCAGAATTGCCAAGCCAATGCCAATAACGGGAATCAAACCTCCTTGTAACAACCGATAAATCGGCAAGTAGGCCCATTCTGATAGCAGGATTGGTCCCGTTAACTGACCCAATAAAATAAACAACAAAAATACCCCGATATTCAACAATGAGCAGGCAAACGCCGTCTCGGTAATGGTGCCCATCGCGAGGCGAAAGTGAAATTGAAATCGTAAAACCAGTGTCCCGATGATTCCAATCACCAAAATAATGCCAACCACTAACATACAGCCACGACTCCTTTTCTTGTCATTGTTACTGTACGCTAAAATCAACAATGCGCCTAGCGCAAAACTAGAAGCTTAATGATTTTTTAGCAACCCCGTAACGCGACTAACAACTAAATAAATTCGAGTAGTTCACCGTAGCTTTTATATGGCACGCTGTCCTAGTCATTAACCATCAAAAAAGAGCCGGCAACTTGCCCGCTCACCCATCTAACTCTTTGTCCCGGTTGGTACTGTTAGTACTTTGGCTTTTAGCCCCACGACTTTAATTGTAATTCGCTTATGAACTGGCATTTTAACATAGAATTGACCACTCTGCTTATTCGAAATAACCTGACGGACATGTTTCCCACTCTTTAAGGTGACAATGACACCGTGCTTGGTACGGCCACTGATTGTTGCAGAGGTAGCATTTTGATGGTAAACCACCTTTGACACAGTGAGCCGATGAATTCGTCGATGATAATCACCTTGCAAGCTGTATTCCGAACCAAATATTAACAAACAACCGGCCAAAATCATTAAGATTAGTGACCAGAACTGCTTCATGACGCCACCTCCAGACCAGCTCCCACAGCTGGCATTTAATAGTCTAAGCATACATGCAAATTAATCTAAAAAGCCAAAAAAGGTGCAAAGCTCATAATAGCCTGCACCAACGTCATTAAAATTCACTTTTGATTAACGATTTTGTTACATTAGAGTCTTAAGCGAAGCTAGCTAAACGTGACTGCCAGTTCGGAACGCTTGATTAATGCGATTAAATCATGCATTTTACGAATCGCAATATCGACCGACTCGCCATTTTCAAAGTAGCCAAGCTGATGTTGCTTATCAATTCGTACTAGCATTTGCGGGTTCACCAAGAAACTCTTATGAACCCGGAATAACTCTGGGTGGGCCACGGTTTCATCACTAATCTTACCATTGTATTGAACAATTCGATCTGTTAAATGGAGAACCAGCTTATTACGAACTGCTCCAGTCTCGATAAATAACACCTGATCTAATGGAACATTGAAGAGCTGACCACCCTTAGAGTAAGAAAACATGGCCTTGCTGGTGACTGCTTGCTTGGTATAACGTTCATAAGCAACCCGAATATCTGTCTCCACTTTGGCTTTGACCGTTTCTTGACCCAAATCTTTCACAATAAAGTCCAGTGGTTCGATTCGTCGTTCAAAGGTCAAAAAGGCCATTTCAGAATGGGTCGACACGAAGACAATCCGCGCATTAACATCCGCCTCGCGAATTCGAGTCGCCAGTGCTAGGCCATTTAAGTCTTGCCCAGGATATTCAATATCTAAAAAGTAGAGTCCCTCAAGATCGGAATTGGTCTCGACATAGTCCAACAACGTTTGTGCTTGTCCGGTTGCTAAGGTCAGTTCCATATCAAAATCATTAATCATAATATGATTCTTAATGATTTGCTTTAAGGTTGCTAATTGTTCAGGATCGTCTTCCACAACAAAGGTCTTTAACACGCTGCTCACTCACTTTCAATACTAATAATAAATTCGAATCGTTGATGGGAGCTCACTTCATAAGTCACGTTAGCTAATGGATCTAACAACTCACGAACGGTTGCTAACCCTTGCCCATGACCAGCACCTTTCGAAGTATGCCCAGCAACCATCAGCTCATCCAGGCGCTCAATCGGATGATTCAATGAATTGGCAAAAATCAACTCCACCATGCGGGGATACTTAACAAGTGCGACCGCAATCTGACCACCACTCTGACCCTTCACCGCTTCGATGGCATTGTCTAACAAGATGCCACTCACCCGTGATAACGTCACTGAATCAATTGCAATTGCCGCAATCGGGTCGTTGGCTTCCAAGCGTACTTGAATTCCAGCTTGGCGCGCAACGGAAAACTTACTCTGAATAATGGCTTTCAATGGTTTGTCCTTGATTTGTTCTAAATTGTCAAAGTGTCCAAAATCACGATTTAGACTTTGCTTAGACTTGGTCACAACTTGACGAAAATATTGTTGTAATTCAGGATCATCAGCTGTCTGAATATACTCACCCAAGGACAGTAAGATGTTTTGATAATCATGGCGAAACTTACGTAAATTTTGATAACTATTTTCCAAATTTTTGACATAAATATCATATTGTTGCCGTTCCAAAGCTTGCCGGTTATTTTGAACCCGCAATGTATAACTATAGAACAGGTAAAGAAACGTTCCGGCGTTGATCAGCAAGATAGCCACTAGAATCAACATTAGAATCCCCAAAAATCCTGAGCCAATATTATAATTATCCGCCGCAGTCGTGATGGTAAAAAACGCGACCGCAACTACAGCCAAAGCACTGACAATCACGTTCAACGTTAGCCCGTCTACAAATTGCCGCGGATAACGCTTCTTTAAGACCTTGAAACTAGCGGCGACTGCCAACATACAAGCTGTGACAATTGTTTCACCGATGGCTTCAAATAGCCAGCCACTCCAGTCATTCAAACCCAAGTTGAATAAGTGAAAAATCGACTCCGTCGCATAATTGCCAAAGAAACTAAAAAGAATGTAGGCGAGTGTGGCCGTTAGACTCGTCACAATAAAGTACTTTTTGCGACGTACAAACGCCAGTAACCCCATGTTCACAATGAACGTGATGATATCCGAATAGTCGTCATACAACATGTAGATCACAGTTAGAAGTACGGTCATAACCGCAACAGTCGCATAGACTCGCATCTGTCGAAGCTCACGATTGATTAATATCTGCAGTAAAAAAACCAGCATGACCGAGTACCAATGGTCAAAAGCTGCAATATACCAATAGACGTAAACGATAACTGCTCCCCTCCCCGCATGATGCTCAATACTACCATTGTAGCGAAATACGGCCAGTTTGTATATTTGTGCGATAAAAACTTAACAATCTTTACCAAATCGCTGACTGACCAATTAATACCCGTAACCGTCTTCAAAACTTGCTATACTCGCCTTTATTATCTTAAAAGACACACATGATCGACGGTATAAAAAAAGCGACCCCCGTTCATTAACGGTGCCGCTCACAGATCATTATTAGTGAAAATCACCCGGCATAAAACTCTCGATAACCGCGGTTGTATTAAAGGTTTCAAAACTATGGAAACTGGCCTCATCAATTTCAGCGTAGCGAATGGCAATTTGTGGGCGCTTGGCAAGATCGAACATATCAACATAATTAAATTCAATATATTTCTTATGTTCACTATGAATAAAGCCAGCATAGCTGTCACCATGTTTTTTGATTCGACCAGATAGTTGAATCACTTGATCGTGGTGAAAAGCTTGCTTCAACAATGTTTTTAAGAGCGAATGTTTAGTCTTATTCTGCTTCTTCAGCAGCTTATTCATCAATCGTTCAGTGTTCCAAACATCATAATAGCCCCGTTGCTTAGCCAGCGCAATGATCGTCGCCATGCTCTTCAAATAATCAGTGTCACTAATTACGCGGGCTAACGATGCCTTACGAAAGACCACTAACCCATCTAGTTCACCATCGACATTAACGGCTTGGACCAGCACAAACTTCTCATCCTGCTGAATCACATAGCCAACACTAAATTGCTCATTGGTTCCCTTGGAATAGATTTCAACGAGGTTGGTATTCTTAATCGCTTTAGCTAAATCGTCGCGAATCGCACTCATGCGTGTTCCCCCATTCAGTAATTTGTAACAAATAATTTATTTCATACTACCACATTTTCAATTATCATGATACCACTTGTAAAAGTTGAACGCCAAATGGCAACTTTCATTTTCTAAATAAAATTTGTACTATAAAATAAACTTGTTAATAACCTCTGCTAACGCGTCATGGTTGTTATCAGCGACCGTCACGTACTTAGCTGCGGCCTTGACTGCATCGATACCATTGGCGACACTCACAGGCAATCCGACCGCCTTCAGCATGGGGAGATCATTGCTGTTATCGCCAGCTGCAATAATTTCATCCGTCGTAATTCCCAGTAGCTTTCCTAATTGAACCGCTGCGGTCCCCTTGTCAACGCCAGCCGGATTAAACTCAACGTAACGGTCGGACGAATAAGTGACGGCTAATTTGCTTGGATCAACAATAGCTTCAACGTCTGCGCGCATTTGCTTGCGGTCAGTCATCGTTGGCAAGGCCATAATAATCTTCATGACGTTCATCGTTTTGAATTGTTCAAAGTCCGGCGTCGTCATAGTTGTGAACGTCACGCCCCGGTTTTGTAGATAATCTGAATCACTTGGAACCGGATTGTAAATATATAACGTATCCTGCGTGTACACATGCGTCGCCGCCTGCTGATTCGCAATTCCCGCTTCAAACACCCCTTTAGCAACCTCATATGGCATGGCATTCACCGCCAATGGCCGATTATCCTTATTCTCTAAAATCAAACCACCATTATAAGAAATCGAATATTGATGTGGTTGGTCCCGCAATCCCATCGTCTCCAAATCGTTCTGAAACGAGGTATAACTACGACCAGAATTCGGCACAAAATAAACACCCTTAGCCGCCGCAGCTTGAATTGCCGCCGCATTCTTTTCTGACAACGTACCATTGTCATTCATCAGGGTCTCATCCAAGTCACAAACAATCATTTTATACATATTAAAGTTCCCTCTCATCCGCTTGACCATCTGAAACTTGGTCATTTTAGGTTTACTATTCCACTCTAGCGAAAGACGTGCGGAAATGCAACCGCTTTATTTTTGCGTTGAAATCTCAATGTTTATCCATACATACGCGCAGTTTTTAGCACAGCGTGCAATTATAGGTGCTACAGCCATTTGTGAAATTTAACTTAGTCGTTTGTTAAGACATTTCAAAAATGCGACCTGCTAAGAATCAATTTCTAAAACTGAAACAGTCAATTACTGTGCTCAATGACCCAACTTTCAAAAAACAATAGCTTTATATGATTACGAAAAGGTAATCGCAGTACCGATGTTTTAATTGGCAGTATTTCTTCAATATGTTGTTAAAGCCAGTACTTTTGATATTATTGATTGCTTATCATTCCCTACTGATTAGGCATCGTACATTGACAGGGTTTGCTGGGAACAGGTGCCGTGATATGGTGAGGTAAATTCAGTATCATAATTGCACCCACAACCAATATAATACCAACCAAGGCCTGAGGAACCAAGATTTGTTGCAAGAATAACATGCCAAAAAGTACGGAACTGATTGGTTCAAATAGTCCAGTCATAGTTGCCAGAAATCCGTCTATTAGCTTTAAACTTTCTAAATAAAGATCATACGCAACAACGGTGGCTAGAATAACAATGATAAGAACCGCTAAAAGCTGCGTTTTTGAAAATCTAACTAAATTTGGTAACGGTGTGTGAATCAACGCTATCACACCGCCAATAACTAGTGCCCATCCCAAAATATCCACTGCGGCAATTTGGTTTAACAATGGAACAGGTAGTTTGGTGTATAAGATAACCCCGATAGCCGCAATCAGGCCAAAAATAATTGCTTCCGGTTTTATTAATCCGGTCTTAAATCCGGATTCAACAATAAGCCAGATTCCCATCAATGCGCTTATTAAGCTCATTCCTGCTAATAAACTGGGAAGTCTTTTCGCTTTCAGCGCGGTAAATACAAGCAGAATAAACGGACTAGTGGACTGAAAGACAGTTGCAACTGCTGCATTACTGTAATTAATCGCAGAAAAAAAGGCAATTTGTGCCGTGCACAAGCCGGCGATGCCGTATATCATAATTCGTGTTAAAATTCGCCAATGTGTCCAAATCTTTTTCGTGCTTTTTCTAGCCTGCTTGAAAAACAAGTTACGATATAGCAACAACATTGCCCCACCGATTAACAGCCGTAACAATACAATCTGTTGCGGAGTCAGAACTTGCTCACTTAACAAAGGCTGTGCTAGTATTCCACCTAGCCCAAATAAAGCGGCACTAATAATACCGCACAGAGTTCCAACTAAACGCTTCATACAAAAGTTTCTCCTCTATAATAGTTCACCATTAGAAATAGCAACACTTTGATTGTGGTAGTCATCATTAAATAAGGCATTGGCTGCTGCCCTAGCAAACGTATCTCGATTAATTGCAAATTCAGACTCCGGTATCGCTCTAAATTCAGGACCGTGCGTAATAATTTTTGTTTCGGGTCCATTCTGAATTAGTCCTGGTCTAAAGATTGTAAAGGGAATACCACTATTTGCAAATAACAACGGTTTGTCTAACTGATCATGGGTATACTGAGGATGTTGCGTGCGAACAGCCGATAAATAGAGTAAATTACCAGACAAATATTCACCGTAAATACCGCCTGCCGAAATATCGACTATTCGTTTAATTGTTGCCTGTGTTTCCTTAATTGCACGTAACAATAACTTAACGTACGGACCAGTGCTCAGCCCACCAACGGAATCATAAATATAATCGACATCCTCGAGTGCCGCTACATAATCAGTATATTTCGCTGCATCTCCCAGAAAAATAACATGTTCTCGTTTCTGATAGGCCGGGACCTTTTTGCGATTACGAACAAATAATTTTAAAGTCATTTCTGGATAATCACGTTCCATTAATTTAATGAAGGCCTGGGCAGTTGGCGAAGTTGCACCAATAACTAAAACTGTATTCATCGTTCATCGGACTCCTTTTCCATTTGCTGATATGTTTTAATAAACCCGTTCATGAATGCGACCTGTTTCTTAAGTTCAGCCTGTTTTTTCTCTAATTCTTTCAGATGATGTTCAACAATCGCTTGACGCTTTTCCGCTGTTGCTTGCTTGCCTTGAACAACTAAATCAGTTAGTTGACGAATATCCTTCAACGGCATTTCGGAATCAATAAAAATCTTCAAATTTTTCATCCAAATCAGATTCTTTTCCGTAAAAACACGATACCCATTCTCAGATCGTCTTAGATTAGGAATTAGGCCCAGGCGATCATAGTAATGGACCTGAGAGACACTCATCCCAACTAATACTGAAATCTCTTGGGTTGTATATTTGGCGACTTTATCATCCAATTTTAGTTCCTCCTTTTTTCGCATGCGATTCATTATAAACTATCAACCATACTTCATAGCAAGCTTTTCCAATCAAATTGGACTTGGGTGAATAATACCCACAATAATAGCCGCCATTTTTGACGTCGGCCAAACGGTGCTTATAACTAAGATGCAACTAACGATCACATCAATATCATCTGGTTGCATTTCTTGTTAGAGTAGCTTACGACAGGGTGATAGAAAACAAATCATAACATTATGTGCTACCAAAGCACCGTGCTAAAATCAAATCAGTCAAAATGCAAGTACGTGCTAATACTCGGCAAATAAGCCAGTTAAGGAGACACCATGAAAGCAAAACCTGAAGCCTTAATGCGCGACTTATACAATTTAATCATCAACCCGGCGACGCGTGACTGGGAACGCCATTTACTAGTCCAGGCCAAGAATAATCGGCAACAGCTATCGCCGACTGGGCAACTAAAACAGCTCGAAGCTGATTTGCGACCATTAGCTATGCGGAATAACTTGACCCCGGATGTTATGGACTTTTATCTTGCCATCACTGGCAACGCACCCATGCCGACTAAAAACAATGTATCGGCTTACCCACCCCTTAGTTCGCCTTATGAAGAACGGGCAGTCTTTGCTGGTGGGTGCTTTTGGTGCATGGTTGAGCCCTTTGATCAGCGTCCCGGTATTAATAATGTGATTTCTGGTTATACCGGTGGTTCGTGGGCCCAACCGACCTATGAACAAGTTAGTGGTCAATATACGGGGCACGTTGAAGCCGTGGAAATCAGATACGATTCCCGTAAAATCTCGTATCAAAATCTTGTCGATATTTATTGGCAACTAATTGATCCGACCGACCGCTTTGGACAAATCAATGATCGCGGTAGCCAATACCGGCCAGTCATTTTTTATGCTAATCAACATCAATTGACCATTGCACAAGCATCCAAACAAGCGCTTGTGGACTCGCAACGTTATCAAAAACCAATTGTCGTGGCCATTGAGCCCTTACAGCAATTTTGGCCAGCAGAAAATTATCATCAGGATTTTTACCGCAAACAGCCCCGGCGCTACCGACAACTGAAAAAAGCCCATGATCACTATCTAATTTGGTTGAAATTCAAAAACAAATTCTAACTTGGCGGTTCAGTCACAACTTATGACTTTGCCTGCTTCTGGAATCAATTGGTTAAGCACTAATCGCTGTGCCATACTTAATTGTTATGGAGGCGCATAAACATGCGGCAAAAATCGCAATGGGCCCTAATCAGCTTGTGGCTGATTTTATTAGGAAGTTTCATCCACATGGGCTTAACAGTGATGCCAGTAATTGCTTATAATCACCCACAGAGACCGTTTGGTTGGCCATTTCTGATATTGCTATTATTATCAATTGACCAAGTGTTTTATGACCACTTGATCAATCTCGTTAGTCATTCAATCATCAAACATTAATTTTAAAAAACAGGATATTGACCCGCCATACGAATGCCGGCCGTCCATTGTCCTGTTTTTATTGCGGTATTTTGCATCATGTCAGCTGTCATTTTGACATAACGGTCTTAATCAGGACAAACCACAACTGCCTACTTCGATATGGTATATTGTTACTGTCTACATCAGATTTGCCAATCTGTCTGAGTGATATGGCCTTTTTCTAACCACCTCACTCAGACACTAAAAACAACGAGGTTCTCACCATGCAAACAATTCAGTTAAGCAACATCTTTAAACAACAAGCACACCAAACGATTTTAAAAGATTTCACACTCACCATTCCAGCGAAAAGTAACATCGGCATTCAGATGAGCCACGTTGAGGCAACAACCCTATTCAACTTATTACGCCAAACGACGCCCCAAACTAGTGGCGTCATGACTGGCCTCACTCCCGCACGTATCCAAGCCATCTTTCATGATGACGGCTTTTATCCGCAATTAACAGTCTCGACTTATTTGAAGACCTTTCAACGCATCAGCACCTTTGAGACGGATCTGGATGACATTTTGCAGTATTTCGCACTCAAAGACGTCGCCCATACTAAGATCAAGCACTTATCCTTTGATCAACAACAACGTCTGGCCTTACTGCGGGCGTTCATCCTACAACCGGACTTGTTACTAATTGAAAGTCCCCTGACCAACTTGACCAACGCTGGCATTGAGCTGTACTTAGCAGCCTTAGCCTATACTCGCGAACACGGCGTCACCGTACTGCTGACCTCCTACTCATTAGAAGAACTTGTCCTAACCAGTACGACTATCTTCCGCTATCGACCAAACCAGGGCCTCGAGTTGACTGATTTGGCGACCGAAAGCAGTTCCGATTCCGCACACACTTCAGAAGATACACCTAGACCAATTTTTAAAATTGCAAGTAAGGTTGAAGATAAAACAGTCTTTTTCAGCCCCAACGAGATCGATTTTATTGAAAGTGTCAACGGGGTCAGTCAACTGAACGTCAGTGGCGAACAATTCACGTCATCGCAAACAATGAGCGAATTAGAACAACAATTGACGACGCTCGGCTTCTTCCGCTGTCATCGTTCTTACTTGGTTAATTTACAACAAATCGCGGAACTAATCAGTTACTCCCGAAATAGTTACACGTTAATCTTGAAAAACAAAAGTAAACTGCCCCTCTCTCGCGGTAAACTCACTGATTTAAAAGCTTTGATCAATTTTTAGGACACCATTCAGCCTAAATAATGCACCATTCGGCCCCAATATGCCCCATTACACCTTGATTTAATCACATTCGACGATTGTTCCAGTAAACTAGATTTTGTAGAAGCCACTACGCTTCCAAATCAAATTTAAAGGAGTCAGCGATCAACGATGACAATAAAAAATGCAATCGAAGTGATTAACATTGCCAAATCATTTCAAAATACGACCGCGCTGGACCAAGTTAGTTTTACCGTTCAGCCAGGTGAAATTTTTGGTTTTTTAGGTCCCTCGGGATCGGGAAAAACAACCACCATTAAAATTCTAACCGGACAATTATTACCAACAAACGGTGAAGCCTACGTCCTGGGTCAGTCTGTCCAAGCATACGACGAACACCGCTATGAAAAAATCGGCATCGTCACGCATCAAAGTGGGCTTTACGACAAATTATCGGTATACCAAAACCTACTATTCTTCGCGAAAATGTTTGGTGTCCCGGTTGCACGTGTTGATAAGTTACTTGAACGAGTTGGTCTCAGTCAACATAAGAAAAAACTCGCTGGTAAGTTATCTCAAGGTATGCGTCAACGGCTAGTTCTGGCCCGAGCAATTCTTCACCAACCGCAAGTCTTGTTCCTCGATGATCCAACCAGTGGTTTAGATCCCCGCACGACCCAAGCAATTCACGCACTGATTAGAGAATTACGCGACCAGGGTACAGCGATTCTGCTAACGACTCATGATATGCTGGAAGCCACTCGTCTCTGCAATCGTGTCGCCTTACTCAACGCTGGCCGCATCGCAGAATGTGCAGCCCCACAAGCATTGCAATTAAAATATAATCGCGACCAGCAGTATCGCGTCCACATTGCATCGGCAGCGCAAGATTTGTTACTCCCCGCATCTCCTGAGACGACCTATCAGATTAATCAGTGGATGCTTTCTGGGCAACTTGAGACGATTCACTCGTGCGAGCCGACCCTTGAAGATGTCTTTTTAGCCGTAACTGGAAGGAGCCTAAAATGAGTTTATCAGTAACCAAAATAAAAGCCTTATTCGGTCTTAAATTAAGACTGATCATTTCAAATATGAGTCTAATGACTGCCCCAATCATGGCCATTTTGTACGTCGTTTTCATGAAGAGTATTATGCAAAGTAAAGCACCATCACACGTCGCCCTGATTTCCCTATTACTGGGAATGGGACTATGCTTTAATATCGTTATGGGTGGCATCATGATGACAAGTTATCCCTTAGCCGAAGAAAAAGAACACCATACGTTACGTGTCCTAATGACCTCTTCCATTACCGGGCCCGAATTTTTTATCGGTAGTTTATTGCCACCACTAGCTATTATGACTGTAACCAATTTGATACTGGTCCCCCTAAGCGGCGCCAGTTGGTCGCAAATTCACTTAGGAAACTTTTTATTGATTACTATTATCACTAGTTTAACGAGTCTCGTGCTCGGATACATTATTGGTCTGATTGCTAATGGTCAAACTCAAGCAGGCGTCTACAGTATTCCAATGATGCTGATTTTAAGCCTGATACCGAATTTCGAACAGTTCAATACCACCCTTAAATCCTTTAGCAGTTATCTGTATAGCAGCACGATTAATCACTATATTACCGCCTCATATGCCACTAATGGTTTTTCATGGACGCTTCGTGAGGTACTGACGCAACTCGGATGGCTCGTGATTACCTGTGGCATCTTCTTCTATGCCTACCGTCGTCACGGCCTTGATAATGACTAAAATTTAGGAGGTTTTCAATCATGTCAACTTTAAAAATCGGAACGACCGTCAAGTTACCAAAACCATATTTGGGAATTGTGGGAACGATCATTGCCTACTACGCAGCTAAAGATCAATACTTAGTTCGGTTTGGTGTTAGCCAACAACTCTACTTCAAACCAGATGAACTAATTGTCTGGAAATCTTAACTGCTTATCTCATACCAAGCCCCTTACTTTGAAATATCATGGTAAGGGGCTTCTTTTCCACGTTCGGACAATCCCGCAGCCGAATCGACGTTGGCTATGTTATAGCAATTGCCGCTCAGCCTAGAAGGTGTATGTAGGACGCACATTTACTGATGACCAGTAACCTAACTAACACATTTTTATCATAATTGATGACAGCTCAATTCATGCTATGTATACCCATAATATTTTTAAAATCATAACTTACCCTTAATTTTAAACCCCACTTGCACTCAAAATGGGGTTTAAACCCCACATGCTGTCTTGATGATGTGGTGCTATTTCTGAAACCTGTTATCCTCTTTAATGCACACACGGGGTTTCATACAAAATAGACAATTAAGGGAGCGCAAGTAAAGATGATTAAAGCAGAATGGGCGTATATGCGCAAACACAAACTAATGATTATCGTCATGGCAATCATTATGTTCATTCCATCAATTTATGCCGTGACATTTTTACGATCAATGTGGGATCCATACGGTCGGTTAAATAATTTACCTGTAGCCGTCGTCAATCATGATCAGCCAGTCACGTACCAAGGGAAGCATCTCAGTGTTGGGCGCAATTTAACAACGAATTTAAAAAAATCTAGCGCTTTGAAGTTTCAACAAGTCAACGCGAGTCAGGCACAAGCTGGCTTGAAAAATGGCCGCTATTATATGGTGCTCACGATTCCAACCAATTTTTCGCGCCACGCGACTACCTTACTCAATCACCAACCACAAGCCATGGTGCTACATTATGATACAAGTGCTGGACATAACTTCGTCGCTAGCAAGATGGCCGATTCGGCGGTCACCTCGATTCGGTCATCCGTCGCCCAAACGATTACAACGAGCTATGCCAAAACGATGTTTGCCGCTATCAAACAACTTGACAGTGGCCTCAAAACAGCTGCTACTAATAATCAAAAGCTAGCCACCGGTGGTCAGCAGCTCCAAACTGCCAACCAAAAAATCGCCACCAACCTGGACACCCTCGCAACTAGTTCGCTGAAACTAAAACAAGGGAGTCAAACACTGACGGTCGGTTTAAACCAATATCTTAATGGCATTTCACAACTACAGGTGGGTAACCAAAAAGTAGTTGCCGGTCTAACACAACTGCTCGTCAAAAGTAATCAGTTAGTTGCTGGCATGGCTCAACTCAACACCGGTGTTCAAACTTTAAATCAAGGTGTTGATCAATACGTTGCTGGCGCCCAGCGAGTGAATACTGGGACTGTCAAAGTCAATACTGGTGCCCATCAGGTGGCCAGTGGCACGCAACAATTCAGTAGTGGTACCGCTCAACTGGCGACTGGTACGCAACAACTTAGTTCCGGTTTAAACGCTTATGCGGCCGGTGTCGGCAAGGTCAACACTGGTGCCAACAAGCTTAGTCAAGGTGCTAATCAACTACAAGCACAGACCGCTCAGTTAACGGCTAAAACGACGGCCCTAACGAGCGGCTCAAGTCAGCTAACTACTGGCATCCAGACACTAGGTCAGAACAGTCAGTCCCTCACCATCGACTTGCAAAAATTGCAGACGCAACTTAAGCAACCAACCAACAATCAAGCCACGATTAGCGCAACCGTGGCAGCGCTGAAAAAGCAGGCTGCTGGTACCGACTTATCGTCCGTTAAAACCGCGCTAAGTGCGCTGACATCGGCTATTAAAACTAGTGCGGCGCTTCACGACAATGTCGCCGCAACCGCTAACAGTCAAAATTTGACTGCGGCACAAAAATCAGCCATTTTGGCAACGGTTGATCAATCCGCTAACCGTGACGCCATCAACGCCGCCCTTGCGAGTTTAACCACGGCCATCGCCCAGTCGACGCAACCGGCTCTAGATACGACTGCTTTGACTAGGGCCCTCAGCGCCACGACTCAACAGCAGGCTGACCTTGTCACCACGGTCACCCAACTCACTACCGGTGCGCAATCACTGACGACCGGTATTCAATCTGCTGGTAACGCGGCTAACAAACTGAGTACTAGTCTAACCCAGCTGAACACGGTCCTACCTAATCTCACTAATGGCATTGGGGCCGTCACTACTGGTGCGACAAACTTGGCTAGCGGAACAACAACGCTCACAACTAATAGCCAGCAGCTCACCCAAGGCTTTAAAACACTGGATGCTAACACCAACTTGCTCAATCAGAGAAGTCACCAACTGGCTACGGGTGCGGGGCAAGTTGCCGCGGGTTCTCAACAGCTGACCGCGGGCACGCGTCAACTCAGCACCCAGGGCAACCAGCTAACACAAGGTGCCAGCCGCGTGGCTACGGGTCTTCAATCTGCACAGACCAACCTACCCAGCTTAACAACTGGCATCTCACAGTTAGTTACGGGCAGTCAACAAGTCACCACTGGCTTACATCGACTCGGCACAACGGGTATTGCACTCGCTAATGGCAGTCAGCAACTCACTAGTGGCAATGGGCAATTAGCCACCGGAGCTCAGCAACTAGCCGTGGGTGCTAACCAAGTTACAACCGCTGGTAATAAGATTCAAACTGGTAACCAAGCATTAGCGACCAAATTAGGAACGGCCGCAAGCAAGGGGAATCTCAATCCATCAAAACTGACGTATCAACAAGTTGCCAAACCCGTCACTACAACTCACCAGGACCGTGATGATGTACCAAACAACGGTACTGGTATGGCGCCGTATATGTTAAGTGTCTCGTTATTTGTCGGCGCGCTCGCCCTCAATATGATGTTTGATATGTATACCCCACGCAAACACCCGCAATCGGCACTGGATTGGTGGAGTAGCAAGGCCAGCATCATGCTCGTCTTTTCAATCATGGAAAGTACGATTATGCTCGGCTTGATGATGTTAATCAACGGACTCAGCCCGATTCATCCGTTTGCCACTTGGTTGTTACTCACGCTAACGGCGCTACTCTTCATGACGATCGTCGCTTGGCTTAACCTTGTCTTCGGCAAAGCTGGCGCCTTCTTCAGTATGGTACTACTAGTCTTACAGCTCGGTGGTTCAGCCGGAACGTATCCAATTCAGCTGTCAGGTCACTTTTTCCAAACAATCCACCCGTGGTTACCAATGAGTTACAGCGTCAACGGCTTGCGGCAGACCTTAATGACTGGTAATTCTGCTCTTCCTGAGATGGGCGTCTTAGCACTGATTCTAATGCTGTTTATTGCTCTGACCTGGTTGTTCTTTATCCGTCGTTACCCTCGGCTGGCTCAAATTGACTTTGAAGACCCCGTCGCCGTCAAAGCCACTCAGAGTAAGTTAGCCACGTTGGTTCGGCGAAAGGCCCAAGCTAAAGCATCTGACAATAAGACGAATTAGTTATTTGGATTTATGATCTCGAAACACTGCCAAAACGACTTTCTCTATATCAGAGAGAGTCGTTTTTAGCAGCTAACTAAGTTGACGACTTTACCCAAATGGTGCTGTTAATTCTGATTCGCTGGTCAACACCTTAACCTACTACTATATTATTAGTATTCGTGAAAATCCCTACTAATATTGAAACGACTTCCCCATTACTTGAGACTGCTTTTCACAGACTCATTTTGACCGGATGTCACACACGCTAAGTCATCTAGCTTGTCAGTCAACAGCCCAACTAACTAAAACCATTAACTAGTCTCAAATGCACCACAACAATCATTCAGAACAACATTAAGTCACTATCCAAACAAAACTAATCATGATACCACCTCAAATTAGTATGGGTATGCTTTAGTTAGGGACAAGCTTACGGTTAAATTAGATTGGTATATTGATTGAGTCCGCGTTTGATTTTGGCTATACTGTTAACAGTCAATTAATAAAGGAGTGCGAGTCGCATGATCAAAGAATTCAAGGAATTTATTGCCCGCGGTAACGTGATTGATTTGGCCGTTGGGGTTATTATTGGGTCCGCTTTTACGGCCATTGTTAAATCGTTGACAGACAACTTAATTAATCCACTGATTGGGATTTTCTTAGGCAAAGTTGATTTATCCAATCTAAAGTTCAGTATCGGTGATGCTACCTTTAAGTACGGGTCCTTTCTAAATGCCATCATTAATTTCTTCATCGTCGCCATCGTCGTTTTCATTCTGGTGAAAATTATTAATAAAGTGGTTAAAAATGAACCAGAAGAACCCGAGGAAGAAGAAGTCGATGTTTCCGCGCAATATCTAGAAGAAATTCGTGATTTATTAAAGGAACAGGCTAAAAAATAAGTGAAAATAGCTCCCAAGCAAATTTTTCATTAAAAGTCTATATGGTATTAAAACTTTTTTTGAGATACAATATATTGTGCAATTTTTTATAAAGAGGGGCTATCATGGTGATAATAACAGCAGGAATGATTGGGGTCGGCAAAACCACGTTAACGGGGTTAATTGCTGACCACCTTGGAACTAAGGCATTTTACGAACCGGTTGGCGACAACCCCGTATTGCCACTTTATTATTCGGATCCTAAGAATTACGGGTTCCTATTACAAATCTATTTCCTCAACAAACGTTTTGCAATGATCAAGAAGGCATTGGCCGACGATAACAACGTCCTCGACCGCTCCATCTATGAAGATGCCCTCTTCACCAAAGAAAACAACGCTGAAGGAAACATCTCTGACACTGAATTGAATGTTTACTTGCAACTACTAGACAATATGATGACCGAATTGACTGAACTGCCTAAGAAGGCACCAGACTTGATGGTCTACTCTGAAACTGACTTCGATACGATTCTTTACCGGATCAAGAAGCGTGGTCGCGACTACGAACAGTTCGACCACAACCCTGAACTGGAATCTTATTACTATAAGATGTGGACCGCTTATCGGAAATGGTACGATGAATACGATGCTAGCCCTAAAATGAAGATTGATTTACAACAGTACGACTTGGAAAAACCTGCTAACCAACAAGCAGTGCTGGCTCAAATCGATTCTGAATTAGGCAAGATTCGCAATCCAACCACAGTTTAATTAATCATGCTAAAAGCGCCAGTCCCGATAATGGGGACTGGCGCTTTTATTGCGCACAATCTAGCGAGCAAACAATACAGAAACTTCTTAATGACTCGCGACCAGCTAGCTAGGTAGCGCGGGTAGTGTCGCATTACCAAACGACAATCTTTGAATGCCGCACTAGCACAATTGCGCTCGATTACATGGCTGCCCGGACTTGTTGGGCTAACTCAAAGTTATTGGTAATCACCGCATTGACCGAGGCTGCGAACAATTGTTGCATTACGATTGGCTCATCCACTGTCCAAACCCGTTCAGCAACATGGTGTACAGGTTGATAGTGTTCAAGATGCACCCCTTCTAAGTGTTCGTGAGTCGCAAACTCATCCGGATTACCCAGACGCGCTGAAGTCAAAAAAGCATATTTCTGGCTGGCATCAATGGCGTAGGCCCGCTGTAAACTCTTCAGATTAAACGACGAAAAAACGACCGGATAAATTAAGTCAGTCTGCCGGACCATCCGTAGCACAATCCGCTCGATATCAAGATAATAGTGTCGATCAGTCTTCAACTCAAGGTTCAAGTGAACGGGCTCCCCACTCACTAAGTTTAAAAATTCTTGTAAGGATGGGACGGGCTCTCCATTTGCTAATTCAAATCTACGCAACTGTTCGAAGGTCAGATCCGCAATGGCCCCTTGCCCATTAGTAGTTCGATCGATTCGTTCGTCATGCATAATCACTGGTATTTGATCCTGGGTAAGATGGACGTCAAACTCTAAGCCATCGATATGATGACTGATGGCATACGCAAACCCAGCTAGCGAATTCTCAGGAAACTTAACGGGAACGCCCCGATGACCATAAATCAACGACATATTTGGCACAATTCTTCAACTCTTTCCAATTAATGACGACCGTTTGCACGGTTATTTGATTCTAACACTTTATTGTACGTATTTTCAGCCGTTTGCAACGATTGTCGAATATCTTGGCCTGCAAAAATCTGTTGCATCGCCGTTTGAATCGCCGTCCGTGCGGGAACCCAACCATCGACAAAGACACCTGAGTTCGTATTATTAGGCTTCGTTCGTAGCATCTGATTACCAGAAACTTCTAGGACCGGCGACTTCTTGAATAGTTTTTTCAGCGTTGGCTCGTCCTTAGCCCCCTTATTAACGGCTAAATAACCAGTCTTAGCTTGCCAATCGGCTTGCGTCTGTGCGCTAGCGAGAAACTTAGTGAATTCCCACGCGCCATCTTGGACCGCGCTTGGTTTATCGTTCGCAATCCAAAGTGCCGCCCCACCAACTGCGATTCCGTTGGCTCTCTGACCATTCGGCCGTGGGAAATATGTGACACCTAGATCATTTTTGAGCACTTGATACAACTGACCCGTGTTCGCGGACGATTGCATGAAGATACCCAAATGGCCTGCCAAGAAAGAAGCTGCTTCATTTGCAGCAGCATTACCACCCGAACCAAAGTTCATAAAGTCACCATAGTCAATATTTTCTTTAACCCACTTCATCGCATTGATCGCCGCGGGACTCGTAAAGTCGACCTTAGTCGCATTGCCAGTATGACCATTATCACGATTGGCAACGGGAACACCTGCGTTAGCGACCAGCTGCTCGAATAGCCACGAATAGGCCTCCATTGTCATTCCCTTGACTTTGCCGTGGGATTTGTCGTGGATGGCCTTAGCGACTCGCGTGATATCATCGTAAGTCGGATCCACTGGTGGCGGCGTAATCCCGTACTGACGCAAGACCCTCTTATTATAATAAAGCGCCGTTTGCGATGCATTAAACGGCATTGCTAGCAATTGATTGTCGCGCATCACGATCGCCTTGGCGCCCGGAATGATTTGATCAGCATCGTAATGGTCACGGTCAATAAATTTCTGCATCGGTGTCGTGAAACCACTGTGATACATCTGACTGGTGGAAATATCCATCGATTGAAATAGCGCTGGTGACGCGGCCGTCCCATGCGTATTCAAGATTTTTTGAATGACGCCATTATAGCCACCCTCAAACTCGGCTACAACTTCATATTTGGACTGTTGGTGATTAAACGCTTTAACGTAGGCGTCAATCGCTTGTTGACCAGGACCTTTCATCTCATGCCAAAACACCACTTTAATGCGACTACTATCCGCATGGACACGGGTCCGACTATAAGCGACCCCACCCACTACCAAGAGGACAACCATCATACCGGCTAGCCACTGCCACTTTCGCGTTATCTTCATCATTTCACCGAACCTTCATTCAATCCAGATTTAAAGTAGTGTTGCCCCCAGAAAAGGACAATCAATGTTGGAATCACCACGATGGCGGCACTCGCCTGAACGAGTCCCCAATTCGTAGCGGTTTCCTCCGAATGCAATTGCCGCAATCCATCTTGGACCGGACGTAGCCGATTTGAAAACGTGGTTAGCATTGGCCATAAATATTGGTTCCAGCTTCCTAAAAAGCTGTAAGCAGCTAGCGTCAATAAACTAATCCGTGAGTATGGTAAGGCAACGCGACAGTAAAATTGCCAGTGTGAGAGACCATCAACATCAGCGGCTTCCTTTAAGTCTCGTGGAATTTGCAGAAAGGCTTGGCGTAACATGAAGATACCAAAGGCCGAAGTTAAGAACGGGATAACCATCACCGCATAGTGATTCAACAAGTGCATCGCACGGACCGTGTGAAAGTTCGGAATCACTTCAGCTTCAAATGGTAGCATCATAGTTGCCAAGACCAAGTAGAACAACGCATCCCGATACTTAAATTCTAAAAACACAAAGGCGTAGGCGGCAATTGATGCAAAAAACAGATGAGCAATCATCTGAATGATTGAGATCACTAAACTGTTAAATAAGTAGCGAAGAATGGGTGTTTTGGTGAACGCATCCTGATAGTTCTGCCAAGAAAGGGTTCCGCTCAGTGATCCTTTCGCAATAGTCGTCGTTGGTAAAAAGCTGGTCCACAACCCTAAAACAAACGGTAAAATAATGACTAACGTTAATGTAATTAATAACAAGTACCGGAATCCGATACCGATTCGATGTCGAATCAGGGCTTGAGTAGCCATTGTATTTTCCATTAGTAATGCACCCGCTTTGCTAAAAGTTTGAATTGGATTACCGTAATCGCTGCAATAATGATTGCTAGTATGATCGATTCCGTGCTAGCAAGCGCATAGTTACCATCAACGAAGGCATCCCGATAAATACGGTAAACTAATAAGTTGGTGGCGTTCGTAGGCCCACCCGCAGTCATCAAGTCAATCAATCCGAAACTCTTGAACGCTGAGATCAACGTAATCACCGCCGCAAAGAAGAGTGTGGGGGAAATCATTGGCAACGTGATATGGATGAACTGATAACGCCGACTGGTCCCCGCCACATCGGCCGCATCATATAAGGTTTTAGGCACAACTTGCAATGCCCCAAAAAAGATCAGAAAAGTAAATCCGAGGTGCATCCAAACGCTCGTCATAATAATCGCCACCATGGCCCAGTGTGGCTCCGTTAACCAATTAATTGCCGGTAAGTGCATCCAGATGGCCACCTTATTCAACAAGCCCACGGATGGATTAAACATGAATAACCAGAAAATTGCGGAGACCGAGACAGACACTCCCATAGTCGAGGTAAACATAGTTCGAAATAGCTCGATACCCCGAACCCTTTGATTGGCAGCGGCCGCTAACAGTAACCCCCCAATTAACGTGAACACTGTCACACCCACGACATAGATTCCAGTGGCTTGCAGGCTAGCAAGATAACTCTTAGTCGTCAGCAAATTAAGGTAATTTTGCAAACCAACAAAGACGGTTGGTTCACCAAGACTATTAGTCAAGAAAAAGCTTAGATACAAGGTGCGTAACATTGGATAGAAAACAAAAACACTGAGGGCGAGTATTGAGGGCCCAAGAAATAGCCAAGCATAATATTTATCATTACGCTTTAATTCAAAACTGCCGGTCTGCACATTTGCTTGGTCATGCGCATCTGGCGATTGTTTCGGCTTAAGGCGTCGCTTAATCGACGGAAACGAGTTGATCACTAGTAACACCCTCCTCTTCAGCAATCAGTTGTTCGTGCTCATCAAAAATGAAGATCTTACCATTAACGGTTACATTCACCCGTTGTTCAAGTGGTAATTGGACCTGACCAGATTGTGCAACTCGCAATGCCGTCCCGTTATCAGCCTGCACTTCGATAATCGTCATCTCGCCCAGTGTCTCGACATTCGTGACCTTGCCATTACCGCGCTCATCAGTAACTGGTACTACGTTTAGCTGATTAGGTCGGATACCAATCGTATAGCTCCCCGCGTTTAATGGTTGGTTAAGCGCGATCTGAAACCCCTCCGCGACGTGTAAATTACGAGCGGTTTTCGTCACCACTGGCAGTAAATTAATCTGTGGCGTACCGAAGAATTCAGCGACGAAATGATTAGCAGGATGATTATAAATATCTAACGGTGTATCAATCTGTTGCACGTGACGCTCATTTAACACCATTACGTGATCGGCCATGGTCATCGCTTCAGTTTGGTCATGGGTGACATAAATCAATGTCAATCCGAGCTTACGTTGCAGTTCGCGAATTTCGGTCCGCATTCGCACGCGTAGTTGCGCATCAAGGTTTGATAACGGTTCGTCCATCAGGCAAACCTTAGCATCACTGGCAATCGCCCGAGCCAAAGCCACTCGTTGCCGTTGACCACCAGATAGTTCGCGCGGCTTGCGGTCACGATAAGCCGTCAAATTGACCATCTTCAACGCGGCATTGACCCGACGCTCGACTTCCGCGGCCGGCATTTTTCGTGCTTGTAAACCAAACGCAACGTTGGCAGCCACGTCCAAAAAAGGGTACAAGGCATAACTTTGAAAAACCATTGACAGCTTTCGATCTTTTGGTGGGACTGCATTCATGATCTGACCATTGATGGCCAGCTTTCCACTAGTAATTGGAATAATACCGGCAATCATCCGCAGCAGCGTACTTTTACCACAACCGGATGGCCCAACAATCACGAATAACTCTCCGTCTTGAATCTCGGCATTTACATCGTTTAAAACTGGCTGTTTCGCCTTATCATACGTCTTTGTGATGTTCTGCAAGGTAATTCCCATATTCATATCCCCTCGACCTTTTATTTGTAATTTATTAGATTACTCTTTAATCATGCCAGACCAACGTATCGGGAATGTTGGCATAATGTAAAAATAACGTATGGGTTATGTATTTTTTTCATAAACAGCGCCCACCAACAAATTCGGAGTGAATAAAAAATAGTTGTTTCAAGAATTTGTACATTCTCGAAACAACTATTTAGTCTGTGTCCTACCAGTTAATCTGTCATGGATGATAACGGTCCACCGTGAGTCGGTTTTCTCTGTGTCCGATATCGAGCTTGAAAAAGCCGCTCAAATGTTTATCCGGACACTATCGGATGTCCTAAAAATTTCAATTAAAGCCGACGAGTGGTATGCTTTGGCAGTTTGACTGGCTGTTGATCAGCATCTGTGCGCACCACCAACGTGTCACAGGTAGCATTGCGAATCACATAAGCAGCATTAGAGCCAATTAACACCCGTGCCACGTTGTTAAGACCTGTGGCCCCAACAACGATCAAGTCAGTGCCATAGCGGTCTGGTAAAGTCGTCGCTAACAATAACTTCGAATTACCTGAATGTAAGTGAACCCGCACATCGCTGACACCCGCGGCCATCGCTTGTTGGCGAGCCTTAGCGAGATTCGCTTTAAGACCGGCCGTCAATTCGTTCAATGCCTGCGGTGTCGTTGCGCCAAAACCCATCGGCCCTTGAGTCACACCAATAAATTTCTCAGTATTAATGACCGTCACAATATCCAAAGCGGCATTTTGCTCGACCGCGATCTTAATTGCTTTCGTTAAAGCTAATTGGGACTGAGGACTCGTATCGATGCCGACTAAAATGCGTTTAACCATCGTCATAACCATCACCCTCCATTAAAGGATCACTATTTGTCGGTTGCTAACACGGCAATTGATTCAGCGTAAATCGCCATTGCAGCCATTAATTCGTCAATTGGTTGGAATTCATTGGCTTGGTGCATCGTATCTTCGGTATCTGGGAAGAGTGCCCCAAAGGCAACCCCACGAGCCATCATCCGGCCATAAGTCCCACCGCCAACAATTTGTGGTTGTGAGGCCGTGTCACCAGTTTGACGCCGGTAAACGTCCATCAAATCCTTGACGATCGGGTCTTCAGGGTCAACGTAATGTGGCACCATGAAGTCACCCTGCGTGACCGTGGCACCAGCTGGTAACTGCGCTTGGACTTTCGCCGTTAAATCAGCAGGTTCGATTCCCTTCGGATAACGGAAGTTCAACGTTAACGCACCACCCTTTTGATGGTCGAAGCTGAGTAACCCGACATTCATCGTCAAATCACCCATAACGTCATCCTTGTAAGCTAAGCCTAACTGGTTCGCCCGTGAATCATCGTGTAGCTTATTAGCCACGAAGTCTAAGAAAGCAGCGGCATCATCAGCAAAGGCATAGTTAGTCAAGAACGTTGCAAGGTAGGTTCCGGCATTGATCCCGTTACGTGGTTCCATCCCATGGGCGGCCTTTCCAACAACTTCCAGCTTAACGCCTTCAGGAACGACCGTTAATTCACCAGTTACTGGTTGCTGGTCCAGGAACGCTGTGAAGTCGGCCGCCAACTGCTCGTTGTCATCCGTCGCGACCACGGCTTCGGCATCACGCGGCACCATATTTTCACGCAAGCCAGAATCAAAAGAAACAAGGTTAAAGTCGCCATTATCTTCATGATCGAAGTGTAATTGCAGACTCACATTTCCCTTTTCACCATTGATCAACGGGAACATGGCATCTGGAGAGAAGCCCAAGGTTGGCGCTGGTTCAACTTCAAAGTAGCGTTTCATTCCAGTCCAATTACTTTCCTCATCGGTCCCAACGATAAAGCGAATCTTCTTATTGAGCTTCAAGCCAAGTTCTTTGACAATCTTTAAGCCATAGTAGGCCGCCATTCCCGGGCCTTTATCGTCGGAAACGCCGCGGGCATACATCTTGCCATCCTTGATGGTTGGTTCGAAGGGGTCCGTATCCCAGCCGTTACCAGCAGGCATTTCATCCACATGGGCTAAAATTGCCAAGGTTTCATCCCCCTCACCAATTTCAGCATAACCGACCAAGTTATCAATGTTCTTGGTCTTAAAGCCATCGCGTTCCGCAATCGCTAAAAACGTGGTTAACGCTTGCTTAGGACCAGGGCCTAAGGGTGCATCATCCGTCGCCTGGCTATCGTCACGAAAGCTCGGTACGCGGAGCATGGTGGTTAAATCTGCTAAATAATCATCTTGATGCTTAGTTGCTTCATTTTTCCAATCAACTGACATGTTAAATTCCTCCCACATATTGTTACCTCAATTTTATCATAGCTGTCGTCAACTTAATAATCGTAAGTAACCGCTTTTGGAAAATGGTATACTCAAAGTAAATTAACTTAGAAAGCTGGTCATTTTATGCAACCTATTACAACCGAAATTGTTAGCCGAACGATTATCAAACGACCGGCTGATTCTCACAAAGGCAATTACGGTCGAATCATGCTGATTGGGGGTAATCAAAATTTTGGTGGTGCTATCATCATGGCCGCAACGGCCGCAACATATAGTGGTGCCGGTCTGGTGACGGTCGCTACCGACCCGTCTAATTTCACGAGTCTACATGCTCGGCTACCCGAAGCCATGGTCATTGACTATCACCAAACGGACACCTTATTAAACCTGCTGGCAGGAATGGACGTTATCGTCATCGGTCCAGGCCTTGGAACAGATACCGTCGCTGATCAGTTACTGACCGCCGTTCTCGCTGCGACGCACGTCCCACAACGATTGGTCATCGATGGTTCGGCGCTGACCTTGCTTGCACAGCAGGCCCGCCCCTTACCCGCCACGGACATCGTGGTCACGCCACACCAAATGGAATGGCAACGACTTAGCGGTATCGCGATCAAAGATCAAACCCCAACTGCCAATCATGACGCGCAACAACGGTTAGGTGTTACGGCCGTGGTCAAAGCTCATCGCACGACCGTCTACACTGACGAACGAGTCTGGTTCAACCCCGGCGGCACTCCGGCCATGGCGACCGGCGGCATGGGTGACACGTTGGCTGGTATGATTGGTGGCTTCGTAAGTCAATTTCATAATTTCACCGATGCCGTTCTCAGCGCGGTCTACTTGCACAGTGCCATTGCCGATGACCTCGCTGCAACGCGGTACGTCGTCTTGCCGCATCAAATCAGTACCCGCATTCCGACTTACATGCACCGCTTTAGTCAGATTGAACGCCCTTAGCTAGCTGGACCATAATGAACACGAACAAGCCAACGACATTATGCTAAAAAAGCCTCAACTAACCATGCTTGAATTCATAGTTAGTTGGGGCTTAATGATTTAGTTTAAACCAGAGTGGCCGAATTCGTAACACGCACTATTCGCCTACGGGTTGGTTCGCATCCGCCTTCAACGCTGTTAGTTCGTCATCAGTCAGCGCACGATAGTTCCCCGCTAATAAGCCAACGGGTAGCGTTAACGAACCAAACTTGATTCGCCGTAACCCGACGACCCGTTCACCTAACGTTCCGACCATCCGCTTAACTTGGTGATACTTGCCTTCATGGATCATGATTCGAATCGTGGTAAAGTTCTCGATTTCATGGAATTGAACAATCTCAGCCTGAGCCGGTTGCAGTTCAGTCCCGTCCTTTAACGTGATTCCATCATTAAAATTAGCCAATTGAGCTGCAGTGATTTCCCCCGTTACTTCAGCCTCATAGACCTTCGTAACATGGTGGTTCGGCGACAATAGGTCGTGTGATAGGGCCCCATCGTTCGTAATGACCAAGATTCCCTCAGTATCTTTATCGAGACGACCCACGGGAAATAGATCGTCACGAAAATCCGTCGTATTGAACAGGTCCATCACCGTTTTCGCAGCGGAATCCGTCGTTGCCGTGATGACCCCGACTGGCTTATTCATCACATAATAGAAGTATTGTTGGTAACGGACCTGCACGTCATCTAAAAAGACGGTGTCACTGCCAGGGTTGATCTGTTGTTTGCCAGAGATTACTGGCTCACCATTGGCAGTGATATGACCATCTTTAATCAGACGACGTACTTGAGTCCGCGTGCCAATTCGCATCGCATGTAAAAATTTATCTACTCGCATAATTCACCTATTTAATCCGTAATTTCCGTCGTAACCCAGCAGCTTTCGTTCCAATCATCAAATCAGCCATCCGTGAACGGAGTGCTAAGTAAACGTAAACCGCACCACCAGCGATAACTGCTAGGGCTACGATCAAGAACGATTGCGTCTTACTGTGCTCATTCAACACAAAGTTCAGCCCATAAACAACTAATCGTGCCGTGACGTACGTTAAAATCGAATAAACTAAAATTCGATTGATTTTTGGTAATAACTTCACGTACCGAATTCCAAAGTTGACTTCCAAATCATACATCGCCATCAGACTCGCAACCATCATCCCAATCGCGGTCGCAACCAGGGGCCCCGCCGTTGATAGGAAATAGATACATGGTAACTGAATCACGATTTTGACCAGTAAGCCGATCAAGTAATAGCGAATAATATCGCGGTTGCGTGATAGGCCTTGCATCAGCGCCGAAATCACCGTAAAAAAGCCTAAAGCAATCGCGGTAAATGCTGAGATCTGCAGAATCAAGGTCCCAATTTGATCATAACTATAAAAGAGCGTGTTAAGTGGTTGTGCCACTGCGGCCATCCCCAGCGCTCCGGGAATCATGATAAATAGGAATAAAATAATCGAATCTTCCAATTGTTTACGAATATTACGCATATTATGACTGGCCAATGATTCAGATAAAATCGGCACGACCGTCACGGCAATCGCAGACGCCAATGACACAATGATCATCACCAATTTGTTCGCATTAAATGCAAAGTAAGCATACAACGTATCGATCTGCTTAGTACCCAAATGGTAAACCAGCCGCATCATCGGTTGGAACGTTGCTTGATCCAACAGGTTGAAGACTGTCGTCGCGGTATCGATCACAATAAATGGAATCGCCTGAATAATAATATCGCGGAACAATTGCCAGACTGGAATAACTAGTTTGTTCTCACTCTGAGCAGCTAAGGCATTTAGCTCGGGCCGTTTGCGGAAATAATACCAACCGAGTAATAAGAAGCTGGCAGCCGCCCCGACGAATGCTGCGAATGTCGATTGGGTCACGGCATTCACCCAATCGCCGTGAGCGACGCGCATGATGAAATACGTCGCACCCAACATATAGATGACCCGAAAAACTTGTTCCACGAACTGTGAGATTGCGGACGGCGCCATCTGTTGATACCCTTGGAAGAATCCCCGGGTCAAAGACATCGATGGCAGAATCACCAAGGCAATAGCCAACGCATGCAAGACGGGAATCAGATTGGCATCATAGCCCCCAAAAGCTGTTGAAATCAAGCCAGCACCAAACCATAAAATAATGGCACCAATAATCCCAAAGGCTGACGTCAACAACAAGCCCCGCTTGAATAAGCGCTGTCCAACGGCATATTCATTCATCGCATTATATTCGGAAAGTTGTTTAGAAATTGCGGACGGAATTCCCCCGATCGCAATTAGCAGGAAAAAACTATAAATATTATATCCCTTGGCATAAAGCGCGTTACCTTGCGTATAATCAGCGCCCATCCAGATAACCCACGGGATAATATAAATCGCCCCGAGCACCCGTGAAAAGAGACTCCCAGCCGTCATCCAAGCCGACCCGCGCACCATCTTCTGGTGCGCTTCGGCTTCAGAATTCACGTGTGCATTCTGGGGCTGATTAGCTTTTGATTCCTCAGACATGTTCGTAACCCACTTTCTTAATTCAATCCTAATCATTTTAGATGAAAAACAAACAAGTTGCAATTCAATTCCGGCCTTATGCGTGAGTTTAACCGAACTTTAATGATAAGGTCTTGACAACTGCACCATCTATTGGCGAACCGTACCGCCATCCGATACCCTATGGCTGATACAGAAAAAAGACCAATCCGTACGCTTTACCAGCGGCCACGATGCGGTCTCAAATTCGATTACAGCAGAGTGCCGCCATGATAACCATTTCCGCTGATTAAACCACGTTACTGCTAGTTTTAAGTTAAGCATAGGCGGTTGCACACGCCCTGCCCACCAAAAACACGTGTGATTTGTCTCCCAAACCGAACCAGAACGTCCTCAGAATCTTTATTCACTTAACCAAATCAATCGTAACCGCACTAATTAGTTCTGTGAGTAGTTAAAAAATCGTGATAGCAACCAACAATTGTCAGTCACCATCACGATTAATTTAAGCGATATTCATTTAAGTTGATACTGGTCGTGGTACTTAGTTGGCAACCACGTTAACCAGTTTACCAGGAATGGCAATCACTTTACGAACTGTCTTGCCGGCCGTAAATTCCTGGATTTTTTCATCCGCCAGGGCTAGTTTTTCAAGTTCATCCTTGCCCATATCCTTAGCGACTTCGGCGTGCGAGCGAACCTTACCATTAACTTGAAGCACGATTTGGACCGTGTCTTCTACTAACTTAGATTCGTCATACGTTGGCCAAGTGGCGTAGGTGATCGTGTCATCATGGCCTAATAATGACCATAGTTCTTCCGACAAATGTGGTGCAATCGGTGACAGTAACTTCACAAAGCCTTCGATATAAATGATTGGTAAATCGTCGACCTTGTATGCTTCGTTTACGAAGACCATCATTTGTGAAATCGCAATGTTAAAGCGCATAGCTTCATAGTCTTCCGTGACTTTCTTAACGGTTTCGTTGTAGATTTTCGTCAACTTACCATCATTGATAGTCGTGATTCGGTCGCGAACACGATTGTTTTCATCGATCATTAAGCGCCAAACCCGTTCGATCCACTTATTGGCACCATGTAACCCATCGGTACTCCACGGAATCGAAGCTTCCAATGGTCCCATGAACATTTCGTATAACCGCAACGTATCGGCACCATATTGGTCAACAATATCATCGGGGTTAACCACGTTCCCCCGCGACTTAGACATCTTTTCGTGATTATCACCCAAAATCATCCCTTGGTTAACTAACTTCTGGAATGGTTCCTTGGTTGGCACAACGCCTAAGTCATATAAGAACTTGTGCCAAAAACGTGCGTAAAGCAGATGTAAGACCGCGTGTTCTGCACCGCCCACGTATAAGTCAACGGGTGACCAGTACTTCAACTTGTCATAATCGGCCAAAGCTTCACGGTTGTGCGGATCAACGTAACGCAAGAAGTACCATGAACTCCCGGCCCATTGTGGCATCGTGTTGGTTTCACGCTTCCCCTTACGACCGTTTTCATCGACGACATTTACCCAGTCGTCGATATTCGCTAACGGGCTTTCACCAGTTCCTGATGGTTCCAGGTTCTTAGTTGCTGGTAACCGCAATGGTAGTTCATCTTCAGGAACCAGCGTCGTTTCGCCGTCTTCCCAGTGAATAACTGGAATCGGTTCGCCCCAGTACCGTTGCCGTGAGAAGATCCAATCACGTAACCGATAGTTGACCTTCTTTTCACCGGCATGGTGTTCACCTAACCAGTCAATCATCTTATCAATAGCTGGTTGCTTAGCTAAACCGTCAACAAAACCTGAGTTGATGTGTTCCCCGTCGCCAGTGTAAGCTTGTTGGTCATAATCATTATCACCCGCAATGACAGGTTTGATTGGCAAATCAAATTTTTGTGCAAATTCAAAGTCCCGATCATCATGAGCAGGCACTGCCATGATGGCCCCAGTTCCATATGAAGCCAGAACGTAATCGGCAATCCAGATTGGCAGTTTTTCACCATTAACCGGGTTGATGCCGTAGCTACCAGTGAAGACCCCGGTCTTGTCCTTATTCAAATCAGTCCGTTCAAGGTCTGACTTGCTGGCGATTTTAGCTTTGTATGCTTTGATAGCGTCCGCTTGTTCGGGTGTCGTCAATTGTTCAACTAAGTCGTGTTCAGGTGCCAAGACCATGTAACTTGCGCCAAACAGCGTGTCTGGCCGCGTTGAGAACACTTCAATCTCGGTATCGTCAGGTTGACCAGCAACCTTGAAACGAATGGATGCGCCAACTGAGCGGCCAATCCAGTTACGTTGTTGCTCTTTGATGTTTTCTGGCCAATCAATATCGTCCAGGTCATCAATCAACCGGTCCGCGTAGGCCGTGATTTTGAGGCTCCATTGCTTCATTGGCACCCGGTAAACATCATAGCCACCGCGTTCCGTCTTACCATCAACCACTTCTTCGTTAGAAACAACCGTTCCACCCATCATATCAGGAGCCCAGTTGACCAACGTTTCAGATTCGTAAGCCAAGCCCTTCTTATAGAGCTGTTCAAAGATCCACTGCGTCCACTTGTAGTAACTTGGATCAGTCGTATTCACTTCACGGTCCCAGTCATATGAAAAACCTAATGACCGAATCTGACGTTTGAAGTTTTTGATGTTCTTGGCCGTAAAGTCCTTCGGGTTATGCCCCGTCTTGAGCGCATATTGTTCAGCGGGTAAACCGAATGCGTCCCAACCCATTGGATGTAAGACATTGTACCCTTGCATCCGCTTGAACCGTGACATAATATCCGTGGCCGTATACCCTTCAGGATGTCCAACGTGTAATCCTTGGCCAGATGGGTATGGGAACATGTCTAAGGCGTAATACTTCTTCTTATCCGTCGTATCTAATGTTTTGAAGGTTTTGTTTTCCTTCCAATAATGTTGCCATTTGCGTTCAATGACTTTATGGTTGTATGCCATAGTAGTGCCCCTTTCTTGCTGCCTTGTATGTAAAAGCTAGCATTGCGACTTTCCAACTGACTATTCAAGATGGCATTTTCATGCTTCAACTCAGTAAAAGCGGTTAAAAAACAAAAAAATCCTATAAGCCAATTAAGCTTATAGGACGAAAACGGGTTCCGCGGTACCACCTATGATTCCACGTTACCGTGGCCTCTTGAGAATCTTAACGCGAAACCACGTCCGTACCTACAATCTTGTTCAGCCGGAAGACTCGAAGGTGAGTTCATGATTGGTGAATCCCCGTTTGCAACTACCACGGAGTTTCTGCAAAACACCAGCCACTACTATTCCTTCTCAGAGTCGTAAAGTTATTGTTTTCATAGTAGCAAACCAGCACGTTTTTTTCAAGGGCCCAAGCCCCGCTGGCGATAAATTTTATCATCGGCATTAATCGGACCCCTGATAAAAAATGCTATAATAATGGCAATAATTTATTTATCGGAGGAATCAGTATTGAAGCAACGATCCTGGCAACGTTCGGACAGTTTGATTCTACTTATATTTATAGGATGGTTAGGCTGGACGGCCGCGGTATGGCAACGGGCGCCTTGGTTAACACACTTTGACACCACGGTTGCTAATTTTTGGCATCATAGTCCCCAGTGGTTTCAACACGCGATGGTCACGTATACGCAGCTTGGCAATCCCCACACCATCACCATAATCACGTTAATTATCGGCCTGGCACTCTGGCTGGGCCATAACCCACGCGGCGCAGTCTTCTTTTGGGTCACCACCTGGCTGATTGCCGGCTACGGTAATTATCTCATCAAACAGGTCATCATGCGGCCACGGCCAACCGCTTGGCGACTTGTCCAAATTGGGGGGTATAGTTACCCCAGCGGGCACTCGACAACAACGACCGTCCTTATCGGTAGTCTGCTCGTGTTGGCATTTGACTACTGGCACCGCAATGCCTTGACTGGCTGGCTCACTGCCCTCGGCATAACGTCCATCTTGTTAATGATGATCAGCCGGGTCATCGTGGGCGTCCACTATCCCAGCGATACAATCGGTGGCCTTTTACTTGGAAGTGTTTTACTATATATAAGTGCGCGTTTTAGTACGCGTTATCGGCACGGACCGCTTCGATTGCGGTCCTAATTCATGAATTCAACAAGGGGGGTAACACTCATTCAACTCAGTTCGGCATTAGCTTATAGCCACGCGCTAATGAACCAAGTCGTCAATCCCGGTGACCACGTGATTGACGCGACGGTTGGCAACGGCCATGATACCGTCTACCTCGCCAAGCTGGTCGGGACTACTGGTCACGTCGACGGGTTCGACATTCAATCAGCGGCCATTGAAGCGACGACAACTGCCTTAGATAAAGCAGCGCTCACCCATCAAGTCACTCTGTGGCAAACGGGCCATGAACACATCGCAGATAAGATTGCCGCTGATCAACCTATCAAGTGTGCCGTCTTTAACCTGGGCTATTTACCAGGTGGCGATAAACAAATCATTACGAAACCAACGACAACGTTAACGGCCATAAAAGCCATTCAGGAACGCCTCGTCACCAACGGACTCATTATCCTGCTAGTCTATGCTGGTCATCCCGGTGGTGCGACAGAAGCACAAGCCGTTTTGGATTACGTAACGAATTTAGACCAGCATCAATTCCAAGTCCTACAATATCAGTTTATTAATCAAGTCCATGTGCCGCCATATTTGTTGGCCATTCAGAAACGTTAATTTAACGATAAATTAGCCGAAAAGACCTGTCAGACGATTAGCTTCGTCTGACAGGTCTTTTCAATTAGATACTTAACTTAAAAACCAATGGTACCTTACTTCTCCCACGGATACTTACCGTTCTCATCCTTAGGGGTATTACGCATGATCCGCTTAGTTCCCTCGTCCATCTCGTTACGCCGCTTCTTACGATTATGGTGACGAACAATTAGGACAAGACCACCGATGCCACAGTACACGATCATTCGGGTAAACATCTTAACGGTCCCATAAATGGTCATAATCATTAACATTTTGCGTCCTCCCTTGCCGTCAAATCTACTTAAGCCGTGACCTTAGCAGGCTTAAAGTAATCTAACAATGCTTGCCACTGTTTGAAAACGGCTTCTTCTGAATAACGCTTGGCATTTTCATAGGCCTGAGCACTGTATTGTGCCAGCTGCCCTTGATTCTTCAACAATTCTAAAATCGTTTTGGTCAATTGTTGCACATCGCCGTCTGTCGTTAGGATTCCACTCTTATGATCCTGAATAATATCACTCGGGCCGTACTTCACGTCATTGGCAACCATTGGTAACCCATGGGCTTGAGCTTCTAGCAACATCAATGAGAATCCTTCAGCTCGACTTGGCAAAAGTCCTAATTGGGCCCGGTTGTAAACGGCATTGACATCCGTGGTATACCCCTTGAACAATACCACATCTTCCAAGTGCGCTGCAGCAACTTGTGCATGTAGTTGCTTTTCAATATCCCCGTTCGCATAACCCCATAATTCCAACTTGGCATCAGGAAAATGCTTGTGAACTTCAACAAAGGCTTCGATTGAATGATTCTGTTGCTTTTCAGGTGCCAGCCGCGCAACTTGCACGACGAGGTCTTTTTGTCGTTGGTCAAACTTCACCGGCGCGGCTTTTAACGTAGCATTATCAACATAGCCAACCGGAATAGTGAACGCTGGAATATCCTTACCAAAGCGGGCTTCCACGTCCTTAGTTTGTTCTGGTGTCGCAGAAATGACCGCGTCCCAAGCCGCCCAATTATTCAGCGCATTAGCATAGTTATTGTTCAAGGTAGAATGCATAATATCCTTAGCATCACTCACATGGTTATTATGTAGATGCAAGACTTTCTTAGCTGATGTGGTCATATTGAATAAGCCCCAGGCACATTCGACGGTCCGATCACAAATGAAGACATTTTGTTCATCATTCAACTGGTTAAGTTCATCATAGAAGTAACGGGTCAGTTCATTCATCCCATTAAAAGTATGGCTCTGCTCGTTGTAGTTCAAGACGCGCCACGTGATTCGCTCCTGACCAGCGTGATTTAACAAGTGTAACTTCTCCACGTGAATCAATCCATCCGGGCCAAAGTACGCTTCTTGGGCAATCTTACCGTCCCAATCAAATAATTGTTCAAGACACTTAAAACCCCGTGTATCCCACCAACTCATCTTGAGCGTACGACCATTAACGTCAAAGTATTGCACATTGCTAACGGCTTCCGTACCGGCCCGAAGGTAAATAATCATGATTAACTTACCACGTTCCATGACTTGAATCTGATTATCCTTCCGGGTTTTGATAGCATCGGCTGGCACTTCAAAGTCGGCCAAATCAAACCTTTGACGCTTGACCGACTGACTACCACAAAAGAAGTCAAAAAGATTAACAAAATCAGCATCGGCAATGTTGGCCCCTTCAAGCACATCGTGCAAGTTCATTGCGAATACGCGGGTCACGATTTTAGCAGCCACATGGTGCTTCTTGAATAAAGTCAGTCGGTTGATTTCCGCCTGTTCGATTCCTGATTTTGAAAATTGCATGTTATCGTTTAAGAAATAATACATATGCGCCCTCCTACTTAATACCCAGTAATTGTTGCCAACGGTGCCAAACTTTTAAGTCAGTTTGTGACGTATGAAGCTTCTTAAAGGCGGCTTCGCTGAATGCCGTCAACTTCTTCGTATCCGTCATTAATTCGATGACCCGGTCACGCAGCGCCAATTGATTGCCAGGATCAACGATGAAACCGTCATGACCGTCATCAATCCAATCTTTAGGCCCATAATTAAAGCGATAACTAATCACTGGAATTCCGTGACTCATGGCTTCCGGCATACTCATTGGACCACCATCAACAATATCGGTATTGAGCAACAGCTGATAATCATCATAACGTGTTTCTAAATCAGGATGATAATCTAATAAATGCACATTATTCGTCAATTTTAATTCTTCAACCAGCTTATTCAGCGTCTTAAGATACTCTGGATCGCCGTAGCCGTAAAAGTCACACTGAATTTCTTTGACCTGTTGCTTAACTAACGCAATGGTCCGAATTAACTGATCCAGTTGCCGATCCGGCGCCAGCCGCCCAACGTATAGCAATTGCTTGGGGCGGGCCGTGATTGGCTGTAGTTTACTCTGCGCCAACGGACTCGTAGTTACAGTTGGTAACACTGTCACCTTAGCTTTAGGGAACCGCGTCCGCAGATGCTGAGCCTGACTTTCAGTAGCTGTAATGAAGCCATCAAAGTGTTGCAAATTATCGAAGGCCGGTGTTAAGAACCCGTCCAACGGGGAATGAATTGGGTCATTAATATCCTTCGCCTGATAAATTGGAACCGTCACATACTTGTGAGAATCATCCTGAAGTTCCAACAACGGCTTCACACTGGTACCTGGGCGATCACTAATGAAGGTCGTCGTTTGCTTGTCCAAATGACTGAGTTCGGCCAAGAAGAAACGAAATAAATGGTTCGCGTCCTGGAAGAAGCGCTCCGCTTGATCACGATAATTCTTTAAAATCAAACGTGACGCTAGCGGATTACCGTTAGTGTCAGGTACATAGTACTGCTCAATAACGGTCTCGCCTTGTAGATTATAAAACCGTTCCAAAACCAGTTTACCGTTCTGACCAAAATATTGTGTACTGGACTTGAAGCCTCGCCAATCCCACAGGTCGGTTGAAGATAAGTTACCTTGATTGTCGAAGAATTCTTGGTAAAAGACGCGCCCAATCGTTCCAGGAATAAAACCGACGTTGCTAACGTGTTCATCACCATTAAAAATTTTGCTAAAGTTGGCACCCACCTCTACCGCATATTCAACTGGCAGATGCATGTCATCAGTATGCAGAACTTTAGTTGGCACATCCGTGGTTTGTTGAAAGTAATCAAACATATTCAGCACTTGCTGGTTTGCTAACTGAAAAGTTCCCATGGTCTGATGTAGCAAACGGTCATACATCTTAGTCACAATCCGGGCTGGCGCTTTATAGTGGTTAAATAATTTCACCCGGTTGATTGCCGCGTGCTCAACACTCGAATTCTTGCCTAAAATATATTCATTAATGAAGTAAAACATACAGTCACCCTTTCTGTTACCTAGTATTATGCTTGTCGATATGTGTAGTTATAATAGTTGATCAACCCAGATAAGAAGTGTTCACAATCGTCAATCCGTGTCCGGAAATTGTCATGACGTGCATAGAACCCACCAATGAACTTCTGTGGATTATAGAGATACATTGCAATCTCAGGTAGAAAACACCCAGTAGTAATCTCATACAACGCACGATACCGCAATACCTGCCGTAAACGAACCAAGTCATAAGGTGCTATCAAGTCTTCATTACCTGAACGTTTAATCATATCGGTCATTTTGACGGCCGCATCAACTAACTCAAGTAATGTTGGATACGTGGTATCACGCTCTTCAATGAATTTTAGATGACTGAATACATTTTTCAAACCCAGTTTCATATAATCACGATTGTCTGGGAATACCAGTAATGCTTCATTGATTGCATAAGAAATCCAGTGATCATGGTATTTACCGTAGTCATTAGCCACCATGTAATCCAAGATTTGCTTCACCAGATCCATCACATTCTTATCATGTGTTAACTCATATAGTCGGGAAAGCGCAAATGCGACTTCTCCTTCATAATAGATAATTCGATAAGCTGCTTTGACCGTTAAATCTGGATTTAGGACATGAATTAACTTACCAGACGGTTCTTGGAAGAAATGAACGCCTTTAAAAGCTTTCATTAAAACTGGCATGAAAGTATCATCCTTGGTAACGTCTTGATATTTACTCAATGCAAGTATTAATAAGGCCTGTCCACCCAACTTTAGCTCGCCATTATCATCGACGAAGATTGCGTCCTCTTTTTCAATCGTGGCATTTTTTAAGCCCCACTGAATCGCTAACTTAACTTTTGCACAATCTTCAGTGCGCTTTGTGAATGGAATGGCTTCCAGCAAGGCATATAAGGACGAAAAATGCCGCACAACATTGTAATTGCTAAGAACTCTTTGACGAGCCGGAAAATAACCGTAGACAAATTTTCCATTGTCTTTTAACTGATTAATTAGGAAAGTTTCACCATGTTCAATAGCTGATTGCAGCTCGCTCTGCTCGTCAGTCACCACCCGAACGCCCTTACCACAATCCTCTTGCTCAGATAGATTCCAGATTTTCTGCCCGTCAGTAAATACACCAGCGGTTGTAAAGACCCAAACATTTTCTGTCTTTCGAATATCGACTGGTAGCGCTCCTTCACGCTTGTTAAGATACGGCTCTACTCGATCATAGTCGACCCAAGAACCCGAACGATTCTTACCAATTCGATGCGCTTTGCTAGGACGGAAAAATGCTTGTCCATTACTTTCCATCTCCAATAAGGCTGTCTTGAAATCTGCATCAAAACTAATACCGTATCGCCAATAGTTCATCCGAAAAGTAGCTGCCAATCGCTTTTCAAAAGTTTCTCTTGGTAACTTCTGTGTTGATTGAACTGCTTCTAATCGAACCCAACTCGCTTGAGGGGTTTTGGCTAATTGTTGTGCAACTGCTATCCAAGCTTGCTTGAAAGAATCGCAACGATAGAATCGCACTTGGGCCCGATGTCGATGATCCGATACCGAAAGTGCCAAGGTTACGGTACTTGTACCGTAATCTTTCAAATTTCCAGTTGCAATCAGTGCTTGCTTAAGCTTGGTGACAGTAGATTTTTGCATCTTAGTCTTACCTCTTTCAATTTTCTTTTATGTACGCCAAAACGGGCTTCACGCCCGTTTTGGTTAATAGTCTTATTTTACAACGTATATCGTTAGCAGTACTAACAAATCAGCTTTAAATTTTAACTATTTTTGATTCTCATCATCTTCATCATCATCTTTACGACGACGACCGAACAAGAAGAACCACCAGCCGAGTCCAGCAGCTGCAGCCGCGGTCAACAAGCCACCGAAAATCGTTCCGGCATTATTACTTGTATCAGATGCAGTCTTACCATTCTCGTCAGTATTACTTGAGCCGACCTTATCATCAGCACTATCAGTATCAGCTGACTTCTTATCCTTATCAGAATCATTACTACTCTTCGAATCTGAATCAGTCTGATCAGAAGTTGCATCAACGTCTTGAGCGCTAGCAGCGGCATAAACCACTGATGTAGCAGCAGTTGCTGACGTTGTTGCAGCACCGTCACTGGATGGTGTCGTAACCGCCAACGTTGCGGCTGTGGCCGAGACACCACTTGTTGCTGCAGCACTCAAGCTAGTCGTACTTGTCGAAGCAGCACCGTTGTTAGAAGCAGTCGATGAAGTTGTCGTACCAGTGCCAGTACCTGAATTATTTCCAGTAGAGCCCGTCGTATTGCCCGAACCTGATCCAGTATTTGAACTGGAACTTCCATCTGAGCCAGAATTACTACCATTGTCAGAATTGGTTCCATCATTTGAATCTGAATCTGTGATTGTATCGGAGTCACTGTCGTTATTCGAATCACTGTCTGAGTCTGAGTCGTTGTCGGAACCTGAGTCGCTGTCTGAGTCAGCGTCACTGTCGGAATCCGAGTCACTATCGGAATCCGAATCGCTGTCGCTATCCGAATCACTGTCTGAGTCAGAATCACTATCAGAGTCTGAATCGCTGTCGGAATCGGAATCACTGTCTGAGTCGGAATCACTATCGGAATCCGAATCGCTGTCGCTATCCGAATCACTGTCTGAGTCAGAATCACTATCAGAGTCTGAGTCACTGTCGGAATCGGAGTCGCTATCCGAGTCTGAATCACTGTCAGAGTCAGAATCACTATCAGAGTCTGAGTCGCTGTCAGAATCGGAATCGCTGTCGCTATCTGAGTCACTGTCCGAGTCTGAGTCGCTGTCGCTATCCGAATCACTGTCAGAATCGGAATCGCTATCAGAGTCGGAATCGGAGTCACTATCTGAGTCTGAATCGCTGTCGGAGTCTGAGTCGCTGTCTGAGTCAGAATCACTGTCAGAATCGGAATCACTGTCGCTATCCGAATCACTGTCAGAATCGGAATCACTGTCTGAGTCGGAATCGCTGTCGGAATCGGAGTCGCTATCAGAGTCGGAATCACTATCAGAGTCTGAGTCACTGTCGGAATCTGAATCACTATCAGAGTCAGAATCACTATCGGAATCTGAGTCACTGTCGGAGTCGGAATCACTGTCTGAGTCTGAATCGCTGTCGGAATCCGAATCACTATCGGAATCGGAGTCGCTATCGGAGTCGGAATCACTGTCTGAGTCTGAGTCACTATCGGAATCGGAATCGCTATCAGAGTCGGAATCGCTGTCGCTATCTGAATCACTATCAGAGTCCGAATCACTGTCGGAATCCGAATCACTATCCGAGTCGGAGTCACTATCAGAGTCGGAATCACTGTCGCTGTCCGAATCATTATCGGAATCGGAGTCACTATCAGAGTCGGAATCACTGTCGGAATCTGAATCACTGTCTGAGTCTGAGTCGCTGTCCGAGTCGGAATCGCTATCGGAGTCGGAATCGCTATCGGAGTCTGAGTCACTGTCGCTATCCGAATCACTGTCTGAGTCCGAATCACTGTCGGAATCTGAGTCACTATCGCTATCCGAATCACTGTCTGAGTCAGAATCACTATCGGAATCCGAATCACTGTCGGAATCTGAATCACTATCCGAATCCGAATCGCTGTCGGAATCTGAATCACTGTCGCTATCTGAATCGCTGTCGCTATCCGAATCACTGTCTGAGTCGGAATCACTGTCTGAGTCCGAGTCATTATCAGAGTCTGAGTCACTGTCGCTATCCGAATCACTGTCTGAGTCAGAATCACTGTCGGAATCCGAGTCACTGTCAGAATCGGAATCACTGTCTGAGTCGGAATCGCTGTCGCTATCTGAATCACTATCCGAATCGGAATCACTGTCGGAATCCGAGTCACTATCCGAATCGGAGTCGCTGTCGGAATCCGAATCACTATCAGAGTCTGAGTCACTGTCTGAGTCAGAATCACTATCCGAGTCTGAGTCACTGTCCGAATCCGAGTCACTGTCTGAGTCGGAATCACTGTCAGAATCAGAATCACTATCCGAGTCGGAGTCAGAATCACTGTCTGAGTCTGAGTCACTGTCGGAATCTGAGTCACTGTCGCTATCCGAATCACTGTCTGAGTCCGAGTCACTGTCTGAGTCTGAATCGCTGTCAGAATCCGAATCACTATCGGAGTCGGAATCACTGTCTGAGTCTGAGTCACTATCCGAATCTGAATCACTATCGGAATCTGAATCACTATCCGAGTCAGAATCGGAGTCACTATCGGAATCTGAGTCACTGTCGCTATCCGAATCTGAGTCGCTGTCCGAGTCAGAATCGCTATCAGAGTCGGAATCACTGTCAGAATCAGAATCGCTGTCAGAATCTGAGTCGCTGTCGGAGTCTGAGTCACTGTCGGAGTCAGAATCGGAATCGCTGTCCGAGTCGGAATCGGAATCACTGTCTGAATCCGAGTCACTATCCGAGTCGGAATCACTGTCTGAGTCTGAGTCACTGTCACTATCAGAATCACTGTCGGAGTCTGAATCACTATCCGAATCCGAGTCGCTGTCCGAGTCCGAATCACTGTCGGAATCCGAATCACTATCAGAGTCGGAGTCACTGTCGGAATCGCTATCCGAATCCGAATCACTGTCCGAATCCGAGTCTGAATCGCTGTCGGAATCTGAGTCACTGTCGCTATCCGAATCACTGTCGGAGTCTGAATCACTGTCGCTATCCGAATCACTGTCGGAGTCCGAGTCACTGTCGGAATCCGAATCACTGTCGGAGTCCGAATCACTGTCTGAATCGGAATCGCTGTCCGAGTCTGAATCGCTATCGGAATCCGAGTCGCTGTCCGAGTCCGAATCACTATCAGAGTCTGAGTCACTGTCGCTATCCGAATCACTGTCTGAATCGGAATCGCTGTCCGAGTCTGAATCACTGTCTGAATCGGAATCGCTGTCCGAGTCTGAATCACTATCCGAATCCGAGTCGCTGTCCGAGTCCGAATCACTATCCGAATCCGAGTCGCTGTCCGAGTCTGAATCACTATCGGAATCCGAATCGCTGTCGGAGTCCGAATCACTGTCTGAATCGGAATCACTATCGGAGTCGGAGTCACTGTCGCTATCCGAATCACTGTCGGAATCGGAGTCGCTGTCGGAATCCGAATCACTGTCTGAATCTGAGTCGCTATCGGAGTCCGAATCACTATCAGAGTCTGAGTCACTGTCTGAATCCGAATCACTATCAGAATCCGAGTCACTGTCGGAGTCCGAATCACTATCCGAATCCGAGTCGCTGTCCGAGTCCGAATCACTATCGGAATCTGAGTCGGAATCGCTGTCGGAGTCGGAATCACTGTCAGAATCTGAGTCACTGTCGCTGTCCGAATCACTATCGGAATCTGAGTCACTATCCGAGTCTGAATCGCTATCGGAATCCGAATCGCTGTCTGAGTCTGAATCACTGTCAGAATCGGAGTCCGAATCACTATCGGAATCCGAATCGCTGTCGGAGTCCGAATCACTATCGGAATCCGAATCGCTGTCGGAGTCAGAATCACTGTCTGAATCGGAATCACTATCGGAGTCGGAGTCACTGTCGCTATCCGAATCACTGTCTGAATCGGAGTCGCTGTCCGAGTCCGAATCGCTGTCCGAGTCAGAATCACTGTCGGAATCAGAGTCGCTATCGGAGTCGGAATCACTGTCGGAATCTGAGTCGCTATCAGAGTCGGAATCACTGTCAGAATCGGAGTCGCTATCCGAATCGGAATCACTATCGGAATCGGAATCGCTGTCCGAATCGGAATCACTGTCCGAGTCGGAATCACTATCCGAGTCAGAATCACTATCCGAGTCAGAATCACTGTCCGAATCTGAGTCACTGTCGCTATCCGAATCACTGTCCGAGTCGGAGTCACTGTCGCTATCTGAATCACTGTCCGAGTCACTATCCGAATCCGAGTCGCTGTCCGAGTCCGAATCACTGTCGGAGTCGGAGTCACTGTCGGAATCCGAATCACTATCGGAATCGGAGTCGGAATCGCTGTCGGAGTCACTATCCGAATCGGAATCACTATCAGAGTCGGAGTCACTGTCGGAGTCGGAATCACTGTCCGAATCTGAGTCACTGTCGCTGTCCGAATCACTATCGGAATCTGAGTCACTATCCGAGTCGGAATCACTGTCGCTATCTGAATCACTGTCCGAGTCGGAATCACTATCGGAATCTGAGTCACTGTCAGAGTCGGAATCACTGTCGGAATCTGAGTCACTATCGCTATCCGAGTCGCTGTCGGAATCCGAATCACTATCCGAGTCGGAATCACTGTCGCTATCTGAATCGCTGTCCGAGTCCGAGTCACTGTCAGAATCGGAGTCGCTATCGGAGTCGGAATCACTGTCGGAGTCGGAGTCGCTGTCCGAGTCCGAGTCGCTATCGGAATCCGAATCACTGTCGGAATCTGAGTCGCTGTCACTATCCGAATCACTATCAGAATCCGAGTCACTGTCGGAATCCGAATCACTATCAGAATCCGAATCACTATCAGAATCCGAGTCGCTGTCTGAGTCAGAATCACTGTCGGAATCCGAATCACTGTCAGAGTCCGAATCACTGTCGCTATCCGAATCACTGTCGCCGTCAGAATCACTATCCGAGTCATCTTCACTAACATTAGCAGCTAAATCAGCATAGTAGCCCGCATCATCAGCGGCACTTGAAGCTTTCTTTTTAGCTTCAGATGCTTCGGACGCTTTCTTTTTAGCTTCCTCTGCATAACTGGAAGCAGCCGAGTTTTCGCCGGCAGCTTCCGCAGAATCTGCATTTGATTGGGCGGCTGCCGCATTAGAGGCTGCAGTTGAAGCAGCTGTTGCAGCTGACTGTGCATCAGAAGCTGCTGCCGTTGCTTGTTCTGCGTAGGAGCTTGCTTCTGAGTTTTTACTTGCATATTCGCCCGCAATGTTCGCATAAGAACTAGCAACTGAACCATATTCCGTCGCTTGATTTGCGTAGTTAGCTGCTTCGCTAGCTGCAGAATCTGCCGCTTCAGTTGAAACAGCATTAACAGTCAAGTAAGCCCGGCCTAAAGTTACAGTTGTCGTGGTAGTAGTCCCGTTAGTCGTATTGGATCCAGTAATAACTAGGTAGTAATAACCGGATTGCCCTACCGTCAGATCTGACAGATTAAGTGTCGTACCAGTCTGACCACTCAGCGCTGTTCCAGTACCGTCCGCTGTTGAAGAATAATACCATTGATAAGTAATATCAGTCCCAGTACCCGTAGTCGAACCATCTGGAACCCACGTCAAATCACTTCCAGCATCAACACTCGTATCCTCAAGGCCGCTACCGATTGTAATTGTCTTTGAAGATGAATAGCTAGTGCCGTCTGCATTCGTAATTGTTGCTGTGATTGTCACCGTTCCATTAGATACAACGGTCAAAAGGCCAGAATCATCAATTGTCGCAATGCTTGAATCACTTGTCGTCCAGGTAATCTTTCCAGTAGCATTCTCAGGGTTAGTCGTTGATGTAAACTGGCTAGTCACCTTATCGTTTGAGCCACTCGAACTGTTCGTTGGATTAATGACGTAATCATCACCAGCTATGGAAATGTTTGTTGCTGGAATATTGCTACTATAAACATCTACTTCCGCTAAATTACTTGCAAACGTATAAACTGTAAACCAGTTTGCCAAGTCCCAAGAAAACCCTTGTACGGCTTGGAACAGCAATGATCCAGTATAGCCCGCTTTGATAGTAACTGTTAATGAACTACTAGTTGACAGTAAACCAGCACTGTCAACTGCATCATATGATTCAATATAAGCGCTGGCCTTATCTAAGGTCATCCAAGTGCCGTTGACTTGAACATACCAAGTTGTTTTTGATGATAGTGCAACCCCACCTAGTCCTAATGCTGACGAAGCTGACAAGGTAAAGGTCCCACCAGAAACGGTCGACGTCACTGCTGCGGGTTGAGAAGTCATCCCACCAGAAATAACAATCCCTAGAATTGTCGTTGCATTACCCGTATTAGTGCTTTTATATGAATTCGTATTGTTTGAATAATTCGTCGCGTTGCTAGCCGCCGTACTACCTAAAGCCGCATTGGATGTAGACAATGCCGCATATGAGGTTGCTTCACTAGCTGCTGCTGAGGCATTGGTCACATATGAGCTGGCCATAGCATAATCGCCCGCAGCTACTGCCGATGAAGCCTGGCTTGTATACTGAGCTGCCATTTCCGCAGCTGAAGTTGCGGCCGCCGCTGCACCCAGAGTTGTCACGGCATAATTATTAGTTTGTGCAACGTATGAGCTACCCAACGTGGTGTTTGACGCATACTTTGCACTTAATGAACTCGCGACACTGATTGCGTTCCCGGCTGCCGATTCAGCTGCTGACGCTGCGCTAGAAGCAGCCGTTGCAATCGAATTATAATAACTGGATTGTGCTTGCACGACCGTTTGGGTAATCGCACTCGCCGCACTCGAAGCAGCATTCAATTGATCTGTGGCATAGGTTAAACGCAAAGCCGCGTAGCTTTGTTGCAAGGCAGCCGAATTATAATTCCCGTCCGCTGCATATGAAGCAGCAAGACTTGCTGCTTCACTAGCTGCCGCAGCGTATGAACTAGCCGCTACAGCTGCAGAACTTGCCGCTGCATTATAACTGCTAGTTGCAGTGGTATTAAATGAAGAACCAGCAACGTTATATGCATTAGCAGCGTTGGCCGCATAGGATGCAGCTAACGAGGCTTGGTCACCGGCCACATTTGCCGATGACGCAGCCATACTGGCATAACTTGATGCTAAATAATCAGCAGCGGTATCACCACCATCTTCATTAACCGCATTTTTCAAAGCAGTATCGAGACTAGCTGCTGCCTCAGATGCCGCACTACTTGCAGAACTAGCATATTCAGTTGCAACACTCGCATAACTCGATGCCATTCCTGCCCAGATATTAGCACTGGTATACGCCCCTTCGGCTTCATAAGAAGCGGCCGAAGTACTGGCCATAGTTGCAATACTTGCCGCCTCCGAAGCCACACTCGCATATGAGCTAGCTGCGTTGTATGAAGAATTAGCCTGTGATGTGTAGTAGCTAGCTAATGAGCCCGTCAAGTTAGCTGAAGAACTGGCCAAACTGATCGCACTACTTGCAGCGGCAGCTTGAGAGGTTGCCACTGAGGCTGCGCTGTTGGCTTGGCTGGCATAACTGCTGGCAATTTCAGTGTAGGTCCCTTCTGGATTGGTAACAACAATGGTAATCACATTACCAGCTGCTTCAAAATTTGAAGTCAAGATTAATGCTGTAACCCGCTTACCACTAACGACTGCTTGATAATAATACGTCCCTGAAGTAGTTGCAGTTGTTGTATACGTTGCCGATGTTGCACCACTAATGGTCGTCCAAGTTGCTCCATCCGTTGAGACATACCAAACATAAGTTGGTGTACCACTTACTGAATATCCTGAATCCAAACCCACCTTGTTGGTAATTGTCACAGTATCTCCAGTCGAGACACTTTGCGTTGCCGTACTCGTCGTTAAAGTCGCATTGGAACTAACGGTTTGTTCATTGGCGACATTCGTCGAAAACTTAGCAGCTAAAGTCGCGTTAGACTCAGCAGTTGCAGCGTAACTAGCAGCCAATGAAGATGCCGATTGGGCCACCCGAGCGTATGAGTCCGCGGTGGCAGGATCACTAGCACTGACAGCAGATTTTGCAGCCGTACTGGCGACGGCGTAGGCTGACGAAGCAGAGCTAGCGGCCGTTGCAGCACTTGAAGCATAAGCTGACGCTTGAGTACCAGTTTGCGTTGCCGCCACACTGGCCGCACTTGAAGCCGTACTCTTTGACGTATTCGCCACGTTTGCACTTGAAGAAGCCGCACTCGCCAAATCACTAATTGCAGTACTATTGGCAAAAATGGCTGCCGAACTAGCGGTGCTAGTAGCTGTGCTCCCGGCGGCGTATTGACTAAGCGCCTCCGTTGCGGCGGAGGAAGTAACTGCATAGGCAGTACTAGTGGCTTCATAGTCATTATTTGCCGCATTACTACTTACAGCGGCATATGCTGAAGATGCTGCCATCGCAGCGGTCGTTGCGTTAACCGCGGCCGTTGAAGCCGCAGCTGCCGTGCTAGAAGCAACGGTGTAAGCTGAGGTAACGGCCGTATTATTTTTGTCGTATTGCATGGCTAAGTATGCACTGTTGGCTGCTTCAGCTGCCGAGCTGGCTGCTACCGTGGCTGCAGATGCCGCACTAGATGCGGCGGAATAATTGCTACTTGCTAAATTAATTAAGCCTTGGGTAGCAGCACTGCTGGCCGTTGAGGTGGCCGTTGAAGCCAGGGCTGCGTATGAACTGGCCGCACTGGCTGCACTAAATGCTAAAGAGTTGGCATTAGCGTATGCCAATGTATTATCTACATTGGACCCCACACCATTTGTCATTGCGTCTAAGTACATGTTTGCAATACTATTGTAGTGCCGTGACAAATCAGCCGCGTTAAGCGCTTCTTGATAGGCACTTTGGGCCGCACTCACTGCTGCTTGCGTCGTTAGGTTATTGACCAAACTAGCATAACTGCTGGCAAGTGTGGCGTATGAACCGGCTAATGAAGCTGACGATGAAGCCGCCTTAGCTGCGGTACTATCGGTATTTGAGCTGGCAGCCGATTCCGACGAGTAAGCTGCAATGGCTGCCGTTGAAGCCGCCGTACTTGCAGACTTAGTCGTGCTGGCAACACTGCTTGCTGTCGAGACAGTACTTGCCGCTACGCTAGCACTGCTTGACAAACTCGTCGTACTTGAGCTAGCTGCGGAAGAACTGCTGCTATCAGTTAAACTCGATGAAGTAGCGCTTGACGAGCTCGAACTACTACTTGAACTTGCGCTGGATGCGCTCGAACTAGCCGTTGAAACACTGCTACTACTAGTACTTGATGTACTTGTCGCATTAGTCGTACTTGTTTCGCTCGCAGAACTTGCGTCTGAAGCACTGTCATCGCTGCTTGAACTATCCGATGAAGATTCGGAATTACTGTTCGAGGCAGTTTTGCTCGAAGAAGATGCCGTAGACGAGTCACTGGTAGTACTAGTTGACGTACTACTTGCCGTTGCAGCAGCTAGTGCCGCCGCACTCGCTGCTGCAGAAGACGTATCCGCCCCCGAGCTGGCACTACTAGTGGCACTACTTGCCGTATCGCTACTAGTATCCGCCGAAACCGTATCTGCATGAGATACTAACTGAGGTGCAGCAGTCAATACAAATGATGCCATCGCCGTAAATACCCAAGTACGGCCGACTTTAAACATCTTGTAGTGAACTTGCGGATCTCCCCTAAAAGATTTATGTCTCAGAAATTTCATGGTTTTGCCTTCCTTCTCTAACCTAATCAAACCCGTTTATATATGATACAAAAAACACATATATAGCATCATTGGTATACACCATCAATCGTTAGGCTATGCACTCATAATACTATGATTATGTTTTGTTGGCAATAGTTGATACCGTCAATCTTGTTACACGTTTTCCATTAATTTTCCTAAAATAGTTACCAAATAAATAATATTAATGAAAACGAGTGTAATAGGCCTCATAAAGCCCATTACACTCGTCTAACAACTTAAAATTTATTTATAACACTTATGGAAATTTTATTGAAAATTTTTCGGATTTTTTTACGTCAATATCAAATAAACGACAAATTATGAGTCACTTTGACAATTAATTTGTTGATACTAAGCCGACTAATCCTGATTTTGGTTTAAATCAGCCGCGTGTTGTGCTGCCGTTTTTTGTGGTCCGCGATCCAAACTATTCACAATAAAGGCTAGAATAACCAAACCAAGGCCAATCAGGTAGACCCAATGTAAGCCCGTATATAAGATACGATGAAGTGTCGGCAACAAATGAGACGGTAATTGCGTTGCTGTCTGTGGATTGATCAACTTGTTCATCATCGCCATGTTCGTTCCTGCATGGTGCTGAATACCTTGGTTCATCCCAACGTTCAACGCAATTCCAAAGATTGAAATCATCAACGTTTGGCCAATCGTTCGACTCAACGTATTGAAGGACGTTGCGACGCCCACGTTCTCAGCTGGCACAAGGTGTTGCGACGTGACGGTCGTTGCTGTAATTGTAATTCCGAAGCCCACGCCACCAATCGCTGTGATCAGGAAGAACCATGGGAAAGCAGTATTAACTGGCAACCACGCTAAGCAAATGCTTGTCACGAGGATGAAAGCCAAACTCAGATACAAAATCCGTCGCGGCGCCCACTTTGCCAATAACCGCCCCGTCACGAATGACCCGACGATCCACATTAACGAGCTCGGTGTCACTGCGAATCCCGCCAAAGAAGCCGGTACACCCAGTATCCCCTGAGTCCAAGTTGGAATATAAACTTCAACGGCCATTAGGAAACCACTGACTAAGGCCGCCACGGCATTCTGAATAATAAACGTGTGGTTTTTGAATAAATCCATCGAAATCACTGGTTCATCCGTGCGACTTTCACGACGAATAAATAGCCACAAACTGAGCGCACTAATGATCCAAGCAGTCCCAACGGCCACCCAACTGATAGTGGCGTTTCCCAATAGTTGGAAGCTTAGCATCAAGCACAGCAAGAAGAGCATCAGCCAAAAGCTACCCAAGTAGTCGATTTTCACGTTATTGTGACGTTTGGGTTCTCGTAAATAAAATTGAAATAGGAAAAGGGTGATCAACCCAACTGGCACATTAATGAAGAAAATCCAATGCCAGCTGAGCTTATCGACAATTAGTCCACCAATCAACGGTGCCAGCACTGAAGCAATGCCCCACGCTGAACTATTGAAGCCTAGCACTTTGGCCCGGCGTTCGAATGAATAAATATCTGCGATAATTGTCATTGAGACTGGCATTAGCGCCCCGGCACCGATCCCCTGAATGGCCCGCCAAAAAATTAGCACCGGCATCGAATTAGACAAACCGCTCATCATAGACCCGATAATAAAAATAATTAGTCCGGCTTGCATCACTGGTTTTCGGCCGACCAAGTCAGTCAGCTTTCCATAAATTGGCGTCATCATCGCATTAGTCAATAAATAAATTGAGAAAACCCAATTCATCAATGAAACCCCGTGTAAATCACCAACAATCGTTGGCAAGGCGGTCGACACAATTGTCCCTTCAATCGCACTCATAAACGTCGCGACGTAAATGGCAACCGTAACCGCCATTACGTTAGTTTTACGCTGTTGCATCTTAGTAATTCTCCTTCTCTATCAATCATTTTAAAACCCCGTGCATCTAAAATAGCCCGCAAAAAAAAGCGACCTTGAAAAAAGGTCGCTTTTAGCGTCGAGTACCTACAGACCGTAACGAATCAACGTTACCGCATTATTTAAATGCTGCTTTTAAAGCATCCACTTTATCAGTATGTTCCCATGGCAAATCAATATCGGTCCGACCAAAGTGGCCGTATGCCGCAGTTTGCCGATAAATTGGCCGTTGCAAATCGAGCATTTTGATAATCCCAGCTGGGCGTAAATCAAAGTTTTCGCGAATGGCGTTAATCAACGCTTCATCACTAACCTTCCCGGTCCCGGCAGTATCCACTGCAATCGAAACTGGTTCGGCAACCCCGATGGCATATGCCAATTGCACTTCGACCTGATCAGCTAAACCGGCAGCCACAACGTTTTTGGCAATGTAACGAGCAGCGTAACTTGCAGAACGATCAACCTTGGTCGCGTCCTTACCAGAAAAGGCACCACCACCATGATGGGCAAAACCACCGTACGTATCCACGATGACTTTCCGACCAGTCAAACCGGCATCCCCTTGAGGACCACCAATAACAAAACGACCAGTTGGGTTCACAAGATACTTAGTTTGGTCATCTAATAAATCAGCTGGTAACACAGCCTTGATGACTTGATCAATGACCGTTTGCCGAATTGTATCCAAATCAACATCAGGATCATGCTGAGTAGACAAGACCACTGTGTCGATTCGCTTAGGTTGGTTGTCTTCGTCATATTCGACCGTGACTTGGGCCTTAGCATCTGGACGTAACCACTTAATGGTACCATCCTTACGTAGCGCTGCAATTTTACGCATCAACCGATGGCTCAATGCGATTGGCAGTGGCATTAATTCAGGGGTTTCGTTGATGGCATAACCAAACATCATCCCTTGATCACCAGCACCGATTTGATCTAATGGGTCAGCATCGCCAGAACGCGTCTCCAAGGAATCATCGACCCCTTGCGCGATATCTGGTGATTGTTCATCCAATGAGACAAGGACGGCACAATTGTCACCGTCAAAGCCGTATTGACCATCAACATAGCCAATCGACTTGATCGTGTCACGCACGACCTTTTGAATATCAACGTAGGCCTTGGTCGAAACTTCACCGAAGACCAGCACTAATCCAGTCGTCACTGAAGTTTCAACAGCGACCCGTGCTTGTGGATCCTGGGCTAACATTGCGTCCAGGATAGCGTCACTGATTTGGTCAGCAATCTTATCAGGATGACCTTCAGAGACAGATTCAGATGTAAATAAGTGTCTTTCACTCACAATAAATTCCCCCTTGATAATTTCGGTTACAAGGCATCTAAGCATCACTTATTCTTCATTGAACAAGCTAAACTTATCCTTTCGGGAACGGCTCATAACTATATAAGGTTATCACAATCACCATTTTTTTTAAAGATTTCTGTCAAATTATTGACGGGAACTGCCCCGACCGGTACGATTAACTCATTATCCTAATTAGAGAGTGTTGACAATATGATTCGAATCGGAAAATTACATATTAAACGCGATTACATCGCCTTGGCGATCTTTACCATCGTTCAAAGCATCATCAGTTGGTGGGCCGCCCTCGATTACGGGCGCTCATTTCAAACGGCCTCATTTTCAGCCGCGCAGTTACCACTGATTGGCTACACCTTAGCCGTGGCCGCCGCGGTCTTCATTATCTTAGATCGGCGGATCGCTCCCCAGTGGAGCCTCATTGCGATTGGAATTACCGTGGCCTTTGCATTTACCAACATTATTGCCAAGGAATCCGAACTACTGTACCTGCTATTAACGTGCAGTGCGTGGTTGCTCGTGATGGCTGTTCCACGCTTCGGTATGCAAAACTACTTTGGTCTAGTCGTTTTCGGTGTCATCATGACGTTCACGATCCCAGTGGCCGTCTTCGATTTACAAAATAACTATTTATCAACTACTTTTCTCTGGAAACTGACCCCCATGCTGGCTAGTTATGTCTTCCTATACGTTCCGAGCTTCAGCCGTCAGCGCCAAATCAATCAACTGATTTCGGCCATCACTGGCCTGCTACTTGTTATCACCATCTTCCTGCAGCCGCTGACCTGGCAAACGATCGTTGCAATTCTCATCACGATTGCTGTTTGGTTCAGTCAACAGTCCTTTGGCCGTACTCGGTTACATCTCATGATCAACGTAGCCGTTCAGTTGGCACTGATTTTATTACTTTATTAATATCTAGATAACAACAA
>NZ_JBVAYE010000020.1:0-13132 GCF_055413545.1 Lactiplantibacillus sp. 3062
TATCTACGGTAAGCCATGGAGAGTTGTCCGAGTGGCTGAAGGAGCAGCATTGGAAATGCTGTAAACGGGTTATACCTGTTTCAAGGGTTCGAATCCCTTACTCTCCGTTAGTTAGATATAATAAATATGACCCCTTGGTCAAGTGGTTTAAGACACTGCCCTTTCACGGCAGTAACATGGGTTCGAATCCCGTAGGGGTCATTATGGAGGATTAGCTCAGTTGGGAGAGCGTCTGCCTTACAAGCAGAGGGTCACAGGTTCGAGCCCTGTATCCTCCATCTGATGAGAGTTACTCATCAATAATTTAATAGACTCCATCATGAAGAATGATATGGCTCGGTAGCTCAGTCGGTAGAGCAATGGATTGAAGCTCCATGTGTCGGCGGTTCGATTCCGTCCCGCGCCATTTATGGAGGGGTAGCGAAGTCTGGCTAAACGCGGCGGACTGTAAATCCGCTCCTTCGGGTTCGGTGGTTCGAATCCACTCCCCTCCATTCTTTATAGGGATATAGTTTAATGGTAGAACAACGGTCTCCAAAACCGTCGGTGTGGGTTCAACTCCTACTATCCCTGCCATGATGGCGGTAGTGGCGAAGTGGTTAACGCACCGGATTGTGGCTCCGGCACGCGTGGGTTCGATTCCCACCTACCGCCCTTTGATTGGGTTATAGCCAAGTGGTAAGGCAATGGACTTTGACTCCATCATGCGCTGGTTCGAATCCAGCTAACCCAGTTGGGTTTGGGCAATAAATGATGGCGGTATAGCCAAGTGGTAAGGCAGAGGTCTGCAAAACCTTCATCACCGGTTCAAATCCGGTTACCGCCTTTCCTGAAAAGGTTATAATCCTGATCAGATTTATGTTCCATCTAGTTATTATTTTGCCGGCGTGGCGGAATTGGCAGACGCGCTGGACTCAAAATCCAGTTCCCGTTGAGGGAGTATCGGTTCGACCCCGATCGCCGGTACTAAGAGGTTTTCAGGAAGCTCTAAGTACCTTTAAGAAGTCGTTATATCGTTGATATAACGGCTTTTTTGTATTCTTAGAATCATGCGAAAATAGGCAAAATGATTTTTGGGTGAACTTTCCAATTGCAAAGAATAAATTTACAATATTAGCATTGCATGAATATGAACGTAGAAATAGTCTCGTAAGCATCGAAAAGCCCTGTATTAGCATAAATCATGCTAACATAGGGCTTTTCATATTATGGTAGGTCTTTAAAACGAATCCATCCATCTAAAACTTGCTCGTTGCACTCGGTGATAACTGAAGTAGTTGGTTTAAGTCCATGGTGCTTGTTCTGCTTTGTGACTCGCTAGTGAGTTGTAATGTGTTTCTGAACCGCAGCTAGTCAAATAATGGTAACGGTGCCAAAAAATCGATATCTGTTCGTTCGCTGGCGGCGCCTTCTGCTAAAATTGCCATCTGCTTGACCACTTGGGCGCCAGCTTGGTGTAGGAGGGCGTTGGCAGCTGTCAACGAGCCCCCACTGCTAATGACGTCGTCGATAATGATAACGCGCTTATGATTGATTAGTGCGGCGTCAGTACCATCTAAAACTAGCTGTTGTGGGGTGCTGGTCGTAATTGCGCTTACCGGTTCGATAAGCGGGTGCTGCATGTAATCCTTACGATTCTTACGTAAAACGATAAAGCGAGGGTGGTTTGTGGCCTGGCTTAGTGCCTGGGCTAGCGGAATGCCCTTACTTTCCATCGTGACTAAATAATCAAATTTAGTGGTAGTTAGCCGTTGACTGAGCTGACGGGCAGCATAGTCGGTCAGCTCAGCGTCGCCCAATAGAACGAAAGAGGCGATGCTAGTCGTGGCATTTAATCGAATCAATGGTAACTGCCGTGTCAGCGATCCTAATGTTAACTGATAAGTTTGCATATTTATAACCCCAATCCAATTAATGGTAAACCAAATTTTAGGAGTGCCCCGGTCATTAGCCCCGCGAATGGATCGACAAGGGCGGTCACGACGAGCGTTACGCCTGCAACCGTACTTAACGAGCCGTGCAAAGCGGTGGTTGCATTTTCCGGGAAAATGACAATGGTCCCTAAGATAAACAAAAAACCGGCGATTGCAGTGCTAGGCACAACTTTTCCCAGCTTTGGCAGCCATCCCAGTAATAGAATCAGCATCATGATCAACATCATTAGGATACCCGCGATTACTGGTTCAGGCGCGCTGGCTGTCGCGGAAATAATCGTTTCTACTGGCGCACCACCCAGAAGGCTAGTTCCCAGGTCTGCTAATGCCTGACTACTAGTCAGTAGATTTAGATTGACCGGGTTGGGGTGTTGTCCCGTCATTTGGCCAGTAATTAAGCCGTACGAGAGGTTAGCACCGATATTAAGACAAGCTAGACTCAGAGCACCTCGCAGGATTTTAAAACTGAACTGTGGCCTGACAAATTGTAATTTGCGGGTCGTCACATGTTCCGGTAGTGCGACGCGATAATGTGTCGTCGCTGCGTAACAGCTGGTTCCAATCACTGAAACGGCAATTGTCCATACTAAATCTTTACTGATCAAATAAGTCACACCCGCCAAGCCGATTGACAGCCACCCAAATTGGGGTTGTTCGTGCGCCATTTGCAACGCGATTTTAGCCAACATCAGGCCAACTCCTGCCATCATCGCTGCCATAAGCTGATTGCCCAGACTATGAACGATGAGCGGCAGAGTACCGGTCAAGCCAATCACGAACATCAGACTCGCACCTAAAAAGATAATCGACGACCGTTCGCGTAAATCGTGTCCCAGGTGCCCGACTAGTGCGAGGGATTCCGCTTGAAATGAAACCGGTGCAACTGAACTAGCCACGCCGTTGATTAAACCAACTAATCCGAATGAAAATACAGTCGGAAAGACCGCAAAACCGAGACTCATCGCCATAATTCCTTGTGGGATCCCGTTTAAAACGACCCCGATTGCTGCCAATAGATCCGCCAACCAATGCATATTAATACCGCCTTTTTTGTTTATACGAATAATATACGACTGATTAGGGTTTAAATCCAGCAAATTTAGGACAAAGTCAGAATAATATTGTTTGTTAACTATTTATAGTTCGTGTTTTCACGAATCACGATTAGTTGGCGCACGCTCGCAAATGGGGTATACTTAGTGCTAATTAGTGAAGGAGGGGTGGCACCATGCCAACGATTAAAGATTATTACTTGCCAAAGCGGCCAACATTATTATTTTCGTTGCATCCAGAACCAACACAAGCGATTATCAATGGCACCAAGATTCTGGAATATCGTCGGCGTTTTTTTGCACGTCCGTTTCAAGCATTTGTCTATACAACGGGGGATAATGGGGGAATTCAACTCTTTTTGCGTTGTGATCAGGGTCTGCAACTCGTGCCTGAACAATTAGCGCTTGTGGGCGCATTGTTACAGCATGACGCGCCCACAACCACCGCGGCTTATTTTGAAGGCGCTAAAGCCGGATTGGCGTTACCGATTACGGCTTTTACAACCTTACCTAACATTCCGTTGGCACAGTTACGTCGTCAGTTTGAAAACTTTGTTACGCCGCGGAGTTATGTCTTCTTAGATCAGCCTGACCGGCAAGCACAGTTGGATTGGCTATTAACGCAACCCTGTGAGTCGCTAACTATTTTGGACTGGCGCAAACGGTATGCAGCACTGGCGACTTTGTTACAAAAATGAAGCCAAGCTTGTCTTAATCGGGCTGCAACTAGTGCGCCGGTTATAAGAATCAAACAGCCACTCGTTGTGTATTTGCTGAGCAAAAGGACTTAGCTGTGACAACTGCCGCAAACGAGTAGTCATTTAGCATGACTGATTGGATTTGATCGTAAAAAAAGAACCTGCCACAAGTGGTCAGGTTCTCAGATTAATTAGAGCATTTTTTCATAGACGTAGCAAACGTCATCGACATGGTATACACCGACCATTTCGCCAACTCGCTTGAAGTTCATCTTTGCAATCAGATGTTGCATCGCTTGATTGTCGGCATGAGTATCGATACGGATGCTCTTGATTTCAGGATGATCCGCAGCAATATGAGCAATGATTTTTTCGAATAATTGAGTGGCATAACCATGACCTGCATGGCTAGAATGAATCGCGACTCGGTGAATCACGACGTAAGGTGCCGTGGTATTTAACCATTCGGCCTTCGCAGTATCGTAAGTTTCGTCTGGTGAAGGCACGACAGCGACAGCGCCGACCGTTGCGTTGTCGTCGGCATTGAATAAGTATGCTGATCCTTGCATGATGTCGGCCGTGATTTGTTTGCGAGACGGGTAGTCGCCTTGCCACTGGTTGACCCCAGCTTCAGCAAGTTGATTACGGCCGTCACTCAGAATGTCGATGATCGTATCGAGATCATCGAGGGTCGCTTTTTTAAAGTACATAATTCTAGCTCCTCTCTTGAACAGCGATTGACTGCCGAAGCAGTAATCGACTTTTAAAAGTATACAGAATTTTTAGAAAAATGAAACTATTTTCTACCGATTCTTAGGAGATTTTCAGTGACGATTTTCAAGTAAAATCTTGCGCGCTTCTCGGGCCATGTCATGTTGCGTATTATAAGCAGCGACCGCACTCGGTGCATATTGGTAAGTATTAGTCCGCAAAGTTTGTTCATAGAATTCGAAGTAGGGTAAGTGGGTATTTTGCGCAATCGTGATAGCACGCTGCCAATCGAAATCTACGGCGCGGTAATCAGCATGCTGGAGGCCAGTCTCATCAATTGTCAGAAGCAAGTAGTTTGCTCGTGGTTGGCGTAGGTGGGGATTAATGGCAGTCGGAAGACCAACTGTCCCGGCGTTTAGAATCAACTGTCCCGTGGTTGCGTAGCGCATGATGGGCTGGTGCGTGTGCGCGTAGATGACGATATCGATATCGCCTTCAGCGGCTTGGTCAAAGTTGGCCTGACTGGCAGTTGGTGCGAGCGCGTGTCCACTAGCGACGGTCGGTAAAACGTGTTGGAGACGGATGGTTAACGGGCCGACGTGTTTGATGACTGTCATTGGTAAGTTCAGTAACCGTTCAAAGTGTGTCGAACTCAGCTGGCGCCGATCAAAAGCAGTGAGAACCGTTGCCATAATTTGTTTGGGTTTAGTAAACGTGTTGGGATTGGCTGCCATTACTTTTTGGTAGTTTTCCTCGTGATTTCCGAGAACGTAGGCGGTGGGGTGAACGCGGTCTAGTAAGGTGAGACAGCGCTCCGATTCTGGCCCGCGAACGGTCATGTCGCCTACTGTCCAGTATTCGTCAACGTGTTGTTTCTGGGCGTCTGCTAAGACTGCTTCGAGTGCAGTAGCGTTACCGTGAACGTCAGATAGGACTGCAATTTTTACCATGTTGAGATGCTTCCTTTCTACTATGTAATCTAAACTCTGGTGAGATGTTTTATTCTGGTAAACGTGGGTTTTAAAAATTTATGAATGTAACCACTATGAAAAGCCATCGTAACTTTTATCTGTTATAATGGGTATGAAACGAAGTAATATATAGCACGTATATTCAAGCCAATTCGTTTCGTGCCGTGGTTATCCTTGCGATAATCACGGTTTTTATTTTACCATAGTGCCTTATGATTAGTTTGGTTGGTGTCATTTAATTGTATCAGTACATGGAATGCGGGTGGGTTACCACACATGTAATTGCCCAGAGTTCAAGGTGACTTACATATGGTGTGATATTGTTTAAACTGAATGGATTGCTTCTAAATATAGTGGTTAAACTAATTGTTTGTGAAAGAGGTTTTGGATAAATGATGACACCTTACAAAAAAGTTAACGTAACGGATGCGCCTCGACTAAAGCTGGCAATTAATTTGACTAGTGTCTTGTTGTCTTTTCAATGTTATTTAGTAATATGATTCGAGCCAGCACCATTGATATTGGGCATGTAGCTTGGCTAAAATGGTCATTTTAGCAATTGGGACTGTTGCGATTCATGGGTGCGGGTTGTACTGGGGAATTTTTACCTAGCATAGCAACTAGTGATAACGTTGCGATACTGTCTGATAGAAGATACATTGCGGGGTATGACTATTTATCGCTAAAAATTGGGAAATTAGTATCCACGATAATTGAGTTGGAGTATCAAAAGGCCATCAACCTGCGTATATGCTTCGCGGTTGACGGCCTTTAGTTTAGTGCTGAAGTCAAAGTAGCTATGTGAATGGATCTCATCTCAAAACAAGCTATACACCAAATAAATATTCAACACCGTAATAATTCCGGCCAGTCCATATCCCACCCACGTTACCGTTGGGCGATTAACGTGGGTCTTCATCAGGCTGGCGTCATTTGTCAGCGCAACTAGTGGCAACAAGGTAAAGGGGAGGGCGATGCTGAGTGCCACTTGCGCGTAAATGATCAAGTTTTCAAAGGCAGCGTCACTAAAGCCGACTAACATACCGATAATCAGAATCGGAATTAGCGTGACAGCGCGAGTAAGCAGCCGGCGTTGCCATAGCGGTAAGCGGATGTGTAAATAACCTTCCATGACGATCTGACCAGCTAAGGTGCTAGTGATGGATGAAATTAGGCCGGTAATTAGTAGGGCTAATGCAAATAACCAGCTCATGACCGGGCTAGCAAGGGCGCCAACCACGGTGGTACTTTTTAACCCATCGAAGACGGCCTGCAGACTCGCTAACGCGTTGGTGTGACCGAAGAAAAGCGTCCCACCAAGGACGAGCAAAAGTGCGTTGATGAGAAAAGCCGCAATCAAGTGCACTGTTGAGTCCCAATTGGCGAAGCGCAGTGCTTCTGTGACTTGGGCTGGATTATGATAATCATAACGCCGGCTTTGTGCAAGCGATGAGTGTAAGTATAAGTTATGTGGCATGATGGTTGCGCCCAAGATTCCGAGACTGAGGACTAGTGCGGTATGATTTTTGACGATCAATGGTGTTGGAACTAAGCCGAGCAACACGTTGCCAAATTGAACGTGGGCCCGTCCCACCTCGATACCAAAAATAATGCCGACGGTCAAAATAGCGACGAGGACGATTACTTCGACACGCCGAATGCCAAATCTCAAAAACAACAAGACAACTAAGACGTCCGCAATTGTCAGTAAAATTCCTGCAAGTAGTGGTAAGCCGAATAACATTTTTAAGGCGATTGCGGTTCCAATTACGCCCGTCATATCAGTCGCCATCATCGCGACTTCGTTTAAAATCCACGCGGCGTAACGCACGGGCCGGGGCAGCTTGCTAGAGATGGCTTGTGCTAAGTCTTGCCGGGCTACAACGCCTAGCCTGATTGCCAGGCCTTGCATGAACATGGCGACAATGATGGCTAATGCGAGCACGGCTAAAAGCCGGTACTGAAACTGACCGCCACCGGCTAGGGATGTCAACCAGTTGCCGGGATCCATATAGCCGACTGCCACTAGTGCACCGGGACCGCTATAGGCTAAAAATTTGCGCCAAAAGGCCATCTGATGAACGTCGGGAACCGCGACGCTCTGATTGATTTCTTCAAGACTTTGATGACGATGTGATTGCATGGTTCGACGCCTCCTGCTTTTGGATAGCGAGGTCAGCCAGAAATTGGCTGAAGCCGGTATCCTTATTCATCGGTGGTACTAAGTCAAACCGATCACCACCGCTTGCCCGAAAGGTTTGATAATTTTGAACGTAGTCTTCCTCGAGGGTTTCCAAGCAGTCCACGACAAAGGATGGCGTAACTACTAATACGTTGCGTTTGCCAAGTTCGACCAACTGCATGAGCTCATTTTTTAAGTAAGGCTTCAACCACGGCATCGGTCCGAACTTGGACTGATACGCCGTAATGACCTTATCAGCTGGTAATTCTGGTCGCTCCGCCAACACAGCTTTGGTCGTGGCCTCGCATTCGCGTTGATAGGGATCACCATGGCGGACCATTGCAGTGGGGATGCTGTGGTAGCTGAAGATGACCGCATCATAATGATGCGCCTGATAGCTTTGCCAGACTTTGGTTGCTAGTAAGTGAATGTAGGTCGGTTGGTCGTAGAAACTGTCGATAAAGGTGTGTGGTAATCCAGTTGCTTCAACTTGACGATGGATGCCGCCGTGCGTGCTCTGGGTGTATTGCGGAAAAAGTGGTAAAATAATTGGCTTTTCACACCCATCAGCAACCATGGCTTTCAAGGTCGCACCGATATCGGGTTGACCGTACGTCATTGCTAGTCGGACGTCCCAATCGGGTAATGCTGCTTGTACTTGTTGGCAGATGGCTTGACTGTAGACGATTAATGGTGAGCCTTGTGGGAGCCAACTATCCTGATAAAAGGTGGCCGAACGCCAAGAACGGGTCGGTAAGATAATACCACGCAACAGCGGTTGCCAGAGTGCGGCTGGCATCTCGATGACGCTTGGATCACTTAAGAATTCTTGTAAGTATGTTTTGACATCCTTAGTCCGTGGGGATGCTGGGGAGCCTAAATTGACGAGTAATAATCCTGGGTGCATAGAAACTCCTCCAATGCTCTTGATAAATTAATCATAGCATAATCATCAGCTTGTATACGGGGTTAATGGTTTATTTATTCGATTATCTAGTGATAATCAATTTACTGCTGAAATAAATAAAATCTCTTGCTAGCAACTGGCCGGGCTAGCAAGAGATCTGAAATTGATATTTGGTTTTGTTGCAGTTCAAAAATCGGTGTCGTCGGCTGGATCGTACTTTAAAAGTAGATTCAGAAATGCCAGCAAAAGCCATGACCATGTTCGTTTTTAGGTCGTCAACATCAAAAGGCGATTACTGGGTGGACTTGGTGAGTTGAGCTGACTAACGGGCTTACTTTGCGGCGTGGGTCCGTCGATAACGTTGATTGAGATAGTAGCCTAGATAGCAAATCGCCACGAAGGGAATGGTGTAATACAAGGCAATCCGCTGGTTAGGGTCAAACCAAATCAAGATACAAGAGAGTCCACTTAAGATAAAGGCCAGCCACGGGACGACCGGGTAGCCGGGCGTTTTAAAAGTCAATTGATCAAGCGACTGCCCACTTTTCAGGTAGGCTTTGCGGAAGTTGATCTCCGAAAGGGCAATTGCCATCCAAACAATGACGACAGCAAGTCCTGAAATGGATACTAAGACCAGGTACACCGAACCGGCGGCATAGACACTCGACAATAGGGCCAGAATGCCACCCAGCATGCTAGTAATTAGGGCGACTAACGGCACATCACGCTTCGTGGTTCGTTTGAAAACCTTTGGAATGGTTCCCTCGTTCGCAAGTGACCACAGCATGCGGGTAGACGCGTAGAGGCCAGAATTAGCGGCCGACATAATGGCGGTCAATACGACGAAATTCATTAAATCAGCAGCGTAGGGAATCCCAATCGCTTTGAAGACGAGCACGAATGGACTTTGCGTCACACCTGCTTGTTTGTAAGGAATCAGTGCGGCCATGACGAACATGCTACCGATGAAGAAAATAATCAGGCGCCAGAGGGTCGTTTTGATTGCGGTCGGAATGGTGTGGGCCGGATCCTTAGTCTCACCAGCTGTAATTCCAATTAGCTCAGTTCCGGAAAAGGCAAAGTTGACCGTTAGCATAGTCGTAAAGACGCCACCAAAACCATTGGGGAACCAACCGTTACGCGTATAGTTGCTCAGAAACGGGGCACTGGTATGACCGTGAAGTGGCAGAATACCGACCATTGCCAGTCCGCCTAACACAATAAAAGCAACGATCGCGATGACTTTGATACTGGCAAACCAGAATTCCGCTTCCGCAAACCAGCGTACGGAGAGGGCGTTAACGGTGAAGATGACCACCATAAAGACGAGGCTCCAGATCCAGGTCGCAATGTGCGGAAACCAGGTTTGCATGATGAGCCCCGCTGCTGTAAATTCTGAACCGAGGGCAATCGTCCAAGTCAACCAATATAGGATGGCAACCGTAAAGCCTGTGCCAGGACCAATATATTTTTTCGCATAAACGTGAAACGCCCCGGTGTAGGGCATTGCAACTGACAGCTCACCTAGACAGAGCATGACGAGATAGACGAGGATGGCCCCAATGGTATAGGCGAGCAGGGTCCCAATTGGCCCCGCTTGATGAATCGTGTAACCGGAACTTAAAAATAATCCGGTCCCAATCACGCCACCGAGTGAAATCATCAGCACGTGCCGTGATTCCATCTGGCGACTGAGGTGGGTTTGTTTTGACATAATGTACCGGCCTTCCTTACTTGCAGAATTAATATGATTAGACTATGATTAGAAAATCAACAATGCTATTAGAATAACATAATTTATAAGTAGAAAGGAAGGCAATTATTGCAATGCTTTCATTAACTGAACAATTGAACCGGGGCCCAGTCGTCTCGGACGGTGCGATGGCTACGGAATTAGAAAAACGGGGCGTGGCAACCAATAGCGCACTGTGGTCAGCCACGGCAATGTTGGACCACCCGGATGCGATTCAAACGGTCCATCAGAGCTATCTGGATGCGGGCGCAAAAATCATGACAACTAATACATACCAGGCCAACGTGCCTGCATTTGAGCAGGCTGGTATTGCTGCCGCACAAGCGCGTCAATTGATACAACAGGCGGTGACAATTGCTCATACGGCGCGTGATGCTAGTCATGTCACGGATGCTGTGATTGCTGGTAGTATTGGCCCGTACGGTGCTTACTTAGCGGATGGTAGTGAGTACACGGGTGCATATCAGTTAACGCCGAGTGCCTATCAAGACTTTCACCGCGAACGCCTGGCGTTGATCATGGCCGCCGGGGTGGACGTGCTTGCATTAGAAACGATGCCACGTTTAGACGAAGTACAGGCTTTGGTACAACTAATCACAACCACTTGGACGCAACAACCATACTGGGTAAGCTTTAGTATCAAGGATCCACAGACATTATGTGATGGGACGTCATTAGCTGTGGCCGCAAAGTGGGTGGCGGCCCAGCCGAACGTGGTCGCTGTGGGGGTCAATTGCACTACGCTGGAAAACATTGCACCAGCGTTAACCACTTTGAAGGCTGCTGTAGCGGTTCCGTTGATCGTTTATCCTAATTCTGGTGATCAATATGATCCCGTGACGAAGACTTGGCAAGAAACTCATTTGAGTCATCAATTTGCATCCTTTGTCCCCCAGTGGTTAGCCGCCGGGGCCCGCATTATCGGCGGCTGTTGTCGCACAACGCCGAAGGATATTGCGACGGTGGCACGGGCTCTCAGTGTTTCGGATTCCGCCAAGCTTTGAAAAATGTTAAGAAATGACGGTGTTTTAGTTCATGGTGGGCGTGTCTCAGAGATCTAAGTTGTCTTGGGGTGTTCGTTACACACTAATTATTGATTTAATTATATTTGAGCAAAACAATACCTAGCGTGCTGAGCGTCACTAGGTATGGCTAGCAATTTAATTGAAACTGGTGAAAAATCACTAGTCGGGCACTGCTGATACGGTAGTTGTTCACGACTAGCGATTTTTGTATGTCAATAAAACTGTTCATATCTTGGTCGAGTAACGTAAAATATGGTAGGGTAAAGATAGTGTATAGATATAACAGATGAAGTGGTCAATCGTCCGTGCGTACTCGAAGTTTTTGAACTCGGTGACAGGATGAGTTGATTTTTCAGATTGAGAAGGGAACGGCTAGGTGATGTATTATTTTGTGGGTACTGGTTTAGGATTGAAATTGACGGGAATTGAAAAGGCACAGTTGAACCGACTGGCGCTATTTGACGCCGCTGGTTATCAGGCTCGATGCGTCTATGTCACTTATAATCCGCGTTTACATGAGCATGCGGCCCGCTTTGGTGCGGAAGGAAAATGCTTTAGTTTGTATGATTTCTTTCAGGGGACGATGCCTGAAGCAGTGACTAAAATCCATCATGATTGGATGCACTATTGGCAAGCTGTTTGTCACTTTAAGGTGATTCAGGTTCCAAATACGACGGATTTTCGCGTCCTGGATACCGATGGTCAATATTTGATGTACGTTCATTTTGTGGACGCCGGGCGACAACAATTGGATTATGTAAATTATTTTGATAATCAGGGTGTTAAAGTCCGACGCGAATTTTATGATAACCGGGGCTTCCTGAGCCGGACAAGCTTTTTAGTGAAACATCAGGAAGTGCACACAGAAGTGTATTATGATTTACAAGGGCAAGTCAAAATTATCAAACAGTATGATATTACCGGGCCAGAGCCAAAACTACGACTGATTACGTTGAAGAACTATCAACAAAGAGACTTTTTCTTCAATACCGAACAGGCTTTTCAGACATTCTTCTTCAATGAATTGGCCACTGCTGATGACGTCTATTTCTGTGATCGTAACCGACAAACGGCGGCGGCCTTAGGTCATACGCGCCCCGCAACTCGCGTGTGTTCAGTCTTACATAGCACGCATCTACGGATTGGTGAGGACGTGGTAAGTGGGCATTTGAAATCGGTCTATCGGTATGTCCTAGCCCATCCAGACCAATTTCACCGAATTATTGTGTCGACCGAGCATCAAAAGCGTGATTTATTGGCACGCTATGATAATTTACCACCAGTTGTCGTGATTCCAGTCGGCTATACAACGGTTCATCCGGTTAAAATTGATGGTCGTGACCCGCACCGGATTATTAGTGTGGCGCGCTATTCGCCAGAAAAGCAATTACCACATCAACTGGAAGTGGTTCGTCGGTTAGTTGGTGAATTTCCCGACCTGACTTTGCAGTTGTTTGGGCATGGGCAAAAGATTGAAATGCAAATGCGTCAATTTATTCAGGCCAATCATCTAGAAAAAAATATCGTTATTCGGGGTTTCTTGCCCAATCTGGCAGAAGAGTACCAGCGGGCAAGCCTCGCCTTAATGACGAGTGTGGAAGAGGGCTTTTCGCTAGCCACAATGGAAGCTGAAAGCTATGGCGTGCCGGTTATTGGCTATCGAATTGCGTACGGGCCGGAAGATATTATCGAAGATGGCGTTAACGGGTACTTAGTGACACCCAATGATGTTGATGAGTTGACAATGAAAGTTCGTCAGTATTTACAGCACCCTGAACGACAAGCACAACTGATTACGAATGCCTACAATTCAGCAACTCGTTACAGCAAGCAGACGATTATTGAAAAGTGGCGCCAGTTAATAGCAGCACTTTAAGAACTGGTGATAGGGGCAAACAA
>NZ_JBVAYE010000021.1:0-3784 GCF_055413545.1 Lactiplantibacillus sp. 3062
AAATATAGAGAAACGGCAAAGCACCAAAACGCTGATATAAAGGCGTTTTGGTGCTTTTGTTTTATGCTCGAAAACCACTCAAACACGATATGTTCTTCCACGATTCTTCCAAAAACGAAAAAAGTAGCCAAAATATAGCAGTTTTTGGAAGAAAAATTAACAAATAATTTTGTAATCCCTTGCGGCACAAGGACTACAGCAATCATAAAATTATCATTTTTAAAATCCTTCGTCCATTAGCTCGGTAGCCTTCTTATCTGACACGCCGTTTTCTTCTTCAATAAGATGGACGTAGGTGTTAACGGTCGTTTCTAGTTTTTGATGTCGAAGGCGATGTTGAACATAGGGAAGGGACTCATGATTTAAGATAAGAATCGAAGCGTGTGTGTGCCTCATGGCGTGTGTTGTAACTTTGTTGATCTTTAGACGGTTACAAATACGTCCTAGCTCTTCGTTTGCATTCCCATTGCCCACGATTTTTCCTAGTTTAGACCAAAATACGAGGTTCTTAGGATTCTTCATTTCGTGTAATTCTAAATAATCTTTCTGCGTATTACGATAGCTCCTCATAAAACGACAGTAGGCGGGTCCTATGGTTATATCTCCATCGGCCTGCCCATTTCCCTTAGTTGGACGAAAAGTCTGTCTACGGGCGTCCCATTGCTGTTTAATGTGAACTATTCCATTATTCAAATCCAAATTATCCCACGTTAGGCCAGCAGCTTCCTCGAACCTAGTTCCAGTTTCTAGTTGAAACAGCATCATTAGCATAGTCATGTGATCATAATCGGCTGTGTTAATGAGGTATTTACGCAGCTTCTTATAATCGGACAACGTCAAATACTTTTCCTCTACGGGCTTGGGAGGGCGTCCAGTGACATGTGCCTTGTAAGCAAAGTCTCGTTTTAGAATACCATCAGCTACGGCGTCCTTGATTGCAGTGTGTACTTGTTGATGAAGCTTGTGAGATGTGGCAATTCCATGACTGCGGCCAAATTCATTCAGAAACTTCTGATAATCCGGCCGTTTAATTGCGCTCATAGGTTGATCTTTAAAATACGCGGAGATGTGTCGCCAGTTGCCCATATACAGCTCGTGAGTATGACGCGATACGCCGTCAGTTTTGTATATTCTGATCCAATCAAGAAAGTAATGCTTTAGACTCTCGGTGCTACGTGATAAGTCAGCACCTTCCAGCAGAGCATTTTTAGTTTTAGTTTCCCACTCAACAGCGTCAGTTTTGCGCTTTTCTAAATGAGTAACCGACTTATAGTTACCGTCATCATCTTTATAAGAGACACGGGCTTGCCATTTACCATTATTAAGTTTGGTTACTGACATGTTTCATTCCCCCCCAACTGGAAATAACAATAGGTTGTCGTTTCCAAACGTATGTTCTATTCTATTTAAAATATATACCCCGTTACGGGGTATAAGCGAGTGACACATAAGTTATATGTTGTACTCAATCTGACAATTCGTCTCTTAAATGATTTGACAAATATATATTAAGATTGACTTTGAATGCTTAAAAAGGTAATATTATTTGTGAGTTAAGAGTCAATGCTGAAAGTAAACTCTTTACTACTGGCTTGCCGACTCAACCCTAAGGGTTCTGAGCCGGTTTTTTTATTTCTTTTAAATCGCCGTTTACTAAGAGATCGTATCCCAATAAAAATTTTCTGATATCAGTACGTAAGTTAGTCTGATCTTTAACAGATTTTTCAAATAGTGGAATAGCAGAATTAAGAATAAAATCATGCAAGTCTGTTTTATCTAATCTTTTTAAGTTGTAGGTTAAAACCATGAACATTTTTGAACGGCTTGTAATATTCTTAGCTTCTTCAATTGAACTGATGTCAATGCGTGCCCAATTACCAATACTATTAATGATACTATCAAGAGAGGGACAGTTTTGAATTTTATGATTTAGTCTTTCAACATCATTATCTTTTAGCTTCAAGGAAGATTGATCAACTGACTTTAGATATCTAGAAAATGGAGTTTTAGTAAGCCGATTACCATCGTGCGCGACAAATGATAAGGCAACAGCAGGTAAATAATTATTTGTTTCGTTAAAGTAATCTTTAATGTAGCTTAGTAAATCAGGATATACATAGAAGTATTTTGCATCACCCATAGCGACTACGATAGGTTTTCCCTGGTCAATCTGATTAGAAATGTCAGACAAATCTTGTGGGGATACGAGAACAGATTCGAGTGAACCGCGACTCCCATAATCAACAATTATTTTTCTGATTAAATCTTGGTATTTTCTTACTTCGTAGGGCGATGCTCCTTCATTAATTTTAGATATATCACTATAAATTTTCGAATAATTATCAGTGTTTATCAATGTGTAGTTAAAGTTTAATATTGGATCGGATACCAATTCTTCAGTTGTTTCCATTTGATTTTTCTCATATTGGATGACGTAGATTCTATTGGCCGACTTTCGTGTATCTTCGGCGGGCAACTGTTGGGAAAAGTCATTTAAAAGTTTTCGAATATTTCTATCAGTTAATGAATATCCAAGAAATATGATTGGAGAGTCAATCATAGAGGATAAAATTTTTGCACTAAGCAGAATTGAATTTTCATCGTACTTATTATAATCATTTGAATTAATTACGATTGTTTGAGGGTCTGTGACACTACCATGTATTTTATATAGTTCGGACCAGCCAGCATTATTGTCAAATAAGCCGTTTTGACCAACATAAACATTCGGCTTACTATTAATGGAATTTAAAGATTTTTCAATAAATTCATCATAATTTGTAGTAATAATCATACGAGATTTATTTATAAACTGTTTAAATAGTTTATATTCAGAGGTGTCGATATCAGATTTTAGGCGAAAATCTGAAAATTTATTGGCAAGGTCATACTTAAATGGGGAGAGTCTTTTTTGTTGTGCTTCCTTAATTGTAAGTCCAGTTACATCTCTCTCTTCTTGATAGAATAGAGCATTAAAATGTTCTTCAATGCGGTCCATGGCTTTAGTATTTGCGATAAAATCTTGTTGATCTTTTGTTGCATCACCGTTTTTTAAGTCAAGGTTGTGAAAAAAAGTGTATAAATTTTCATTAGGGAATTCTTGTTTCCAATACTCTTCGATTAAATCTATCCAGGCGGGGGAGTCTTGAATATACCTTTTTGATATTCCTGATCCAACAAAAACAATCGGATAGTGATTATTCTCAATCATATTCTTTAAACTCATCTAAATTCACATCCTTAGTGATATTTATAAGCGAGTGACGGGAATCGAACCCGCGACTACAGCTTGGAAGGCTGTCGTTTTACCACTAAACTACACTCGCATAAGAGCCAACAATGGGTTTTGGTCGGCTCAACAGTTAATTAGAATGTACCTACAATTATTTTTGCTTAAGACGATCAACCATATCTCTTTCCATTCCTTGGATTATGCGGTCATATTCTTTCCTTGAGTAGCTATCTTTTGTAAGATAAACGAAAGCATACAGATTAATAAAAGAGGTTAAGTCATTAGTAATGTTATCTATGAGTTCGTATTTCGACATATCTTTATCCATAATCTTACCTTCTTTCTTTTAAAAGTGGGTGGCAGGGATTGAACCTACATAACAATTTCAAACGAGAGAGAAGGGCTGAAATCGTTATTCTACCATTGAATTACGCCCACGTGATGTACGTGCTAAAGTAAGCGGTAGTATGGGTTATTTGTTACAATGCGAGCGGCAGGAGTCGAACCTGCATTGGAAGTTGTTAAGAGCGGGGACTCTACCTTGGATAGACA
>NZ_JBVAYE010000022.1:0-3424 GCF_055413545.1 Lactiplantibacillus sp. 3062
GTTTTAACAAAGTTGACAAGCCATTGGAGTAGCTCTTATACTATGCATAGATGATCGTCTATGTAATGGAAGGAGAAAAAATGGATTATCAAAATTACGTTCAAATGCTAAAAGCAATGGCTGACCCGAACCGCCTAAAAATCATTGATCTGCTTTCATGTGGATCACTTTGTGCTTGTGATATCCTCCAGCATTTTGATTTTTCTCAACCCACTTTGTCTCATCATATGAAGGTTTTGCAAAATGCAGGTATTGTGTTTGCGGTAAAGGATGGGAAATGGCAACACTATTCCCTACAAAAAAGGTTTGTCCAAGAGTTTAAACAGAATACCGACCAACTGTTAGCCGCTGATGAGCACTGCCTTTGCCAACGGTCTGATTGTGAAAAAGATGTTGCCAATTAAGTTTTTTTAAGTAATACATAGACGCGTGTCTATGTAAGGAGCTGAAAAATGATGGAAAAGTATTCGCCACAAGAGATTAATTTAACCAAGTACCTATTTTTTACCGGCAAGGGTGGGGTTGGCAAAACCACGGTTGCCAGTGCCACTGCAATTAGCTTAGCTGATGCTGGTCACCGAGTTATGATCGTTTCCACTGATCCAGCTAGTAACTTGCAGGACGTTTTTAAAGTTAGTTTAACCAATCAGCCAAAGCCGATTCCAAACATTTCCGGTTTGTTTGCTGCCAACTTTGATCCGGTCATTGCTGCGAACGAGTATCGCGAGCAGGTTATTCAACCTTATCGAGGCGTGTTGCCCAAAGAAGCCATTCAGAATATGGCTGAACAATTATCAGGCTCGTGTACGGTTGAAATTGCTGCATTTAATGAATTTGCCAACTTTCTAACTAGTTCCAAGATTAATCAGCAATTTGACTATATTATTTTTGATACCGCGCCGACCGGCCATACCTTAAGAATGCTGCAATTGCCTTCTGCTTGGAGTAATTACCTGGATAAGAATGATCGTGGTGCATCCTGTCTCGGCCAACTAGCTGGCTTAAATGATAAGAAAGCTATGTATCAAAAAGCGGTTGAAACTTTAGGCAATCCTCAAGCGACGACTTTGTTTTTAGTTACCCGACCACAAAAAGGCGCCCTTCTGGAGGCACAACGCGCTTCACATGAGTTGGCAGCCTTAAACATTAAGAACCAGCAACTAATCATTAACGGTATCTTAAATCAGCCAACCGACGCAGTTTCTCAGACTATTTTTAAACAACAGCAAGCTGATTTGCAGAATATGCCAGTCACTTTAGACCAGCTACCCAAGTTAGCAATCCCATTGCGAGCATACAACGTATTGGGATTAGCTAATTTACGACTACTATTGAAAGACCAGCAGCCGCAAATCACTGAGGAACCGGTTACTGCTAGTCACTTTCCTGATCTGGATGTTGTCGTGAAGAATTTAGTGCAGTCAAATAAAAAAATTATCTTCACCATGGGCAAAGGTGGCGTTGGTAAAACAACCGTTGCCGTTCAAATTGCCCAAAAGATAGCTGCTCAACACAAAACCGTGCACTTGGCTACCACTGACCCAGCTGATCATTTGAAATACTTCAAAATCACAAGTCCGCTGATCAAGGTGAGCCATATTGATGAGAAAAAGTCTTTAAAAGAATATCAAAACGAAGTTCTCACTACTGCTAAAAAGACCATGAAGTCTAATGATGTTGATTATGTCGCTGAAGATTTGCGTTCACCATGTACTCAAGAAATTGCTGTCTTCCGAGCTTTTGCTGAGTTAGTCGCCCAAAATGATAGTGACGTCGTTGTGGTTGATACGGCTCCGACTGGTCATACACTCCTACTGTTAAACTCGACCCAAAGCTATGCTCAAGAAGTTGCCCATACCTCCGGCAGCGTCCCACAAGCAGTCGTTAATCTGTTACCAAGACTACAAGATCCTAAGCAAACTGAAATTGTTATGGTAACGCTACCAGAAGCCACGCCGGTTTATGAATCAATGCGGTTAGATGACGATTTGAAGCGAGCCAGTCTAGCTCATACTTGGTGGGTGGTCAACCAAAGTATGTTGGCAACTCAAACCACTGATCCATGTTTGCTGGCTCGAGTGCAAAGCGAAGTTAAATGGATTGATCAGGTAAAAGAGCTTTCGAATAATCATTTTGCTGTTATGCAATGGCAACCAAATTACGAAAAAACGCTTTTAACGGTTTAATTAATTAAAGGAAAAAAATAATTAATCAGTTTAGGAGGTATCATGCAAGTCTTTTTTGCCGTTGGAATTTTCTTACTCACATTATTATTCGTTATCTGGCAACCTAGAGGATTATCAATTGGATGGACAGCCGTTGGTGGTGCAATTTTAGCATTATTGTTTGGCGTGGTGAGTTTTAAAGATGTTGGAACAGTTACCGGAATTGTCTGGAATGCCACCTTATCTTTCGTGGCTATTATTCTGATTTCACTCATTTTAGATCAAATCGGATTTTTTGAATGGGCCGCCTTACACATGGCTCGCTGGGCAAACGGTCACGGTATTCGCATGTTTATTTTGGTGACCACCTTAGGCGCCGTCGTTGCTGCCCTTTTTGCTAATGATGGGGCTGCTCTGATTCTTACCCCCATTGTTTTAGCAATGGTTCGTGCCTTACACTTTGATGAAAAGCAAGTTTTCCCTTTTATTATTGCCAGTGGCTTTATTGCCGATACCACTTCTTTACCAATGATTGTTAGTAACTTGGTAAATATTGTCTCTGCAGACTTTTTTGGAATTTCCTTTTCAGCGTATGCGTTAAGAATGTGGATTCCTGATCTATTTTCGCTGTTAGGTAGTATTGGTATCCTGTATCTTTACTTTCGAAAAGCATTGCCACGAAAATTTGATGCCACTCAGGTTGCGGAACCCAGTTCTGCACTAAAAGATCAGCGACTTTTCAAGTTTTCATGGGTCGTCTTAATCCTCCTATTGATTGGTTACTTTAGTAGCGGTTTCTTAGGAATCCCCGTCTCCTTTATCGCACTGAGTATTGCGGCTATTTTTCTGATAGTTGGTCAAAGAAGTTCCCATGTTAATGCGATGGCAGCGATTAAAGGAGCTCCTTGGAACATTGTCTTTTTCTCAATCGGTATGTATGTCGTAGTCTACGGCCTTCAGAACGTTGGTCTAACAACATTATTATCAGGTGTCATTACCGAAATCGCAAAAGGTGGTCGGTTTGCTGCCACAATGGGCATGGGCTACTTAGCAGCACTTTTATCGTCATTAATGAATAACATGCCGACCGTCATGATTAATGCACTATCAATCAAAGGCGCTGACGTTTCAGGGCTCATCCATCATACGTTAGTGTACGCAAACATAATCGGCTCAGATTTGGGACCTAAGATTACCCCAATTGGCTCTTTGGCTACATTAGTCTGGCTACATGTGTTAGCTCAAAAGGGAGTTAAAAT
>NZ_JBVAYE010000023.1:0-3184 GCF_055413545.1 Lactiplantibacillus sp. 3062
AAACTTGTTCTTTGAAAACTAGATAATATCAAATATATTTTTTCATAATGAAACCGAGAACACCGCGTTTTTTGAGTTTTTTATTGAAGTTTAATTATCGCTAAACTCATTAATCGCATTTACCGTTAGGTAAATGAGGTTAAGTTAACAAGGGCGCATGGTGAATGCCTTGGCACTAGGAGCCGATGAAGGACGGGACTAACACCGATATGCTTCGGGGAGCTGTACGTAAGCTATGATCCGGAGATTTCCGAATGGGGCAACCCAGCAGTTTTAATCAACTGTTACCACTAGATGAATTCATAGTCTAGTTGGAGGTAAACGCTGTGAACTGAAACATCTCATTAGCAGCAGGAATATAAAGAAATTTCGATTCCCTAAGTAGCGGCGAGCGAACGGGGAACAGCCCAAACCAAAGTGCTTGCACTTTGGGGTTGTAGGACTGAACATTTGAGTTACCAAAGAACTTGATAGTCGAAGGATTTGGGAAAATCCGCCATAGATGGTGATAGCCCAGTAGATTAAATCAAATTCTCTCAGTTCAGGATCCTGAGTACGGCGGAACACGTGAAATTCCGTCGGAATCCGGGAGGACCATCTCCCAAGGCTAAATACTACCTAGTGACCGATAGTGAACCAGTACCGTGAGGGAAAGGTGAAAAGCACCCCGGGAGGGGAGTGAAATAGTTCCTGAAACCATGTGCCTACAATAAGTCAGAGCGCGTTAATGCGTGATGGCGTGCCTTTTGTAGAATGAACCGGCGAGTTATGATCCCGTGCAAGGTTAAGACTAAAAAGTCGGAGCCGTAGCGAAAGCGAGTCTGAAATGGGCGTTTTGAGTACGAGGTTATAGACCCGAAACCAGGTGACCTATCCATGTCCAGGTTGAAGGTGCGGTAAAACGCACTGGAGGACCGAACCCGTGTAAGTTGAAAATTGCTGGGATGAGGTGTGGATAGCGGTGAAATTCCAAACGAACTTGGAGATAGCTGGTTCTCTCCGAAATAGCTTTAGGGCTAGCCTCGGAATTAGGATCATGGAGGTAGAGCACTATTTGGACTAGGGGCCCGTCTTGGGTTACTGAATTCAGATAAACTCCGAATGCCATTGATTCATATCCGGGAGTCAGACGATGAGTGATAAGATCCACCGTCGAAAGGGGAACAGCCCAGACCATCAGTTAAGGTCCCTAAATGTATGCTAAGTGGAAAAGGATGTGGAGTTGCATAGACAACTAGGATGTTGGCTCAGAAGCAGCCACCATTTAAAGAGTGCGTAATAGCTCACTAGTCGAGTGATCCTGCGCCGAAAATGTACCGGGGCTAAGCATACTACCGAAACCATGGATGCGACCATTAGGTCGCGTGATAGGAGAGCGTTCTAAGGGCGGTGAAGCAAGATCGTGAGGACTTGTGGAGCGCTTAGAAGTGAGAATGCCGGTATGAGTAGCGAAAGATAGGTGAGAATCCTATCCACCGAATGACTAAGGTTTCCTGGGGAAGGCTCGTCCTCCCAGGGTTAGTCGGGACCTAAGTCGAGGCCGAGAGGCGTAGACGATGGATAACAGGTTGAGATTCCTGTACTAGTTAAGTGCGTTTGAGCAATGGAGGGACGCAGGAGGCTAAGATGTGCATTCTGTTGGATTAGAATGTCCAAGCAGTAAGTCTTGTGAAGAGTCAAATGCTTTTCACTTTAAGGACAAGCTGTGATGGGGAGCGAAATTTAGTAGCGAAGCGTCTGATGTCACACTGCCGAGAAAAGCTTCTAGTGAGTACTTAACTACCCGTACCGCAAACCGACACAGGTAGTCGAGGAGAGAATCCTAAGGTGAGCGAGTGAACTCTCGTTAAGGAACTCGGCAAAATGACCCCGTAACTTCGGGAGAAGGGGTGCTGATCGCAAGATCAGCCGCAGTGAATAGGCCCAGGCGACTGTTTATCAAAAACACAGGTCTCTGCAAAATCGTAAGATGACGTATAGGGGCTGACGCCTGCCCGGTGCTGGAAGGTTAAAAGGATGGGTTAGCTTCGGCGAAGCTCAGAATTGAAGCCCCAGTAAACGGCGGCCGTAACTATAACGGTCCTAAGGTAGCGAAATTCCTTGTCGGGTAAGTTCCGACCCGCACGAAAGGCGTAACGATCTGGGCACTGTCTCAACGAGAGACTCGGTGAAATTATATTGTCCGTGAAGATGCGGACTACCCGCGACAGGACGGAAAGACCCCATGGAGCTTTACTGTAGCTTGATATTGAGTGTTTGTACAGCTTGTACAGGATAGGTAGGAGCCATAGAAACCGGAACGCTAGTTTCGGTGGAGGCGTTGGTGGGATACTACCCTCGCTGTATGACCACTCTAACCCGCACCACTAATCGTGGTGGGAGACAGTGTCAGGTGGGCAGTTTGACTGGGGCGGTCGCCTCCTAAAAAGTAACGGAGGCGCCCAAAGGTTCCCTCAGAATGGTTGGAAATCATTCGCAGAGTGTAAAGGCACAAGGGAGCTTGACTGCGAGACAGACAGGTCGAGCAGGGACGAAAGTCGGGCTTAGTGATCCGGTGGTACCGTATGGAAGGGCCATCGCTCAACGGATAAAAGCTACCCTGGGGATAACAGGCTTATCTCCCCCAAGAGTCCACATCGACGGGGAGGTTTGGCACCTCGATGTCGGCTCATCGCATCCTGGGGCTGTAGTCGGTCCCAAGGGTTGGGCTGTTCGCCCATTAAAGCGGTACGCGAGCTGGGTTCAGAACGTCGTGAGACAGTTCGGTCCCTATCCGTCGCGGGCGTAGGAAATTTGAGAGGACCTGTCCTTAGTACGAGAGGACCGGGATGGACATACCTCTGGTGTACCAGTTGTGCCGCCAGGCGCATCGCTGGGTAGCTACGTATGGATGTGATAAACGCTGAAAGCATCTAAGTGTGAAACACACCTCGAGATGAGATTTCCCATTCCTTTATGGAAGTAAGACCCCTGAAAGATGATCAGGTAGATAGGTTAGAAGTGGCAGTGCGGTGACGCATGAAGCGGACTAATACTAATCGGTCGAGGACTTAACCAAGTAATTGGTGTTCCGGTTCATATGAAGATATTTGATATTGTCTAGTTTTGAGAGCACAAGTTTCTCAATAGTGTGGTGACGATGGCGAGAAGGATACACCTGTTCCCATGTCGAACACAGAAGTTA
>NZ_JBVAYE010000024.1:0-2772 GCF_055413545.1 Lactiplantibacillus sp. 3062
ATGTTCCAAGTCTTGAAGCCCATTCTTTCTTGGAGTACTATGCAGGTCCGACTCCTGCCGCTCGCGTTTAAATTTTTGAATATAAAACTTAACAATTATTGGAGATGGTTAGATCGATGAATTTCAATTGGAAATATGCTCTTGTGAATAATATTGACTTTTACCCATTTTTCATAGTGCTGGCATTGGAGGAAACATATCCAAAATCAATATTTGCAGATTCACTATGGATATTGCCAGTTATCTTTATATTTTCATTAATAGCCCATTTTACTCTATATAAACCAGCTATTAAAAGTAATCCTTCACTTGATCAGAAACATTACACTTCAAGCCTAGTCTCGTGGCTGATAATGATCGTAGGAGTTATTGGAATTATATTTGCTGTTTTCTACTATCATTTCCATTCTCCTTTAATCTGGATTGCTTTTTTGGTATTAGTTCTTTTACGGGATGCATTCGCTAATAGCGACCTATAAGGACTAAAAAGCACATCCCAACCGGTCAAAGTTTGAGATGTGCTTTTTAAGGAGGTGATAGTAATGAGCGATAAGCCAACAAAATTTATAAAACCAGTAGTACCAAAGCCTGGCCAGAGAAACAGTCCAAACAGAACCGCACCAGTACCACATGGAACCTCAGCGCCCAGTGTTAAGCCCAAAAAATAATTATTATTTTTTTAAATAAAAGATATAGTACTTTAATTTACTTTTGTTATCTATATAGACTCGTGGATAATCTTCCATTCGGATAGATGAATAGTTTTTATTCATTAATTCAATGACTTCATCCTCTGAAAATGTACTTTGTTCCATTTTTTCCTCAGGTGTTAATAACAGTTGATGTTCTAAATCAAGTGATTCAGAATAATGTTCTAAAAACCCAGATGATATATATTGATGATTGAAATCAAAAATGTAAACCATCATATAACCATGATGTTCAAAAGCATACTCATGTGGTGTCTTGGTAGAAATCATTGATAAATTTTCATTACTCCGACTTTTGTTTAATAGTATTTCAACCCTATTAAATAAAAATCGAAGTAACAAAAATGTTATTAATATACTAGTTACTACAGTAATTAGTACGGTAAAAACTACATTCCAAATATTTGGATTGTTTGCTATCACATTAATAATAATTGTATAGATTAGAAAGTTCATTATTGAAAATAAGATACACCATGCTGACCGGTCTTCTTTACTAGAGTAAGAAGACAACGTACCTTGATTTACCAATAAATTATAATTTAAGAATCCTAACGTTCCAGATAAAACAATGCTTATAACGAGTGACTGGTAGTTCATTATTATTCACCTTCGCTTGAAATTAATGAATTTTGTTCACCTATTATAACACAAAAAGCACATCCCCTCCCGCCAAGAAGTAAGATGTGCTACCAATAAAAGCCAGTGGATTACTCCGCTCTTTTTACATACATAATATTATCACAACTAAGGAGGTGATGTCTGCAAGTCCTTAAAATTCTACCCGCCTAGGTGAAATTTAAGGAGGAAATTCAAATGGCAAGTATTAAAAAGAAAAATGGCAAATGGGCCGTTCGCGTTAGTTACTATGATGAATTTGGCAAACGGCACTTTAAAAACAAGAGTGGCTTTTCTCGTAAAAAAGAAGCTGAACAGTGGGCAACTAAATTGGAACAAGCTAAATTTGACCAATCCATAGGAAAATCCGATACAACGACAGTCTTTACAGATTACTACGAGAAATGGTTAGAAACCTATAAATTTGGCAAAGTTTCCCGAATTACAGAACAAGAATATCGATATACTCTTCGCCAAATTGCTGAGTTACTACCTAACGTTCAACTGTCGTCAATGACAAGGCTGCGTTATCAACAATTTATCAATGAATTTGTGCACGGTAATGCCAAGCAACGTGCACAGCGACAACTGACAGATAATCAACCATATCATAGCAAATCATCTGTTGAAAAATTGCATGGCCATATTCATGCTGCAATTATCGATGCCGTAGCTGATAATTTAATAAAGACCGATTTCTGCTTACATGTTGAATTAGGTGGCCACTCCGGTAAACCAGCACAACTAAAATACCTTGACGCGAAAGACATGCAAACGCTAGCTATCGAAGTCAATAAAAACATCAAGCTAATTTCTACTGGAAAATCAATGATCTATACTGGCCTACTAACTGGTATGCGAGTAGCCGAAGTTTCTGCTCTGACTTGGACTGATATCGATTGGCAAAACAAGACTATCCGTGTTAATAAGTCATGGGATTATGTTTATGGCCAAAAATTTAAGAAAACAAAAACTGAATCTAGTATTCGTACAATAACTGTAACTGACGATCTTTTAAATCATCTTAAAACACTGCATGCTTTACAGATGGCAGCTAAATTGGATAACCCAGATCATCTAGTTTTCATGAACAAGCGTGGTCGTATTCCATCCCCTGGAGCGTGTGATAACTTGCTTAAAAAATACTCCAATTCATTGGGAATTAAACGGATTAGTTTTCACGGGTTGCGGCACACCCACGCTAGTTACCTGCTCTATTGTGGCGTGAAGATGGAATACATTTCCAAACGGTTGGGCCATAAGAACAGTTCCATCACTCGTAACGTCTACGCTCATATGATTAAAGAAGACCAACAACAGGAAGACGAACGGACCTTAAAAGCACTCTCTCAGGTCAATTAATATGGTGCACTTTTGGTGCACTCACCAAAAATGATGACGCTAAAAGGCTTGATATCAATGATACGGTAGTACACTCGAAAGT
>NZ_JBVAYE010000025.1:0-1373 GCF_055413545.1 Lactiplantibacillus sp. 3062
TTGAAAGATGGCTTCGGCTATCACTTTTGGATGGTCCCGCGGCGTATTAGCTAGATGGTGGGGTAACGGCTCACCATGGCAATGATACGTAGCCGACCTGAGAGGGTAATCGGCCACATTGGGACTGAGACACGGCCCAAACTCCTACGGGAGGCAGCAGTAGGGAATCTTCCACAATGGACGAAAGTCTGATGGAGCAACGCCGCGTGAGTGAAGAAGGGTTTCGGCTCGTAAAACTCTGTTGTTAAAGAAGAACATATCTGAGAGTAACTGTTCAGGTATTGACGGTATTTAACCAGAAAGCCACGGCTAACTACGTGCCAGCAGCCGCGGTAATACGTAGGTGGCAAGCGTTGTCCGGATTTATTGGGCGTAAAGCGAGCGCAGGCGGTTTTTTAAGTCTGATGTGAAAGCCTTCGGCTCAACCGAAGAAGTGCATCGGAAACTGGGAAACTTGAGTGCAGAAGAGGACAGTGGAACTCCATGTGTAGCGGTGAAATGCGTAGATATATGGAAGAACACCAGTGGCGAAGGCGGCTGTCTGGTCTGTAACTGACGCTGAGGCTCGAAAGTATGGGTAGCAAACAGGATTAGATACCCTGGTAGTCCATACCGTAAACGATGAATGCTAAGTGTTGGAGGGTTTCCGCCCTTCAGTGCTGCAGCTAACGCATTAAGCATTCCGCCTGGGGAGTACGGCCGCAAGGCTGAAACTCAAAGGAATTGACGGGGGCCCGCACAAGCGGTGGAGCATGTGGTTTAATTCGAAGCTACGCGAAGAACCTTACCAGGTCTTGACATACTATGCAAATCTAAGAGATTAGACGTTCCCTTCGGGGACATGGATACAGGTGGTGCATGGTTGTCGTCAGCTCGTGTCGTGAGATGTTGGGTTAAGTCCCGCAACGAGCGCAACCCTTATTATCAGTTGCCAGCATTAAGTTGGGCACTCTGGTGAGACTGCCGGTGACAAACCGGAGGAAGGTGGGGATGACGTCAAATCATCATGCCCCTTATGACCTGGGCTACACACGTGCTACAATGGATGGTACAACGAGTTGCGAACTCGCGAGAGTAAGCTAATCTCTTAAAGCCATTCTCAGTTCGGATTGTAGGCTGCAACTCGCCTACATGAAGTCGGAATCGCTAGTAATCGCGGATCAGCATGCCGCGGTGAATACGTTCCCGGGCCTTGTACACACCGCCCGTCACACCATGAGAGTTTGTAACACCCAAAGTCGGTGGGGTAACCTTTTAGGAACCAGCCGCCTAAGGTGGGACAGATGATTAGGGTGAAGTCGTAACAAGGTAGCCGTAGGAGAACCTGCGGCTGGATCACCTCCTTTCTAAGGAATATTACGGAAACCTACACA
>NZ_JBVAYE010000026.1:0-627 GCF_055413545.1 Lactiplantibacillus sp. 3062
AACGATGGTGTGACCTAACACATTGTTGGCCTTTAAATGTTCAATAAACGGTTGTAAGGTTCGTGTGTCGGTTGGATTTTGGAAAAGCCGATATCCCGTAATGAACTGATTACTCGTGGCGATTTGAACGTTGTAGGCAGGTTTTAATTGACCGTTTTGCATCGGATCTTCCTTGACCCGCATAAAGGTGGCATCGTGATCCGTCTTAGAGTAGCTGTTACGCTGACCATAGATTGCTTGCTGTGCTTGGTGTTCACGCATTTTATCACGTCGTTTATCCAACTTACGTTTTTGTGATTTAACAGTCCGGCGTTGCTGTTTGGCTGGGTTCGGGGAAACCTGCTTAGTTGCTTCCACGGTTTCATTAAGGACCACTAAGTGATCCTCAACCTTGCTAATCATGATATCCAATAGTTCGGGAGTCAGCTCTGATCCTGCCGGAATTTCACCGACAATTTTAGCTTCATGAAGCTCGCCTAACAGGTCAACGAGTTTTTCGCGATTCATCTTGTCAAATCGTATCGTATTCTTCTTCCAAACAAAGCTATACTTGTTGGCGTCGGCTAGGATCTTAGTTCCATCAATAAATGAAACATCATCAATCATGCCATTTTGACGAAGATATTG
>NZ_JBVAYE010000027.1:0-309 GCF_055413545.1 Lactiplantibacillus sp. 3062
CAGGTCTGGAAAAATCTTCGGATTTTTCCAGACCTGTTTTTGATATAATAGAAAATAAAAAAAGAGCATCGGTCGCACCCGATACTCTACGAAATTATCCTCGAAAGGACATTCCTAATATGCAAGATTATTATAACATGAATCAAACCACTTTGAGTATCGCCTTGGATTACCAACCAGAAGAGCATCATCCTGCTCGTTACATCAACCAGCTTGTTGAGAGTTTAAAACTAAAATATGATTACCAGTTTGGCCGTCCGCGGGAATATAACCTCGGTGCCATGTTAAAACTGGTCCTTTTAGCATACT
>NZ_JBVAYE010000028.1:0-288 GCF_055413545.1 Lactiplantibacillus sp. 3062
GATGACCGTAAGGTTATGAACTGGGACTATCATGAAAAAGATGATTATTTTATCAATCCACAAAACGTCCGGTTTAATTTTAATGCTTATCGTCAACGGACTGATAAGTATGGTTTTACCCGTGACTTTAAAGAATACATTGCCGAAAAGTATGATGAAAATCATCAACTAATTTCCGCGGCACTAACACCAAAAGGATATCTTAAAAGGATTTCCGTGAACGAAAATTGGGAATATTTCAAATCGAAACAACGAGAATTACTTTCAGCTCCAGAAACTGGTCAGATC
>NZ_JBVAYE010000029.1:0-255 GCF_055413545.1 Lactiplantibacillus sp. 3062
TCGAAACTTTGTTTAGTTTTGAGAGGTCTAACTCTCAATTTAATAAGCGTTTTTTGGGCCTATAGCTCAGCTGGTTTAGAGCGCACGCCTGATAAGCGTGAGGTCGATGGTTCAAGTCCATTTAGGCCCATTGGAACCGAACCAGTTGGTTCCATAAGTTGAATACCTCATGGGGAATTAGCTCAGCTGGGAGAGCACCTGCTTTGCAAGCAGGGGGTCAGCGGTTCGATCCCGCTATTCTCCATTGACGACGTT